>NZ_JBHXNJ010000001.1:0-241556 GCF_042719655.1 Nocardia sp. NPDC058518
TATAAACACCTATCTTTCGCGGGGCTTCTTCTTTTTTTAAAACGATAAGTTTCGGGGGGCGGGGGTGGCCCCCTATTTTAGGGTTTGTGGGGGGGGGGGGGGCCCCCCCCCCCCCCCCCCCGCTACCGCAGTCCTATGCGGTGGTAGTACCGCAGTCCAATGTGTGTGCGGGCCTGGGCTTCCTACCGTTCGATCATGCGTAGCCGAACCTTCACCATGCCGATCCTCATCGCCGCTCTGATCCTGTCTGCCTGCACGACGAGCGAGGCCGAGCCTGTCGCTGTAACCCGCGTGGACAGCGTGCGCGGCGACCTCGACGCGATGGTCGGTTCGGGCGCCGTCGGTGCCATTGCCACGCTCACCGAGAACGGCGCGAGCACCGTCGTCGGCTCCGGTCTGAGCGATGCGGCCGAAGCGACTCCGATCGCTACCGACGTCGCCCAGCATGTGCGGGTCGGCAGCATCACCAAGTCCTTCACCGCCGCGATCGTGCTGCAACTGGTGGCCGAACACCGCGTCGACCTCGACCGATCCATCGACACGTATCTGCCCGGACTGCTCACCGGGGACGGTGTGGACGGTCGCACGATCACCGTCCGGCAGATCCTGAGCCACCGCAGTGGCCTGCCCGAACCGGCCCGATCCCCCGAACTCGACGAACACGAAGCGGCGAAGAACGGCCGCACCTTCACCCCGGCCGAGGAGATCGCATTGGCGCTGGCGCACCCCGCGAAGTTCGCGCCCGGCAGCCGATTCGAGTACACCAACATCAATTACATCGTCGCGGGCGTGCTGATCGAGACGGTGACCGGACATCGCTACACCGACGAGCTGCGCGACCGGATCCTGACTCCGCTCGGCCTGTCGAACACCTACCTGCCTGCCACCGGCGAAACCGGTCTGCGCCACCCCCATCCGACCGGATACACCACGGTCGAAGGGACCGTCACCGACACGACACGGATGGAGCCGTCGGTGCCGTGGACATCCGGCGCCCTGGTCAGCACCGGTGCCGATGTGAATCGGTTCTTCCTCGCGCTGCTGGCCGGTCAGGTCGTGCCCGAGCCACAGCTCCGGCAGATGCTCGACGGCATCGACATGGGCAACGGTGATGGCATGTCCTACGGGCTCGGCATCGGATACACCCAACTGCCCTGCGGTGCCCAGTACGTCGGCCACATCGGCGGCGTCCACGGCTTCTCCACCGTCGCGGGCGCCACCCGATCCGGCCGCGCGGTCACCATCGTCCACACCGGCGAATCGTCCTCGGTCGATCTCGGTGGGATGCTCACTCACGCGCTCTGTGAGTAAGCATCTGGTTGACCGTCAGTGCCCTGGTGGCACAGGATGCAAATCGGCATCGGGTGCATTGACGATCGCGTCACGGCAGCGCTCGCTCACCGTCCGCAGCGCCGTGACGAGCTCCGGCGGGTCGGTGACGGTGAATTCGATGTCCAGAGCGGTGATCATCCAGGCCAGCGAGGCCGGGGTGTCGGCACCCAGGTGCAGTAGGCAGCTGATGTCGTCGACCGCTTCGAGGACACCCATTCCCGGCCAGACACGATCGGCCAGCTCGGTAGCCGACCCGTGCAGGGTGACAACGGTGCGGCACGGCCACGACGCGACCGACAGCCTGCGTGACAGATAGGTCGCCGCGTCGCCGTCGGGCACCGGGCGCGGGATGAATCGTGGGCCCGTCGGGACACGCGGCTGGAGCCGGTCGATGCGGAACGACCGCCAATCCGCCCGGTCGACATCCCAACCGACCATGTACCAGTGTCTGCTCACATTGACCAACGAATCGGGTTCGACATCGCGGCGCGACGTGTGACCGGCGTGGTCGGTGTAGTCGAACCGCAGACGCTCGTGGCGCCGGCAGGCTTCCGCGATCGTCAGCAACGTCTCGGGCGCCACCCGCGGGGCTTCAGCGGCGACCCGCACCATCGATTGCTGCAATGTTGTCAGCCGATGCCGCAGCCGAGACGGCAGCACCTGTTCCAGCTTGGCGAGCGCGCGCAACGACGCGTCCTCGATGCCGGTGACGGTGCCGCCCGAGGTGGTGCGCAAGCCGACGGCGACAGCCACGGCTTCCTCGTCGTCGAGCAGCAGCGGTGGCATCGACGCACCTGCCCCCAACCGATAGCCCGCGCTGCCCTGCAACGCGTGCACCGGATAGCCGAGGCCGCGCAGTCGCTCCACATCGCGGCGCACGGTGCGCGCGGTGACATCGAGCCTGGTCGCGAGTTCGGCACCGGACCACGCGCGATGGGTCTGCAACAGCGACAGCAAGCGGAGCAGCCGGGCGGATGTTTCGGACATCTCTTCATCATGCCGTGTACTTAGGAACGATTCTGACCTAAGTGGTCCCTAGCGTTGTCGGTATGAGCGACATCGACACTTTCCGGATCGACATCCCGCAGTCCGACCTCGACGACCTGCACGAGCGGCTAGCCCGCACCCGCTGGGCCGAGGACCTGCCCGGTACCGGCTGGACCTACGGCCTGCCCACCGCCTACCTGCGCGACCTCGCCGAGTACTGGCGAACCGGGTTCGATTGGCGTGCCGCCGAAGCCGCACGCAACGCCCACCCGCAGTTCGTCACCGAGATCGACGGACAGCGCCTGCACTTCACCCACGTCCGCTCACCCGAACCGGACGCGCTGCCGCTGGTTCTCGTCCACGGCTGGCCGTTCACCGACTTCGGTGCGACGATCGGACCGCTGACCGACCCGCGCGCGCACGGCGGCGACCCGCGCGACGCCTTCGACGTCATCATCCCGACCCTGCCCGGTTTCGGCCTCTCCGGACCCACCCACCAGCCCGGCCAGGCCGCGACCGAGCGATCCGCGGAACTGATCGCTCGGCTGATGAGTGAACTCGGCTATGAACGCTACGGCGCGCAGGGCAGCGACGCGGGCTCGTTCATCGCGCCACAGCTGGGCCGCGTCGACACCGAGCGCGTCGCGGGCGTGCACCTCAACGCCGCGATCACCATCCCCGCCTGGAACGACGACGGCGCGGGATACACCGAGCAGGATCAGGAAAAGCTTGCCGCACTCCAGGATTGGAGCAGCAACGAGACCTCCGCCTACGCGGGCGTGCACAGCACCCGCCCCCACACCCTGGCCCACGCGCTCACCGATTCGCCTGCGGGTCTGCTCGCCTGGATCGTCGATGTCGTCAACACCTACAAAGACCCCGCCGCCGCGCTGCCCGAGGACTCCCTCGACCGCGACGCCATGCTCGCCGAAACAGCGATCCTGTGGTTCACCGGCACCGCAGGCTCCTCGATGCGCCTGTACAAGGAATCCCAGCAGTGGGGCGCCGACCTGCCCAGCTCCGGAGTGCCGACCGCGGTCGCGGTCTTCCCCGGCGACACCACGATTCGCGGCATCGCCGAGAAACAGAACAACCTCGTTCGCTGGACCGAATATGACCGCGGCGGTCACTTCGCCGCGATGGAAGCGCCCGACCTGCTGATCGAGGATGTGCGCGAGTTCTTCCGTTCGTTGCGGTAGGGGCTCAGTGGCCCCCGGGTCACGGCCGGGGGCCACTGCTGACTCGATGCCACGCGGCACCGATCTCGTTCAGCCGCTCGACCGCGTAGGCGGGGTCGAGCAATGCCTCGGGGGTGTGGATGCCCGGGGCGGGCTTTTCGCCGCGCAGGCCGAGCAGCCGCTCGACGCCGAGCGCTATGCCGAGGGCAGTCAGCGGTCGCTGCCCTTCCCGATGGACGAGATGCTGTGTCCTGGCATGCGCTTCGCCGGTCCGGTCGGTTCCGTCGAGATCGATCCGGATCTCGACGGAGGCGGGTTCGCCGCGACGTCTGCTCAGGGTCTCACCGACCGCGAAGTCGACTCGGACGTTCGGTGCGCCGGTCGCCAGCGCCAGGCTCGGCACATCGAGAACCGGGATGCTCTGACCGGGCAGCGTGGTGCCGTCGAGGGTGGGTACGTCGGCTTGCGCGTCGGCTTCGGCGAGCCAGGTGAAGACGCCGTCGCGCCGCACCAGACCCGCCGACGTGACCGCCGACCAGCGCTCCAGGTCGGCGATTCCCGCGGGTCCGCCGGTGTCGGTGTCATCGAGCGCGACGCCGACGCGGACCGTGTCGACTCGGTCGAATTCGCGCGCGGAATCCAGTGCGGCGAGCACGGCGATTCCCGCCATCAAGTGGCTGGCGACCAGAACCGGTGCCGCACTCGACCTTTGCGCGCCCGCGACGATCTCCGGGCCGATGTCGAGGAGGCCGCTGGAGATGCTGAGGTAGGGCAGTCCGCGGTCCTGGGCGTAGTGCAGGCCGTTGAGCCGGTCGTCCCATAGCGTCGCGACCACCGCCGAGAAGGTGGTCTCGGCGAGACCGAGATCGCGGCGGGACAGATCGATCGTTACCGCTGTCGCGGTGCCGAGTTCGTCGGCGACCCGTTGCGCGCGACCGAGATCGCGGCCCGCGATGGTCAACGGCAGGGTCGGATACCACCGGCGCAACAGCGCGGCGGTGTCCGACCCCGCCTGTCCCGACCCGCCCATGATCAATACCGATTGCTCCATGGTGAATTCCTCTCCGGCATCTAAGCTACAAGTTGTAACTTACTCTTTGTAGCTAAACTGAGGGAATGGCGCAAGGGAGGACGATGACGACACGATCGGGCAGACTGGCGAAGCCCGCCAGACGCGAGCAACTGCTCGACACCGCGTTGACGCTGGTCCGTGAGCAAGGCACTGATGGCCTGACCTTGGCCACCCTCGCCGAGGCCGCGGGCGTGAGCAGGCCGATCGTCTACGACCACTTCGGCACCCGCCCCGAACTACTGCTCGCGCTGTACCGGCAACTCGACGAACGCCACCGCCTGGCCTCGGAACAAGCCGTCCGCGACGCCACCCCCACCGTCGACGAGATCGCCCGGGTGATGAGTGCCGCCTACTTCGCCTGCGCCACCGACATGCCCGAGTTCGACGCGATTTCCGCCGCGCTGAAAGGAAATCCGGAGGTCCAGGCGATCCAGCACGACATGCTCGACAGCTACCGAGACTGGATGGCCGCCACCTTGCAACCGTTCTCGTCCCTCACCACCGCGGCGCTCCGGCTGCGCTGCGTCGGCGTACTCGGCGCGGCCGAAACACTGGCCGCGGAACTGAACCTGGGCGCGACGTCAGCCGTGGAAGCGGTCTCGGCGCTGACCGATCTGATCGTGGGCAGCATGGGCGCGGGAAAACGGACCTGACAAGACAGGAACTCTCGGGGCCGCAGCCCCGGCTGTCGAGAGGCCTGTCACCAGTCGTCCTTGTAGCTCAGATACACAGAGATTCGGGCGTCGTCGCGAAGCGCCACCCGCAGGCACGAGTCGTGACGGTCCAACAGCCAGCCCTCCATTCGGCAGGTGCCGTTCCACGAAGCCGAGGCGCCCCTTGTCGGGGTTCCTGGAGTGAATGTCCAGGCGGCGGTGTCTTCGAGGTGAAGCCGGACCTGGGCGGCGATCTCTTCGGGTGATTGATCGCCTCTCCCCTCGATGATGAATTCCCGGTCGCAACTGTTGTTCGATGATCGGGCGGCACACCCTGCGTCGATGGTCTCGCTGAGGACGAGGCTCTCCGGTAGCGACCCGATGGCGTCCACAGGTGGTACCCACGCCCATCGCCCCATCGCGAGAACGAGGAGAGTGCCGACGGCGAGTAGGCCCCCGCTCAGAACGCAGTATCCGCCACTGAGGAGCCATCCGACAGCTATGCGTGCCTTCGTAATTCCCTGTGGGGCAACATCATCTGTCGTTCCTGCTTCGATGATCGGCGCAGTCATCAGCACGACCATGACCAGCACAGCCAGCACCGCGATCCCGGTGAGCTGGAAATCGTGCCCCAGCCGGCCTGCGCCCAGCGCGACTTGGGCCGCCCCTATAGCGGCTAGAACCATGATCCCGACGATTCGCCCCCGGACGGTTTCCGCGACGAGTGACCAGCAGACCAGCGGTGCGACAAGCATCGAACAGAGGACGAGCACACGCGTGACAGTAGATGCCGAAACCGACAGGTTTCCGATGACCTCGTCGATGCCGTCCGCAGCCACAACTCCACCAACATTCCTCGAGCCGATTCGAGGTACGGTCCGAGTGTGCCCGTGTTGATCACGCCCTCTGCCGATCTGTACAGCGCATGGGTCGAGGCGCATTCGGAGTGGGGTCCCGGTGCTCATGAGGACGGCTTCGGCTTGCTGCCGAGTGATGACGTCGACTCGGTGGCGGGGTTCGAGAGCTGGGTTGCGCGGCTCACTGCCGCGTCGGTGGAGGGTGGCGACGGGCGGTGCTCGTATCGCTGGATAGTCGAGGGTGATCGGGTTCTCGGCGCGATCGCGTTGCGGCACGGGACAAGTGACTTCGTGCAGCGGGTCGGCCACGTCGGTTACGGGATCCGGCCCTCCGCACGCCGACGCGGGGTGGCTACCTGGGCATTGGGGGAGATCATCGTCGAGGCCGGATCGGCTGGTATGAGTCGCGTGTTGGCCGTATGTGCCGCCGAATCTCGGGTCGGTGAAGACGATAGAGCACCATGGTGGTGTCCTCGAAAGCATTCAGGACACCGAACTCGGTCCGGCACGGCGGTATTGGATCAGGGTCGGTGAGTCGGGCGCTTGAGTGCGCTTGCGGATCCTAGCTGCGACCAGGTTTCGTGCCGGTGCGCAGGTCTGTGTCGATATGCCGCGGGTCGGTTTTCGGCGGCCGGGTCAGTGGCTGGTGGGTGCCGGTGCGGTCGGGCTGGATACGTCGACGCGAGTTGGTCGCTGCAGATCTCCGTGAAATCGTCATATCGGCCACATCAGCAGCGGCGAGGGTTCAGCGCGCTGGCCGATCTTGTCCTCGGCAGTCCTCGGGGGCTTGTTCGGAAGGCGGATAGGCGCCGCGCAGACGGTGCATGGTCGCCGTCACGACGGCACGGATGTCCTTCTCGCGCAACGGGGCGGAGAATAGCGCCGAACTGAACGAGAAGCCCTCGATCAGGGTGAACAACAGGAGCGCCTCGCGGTGCAGCGCCTCCTCGTCGACAGCACGGTCGGCCAGCGCATCACGCAGCAGCGAGCGGATCACCTCCGCGCCCGCGAGGGAGGTCGCAGCGATGTCTGCCGCGAGCTCGGGGTCCGTGCGCGCCATGACGCGGTACTCGACCAGGGCGATGTTCTCCTTGCACTCCTGCTCGCTGGTGGGCGCGGCGAAGGCGATGACGTCCGCGATCCGTGTGGTCGGGTCGTCGGACATCGTCGTGGCGCGGCGCACGGCGCGCTGCATGAGGACGCCCAAGGTGAAACGCATGACCTCGCGGACGGTGTCGCCGAAGTAGTACCGGATGCTCCCGATGGCCAAGCCGGTGCGTGCGGCGATCCGGGCGAGGGTCACCGAGCGGAGTCCGTGCTCGGCGATCTCGTCGATCACGGCGTCGGCGACCTGTTCCCGGCGGATATCCGGGTCAACTCTCTTGGGCACGAACCTCACCTTAGTGCTTCTAGCATGCGCATGCTATTTTTTGTTTAGCATGGTCATGCTAGAAGATCTCGTCGCGATGTTCCTTCCTGTCCCACACCCCGGACAGGACCATGACCCGCGGCTCGACAAAAGGAAACGCATGCGATCACGTCTTCGACTCCCGAATCGATCCCGGCGCCTCACGACCGGGCTCGCTGCGGCCGCCACGCTCCTACTCGCCGGCTGTACGTCCGCTTCTCCTGCACCGGGTTCCGGCGCTGATGCGGACCTCGGCGCCTACCTCGGGCAAGAGCTCGACTGGGGCGGGTGCGAGGGCACCGCGACGAGCGCGGCGGACGCCGAGCTGTTCGCGAACCCCGCGCTCGAATGCGCCTCGGTGGCGGTGCCGCGCGACTACGACGAGCCAGAGGGCGCGAAGGTGAAGGTCGCGCTCCTGCGCCTGCCCGCCACGGGCGAGGCCGAGGGCTCGTTGCTGATCGACCCGGGAGGCCCGGGAGGCTCCGGTACCAGCCTCGTCGCGTCGACCGTGCCGCTGTGGCAGGCGAGCCCCGTCCACGAGCGCTTCGACATCGTCGGCTTCGACCCTCGCGGGACCGGATCGTCGACTCCTGCCCTCGACTGCTACACCGACGAGGAATCCGACGCCGGCGACGGGCCGCGATTCGGCGCCGTGTACGACATCACGAGCGCCGAACAGGCAGTTGAGCTCGCACAGCGCTGCGCCGACGGCTCCGGTGGGGTCGCGAACCTGGTGAACGCCGGGTCGAAAAACGTTGTGCGCGATATGGACATCATGCGAGCGGTGCTCGGTGACGACCAGCTGACCTACCTCGGCTACAGCTACGGCTCCGAGCTCGGCGCCATGTACACCACGACCTACCCCGAGAAGGTCCGCGCGGTCGTCCTCGACGGAGCCGTCGCGCCCGACCTGACGGCGAGCCAATTCCGCCTGTCCCAATTCAAAGGCCTGCAGGCCCGGTTCGACGACCTCGCCGCGCTCTGCGCCGAATCGCCCGACTGCGTACTCGGCACCGATCCCGCGGCCACGAACGATCGCCTGCACGAGATCGTGCGGCCGCTCATCGAGACGCCGGCGCCGACGGCCGGCGGCCGCGCCGCCAGCGTCTGGGACGTCTACCTCGGCATCAGCGGTGGCCTGTACTCGGAGGCGAAATGGCCAGAAGTCATCTCCGCCCTGACAGCGCTCGGAGCCGGGCGCGCCGACGAAGTGCTCGCCTTGCTCGACGGCTTCCCGGACCTCGACACCAGCATCGCCGTGCGTTGCATGGACTGGCCCCGCCTGACGCCCGCTGAACACACAGCGCTCGCACGCGAGATCGGGCACGTCGCACCGATGTTCGACCTCGACGTGTTCACGGCGGGGAATTACCACAGCGAGTGCGAGGCGTGGCCCGCACCGCCCACGCGTGACGAGCCCTGGCTCGCCGATGCCGAAGGCCTCCCCGAGACACTGGTCGTGTCGACCACCGGTGATCCGGCGACGCCACACGAGGGCGGCATCGCGATGGCGCAAGCCCTCGGGGCAAGCCTGCTCACCGTCGACGGCAAGCAGCACGGCGCCTACCTCCTCGGCGGTAGCGAGTGCGTCGACGACGTGGTCAACGCGTATCTCCTCGAGCTCGAAACCCCGCCCACCGACGCCCGCTGCAGCCTCTGACACGCTCGACTCCGATAGCAGCGCATCCAGTCACACCACCGGGCGACTTCTACTACGGATTCAGGTACCAGGTGACACGATTCTTACCTGCACCCCGTCTAGCCGGAGACGCGGATCTGTTGCATCATGTCGTGGTCCTCGTGGTCGAGGTTGTGACAGTGCCAGACATAGCCGCGGATCTCGGGCTGCGCATCAGCTGCGCCGTGGCCCATGGCGGCATGTGGCGCCACCGCCTCCGCACCGGCCGGGATCCGCAGCAGCTGATCCGGGTCGAAACCGAGTTCGTCGACCGAGGGCCAGTACACGTACACGCGGGTGACGGTGTCGGCCGGGCAATGCACGGTGTCCTTCCAGCCTGCCTCCCACGGTGCGGGCGGTAGGTCGGGGCCGAAGGCGAACCTGTCGGCGGGCGGGTTCCAGCGCACGCCGAGCTGGGCGGGCGGCGGGTTCGTCGCCCAGTAGGCCGAGCTGAGGATCATTTGACGGGAGCCGATCCGCTGCCGGGCCAGGTGCACGTGAACGGGGTGGTCGAACGGGGTCACATTGACGATGTCCCAACGCTCGACAGTTCCCGCCTCCGCCACTTCGATGTCGTCGGTGAGGAACGGCAGATTGTTGATCGCCATCATCGTCGGGAAGGTCGCGGCCACGCGGTCGGAGTCGTTCAAACCCATCAGCGTCATCGTGCGTGTGCGGATTGGATCACCCAGTGGCGGAAGTGGATCGGGCAGGCCGGGTCCGCCGCGCAACACGGCGGGCACCCGAGCGGGCGGGCCCTCGCCGCCCACCGTGAATCGCATGATGGGCCGCAATTCCGGGACCATGAACACGGTGTTGCCGAAGTCGTTGAGTTCGGTGTTGATCAACTCGAACTGCTCACCGTCGCGTAGGTCGCTGAAATCAATGAGGAGGTCGGCGCGTTCGCCCGGACCCAACCGAACCAGCGCAGTCGGCACGGGGGTGTCGAGCAGTCCGAGGTCATTACCGATCACCCAGAACGGCATCCCGTTGCTCAGCCCGAAGCCGTAGGTGCGCGAATTGGATCCGTTCAGCAGCCGGAAGCGGTAAAGGGTGCGGCGCACATCGAAGTTCGGCCACGCCACCCCGTTGACACAGGCCACGTCCCCGAACTGACCGGACTGGTTGTAGCCCTGCTGGATATACGTACCGACCATCGGCTGCAGGCTGCCGTCGGGGTTGAAGGTGCGGTCCTGCACGATCAGCGGGATCTCGAACTCACCGGTCGGCAATCCCAGCGGGTTGTCTGCGGCCCCGGTGTCGTACTCGTCGCGCAGGTAGTACAGCCCAGCCAAGCCGGCCTGGACATTGAGCCGGGTGATGCCCATCGCGTGGTCGTGATACCACAGCGTGGCGGCTTCCTGCCGGTTGCTGTAGACGTTGCGCTGGCTACCGCCGTTGCGCCACGAGATCATCGGGTGCCCATCGGAGTCCGGGGCGTTGACACCTCCGTGCAGATGCACCGTCGAGCGCGGGTCGGTGCGGTCGAGTTCGGTGGTGGCGTGCATCGTGACGTCGACGTGTGGGCCGAGCACGTGGCTACCGAGGTCGTTGCGGAAGGTGATGTGCGCCGGTCGGTCCCGGTGTCCTTCCAAGATCGGACCCAGTACCGGCTGCGAATAGCCCCACGTGCGGGTTTCGGGCAGGTCGCGGTGGTATCGGTGCATGCCCGACATCGAGACCAGTTCCCCTGCGGCGGGCCGGATTTCGGGAATCGGCAGCGCGTCGACGAACGGCTCAAGCGGCGGCGAATGATAGTTGAGCGGGGTGTAGGAGGGCGGCGGTAGCGGAGGCAATGGCAACGGTGCGGGTGGGAAGGGGGTGGTGTCGGCCTGCGCGAACCCCGTGGCGCCCAGCGCGAGCGTGCCCACCGCGCCGAACAGGAAGCCTCGCCGCGAAGCTGTCGGCGAGAAATTGAGATGGTTCCTCGAAGCCATCTCGTACCCGACCTCTCTCGTGATCATGCCCGGGATGGTGTGCTGCGGGTCTTCATACATACCACCTTCTGCCGGGTTCCCGCGGTAGCCCGGGGTCAGGTCCACCTGCGTGGTGTATCGAGGTGATCGCCTCGGTCCTCGAGGTGTCAGGTGCGGCAGCTCAGGTCGGTGAGAGCGGAGGTGAGTTGGGGCAGCGTCGCCGCGGTGTGGAAGGTGCCGCCGGAAAGGCGGGCGATCTCCCGCAGGGAGTCCGGGTCGGCGGGAACCCGGACTCGTGCGCGGCCGGTGTGGTCCGGGATCTCGACAACTCCGTCTGCGGTGCCGAGGGAGATCGCGGAGACGGGGGTGTGCACGGTGTTCGCCTCGCGGGCAGCGCTGTACGCGCCGCGGGGCTCGTCGAGGTCTAGGGGGATGGTTTGTTTGCCGTCCGAGATCAGGATGATCCGGCGAGGTCCTGTAATGGGCGCGACCCTGTCGACGGAGTCGATTGCCGTCAGCCCGGTGAATATGCCTTCGCCGGTTGCCGTGCGCTCGGCGAGTCGCACGCTGTCGAGGGCCGTGGTGAACGCGGTGCGATTGGTTGTCGGAGTCGTCTGCACCGATGCGGTGCCCGCGAAAGTGGCCAGACCGAGGTGTGTGCCCGGTGCCAGCCCCTGCGCGTATTCCTTCATCGCTTGCTTGGCGACAGCGAGGCGATTCGGTGCGACGTCGGTTGCCTCCATCGACAACGACACGTCGAGCACGAACATCACGACCGCGTCGCAGAGGTCCGGGCTCGGCGCCACGGGCTCGGCCTTCCCGGAAATCACCTGCCCACACCCGGAAACGACCACGACGATGCCGATCGACAGTCCTACCATCGCGGTTTGTATCCAGGATCGAAGCACCCGGCCACGCTACCGAACTCAGGCGCTGCGGCGGTAGCGGATCGAGGTCGGTGAGTAGTGCGGTTGTGGTGCGGAGGGGCGCTGGGGAACGGACGCTAGAAGCTCAACTTCTCTTCAGGTCAAGGCCCGGAGGATCTACCTGCGCACAATGGTCGCGAGCCAGGCGGGGGTGGAATCGTGGAAACGAGTTCGGAGATGTTCCGGGGCGATGGTCGTGATCTGCCATGCGGGATTGTCTGCGAAGGGGCTGGTTAGGGCCTTCTTGCTGACCGGATGGGTGCCCGTGTCGGCTCCGATGTCGCTGAAGCACAACACATACAGGGTGGCGCCGTCGTCGGCGACCGAGGCCAGGCTCGCAACGTATTCGATGCGTTCGACCTCGTCGAAGGTGTGGAAGAGGCCGCAATCGAGGATTGTTTCGAAGCGGCGGTACAGGCGTTGCAGGTGCAGGGCGTCGGCCATGGCGAAATCGACGTCGACGTCGCGGTCATCGGCTGCTTGCCGGGCGATGGCCAGCGCCGTTTCGGCCACATCGACGCCGAACACGGGCAGGCCACGGGCGGCGATGAACAGTGCGTTGTCGCCGGTGCCGCAACCTACGTCGAGGACAGGTCCGGAAAATCCGCCCACCTCCGCCAGACGGACGACAGCCGGTTGCGGGGCGCCGATGTCCCACGGTGCTGGGCCGTCGAGATAGGACGCGTTCCACGGTTGGCCGACATGGCGTTCGTGACTGGTCGGTGGGCGGGGGTCGGGCAGGGGAGTAGACGGCATCAGCGGATGAACAGGGCGGAGCGGTCGGCGAGATCGAGAACCGGCTGGGGGAAGATGCCGAGCAGGACCGTGGCGCCCGCGCTGAAGGCCACGACCAGGGTGGTGGCGAAAGGGGCGGTCACGGTGGGTGCGTCGGCCGGGGGGTCGGTGAAGAACATCAAGACGATGACGCGGACGTAGAAGAAGGCGGCGATAGCGCTGCAGAGGACGCCGATGATGACCAGTGCGGTGTAGCCGCCACCGGAAGCGGCCGCGAAGACGGCGAACTTGCTGACGAACCCACTGGTGAGTGGCAGACCGGCGAACGACAGCAGTAACAGCGCGAATGCCGAAGCGAGCCACGGGGATCGGCGTCCGAGGCCTGCCCACTGCGACAGCGCGGTCGCTTCGTCACCGGACGCGTCGCGGACCAGACTGACCACCGCGAACGCGCCGACGGTGCCGAGGCCGTAGGCCAGCAGGTAGAACAGCACGGCCGCGACACCGGCGGTGTCGGCGGCGACAATACCGACGAGCAGGAACCCGGCGTGGGCGATCGAGGAGTAGGCCAGCATGCGCTTCACATCGGTCTGGGTGATCGCCATGATGGCACCGACGACCATCGTCGCTACCGCGACCGCGGCGATGACCGGTCGCCAATCCGAGCTCAGCGCATTCACTCCCACCATCAGCACCCGCATGGTCGCACCGACAGCGGCGATCTTGGTGGCGGCGGCCATGAAGGCGGTGATCGGTGTCGGCGCGCCCTGGTACACGTCGGGCACCCAGGCCTGGAACGGGACGGCACCGATCTTGAACAGCAGACCGACAGCGAGCATCCCGATCCCGAGCAGGGCCAGTGTCGCGTTCTCGGACTGCTTGTCCAGTGCCGCGCCGATTCCCGGCAGTGACACCGTGCCGGTCTGCCCGTAGAGCATCGCGACGCCGTAGAGGAAGAACGCGGAGGAGAACGCACCGAGCAGGAAGTACTTCATCGCCGCTTCCTGCGAGAGCAACCGCCTGCGGCGAGCCAGCCCGCACAGCAGATACAGCGGCAGCGACAGCACTTCGAGCGCGACGAACATCGTCAGCAGATCGTTCGACGCGGGAAACAGCAGCAGACCACCGACCGCGATCATCGTCAGCGGGAACACCTCGGTGGTCGAGACACCGGAACGCACCGCCGCGAGTTCGTGCGCGCTGCCGGGCACCGCGGAAGCCTGCGGAGTGAACGCGTCGACCCCTCGATCCAACGCGGCCGCCGCCCGGTTCCACGTGCCCGGCCCGCTGCGAGCCCGCGGCACCGCGCCGCGCTCGGCGATCAAGAGCAGACCCAGCAGCGCGACCAGCAGGATCGTGCCCTGCAGGAACAACGTGACCCCGTCGATGGCCACCGCACCCACCACCGCCGTGCCCTCGGATCCCGCGAGCAGCACCACGGCCACCAACGCGCCGACAACACCGGCCAACCCGAGCACCAACTGCGTCAGATACCGGTAGGGCCGTGGCACGAACGCTTCGACGAGCACACCGACCACACCGACCGCGAACACGATCAGCATCGGGGCGAGCAGGTGGTATTCGATGCTCGGTGCGGGCGCGATGGCCGCGAGCTCGGTGATGGTCACGGAGTCCGTCCTCATTTGTGGCCGCCCGCGGGCGGGGTGGCCGCACCTGCTTCGGGAGCGCGGACCGTCGGAGCGGGATCGTGCTTACCGATCGTCGACAGGGTGTGTCCCACCGCGGGATCCACCAGATCCAGGATCGGTTTCGGGTAGAACCCGAGCACCAGCAAGGCGACCAGCAGCGGCACCACCACGGCCAGCTCGCGCGGCACCAGATCACGCAGGTGCTCGTTGCCCTGCTTCAGCGGGCCGGTCATCAACCGCTGATACAGCCACAGCACGTAGATCGCGGCCAGCACCAGAGCACCTGTCGCGATCACCGCCGCCACCTGATACTTCGGGAATGTGCCGACCAGGACCAGGAATTCGCTGATGAACGGCGCCAGACCCGGCAGTGAGAGAGTGGCCAGGCCGGCGATGAGGAACGTGCCCGCCAGTACCGGCGCGACCTTCTGCACGCCGCCGTACTCGGCGATCATCCTGGTTCCACGCCGGGAGACGAGGAACCCGGCGATGAGAAACAGTGCGGCCGTGGACAATCCGTGGTTGACCATGTACAGCGTCGCCCCGGATTGGGACTGGCTGGTCATGGCGAAGATGCCGAGGATGATGAATCCGAAGTGCGAGATCGAGGTGTAGGCGATCAGGCGCATCACATCGGTTTGGCCGATCGCGAGCAGCGCGCCGTAGACGATGCCGATCACGGCCAGGGTGATCACCAAGGGCGCGAAAGTGTCCGAGGCCAGCGGGAACAACAGCACGCAGTAGCGCAGCATGCCGAAGGTGCCGACCTTGTCGACGACCGCCATCATGAGCACCGCGCTGGACGGGGTGGCCGAGACCGCCGCGTCGGGCAGCCACGTATGCAGCGGCCACAGTGGCGCTTTCACGGCGAAGGCGAACAGGAAACCAAGGAAGAGCGCGTTGAGCACCGCGGTGCTGCCCCCGAGTTCGCCATTGTTGGCCGCGGCGACCACGACACGCAGATCGAAGGTGCCCGCGGATCCCTCACCGAGGCCTGCCGTGGCGGTCAGCACGTACAGCCCGATCACCGCGGCGAGCATGATCAGCCCACCGAACAGGTTGTAGAGCAGAAACTTCACCGCGGCGCGTGAACGTTGGGCGCGGATCGCGGCGTCGGTGGTGCGGGTGCCGAAACCGCCGATGAGGAAGTACATCGGGATCAGCATCGCCTCGAAGAACACGTAGAACAGCAGGATGTCGAGGGCGAGGAACGAGATCAGCACCATCGCCTCGACCAGCAGCATCAACGCCATGTAGATGTGGGTGGTCTTGCGGCCGTCGCCGGAGGCGGTGTCGTCGTTCCAGCCCGCCAGGATCAGCAGGGGCACCAGCACCGCCGTCAGCAGGACCAATGCGGTGGCGATGCCGTCCAGGCCCAGGGTGTAGCCGACACCGAATGCCGGGATCCATTCGTGGGATTCGACGAACTGGTACTGCTCACCACCGGGTTGGAACCGGACCGTCAGAACGACGGCGAGCGCGAGCACACCGATCGACACCGCGAACGCGATACCGCGCGCCACAGTGCGGCAGGCGGCGGGCACGACGAGCACCACACCCGCCCCGATCACGGGGGCGAGCCAGAGTGTCGTCAGCCAGGGAAACGAGTTCACCAGAACCTCACCGCCAGCAGGGCAGCGGCCACCAGGGCCGCGCCGGTGAACATGGACAGGGCATAGGAGCGCACGAAACCGGTCTGCACCTTGCGGATTCGCGCCGACAGCCCACCTATCGTGGCGGCGGTCCCGTTGACGATCCCGTCGACGCCCTTCGCGTCGAGGAACACCAGCGCCCTCGTGAGATGGCGACCGGGGCGCTCGAACACGGTTTCGTTGATCTTGTCGCCGTAGAGGTCGCTCCGCGCGGCTCCGGTCAGCATGCCGACCGGGTCCGGCGCGACCTCGGGAATGGGATCTTCGGCGTACTTGCGGTAGGCGATGGCCACGCCGATCGCGACAGCCGTCAGTGCCAGCCCGGTCACCACCGCCGCGGGGATCACCGGTTCCGCGTGATGAGAGCCGACGACGGGTTCGAGCCAGTTCACCAGCGACGAACCCCACACGAACAGTCCGCCCGCGAAGACAGATCCGAACGCGAGCAGGATCATCGGCCCGGTCATCACCGTGGGTGACTCGTGCGGATGGGTGTCGGGCTTCCAGCGGCGCTCGCCGAAGAACGTCATCAGCATGACCCTGGTCATGTAGAAGGCGGTGAGTGCGGCACCGAGGAGCGTGACCACGCCGAGCAGGATCCCGGTGTACCCGCCGTGATCGAAGGCCGCCTCGATGATCTTGTCCTTGGAGAAGAACCCGGAGAACGGTGGCACTCCGATGATGGCGAGATAGCCGAGGCCGAAGGTGACGAACGTGATCGGCATCAGCGTGCGCAGGCCGCCGTATCGGCGCATATCGGTTTCGTCGTTCATCGCGTGCATCACCGAACCGGCACCGAGGAACAGTCCGGCCTTGAAGAAGCCGTGGGTGAGCAGGTGCATGATCGCGAACGCGTAGCCGGCGGGGCCGAGGCCGACGGCCAGAATCATGTACCCGATCTGGCTCATCGTCGAGGCGGCGAGTGCCTTCTTGATGTCGTCCTTGGCGCAGCCGATGATGGCGCCGAACAGCAACGTCACCGCACCGACGGCGAGCACCGCGGTGCGAGCGTTCGGGGCGAGATCGTAGATCGGGTTGGAGCGGGCGATCAGGTACACGCCCGCGGTGACCATGGTGGCGGCGTGGATGAGTGCCGACACCGGGGTGGGGCCTTCCATCGCGTCACCGAGCCACGACTGCAGCGGCACCTGCGCGGATTTACCGCAGGCGGCCAGCAACAGCAGCAGTCCGATCGCGGTGAGGGTGCCTTCGCTCGCGCCGGGGCTCGCCGCGAACACGGTCCGGAAGTCGAAGGAACCGAACGTCGCGAACATGACCATCATGGCGATGGCCAGGCCCATGTCGCCGACCCGGTTCACCACGAACGCCTTCTTGGCTGCCGTTGCGGCCGAAGGCTTTTCGTACCAGAACCCGATCAGCAGATAGGACGCAAGGCCCACACCTTCCCAGCCCAGATACAGCACGAGGAAGTTGTCGGCGAGTACCAGCACCAGCATGGCGGCCAGGAACAGGTTGAGATAGCCGAAGAACCGGCGCTTGGCGGGGTCGTGGCTCATGTAGCCCAGCGAGTAGAGGTGGATCAGCGACCCGACACCGGTGATGAGCAGCGCGAAGCAGATCGAGAGCTGGTCCAGCTGCAAGCTGAATCCGACTTGGAGATCACCGACGGGCACCCAGTTGAACAGTTCCTTGTGCACGGCGCGGTCGGCATCGGGGCGGGCGAGCATGCCGAAGAACGCCACAAGGGCGACGACGAACGAGGCCACTGCGGCCGCGGTCCCCAGATAGGGGCCCCATCGGTCGGTGCGGTGGCCGAACAGGAGCAGGACGATCGCGCCTGCGAGCGGGAGGGCGGGCAGCAGCCACAGCATCGCGGTACCCATGTCAGAACTTCAGCAGGTTGGCGTCGTCGACCGAGGTCGACCGGCGGGCGCGGAAGATCGTCATGATGATTGCCAGGCCGACGACGACCTCGGCGGCGGCGACCACCATGGTGAAGAACGCGATCACCTGACCGTCGAGGTTGTCGTGCAACCGGGCGAAGGTGACGAACGCCAGATTCACCGCGTTGAGCATCAGCTCCACGCACATGAACACCACGATCGCGTTGCGGCGCAACAACACTCCCGCGGCGCCGATCGTGAACAGCAGCGCAGACAGGAACAGGTAGTTCTGGGGGTTCACCGCTTGCCTTCCTCGTCGGCCGTCGGGTTGTCGTCGCTGATCTCGTCCTCACGCAGCGTGCCGACCGAGGCCACGGCGGCTTCGGTGTGGGCGCGGGTGCGGCGATGACGCAGGATCGTGCTCACCGAGAGTTCGGCGAAGGAGCCGTCGGGGAGTTGGGCGGGGCTGTCGACAGCGTTGTGCCGTGCGTAGACACCCGGTGTCGGCAGCGGAGTCGCCCGTTCGCCCGCGGTGCGGAAGCGGTCGCGCGACATTTCGCGCTGCCCGCGTTTGGGGGTGAACTGCTCGCGGTGGGCCAGCACCATCGCACCGATAGTGGCCGTGATCAGGAGCGCGCCGGTGAGTTCGAATGCCCACACGTAGCGCAGGAAGATCAACTCGGCGAGTTCGGCGATCACGTCCCGGTCGCCGAAACCGCGGCCGGGGAAGCTGGTTCCGCTGTCGCGCAGAGCCGCGCCGATGCCGCCGATGAACAGCATCCCGAATCCGACCCCGACGATCGCCGCGGCAATGCGCTGACCGCGCAACGTCTCCCGCAGCGATTCCGCGGAGTCGACGCCGACGAGCATCAGCACGAACAGGAACAGCATCATCACCGCGCCCGTGTACACCACGATCTGCACGACGCCGAGGAACAGCGCGCCCTGCGCGATGTAGAACACGGCGAGCGCGATCATGGTGGCGGCCAGGCACATTGCCGAATGCACGGCCTTGGCCGCGGTCACCATGCCCAGTGCGCCGAGCACCGCGATCGGGGCGAGCACCCAGAACAACACGGCCTCACCGGTGGAGGTGTCGGCGATCTCGGCGGCCAGCACAGTTGCGGTGCTCATCGCAGTACCTCCTGCTCCGACGGTGCGGGACCGACCCGGCCCAGGTAGTAGTCGGCCGCGTCCGTGCCCGGTGCCATCGGGTGTGGCGCCGGAGTCATACCCGGCTGCATCGGGGCCAGCAGCTGGTCCTTCTCGTAGATGAGGTCGGCGCGGTTGTCGTCGGTCATTTCGTATTCGTTGGTCATCGTGAGTGCGCGCGTCGGGCAGGCCTCGATGCACAGGCCGCAGCCGATGCAGCGCAGGTAGTTGATCTGGTAGACCCGTCCATACCGCTCACCGGGGGAGAAGCGTTCGTCCTCGGTGTTGTCGGCACCTTCGACGAAGATCGCGTCGGCCGGGCACGCCCACGCGCACAGCTCGCAGCCGATGCACTTCTCGAGTCCGTCCTCGTAGCGGTTGAGCTGGTGGCGGCCGTGATACCGCGGCGCGGTCGGCACCTTCTCCTCGGGGTAGGACTCGGTGTTGGGCTTCTTGAACATCGTGGCCGCGGTGACCGCGAAACCGGCGAGCGGTTCGAACAAGCCGATCTGGGGCTCGTCGTTCGCGGGCCGTGGTGGCATCGGCGGGACCGGGAATCCGAGGAACACCGACGAGGTCGAGGGCTCCTGTGGCGGCAGCGGCGGTAGACCCTTGCTGCGGCCCGCGCGCAGGAACATCGCGATCATCGCGGCGGTGATCACCAGACCCACTCCGACCAGGATCAGGTTCTGTCCGGGGAGGCCCTCGAGATCGAGTACCCGTGCGGCGGCCACGACCATCACCCACACCAGCGAGGTGGGGATGAGCAGTTTCCAGCCGAGGTTCATGAACTGGTCGTAGCGCAGCCGGGGCAGGGTGCCGCGCAGCCAGACGAACACGAACAGGAACGTCCACACCTTGAGGGTGAACCACAGCAGCGGCCACCACCCGGAGTTGGCGCCCTCCCACAGGCTGATCGGGAACGGTGCGCGCCAGCCGCCGAGGAACAGCGTGGTCGCCAGCGCCGACACCGTTGCCATGTTCACGTATTCGGCGAGCATGAACATCGCGAACTTCAGCGACGAGTACTCGGTGTGGAACCCGCCGACGAGTTCACCTTCGGCTTCGGGCAGGTCGAAAGGCGCCCGGTTGGTTTCGCCGACCATGGACACGCAGTAGATGAGGAACGAGGGCAGCAGCAGGAAGACGTACCAGGTGCCCTCCTGCGCGCCGACGATCTCGGAGGTCGCCATGGTGCCAGACAGCAGGAACACCGTGGCGAAGGTCAGTGCCATCGCGATCTCGTAGGAGATCACCTGCGCCGTCGAGCGCAGGCCGCCGAGCAGCGGATACGTCGAACCCGACGACCAGCCGGCCAGCACGATGCCGTACACGCCGATGGAGGTGATGGCGAGGATGTAGAGCACTGCGACGGGCATATCGGTGAGCTGCAACGCGGTTCGCGTCCCGAAGATCGACACCTCCGGGCCCATCGGGATCACCGCGAACGCCATGAACGCCGGGATCACCGAGATGATCGGGGCGAGCACGAAGATCGGCTTGTCCACGATGGCCGGGATGATGTCTTCCTTGAGCGCCATCTTCACACCGTCGGCGACGGACTGGAGCATGCCGCCGGGCCCGATCCGGTTGGGACCGACCCGCATCTGCATCCACGCGACGACTTTGCGCTCGGCGTACACCGCGATCAACGGCACCAGCATCAGGTAGACGAACACGCCGAGCGCCTTGACCACCACCAGCCACAGCGGGTCGGTGCCGAAGACAGGTCCGGCGTCGGCCGCAAGGAGTAGCACTCGATCACTCATGACGGTGTTCCTTCATCCTGTCGTCGGCGCGGCGCAGGCGCACGACGGCGCCGGGTGTCACACCGAGTTCGGCGGCGACCGTCGAGCCGGGTGAGTGCAGCGGCAGCCACACCACCCGGTCGGGCAGGTCCGTGATCATCAGCGGCACCGAGATCTCGCCGCGATCGGTGGAGACGATGACGTGATCGGCATCGTCGGCTTCGATCTCGGCGGCGGTCGCGGCCGACAGGCGGGCGACCGGCGGGCGGGCGACGCCGGCGAGGTTGGGTTCACCGTCCTGCATGCGACCGGCGTCGAGCAGCATTCGCCACCCCGCGAGCACCGCCGTTCCGGGGCCGGGTACGGGGCGGGTCTGGCTGGTCAGTTCCGGTGCCGGGAGGGGGGTGCCGTTCCAGGGGCCGAGCGAGTCGAGTTCGGCGCGGGCGGCGGCAGTATCGGGCAGGTTGATCGGGACGCCCATCTGTGCGGCCAGCGATTGCAGTACCCGCAGGTCCGACAGCGGGGCGGCGACGCGGCGGGTGGTGTCGAGCGAGGCCGCGGTGAAGGGGCGCGGTCGGCCTTCCCAGGTGCGGAAGGTGCCCGACTTCTCCATCGCGGTCGCCACCGGGAAGACGACGTCGGCGCGTTCGGTGACGGCGCTGTGCCGCATTTCGAGGCTGACGACGAACCGGGCCGCGTCGATGGCGGCCAGTGCGGCCGCCGGGTCCGGCATATCGACCGGGTCGACACCACCGATGACCAGCGCACCCAGCTGGGCCGCGCTCGACAGGATCGCGGTGGCATCGCGCCCCAGCGTGACGGGGAGTTCTCCGGACTGCCACCGATGTCGAACCTGTTGGCGCGCAGCGGGATCCACCACGGGCCTGCCGCCGGGCAACAGGCCGGGCAGCGCGCCCGCTTCCAGCGCGCCACGTTCGCCGGCACGACGCGGCACCCAGGCCAGCGCGGCACCGGTGACATCGGCCAGCCGGGTCACCGCCGACAACGCGCCGGGGCTGCCCGCGAGACGTTCGCCCGCCATGACGACGGCGCCCGGCGTATTCAGCATCGCCATGAGTTCGGTGGCATCGGCGGAAGTTTCGGCCATGATCGAGGTGATGACATCGGCTTCGCCGCAGGGCGGGGTTTGGATGAGCGCGCCGGACATGCGTTCGAGGCCACGGGAGGCGAACGGCGCCAGCGACACCACCCGCTGCCCGCGTGTCCGTGCGGCCTTGCGCAGCCGCAGGTAGACGATGGGCGATTCTTCTTCCGGTTCGAACCCGACCAGCAGCACGACGGGGGCTCTGTCGAGTGCGGCGAAGTCGACCTGGACACCGCGTCCGGCGATGCGGGCGGCGAGGAATCGTTCCTCCTCTTCCGAGTGCACCCGGCTGCGGAAGTCGATGTCGTTGGTAGCGAGGACCATTCGCGCGAATTTGCTGTACGCGTAGGCCTCCTCCTCGGTGACTCGTCCGCCGACGAGTACTCCGGCATTGCCGATCGCGGCGCTCAGGCCCGCGGCGGCGGCGGTGAGGGCTTCGGGCCAGGAGGCGGGGGCGAGGACGCCGTCCCAGCCGCGCACCATCGGTGTGGTGAGGCGGTCGCGTTCGGTGGCGTAGGCGAAGGCCCAGCGGCCTTTGTCGCAGTTCCATTCCTCGTTGACCTGCGGATCGTCACCGGCCAAGCGGCGCAACACTTTTCCACGGCGATGGTCGGTACGTTGCGCGCACCCCGAGGCGCAGTGCTCACAGACACTCGGTGTGGAGACCAGGTCGAACGGGCGGGCCCGGAAACGGTAGGAAGTGCCGGTGAGCGCGCCCACGGGGCAGATCTGCACGGTGTTGCCGGAGAAATAGGAGTCGAGGGGCTCGGCCTGGGCGATGCCGACCTGTTGCAGCGCACCACGATCCATCAGCTCGATGAACGGGTCACCGGCGACCTGCTGGGAGAACCGGGTGCAGCGTGCGCACAACACGCACCGCTCCCGGTCCAGCAGCACCGCCGTGGACAGCGGGATCGGCTTCGGGTACGTCCGCTTCTCCCCGTCGAAGCGGGATTCGGCGCTGCCGGTGGACATCGCCTGGTTCTGCAGCGGACACTCACCGCCCTTGTCACACACCGGGCAATCCAGCGGATGGTTGATGAGGAGCAACTCCATCACCCCACGCTGGGCCTTCTCCGCGACCGGGGAGCTGATCTGGGTGCGCACGATCATGCCGTCGGTGACGGGGATCGTGCAGGAGGCGACCGGCTTTCGCTGCCCTTCCACCTCGACGAGGCACTGTCGGCACGCGCCGACCGGGTCGAGCAGGGGATGGTCGCAGAAGCGGGGGATCTGCACACCGATCAGCTCGGCGGCGCGGATCAGCAGGGTTCCGGCGGGCACCTCGATGGTGGTGTCGTCGATGGTGACACTCACCATGTCGGTGGGCACTACACCGCTGCTGTTGCCTGGCGCGATGGCTGTCATCGGTCCTCTTTCGCTGGTGCCCACACGGTCGAGGCGGCCGGATCGAACGGGCAGCCGCCGAGTCGCTGATGCGCGAGGTATTCGTCGCGGAAGTACTTCAGCGAGGAGAAGATCGGGCTGGCCGCGCCGTCACCGAGCGCGCAGAACGATTTGCCGTTGATGTTGTCGGCGATGTCGGCGAGCTTGTCCAGGTCGGCTTCGGTGCCATGGCCCGCTTCGAGCCGGCGCAGCAATTGCACGAGCCAGTAGGTGCCCTCACGGCACGGTGTGCATTTGCCGCACGATTCGTGGGCGTAGAACTCGGTCCAGCGCAGGACCGCGCGCACCACGCACGTGGTGTCGTCGAAGATCTGTAAGGCCTTGGTGCCCAACATGGATCCGGCGGCGGCGACACCTTCGTAGTCGAGGGCGACATCGAGGTGTTCGTCGGTGAACATCGGTGTCGAGGAACCGCCGGGGGTCCAGAACTTCAGGGTGTGCCCGGCCCGCACACCGCCCGCGTAGTCGAGCAGCTCGCGCAAGGTGATGCCGAGCGGGGCCTCGTACTGGCCGGGGCGGGCGACGTGTCCCGACAGGGAGTACAGCGTGAAACCGGGTGACTTCTCGCTGCCCATCGAACGGAACCATTCGGTGCCGTGGCGCAGGATCGAGGGCACGCTGGCAATGGATTCCACGTTGTTGACCACTGTCGGGCATGCGTACAGGCCCGCGACGGCGGGGAACGGTGGGCGCAGTCGGGGCTGTCCGCGCCTGCCTTCGAGAGAGTCGAGCAGGGCGGTTTCCTCACCGCAGATGTAGGCGCCCGCGCCGGCGTGCACGATCAGCTCCAGATCGAATCCCGAGCCGAGGATGTCGTGGCCGAGCAGTCCCGCCGAATAGGCCTCGGCGACAGCGGCTTGGAGTCGGCGCAGCACCGGCACCACTTCGCCGCGGACGTAGATGAACGCGGTCGCGGCCCGGATCGCATACGCGGCGATCACGATGCCTTCGATGAGGGTGTGCGGGGTGGCCAGCATCAACGGGATGTCTTTGCAGGTGCCGGGTTCGGATTCGTCGGCGTTGACGACGAGGTAGTGCGGTTTCGTCGTGCCGTCGGGGCCGGGGCCCTGCGGGATGAACGACCACTTCATGCCGGTGGGAAAGCCCGCGCCGCCGCGACCGCGCAGACCCGCGTCCTTGACGGTTTGGATCACCTCGTCGGGCGCCTTCCGCAAGGCGGCGCGGAGGCCGTCGTAGCCGCCGGCCGCGCGGTAGCTTTCGAGGGTCCAGGACCGCGGGGTGGCCCAGTGTTCACTGAGTACCGGGGTGAGCGTCGTCATCGCGATCCCCCTGCCGAGTCATCTTCTGCGGCGATTTCGAGCCCCGCCAAGGTGGGTGCGCCCGGTGCTCCTTCGAGCACGCCGGGGCGCTCGTCGGGGAATCCGGCGAGGATGCGGGCGGTTTCACGGAACGTGCACAGTGGTGCGCCGCGGGTGGGACGGACCTGGTGACCCGCTCGCAGGGCATCGGCGATGGCGAGCGCCGATTCTGGAGTCTGGTTGTCGAAGAATTCCCAGTTCACCATCATGACCGGCGCGTAATCGCAGGCGGCGTTGCATTCGATGTGTTCGAGGGTGATGGCGCCGTCGGGGGTTGTCTGGCCGTGTCCGATTTCCAGATGTTGTTGCAGTGCTTCGTAGATGGCGTCACCGCCGAGGATGGCGCAGAGCGTGTTCGTGCACACGCCGACGTGGTAGTCGCCGGTGGGGGTGCGCCGGTACATCGAATAGAAGGTGGCGACCGCGGTGACTTCGGCGCCGGTGAGGTTCAGGTGATCGGCGCAGAAGTCGATGCCGGTACCGGTCACGCAGCCTTCCTCGGCTTGCACCAGGTGCAGCAGCGGGAGCAGCGCGGAACGGGGGTGTGGGTAGCGGGTGATGATCTCCTTCGCGTCCAGTTCGAGGCGTTCGCGCACGTGCGGTGGATACGGTTCCGGGCGCGTGCTGAGCTTCAGGAGAATCGGTGTGCTGGAAGGCTGTTCGATGTTCATCTGTCCACTCCGCCCATGACGGGGTCGATGCTGGCGACCGAGGCGATGACGTCGGCGACCATGCCGCCCTCGCACATCGCGGCCACCGCTTGGAGGTTGGTGAACGAGGGGTCGCGGTAGTGCACCCGATACGGCTGGGTGCTGCCGTCGCTGACCATGTGCACACCCAGTTCCCCGCGCGGGGACTCCACCGCCGAATACACCTGTCCCGCAGGCACCCTGATGCCCTCGGTGACGAGCTTGAAGTGGTGGATCAGCGATTCCATGGAGGTGCCCATGATCTTGCCGATGTGCTTGTTCGAGTTGCCGAGACCGTCGGGGCCCAGTTCCAGGTCGGCGGGCCAGGCGATCTTCTTGTCGTCGATCATCACCGGTCCCGGCCGCAGCTTGTCCAAGCACTGTTCGACGATCTTGATCGACTCGGCCATCTCGGCGACCCGGATGATATAGCGGCCGTAGCAGTCACAGCCGGTAGTGGTCGGGATGTCGAATTCGTAGTTCTCGTAGCCGCAGTACGGGTCTGATTTGCGCAGATCGTGCGGCAGGCCGGTGGCGCGCAGGACGGGGCCGGTGATGCCGAGGGCCATGCAGCCGGTGAGATCGAGGTAGCCGATGTCCTGGGTGCGTTTCTTCCAGATCGGGTTGGCGCTGAGCAGGTGCTCCATATCGCGGAGGCGGCCGGGCAGGAGCTCGAGGAGTTCACGGACTTTGGTGACGCCATCGTCGGGGAGATCCTGGGCCAGGCCGCCGGGGCGGATGTAGGCGTGGTTCATCCGCAGGCCGGTGATGGTTTCGAAGACGTCGAGGATGAGTTCGCGTTCACGGAAACCGAACAGCATCGGGGTGAGCGCGCCCAGCTCCATGGCGCCGGTTGCGAGAGCCACCAGGTGCGAGGAGATCCGGTTGAGCTCCATCAGCAGCACCCGCACCACGGTGGCGCGTTCGGGGATCTGCTCGGTGATGTCGAGGAGTTTCTCCACGCCGAGGCAGTAGGCGGTCTCGTTGAAGAACGGGGACAGGTAGTCCATCCGGGTCACGAAGGTGACACCCTGGGTCCAGTTGCGGAATTCCAGGTTCTTCTCGATGCCGGTGTGCAGGTAGCCGATGCCGCAGCGGGCCTCGGTGACGGTCTCGCCTTCGATCTCGAGGATCAGGCGCAACACCCCGTGCGTGGAGGGGTGCTGTGGGCCCATGTTCACCACGATGCGTTCTTCGGCGCCGCCGTCGATCACTTCGCTGACCTGGTCCCAGTCCTGGCCTGCGACAGTCACAACCGGTGGTTCGTCGCGGCGGAAGTCGGTGTCGGTCATCAGCTGTAGCTCCTCCGCTCGTCGGGCGGCGGTATGCGCGCGCCCTTGTACTCCACCGGGATCCCGCCGAGCGGGTAGTCCTTGCGCTGCGGATGGCCGCGCCAGTCGTCGGGCATGGTGATGCGGGTCAGGGAGGGGTGCCCGTCGAAGAGGATGCCGAAGAAGTCGTAGGTTTCGCGTTCGTGCCAGTCGGTTGTCGGATACACCGAGAACAGCGACGGAATGTGCGGATCGGCATCGGGCGCGGACACTTCCAGCCGCACGCGGCGGCCGTGGGTGATCGACGTCAAGTGATAGACGGCGTGCAGTTCGCGGCCTTCGTCGTCGGGATAGTGCACGCCGTTGACGCCGAGGCACAGTTCGAATCGCAGGGAGCTGTCGTCGCGCAGCGCGCTCGCGACGGCGACGAGATGTTCGCGCTTCACGTGCAGGGTGAGTTCGTCGCGGAACACCACGATCTTCTCGATTACGGTGTCGAAGGCGATGACACGTCCGACGAGTGCGGCACGCAACGTACCGACGAACGAGTCGAACCAGCCGCCGTACGGGGGCGGGGTGCCCGCGGGCAGGGCGACCGGGGTGACCAGGCCGCCGTAGCCGGAGGTGTCGCCGGTGCCGCTGACGCCGAACATACCGCGCCGCGTGCCGATCACCTCGTCCTCGGGCGGTTTCGATTGCGGCTGTACGGGCGATTCCTCCGGAATCTCTTGTCCCGCAGGGCTGTCGGTGTTGTCGGGGGAGTCGAAGGTCATCGCAGCAGCCCCTCCATCCGGATGGTCGGCGTGCTGGCCAGCGCGGCCGTTTCGGCGGCGCGGATCGCTTCCTCGCGGTTGACGCCCATCGGCATCTCGGCGATCTTCGCGTGCAGCGCCAGGATCGCGTTGAGCAGCATCTCCGGGCGCGGCGGGCAGCCGGGCAGGTAGATGTCGACCGGGACGATGTGGTCGACGCCCTGCACGATGGCGTAGTTGTTGAACATGCCACCCGAGGACGCGCAGACCCCCATGGCCAGCACCCATTTCGGCTCGGTCATCTGGTCGTAGACCTGACGCAGCACCGGCGCCATCTTCTGGCTCACCCGGCCCGCCACGATCATCAGATCGGCCTGACGTGGGGAGGCGCGGAACGCTTCCATGCCGAAGCGGGCGATGTCGAATCGTCCGGCGCCGGTGGCCATCATCTCGATCGCGCAGCACGCCAACCCGAACGTCGCGGGCCAGACCGAGCCCTTACGCAGGTAGCCGGCGAAATCCTCGACCGTGCTCAGCAGGAACCCGCTGGGCAGTTTCTCTTCGAGACCCATTATTTCCCACTCATTCCCAGCTGAGGCCGCCGCGACGCCACTCGTAGGCGTAGGCGACAGACACATTGACGATGAACAGCGCCATCGCGGCGAGACCGAACAGCCCGAGCGTGTCGAAATGCACTGCCCACGGGTAGAGGAACACGATCTCGATGTCGAAGATGATGAACAGCATCGCCGTGAGGTAGTACTTCACCGGAAAGCGCTGTCCCGCTGCATTTCCCGGGCCACCGGCGATGGCGTGCGGGGTCGGCTCGATGCCGCATTCATAGGGTTCGAGCTTGGCCCGGTTGTAGCGTTTCGGGCCGATCAGCGACGCCATGATGACGGAGAACACCGCGAACGCCGCGGCGATGGCGCCGAGTACGAGTGCGGGCACCTCGATATTCACGACTGCACTTCCCCTCCTCGCTGGAGCAGGCCGAGCCGTGTGGCCCGGCCGCGGACGGCAGCTTTCGGCGAGACGGGGCCGACAACGTTGTCCGCCGAACGGGGGCTCGCGCAAGGCTGTGCAGCGATGGCGGAGCGTTATACAAGAGCCCGTGCTCGTGTGAGCTAGAGCACAGACTACCGCCGTTTCGGGGCTCCGCCGCACGTTTCCGGGGCGGGGTTTGATCGATATCGGTACCGCGATTCATGAGCGATACGGGGGTAATCGCCAACGGGCATGCGGCAGCGAACCACTGGCATTACCAGTGGTGATAGACAGAAAGGTACGAAGCGGACTATCCGACGGTTCGGGACGATGCCCGGACGCTCCCGTCAGCGGGCGAGCAGGACCCCGGCGACCGCGTTGGTGAGCTGCATGGGGTCGATCGGGTGCGAGACGGCGGCCTCGGCACGCGACCAGTTGGCCAGCCAGGCGTCATCGGGCCGACCGGTGAGCACGACCACCGGCGGGCACTGATCGATCTCGTCCTTGAGCTGCTTGGCGATACCGAGGCCACCGGTCGGGGCGGATTCACCGTCGAGGATGGCCAGATCGATCCCACCGGCATCCATCTGCTCGATGACCACCGGCGCGGTGGCGACCTCGAAGAAATCGAGCTCGGGTAGATCGGCACGCGGCCTACGGCCCAGCGCCAGGATCACCTGTTGACGGGTATCGGCATCGTTGCTGTAGACCAGCACACGCAGCGGGGTGGAACCTTTGGATTCGGCCACGCTCGGATCGTACGTCCGAGAATGGCGCCACCGTGGCGGGTTCGCCGGATCCGGCAGTTGGCCTGCGGCGCAAGAACCTCCGCCGCAGGCTTTCGGGAGCTACCAGTTGCCGTCTCCGACGGCGTTGTCGCCCAGCGGAATCGTCGGAAGGCCGTATCCGATGGGCGGATTCGGTTGTTCGTCGGCGAGCCAGCTGCCTGTCGGTTGCACGTCGGCGAGTTGGGACGAAGGTGGTAGGTCGTCGGAGTCGGTGGCGTAGTAGTCGAACCAGGGCAGGCCGTTGGCGGCGTATGCCTGGGCGGTGATCGGGGTGGGCGGTGCCGGTTCGCCGGTGATCTGTTGCCATTCGGCGGCGGAGGTGAGGTGGATGAACACTCGGCCGTCGGCACCGGCGCGGTAGTCCTCGATGGGGCGTTTGTCGGCGTAGATCTCTTGGCGCATTGTTCCGCCTGCGCCCATACCCATCACCCCAAGCGACCGCGCCCCTGGCGACGACCGTACCGACGGTGCTGACACCCGTCTACCGGGATCAGTGGCTCGCTGCGTCGTCCAGCTCGGCGAGGAGCTTCGCCTTGGAGCGGGCACCGACGAGAGTGCGCAGGAGTTGGCCGTCGCGGAAGAGCAGCAGCGTCGGGGCCGCCATCACTTGGTAATTGCGGGCGGTGAGCGGGTTCTCGTCGGCGTTGAGGGTGCGAACGGCGAGGGTGTCCGCACGTTCGCGGGCGACTTCGGCCAGCACGGGAGCGATCATTTTGCACGAAGGGCACCATGTGGCCCAGACGTCCACGAGGACGAGGCCGGGGTGGGTGAGGACGTCGCGGTCGAATGATTCATCGGTCACCGCAACGGTGCCGGCGATCGCGGAAATCTGGGTCATCATGATTCCTTCAGTTCGGTGGGGCGGTCGCGGCCCGACAGGGGCTGCCGCGCAAAGACCGCCTCCGGCCACGGGAGCGTTCGAGTGGTGCTGTGGCGATGCGCGGCGTCGCGGAGTCGATCGGCGAGGGCGTCTCTGCGGGCGGTGAGTGCTTCGATTTCCGCGTTCAATGCGTCGATGTTCCGCTGGTATTCGGCCAGTGAGGCGGGGCAGTCGTCCACGTGTTCGCTGCCTGTCGCCAGGCAGTCCAGGAACGGACGAGTCTCCTCCACCCGGATTCCCAGACGATTCAGGGATCGGATTTCCTGCACCAGCCGGACGGTGTGGTCGTCGTATTCGCGGAAGCCGTTGGGGTGACGTTCCGGCGCGACCAGCCCCAATGCCTCGTACCGTCTGATGGCCTTGGGGCTGAGCTGAGCCAGCCGCGCAAGCTCTCCGATCCTCATACAGCGAATGTAAACGCTGCCCCCAGGGGCATGGTCAAGCACGACGGCCGATCGAGGTGCAGCCCGTGTTGCCGGGCGGGTTCACATTGATTGCGAGCGTGTTGTGAGCCATTCTGGAAAGGGCAAGGGACACACCGGATTTCATAGGGGTTGTTGCCGGATGCCGAATGGACTGAAAACGCTTACTCGCTACACGATCGAGGAAGAACATCGGCATCCCGGTTCTTCGGGGGAGTTCTCCGCGCTGGTCAATGTGGTGGCCACGGCGGCGAAGATCATTGCCAATCAGGTGACGCGTGGGGCGATCATCGGATCGGGGGTCGACGACGAGTCGTCGGTGAGTGGGCGGCTCGATGTGCTGACCGATGAGATCATGGTGGGACAGACGCAGTGGTCCGGGCATTTGTCGGGATTGTTGTCCGAGCAGCACGCGACGGTGTTACCCGCTGCTCAGCGGCGGGGCAAGTATCTCCTGGCCTATGACGCGCTTGACGGGTCGAGCAACATCGACGTGAACCTGCCTGTCGGTTCGATCTTCAGCATTCTGCGGGCGCCCGACGAGGTTATCGCCGGCGACGCGGAACCCGCCGAATCCGACTTCCTGCAACCGGGTGTGGAGCAGGTGTGTGCGGGGTTCACGCTGTACGGGCCCGCGACCATGCTGGTGCTCACCACCGGCAGTGGGGTCGACGGGTTCACCCTCGATCGGGAGATCGGGGCGTTCGTGTTGACCCACCCGCAGATGCGTATCCCGCAGGACACTTCGGGATTCGCGATCAATGCCGCCAATGAGCGGTTCTGGGAGCGGCCGGTGCGCCGGTACGTGCTCGAATGTCTGGAGGGAGTGGAGGGGCCGCGCGGGCGCGATTTCAATATGCGGTGGGTGGCGTCGCTGGTGGCCGATACGTTCCACATCCTGACCAGGGGTGGGCTGTATCTGTACCCGCGAGATACCCGCAATCCCGCACTGCCGGGCCGGGTCTCGCTGTTATACGGGGCGAATCCGATCGCGTTCATCGTCGAGCAGGCGGGTGGGGCGGCGACCACCGGGCACGAACGCATGATGGAGGTCCCCCCGGCCCAGGTGCATCAGCGGGTGCCGTTCATCTTCGGGTCCCGCAACGAGGTGTTGCGTATCGAGCGCTATCACCGGGAACCGGACGCGGGCAAGCGGTTCGACAGTTCGCTGTTCGGGACGCGATCCCTGTTCCGGCCCGCCAAGCACGACCAGCGCACGTAGATGCGCGACCGGCCCAGCACCTTTCGGTTGATCAGGCCGGGTCCTGGTCGCGTTCTTCCTGTTGCCTGCGGGCCTCTCGACGCTGCTGTTCGGCGCGTTCGCGCAGGCCGCGGAGGAAGGCCTCATCATCGTCGGGATTCGAGGCGACCCGGCGGCCGGGACGATCGTATTCACCGAACCGGGTATTCGAGGCAGGTCGTGACTCGCCGACGGGCCTACCCGCGAACAACCACAGCAGCGCGCCGATCGTAGGGATCAGGACGACGACGATGATCCATCCCATTTTCGGTAGGTGCCGGATGCCCGCGTCGGGGCTGGTAATGATGTCGACCAGGCAATACACCCACAGGGCGAGAGTCAGAAAGCCGATGACGGCGTAAGGCATTCGGCGATTATTCCACGTCGGCTCGCACGGTGGATCCGCAGTGGTCGGCGCGGAGGAGCTCGGCGGGGTCAGTCGGGCAGTAGCGGGACCGAGATCCCTTCGCCGCTGCGCAGGAGGGCGGCTCGGGTGACGGCGGTGGAGCCGAAACGGCGGCGCAAGTCGTCGAGAGTGGCGTCGAGAGTGTTCTCGGCGCGTGCCTCCAGGGGCAGGGTGAGTTGCATGGTGTCGGCGTCGTCGAGGTTGGTCAGCGACAGGCCGATCAGGGTGATGCCGCGTTCGGTGATGAGTGGTTGGGCGGTGTGCAGGAGTAGGCGGGCGGCGTGGCGGATCGTGGCGGAGGTGTCGGTGGCTTCGACGAGGGTGTGGGAGCGGGTGGCTCGGGTGAAATCGTCGAAACGTAAGCGCAGCACCACTGTTCGGCACACGCGGTCGGCGGCGCGCAGGCGGCGGCCGAGCCGGTCGGTGAGGCCGTCGAGATAGGCGGCGATTTCCTCTGGCTCGCGTGGGCGTCGGCCGAGGGCGCGTTGGGCTCCGATCGAGCGCCGCCGTTTGCCGGTTTCCACATGGCGTGGGTCGCGAGCCCACGACAGCGCGAACAGGTGACGGGCCGCGGCGGGACCGAGGATCGCGCGCAGGTGGGGTTCGCCGAGTTCGGCGAGCTGGCCGATGCGGGTGATGCCGTTGGCGTGCAAGGTCGCCGAGGTGACTTTGCCGACGCCCCATAATCGCTCCACCGGCAGTGGGTGCAGGAAGTCGAGTTCCTTGCCGGGTTCGACGAGGCGTAAACCGTCGGGTTTGGCGACGGCGGAGGCGACCTTGGCGAGGAATTTGTTGCGGGCGATACCCACGGAGATGGGCAGGCCTACGCGCTCTGCCACCTGTGCGCGGAGCCGGTGGCCGATGTCGATCGGTTCGCCGCTGATCCGGCGTAACCCGCTGACGTCGAGGAACGCCTCATCGATCGAGATCCCCTCCACCACCGGGGTGGTGTCACCGAAGACCGCGAAAACCGCCTTGCTCGCCTCGGCATAGGCCGACATCCGCGGCGGCACGACGATCGCGTGCGGGCACAAGCGCAGCGCCTGACCCGCGTTCATCGGAGTGCGGATACCGAACGCCTTGGCCTCATAACTGGCCGCCAGCACCACCCCGCCGCCCACGATGACCGGTTTGCCACGCAGCCACGGCTGATCACGCTGTTCGACCGAGGCGTAGAACGAGTCGAGGTCGGCGTGCAGGATCGAGGCCTCGGCGCGGGACTGGATACGCGGGCGACGCGGGGCGGCGGAATCGGACACGAACATATGTTCGCATCGGGGTATGACGAGTTCGGCCGATCAGGGTGTGGCGGTAGTCCTGGCCCGCAGGTTCTCGGCGAACGCGCGGGCGGCCGTGATGTCGGTGGCGTCGGGGTGGCCTTTACGGATGCCACCGATAAGGCGCAGCGGTAGCCAGGTATCGAAGCCACGGCAGTCGAAGGCATCGACCACGTCGAAACCCTTCTTTTCGATGTTCCGGGTCAGGGTGGTGACATACCGGCGAAACGGTGGTTCCGGGAATCCGCTGGTACGGAACACGAACGCCTTGCCCTGGTGCCCGGTCGGTAGCGAGGCGATGAATCGGCGCAGTTCCGGGTGGAAATCCATGTTGTAGATGCCCGAGCCGAAGCCGACGAGGTCGCAGTCGGCGAGTTCGGCCGGATCGATGTCGGCGGGGGCGACGACCCGGCCACCGAGAACTCCGCTCATGGTCTCGGCGACGCGCTGGGTGTTGCCGTGTGACACCGATTTGCACACGAGGATGACCTTCATGGGGATGGTCCTTTCGTTCCGCTGCATTGCTGGACACTCTCGGAGACACCGCTCGCAGGCTCAGCGTGACACGACTGGGGTGTGTCCTGCGTCACCGACTGTGGTCAGGGCAGGTCGGCGGCGATGTCGAGGGTGCGGAGCACATCGATGGACCGCAGTTTGTCTGGGTTGCGGATCGCGTAGAGGCCGGTGATGAGGTCGTCGGCCATCTCGACCACCAGCACCGTGTCCAGCTCGCCGTTCGTCGATCGGGCGAGTACCGCGGGCTGCGCGTTGAAACTGCCGAATTCGACTTTCGCGCCCGCCATCGAGTTCTGGGTCAGCCCGATCAGGAACCGCGCGACGGGCTCGGCGCCGATGATCGGGCGACGTGCGGCGGAGACGCGGCCGCCGCCATCGGAGATCTCGACGACATCGGGAGCGAGCACCGCCATGAGGGCGCTCACGTCACCGGTGTGGGCGGCGAGCAGGAAACGGCCGATCACCGCGCGGCTGGTGTCGGAGTCGGGTTGGAAGCGGCGGCGCCGTGACGCCACGTGCGCGCGGGCCCGGTGGGCGATCTGCCGCACGGCCGTATCGGACTTGTCGATCATCTCCGCGATCTCGCTGTGGCTGTGCCCGAACACCTCCGACAGGACGAACACCGCACGTTCGGTGGGACCGAGGGTTTCCAGCACGAGCAACATGGCCATCGACACCGACTCCGCCAGCAACACATCGTGGCCCGCGTCGGGCGTGGTGCGGATCGGTTCGGGGAGCCAGGTGCCGACGTAGTCCTCGCGGCGCCGCCGGACCGAGCGGAGATGGTTGATCGCCTGACGGGTGACGATCTGCACCAGATACGCGCGCGGATGCGTCACCTCCGTCGCGTCGCGCCAGCGAAGGTAGCTGTCCTGCAACACATCTTCGGCATCGGCGGCGCAGCCCAGGATTTCGTAGGCGATCGTGAACAGCAGTGGCCGGAAGGTGGCGAACGTGTCGAGCTCGGTCATCGGGCCACCCCTGCGAACCTCATACGCCGATGATTCCGGGAGACAGCGAGTCGGCGCAACCACGTCGGCACGCAGGCAACCCCCGCTGGTGAGTCGGATGAGATCGCTGGACACGTCAGCGCGATGTGTCGAGGTCCGGTCGGCCGAACCAGACAGGCAGGTGGGCGAGCAGATCCTGTTGGTCTTCCCCGATCCAGGCCACATGCCCGTCAGGGCGAAGGAGCACCGCGGGGGCGTCGAGTTCTTCGCTGACATCGATGATGTGGTCGACCCGGTCTGACCATCCACGCACCGACAGGCGCCCGGTCCGGTCGAGCAGGAGTCCGCGGCCCGCGTGCATCTGCGCGTAGAGGCGGCCGCGTTTCAAGGCGATGTCGCGCAGTCGCCGACCGAGCAGTGGATCGCCATGGCCGAAGTCGTAGCGGATCCCGATGGCGATGATCTTCTCTGTGAGATAGCGACTCACCTCGTCGAAGTCCATCAATTGCGACAACAGCCTGCGCACCGCCTGCGGTCCCGGGTCGAGCGACATCAGTTCCATCTGGGCGCGGGTGTTGTCGAGCACGTCGGCGGCTACGGGGTGGCGTTCGGTCTCGTAGGTGTCGAGCAGGCCCGGTGGTGCCCAGCCGTTGATCCGCGCGGCCAGTTTCCAACCGAGGTTGAACGCGTCCTGGACGCCGAGGTTGAGGCCCTGTCCACCAGCGGGCGGGTGGATGTGGGCCGCGTCGCCTGCCAGCAGCACGCGGCCGACGCGGTAGTGCTCGGCCTGGCGGGTGCCGTCGCCGAAACGCGACAGCCAGCGGGGTGAGTGCGCTCCGAAGTCGGTACCCGCGGTGGCGATGAGCTGTCGCTTCAGTTCGTCGAAGGTGGGCGCGACCGCACGGTCCTCGGCGACGCCGTCCGCGGGGGCGATCACGCGATAGACCCCGCCGGCCAGCGGCATCGCGCCGAATCGCAGCTGGGTTTTGCGGACTTCGGTCATCACCTCGGTGATCGTTTCCGGTGACGCGGTCAATTCCATTTCGCCGAGCAGCGTCTCGACCCGGCTCGGCTCACCCGGAAACGCGACGCCGAGCAGCCTGCGCACGGTGCTGCGGCCGCCGTCGCACCCGACGAGGTAGCGCGAACGCAGCTGCGTGCCGTCGGCCAGTTCGACCGTGACCGCGTCGTCGTCCTGGCTCAGCCCGGCCACTTCGGTGCCGCGCCGGATCTCGGCACCGAGCTCGGTGGCGTGCTCGCTGAGCAGCTGATCGGTGAGCGGTTGCGCGATGCCGAGTACGTACGGGTGGGCGGTGTCGAGTCGCTCGGGTGCCGGTTTGGGGATCCCGGCGAAGAACCCGCCGACCGGATGCTTGCGACCGAGCGCGAGGAACCGGTCCAGCAGGCCGCGCTGATCCATGATCTCGATACTGCGCGCGTGCAGGCCGAGCGAGCGGACGATCTTCGTCGGCTCGGTGTCCCTCTCCAGCAGGACCACACGCACCCCGTGCAGCCGCAGTTCGGCGGCCAGCATCATGCCGGTCGGGCCACCGCCGGCAACGATCACCTCGATCATCGAATACTCCCCTTCGACAAGATTTCCGCAGGTTGCGGGCTCGCCGAGAGATTGTGCGGCACGACCGGGGTCTTGCCGCAAGCCCCGGGGTGCGCTATAGATTAGAAGTGGCAAGGAGTGGGTTTCCCTCCTTGCCATTGCCATGCTCGCGACTCTCACCGAGGCCGTGCCGGTACTGTGAAGCCGGTTCGGGCAAGGTGAAGGAGTCGATCGGCGGTGCGTGGTTTCGGGGATCTCGAGGCGGTCCTGATGGATCGGCTGTGGGACCGCGATGTTGACACGACCACGGTGCGCGAACTGTTCGACGAACTCGCGGCCGAACGCGACATCGCCTACACCACCGTGATGTCGACCATGGACAATCTGCACCGCAAAGGCTGGCTGGCCAGGCAGCGCGAGGGGCGCGCGTACCGGTACTGGCCGACGGTGACCCGCGAGGAACACAGCGCCCAGCTCATGCACGAAGCGCTCGGTGTCGGCGGGCGGTCCGACCTCGTTCTCAACTATTTCGTCGACCGGATCAGTGACGACGAATTCGCGGGATTGCGCGCGGCATTGCGCCGTGTCGCCACCCGGCGCACCGAGGCGAGCTAGCTCGAAGGTGTCGGAGTGATCTGATCTGATGGGGGTCCAGCTAGATCGGTCATGGGGATGGGGACGCATGCTCAGTGTCGGATGGGATCAGGTGTTCGCCTGGCGGCTGAGCCGCCAGTTCGTCGCGGCACCGACCGCGGGCTCGGTCGAGGATGTCGCGACCAGGCTGGCCGGGGTGCAGGCGCAGGTGGCCTCGGCGGCGGAGACGGCTGTCGCCTTACGCAGTTCCGATGCCCGTTCACGCGGTGTCGGCGCGGCGTTGGGCGCGGGCACGCTGATCAAGACCTGGGCGATGCGCGGCACCTTGCACGCGATGGTGCCCGAGCAGGCCGCGGCGGCGCTGTCGCTGATCGGATCGGCGCGCACGTGGGAGAAACCCGCGTGGCAGAAGACATTCGGTGCGACTCCCGATCAGGTGACCGCCCTGGTGGAGGTGGTGTCGGGCGTCCTGGCCGATCAGGTCCTGACCCGTGACGAACTGGTCGAGGCGGTGCTCGCCGAACCCGGCTTCGCCCACCTCGGCGAGCAATTGCGGTCCGGGTGGGGTGCGGTGCTCAAACCGTTGGCCTGGCAGGGTGCGCTGTGCCATGGTCCCGCGCGCGGCGGCAAGGTCACCTTCACCGCACCGGCCGCCCTGACCGGCGGGTGGCCGGGCATACCCGAACCTGACAGCGCCGCACCGACATTGATCAGCGCCTATCTCGGCGCGTACGGTCCCGCGACGCCGGAGGCGTTCGACGCGTGGCTCAGTCGCAACAACGTCCGCAAACCCGTGGTGCGTGGCTGGTTCGCGGCAATGGGCAACGCGCTGACCGAGGTCGACGTCGAGGGTCGGATCGGCTGGATTCCGAGCGAGTTCGCCGACGATCTCGCCGCGGCGACCCTCGACGGCGGCGTCCATCTACTCGGCCCGTTCGACCAGTACGTGCTGGGGCCGGGAACCGGCGACACCGCGTTACTGCCCGCCGAGCACCGGTCGAAGGTGAGCAGGACAGCGGGCTGGATCTCCCCGCTGGTGCTGGTCGGCGGCCGGATCGCGGGCACCTGGGAACAGGTCGGCGACGAGGTCGTGGTGTCGACGTTCGGCGCGCGCAGACCCCCGAAGCGCGAGCTGTCCGCAGCGGTGAACCGGCTGGCCGAGGCCATCGGTGCGCGCCGGCTCGGCCTGCGCGCGGGCTGAGATTTCGGATACCCCGGACGCCGAACCAAGCGCTTGCTACGGTGGCTCGATGATCCCCACGATCGTCTGGGGCACCGGAAATGTCGGCCGCGCCGCTATCCGTGCCGTGGCTGCCCATCCGGCGCTGGTTCTCACCGGGGTGCTCGTGCACAATCCCGACAAGGTCGGCCGAGACGCGGGCGTGCTCGCGGGCCTCGACACCGAATTGGGGGTGGCCGCCACTGACGACATCGACGCTCTACTCGGCGCCGGTCCGCGGGCGGTGGTGTACGCGGCGTCCGGAGAAATCCGGCCCGACAACGCGCTCGCCGACATCACGCGGGCGATCCACGCCGGGGCCGTCGTCGTCACACCCGCGCTCTACGCCCTCTACGACCCGCGCAACGCACCGGCCGAAATCCGCGAGCCGGTACTGGAAGCCATTGCCGCGGGCGGTGGTTCGCTGTTCGTCTCCGGCGTGGATCCCGGCTGGGGCAACGATGTGCTGCCACTGTTGATCAGCGGGCTCGCCGCCACCATCGAGGTGGTGCGCTGCCAGGAGATCTTCGACTACTCCACCTATGACCAACCCGACTCGGTGCGCTATCTCGTCGGGATGGGGCAGCCGATGGACTACGAGCCGCCGATGCTGATGGCGAGCGTGCCGACGATGGTGTGGGGCGGCCAGATTCGGCTGATGGCCAGGGCGCTGGGTGTCGAACTCGACGAGATTCGCGAAACCGTCGAACGGCGCGCCCTCGATACGACCGTGCAGACCGCGCAGATGGGAGCGTTCGACGCGGGCACGCAGGGAGCGGTGCGATTCGAGGTGCAGGGCATCATCGATGGGCAGGCGCGCATCGTGATCGAGCATGTCACCCGCATTCATCCGAGCTGCGCACCGGACTGGCCCACACCACCCGACGGCGACGGCGCCCACCGGGTGATCATCGAGGGCTCGCCGCGCATCGAGGTCAGCGTCGAAGCGACCGACGAGGGCGGCAATCGCGCGGCAGGCGGAAACGCCACGGCGGTGGGACGTTTGGTCAATGCCATCGACTGGCTGGTCGAGGCGCCACCGGGTCTGTATGACGCACTGGATGTGCCGCTGCGTGCCGCGGTCGGCAAACTCGGAAGGACACCACAATGATCATCGACATTCCCGAGGGCAAAGATCCCATCGGTTTCGTGTGGGGCGAGATGGTGCCCGGCATCGGGGTCGCCGCCGCGGCGTTCTCGCTGTCGGTCTACGAGCACTCCACCCTCGGCCTGCGGGAATTCGAAGCGGCTCGGCTGCGGATCGCCCAGATCAACGGGTGCCTGTTCTGTCAGGACTGGCGCACCGAACGCGACGGGCAGAAGGTCGAAGCGGAATTCGCCGATGCCGTCACCCACTGGCGTGACACCGACCGGTTCGACGAACGCACCAGACTCGCCGCCGAATACGCCGAGCGTTATGCCACCGACCATCACGGCCTCGATGACGAATTCTGGGCCAGAATGTTCGCGCAGTACACCCAGGCCGAAGTGGTGGAGCTGAGCATGAGCATCGGTTCCTGGCTGGCGTTCGGCCGCCTCAATCGTGTCCTCGGGCTGGACACCGTGTGCGTGCTGCCCGGTCACTGACCGGCGGATGCCGCGGGCGAAGCACCGTCTTGCCCGCGGCCGTGTGCAAGGGACTGGGCAACGCCCTCGCGCACGTGCCGATTAAGCTCCGGGCCGTGGTGGAACCTGCGCAACAGCAGCTCGTCGATACGGTGGCCTGGGTGCTGATCGAGAACGGTCGCATCCTGTGTGCCCGCCCACGCGGTAAGGACGTGTTCTTCATTCCGGGCGGTAAACGCGAGGGTGCCGAGACCGACCTGCAGACCCTGGTCCGCGAGGTCGCCGAGGAACTGACCGTCGAACTCGCGCCCGAGAGTGCGGTCCACGTCGGCACCTACGAGGCCGCGCTCGCCGACGGGCACCACGCTGTCGTCCGGATGGCGTGCTACACCGCCGACTACCGCGGGGTGCTCACGGCCAGCAACGAGATCGAGGCGCTGGCCTGGTTCGGGTTCGGCGACCGCGATCTGGTTCCGCCTGTCGACCAGTTGCTGTTCGACGACCTCGCGGCGGCCGGGTCGCTGCGGTGATCGGCGCGGTGGCACGGTCGGCGGTCTATGAACTGCTGGCATTGCCACTGGCGTTCACCCGCGTGCGGACCCGGCTGCGGGTACCGCGACTATTGCTGCGCGAACCTGTCGGCGCCCAGAATGTTTCGCTGGCGCGGTGCCTGATCCAGTCGGTGTTGTCCGGTGGTGTCGGGCTCCTCGGCTGGTTCCTCGCAATGCTCAGCGTGCTGGTTCTTGTCCGCGGTCTGGCCTATCCGCTGGTCGCCGCCGATGGTTACGAGAACTCCTGGGGCGGGCCCACCTTGGCGGGAGCGTGGGCGGTGCACGCGGTGCTCGGCGTGCTGATCGCGCCGGTGTTCGTCGGCATGATCGCCCTGTTCGGCCGGTTGCAGCTGCGGGTGACCCGGACGGTGCTCGGCGGTGACCGATCGTGGTGGGCGATACCGATCGCCCTGGTCCTCGCGGCCTCGGGCGCGCTGTTCTTCGTCGCGTGGGTGCATCAGACCTGAGGGTGGCAGCGCCTCAGCGGGAGTTCGGTCCGGGGATCCTCACACCTGCGGCACGGAGTTTCGCTTCGACGAGCGCGGACATCTTGGCCGCGGCCGATTCCGGCTCCTCACCGTGGTGACGGATCAATTTGTAGCGTGTCGCGGCCTCGGTGCGGGCTTGCAGTCCGGTCACGATCTCGAGGTGGTCGGGGTTGGTGAGGTAGTGCTCGGCGACCGCGCCGGCGACGTCGTCGATGCGTGGGTCGTCGGGCTCCCAGCTCATGGCCTCGGAGGCGCGCCGGTACACGGCGAGGAACTCGGGGTCCCCGATGGCGTTCTCGACGTTGGCGAGGTACTCGTCGAAGCCCTCCGGGACAAGGGCTTTGGCCAGCACCCAGCCCTCTCTGGCGGCGGCGATGTCTGCCGGGCCGATACCGAGTTCGGGCAGGCGGGCGAGCAGCGCCACCGCGCGGTCGGGCAGCAGCGTGCGGTCGCCGTCAGCGAGGCGATGCAGAGTGTCACGGCGGGCGATCAACTCCTCGATCCGTTCGGTGAGGCGCCGTTCGACATCGGCGAGCTCGGTCGCGAACGAAGCCGCGTCGGCGTCGAGCAGTGTTCCGATCTCGGCCAGCGGCACCCCGGCGGCGGCCAGGGTTCTGACCTGCACCAGCCGCAGCAGCTCGGCCGAGCGGTACCGGCGGTAGCCGGAGCTGTCGCGTGCCGGTTCGTCGAGCAGACCGTTCTTCTCGTAGTGCCGCACGGTCTTGATCGTGACGCCGGCGAATGCCGCGGCCTGGCCGATTGTGACGCCGTTGTTCATCTGATCGGTCCGCCTTGCTCGGGTAGTCCTACCGGGAAAGTTGACCTTGACGATGTCGACGCGGTCAAGTCTGCGGGCCGCGCTCGGTCGGACGCGGCCCGGTTCGCCATCGCCGATGCACTCAGGCCGCGGCGCCCTGTCCGCCGAAGACCTCCTCGACGAGCCGTTGGGTCGCAGCCTGGAACGCCGCGGCCAGGGACAGGTCGGCGTCGTCGACATAGTTGAGCGCGGCCGTCATGGTCTTGGAGCCGTCGGGCGTGCTGTACATCAGTGCCGCATGGCCACCGTGGCCGCCGTTGTGGGTGATGACGGTGCCGGTCTCGGTCTTCTGGACGAACACCCCGAGCCCGTAGCCGACCTTGGCTTCGGGGGTGAGCATCTCGGCCAGCAGCGGGGCGGGCAGCAACTTGCCGCTCAGCAGCGCGGAGATAAAGGTGTGCAGGTCCTTGCTGGTCGAGATCATGTCGCCACCGCTGGAGATCCAGGAGGGGTTCTGCGCGGTGACGTCGACCGTCTTCTCCACGCCCTCGTCGTCGTAGCGGTAGTAGGCGTGGGCGTGCGGTCCGCCGATCTCGGTCGAGGTCTCCGGTACCACGGTGTCCGACAATCCGAGTGGACCCAGGATCAGCCGCTGCATCTCCTCGGCCAGCGAGTGACCGGTGACCGCCTCGATGAGCAGCTTGGCCAGCGCATAGTTGGTGTTGGAGTAGCTCCAGTCCGTGCCCGGCTCGAACCGGGCAGGCTTGGCCAGGGCCAGACGCACCAGGTCATCGGCATGGTGGGTCCGGAAACGGTTGTCCACCCATTCCTTGCCACCCCAGGCGACGACTCCCGGCGCGGTCGTCCCGTCCTCGTAGACCTCGCCGGTGAAGTTGAAGATTCCGCTGGTGTGCTGCAACAGCATCCGCACCGTGATTCGCGGGTCGAGGGCGAACCGGGGCAGGTAGTCGACGGCGGGGGTGTCAAGGGCGATCTTGCCCTCGGCCACCAGTTGCAGGACCAGGGTCGCGAGGAAGGTCTTGGTGTTGCTGCCGATCCGGACGCGCCCGTTGATCGGCGGCGCCGCGGGCTCGCCCAGCACGCTGTGCCCGGCACTGCCGACCCACGCGCCGTGTTCGTCGTCGACCCGCAGGTGCAGGCCGACCAAACCGCTGTCGACGATCTCCTTAATGGTCTGCTGCAGGTTCGGATAAGCCTGTGCGGCAGTGGTTGTGGTGGTGGTCGCTGCGTTGTTCGCGTTCGAAGTCATGACATGAGCGTCCACCTTGACCCAAGGTCAACCGCAAGAGTGATCTGGGTCACTCACCCCGCAAAGTGTCGGCGATGACGGCGAGGGCTCGGTCCTCGGTCATTCGCCAGTGGGTCGCGTCCACGGGATGGTTGTCGACCGAGCCGGTCACCGCCTCGTCCCAGGACGACGCACCGGTGGTCCCGGTCGGATCGTCTTGGGCCGCGGTGAAATAGGTGATGGTGCCGTCGAAGCGGCGGGGGCGATAGGCGGCGTCGAGGCCGACCGAGGTGATCGCCGCGTCGACGATTCGGTCGATGCGGGCGGGGTCGAGTGTCGCTTGCGGGGCGGAGAGTTCGAACAGTGTTCGGGCGAGTTGGTGCACGTCGACCGGTTCGGCGAGGTTCACCTCGTCGACGTCGGCGAACCCGCCGAGCAGGTCGGCAGCGGTCACGGTGGTCGCGACGGTCGTCGACGCCGACGACAGGGTGCTGTCCAGCATGGCCAGCACCGCGACTTCCTCGCCGTCTTCCTGTAGCTGGACGGCCATGGCGTGGGCGATGACGCCGCCGAGGGACCAGCCGAGCAGGTGGTACGGGCCTTCGGCTTGCACGGCGCGGATTTCCTTGAGGTAGAGCAGAGCCCATTCCTCGATCGAATCCGGAAGTGGCTCAGTTGAACTCAACGCGGGTGATTGGAGTCCGTAGAGCGGGCGGTCGAGGTGGGCGGCGAGGCCGCTGAAGGACCAGGCGATGCCGCTGATGGGGTGAATACAGAACAGGGGCTCGCTGGTGCCCTCGGTACGCAAGGGCAGCAGGACGTCGAAGGCGGCGTCGGAGCCCGCACTGTCGGTGCCTTCGGAGCGCAACGCCGCGACGATGCCCGCTGGGGTGGGCGTGGTGAAGATCCAGGTGACCGGAATGGTGGCGGCCGTCGCGGCGCCGAGCTGGGTGGACAGGCGGGTGGCGCTCAGGGAGGTGCCGCCGAGTTCGAAGAAGTGGTCGTCCAATCCGACGCGGTCCAGGTGCAGGATGTCGGCGAAGATGTCGCAGACCGTGTGTTCGATGGCCGTGTCCGGCGCGTGGTAGGTGCGGGTGGCGAGTTCAGGAGCGGGCAGCGCTGCCCGGTCGAGTTTGCCGGAACTGGTCAGCGGGAGTTCGTCGAGGACCATGATCGTGGTGGGGACCATATAGGCGGGCAGGGCTTGGGCGGCCACGTAGCCGACGTTGTCCACGCTGACCTCGTGACCGTGCTCGGCGACCACGTAGGCCACCAATACTGTTGCCCCCGCCTGGTTCTCGCGGCCGACAGTGACTGCGAAGCTGACGTCGGGATGTGCGGCAAGGACGGCATCGATTTCCTCGAGTTCGATGCGGAAACCGCGGATCTTCAGCTGGAAGTCGGTGCGGCCGCGGTATTCGACTTCACCGTTGCCGTTCCATACGGCGAGGTCACCGGTGCGGTACATACGGGTGCCAGGATGGAACGGGCTGGCGACGAAGCGTTCCGCGGTGAGTTCGGGGCGGGCGAGGTAGCCGGTAGCGAGTTGGACGCCTGCCAGGTACAGCTCGCCGGGAACCCCTGCGGGGACCGGTCGCAGTCGGGCGTCCAACACGTAGACCTGACTGTTCCAGACCGGTGTGCCGATCGGGACAGTGGTCGTGTCTGTGGGGCTCACCCGGTGGTTGGTGATCGAGACCGCGGCCTCGGTGGGGCCGTAGACGTTGAACAAGGCGATGTTCGGGGCTGCGGCTTCGAAACGGCGGGTCAAGGCGACCGGGAGGGCTTCGCCGAGTGCCATGACACGACGCAACGACGGTGGCAGTCCCTCGATCAGCAGGGCGTCGAGCATCGAGGGCACCACGTGCAGGGTGGTCACTTCTTCGCGGCGCATCAGGTCGGCGAGGTAGGCCGGGTCGCGGTGGCCGTCGGGTGCGGCGATGACCAGTCGACCGCCGCAGACCGCCGGAGACCAGAATTCCCAGACCGACACGTCGAACGTCGCGGGGGTCTTCAGGATTACGGAATCGGCGGCGGTGAGCCCGAATTCGTTTGCCCTCCAGCGCAACTGGTTGACGATCGCGGAGTGCGAGACTGCCACACCCTTCGGCCGGCCCGTCGAACCCGATGTGAAGATCACGTAGGCGGTATTCGCCGGACGCAAGGGTGCACGGCGGTCTCGGTCGGCGACTGGGGCAGGGCTGTATGTCGACAGGTCCATCTGCTCGACAGCAAGAACTGGGGTCGCCGTCACGGTGTCGGAGCCAGAGCTGTTGCCTGCGGCGGAGCGTGTTGCCATCGCAGGGCTGCCGAGATCGCCGGATGCTGCGGTGGTGCGGCCGTCTCCGCTACTGCAGTTGACGGGCGAATCCGTGGCGCTGAGCCAGGTGTCGGCGCTGGTGAGGATCAACAGTGGCGCCGCTGTGTCCAAGATGTACTGGGTGCGTGCCTGTGGTTGGTCGGGGTCGATGGGGACGTAGGCGCCGCCTGCTGTGCTGACCGCGTACATCGCGACGACCAGGTCGACCGACCGGCGCATGGCCAGCGCCACTCGGGTTTCCGGGCCGACGCCTGCCGCGATGAGCGCGCGCGCCAGGCGGTTCACTCGGGCGTCCAGGTCGGCATAGGTCAGGCGCACGTCATCGGCGACGAGAGCTTCGGCGTTCGGTGCCGAGGAGACGGTGGCGTCGAGCATCGAGACGAGGGTGGTGTTCGGATCCGATTGTCGCGCGGTGTGATTCCAGGTGTCGAGGATCTGGGCTCGTTCGGCGGGGGCGAGCAGGTCGATGGTGTGCAGCGGTGCGCCGGGGTCGGTGACCACCGCGGTGATGAGGCGGGTGAGCCGGGCGAGGAAGCCCTCTACCGTGGCCGCGTCGAACAGGTCGGTGGCGTAGGTGCAGTAGCCGGAGATGCCGGCGGGTGAACCCTCGGCGGTGTAGCGGTCGGCCAGGATCAGGTGCAGGTCGAATTGGGACAGCTCACGGTCGAGCTCGACCGACGACACGCTCATGCCGGGCAGGTCCATCCGTACCTCGGCCAGGTTCTGGAACGACAGACCGACCTGGAACAGGGGATGGCGGGCGGTGGAGCGGGCCGGGTTGAGCACTTCCACGAGCCGTTCGAACGGGATGTCGGCGCTGGCGAAGGCGGCCAGGTCGGTTTCGCGTTGGCGGGTCAGCTGTTGCGCGAAGCTCGCACCGGCGTCGACCCGGGTGCGGAAGACCAGGGTGTTGACGAACATGCCGATCAGGTCGTCGAGGACCGCGTCGCCGCGGCCCGCGACGGGGGTGCCGATGGCGATGTCGGTGGTGCCCGACAGCTCGGCGAGCACCACCGCGAGGGCGGTGTGCACGGCCATGAACAGGGTCGCGCCGTGGGTGCGGGACAGTTCGGCGAGAGCGGCGTGCGTGGCGGTGTCGAGAGTGAACGGCACTCGGCCGCCCGCATAGGACTGGATCGCGGGTCGTGGCCGGTCGCGGGGTAGTTCGAGCTGGTCGGGCAGGTCTGCCAGGGCTTGCTGCCAATAGGTGAGCTGGGCAGCCGACATCGAGGTGGGATCGGCTTCGTCGCCGAGCAGGGTTTGCTGCCAGATCGCGTAGTCGGCGTACTGCACGGGCAGCGGTGCCCAGGTGGGGGCATTTCCGCGCGCGCGTGCGGTGTAGGCGAGGACGAGGTCGCGGGTGAGGGGGCCACCGGAGAAGCCGTCGCCCGCGATGTGGTGGACCGCCATTGCCAGGACGTAGTCGTCGGGGCCGAGTTCGAACAGGGTGGCGCGCAGCGGGACCTCGGCGGTGACGTCGAAGACTGTCGAAACCAGTTCTGCCACTGCGGTTGTCACGTCTTCGCCGCCGGTGTCATCGGATGCCGCGCTGTCGCCTCGGGCGATCGTGGTGACCTGGAGGCGTGGCACGTCCGGGTGGTCGATCGGCAAGACGATCTGGGCCGGGGCGTGGTCGACGGTCGGATAGATCGTGCGCAGGATCTCGTGGCGTGCGACGAGATCGGTGAATGCCCGCTGCATCGCGGTGGTGTCGAGCGCGCCGTTCAGGCGGAGCACGACCGGGATGTTGTAGGCGGCGGTCCCGGTGTCGAAGCGGTTGAGGAACCACATCCGCTGCTGGGCGGGTGAGAGGGGGATGTGGGCCGGTCGCGGCCGCGCCTGCAAGGCGGGACGATGGGCCGCGCGGGTCAATCCGGCGATCTCGTGCGCGCATTCGGCGACGGTGGGTGCGGCGAACAGCACACGCACCGGCACCCGGATGTCGACGGCCGCGCCCAGGCGTGCGGTCAGGCGGGTGGCGAGCAGCGAATTGCCGCCCAGGTCGAAGAAGTTGTCGTCGGCGCCGACGCGTTCGGCACCGAGCACCTCGGCGAACACCTCGGCGACCGTCCGTTCCAGCCCGGTCGCGGGCTCGCGGTAGGTGCGCGTCACGAATTCCGGTGCGGGCAGGGCGTTTCGATCGATCTTTCCCGCCGCGGACAGTGGGACACGGTCCAAGACGACCACGGCTGCCGGGACCATGTGCGCGGGCAGCATCGATGACGACCACCGTGCGATGGCACCGGGATCGATGTCGCGGCCCGTCACATACGAGACCAGCGCGGTGTCACCGGCGGGGTTCTCGGCGCCGACGGTGAGGGCGAAACTCACCTGCGGGTGCCGCAGCAGGACAGCGTCGATCTCGCCGGGTTCGATGCGGAAACCGCGGATCTTGATCTGGAAGTCGGTGCGGCCCAGGTACTCCAGCTCATAGGTGTCGCCGTGCACCCAGCGGACGAGGTCGCCGGTGCGGTACATGCGATCGCCGGGTCCTGCCCACGGGCAGGCGACGAAACGGTCGGCGGTGGCGGCGCTGCGGCCCCGGTACCCGCGTGCGAGTGCGGGACCCGCCAGGTACAGCTCACCGGTGGCACCCACCGGTACCGGGTGCAGGCGGGCGTCGAGGACGACCGCTCGCATGCCCGGTACGGGGCGACCGATGGTGACGCGGTCTCCGGCGCGCAACGCCGAGTAGGTCGCGCCGATGGTTGCCTCGGTGGGGCCGTAGCCGTTGAGGAAGCTGCGGCCGGGTTGCCAGGCGGCCAGGAGTTCGGCAGTGGTGGCTTCGCCGCCTGCCGACACACACTGGAGGTCGGGCAGGGCGGCCGGATCCAGGGTGCTCAGCAGGGCGGGGGTGATGATCGTGTGCGTCACCTGTTCGGTGCGCAGCAGGTCGTCGAGGTCGGTGCCGCCCAGGGTGTCCGGTGGTGCGATGACCAGGGTGGCGCCGCGGTGGAAGGCGGTGCCGAGTTCCTCGATCGACTGGTCGAAGCTGGGTGAGCAGACGTGCAGCATGCGGTGGTCGTGGCGCAGACGCATCAGGGCTGCCGAGTGGGCGACAAGGGCACCTAGCCCCGCATGGGTGACCGAGACGCCCTTGGGTGTGCCGGTGGAGCCGGAGGTGTAGATCACGTAGGCGATGTTGTCGCGGCGCAGGGGCGCTCGGCGGTCGCGATCACGCACCGGGGTCGACGAACAGGCGGCGATACGGCCCCGCACGGTCGGCTCGTCGAGGATCAACCAGCGCAGGGATTCGGGGAGTCCGTTCGCCCTGGCCGCGACGGTGAGGCCGATTGTCGCGCCGGAGTCGTCGAGCATGTGACGCACACGGTCTTCGGGGTAGTTCGGATCGACCGGGAGGTACACGCCACCGGCTTTGGCGACGGCCCAGAAGACCACGATCGACTCGTAGGAGCGCGGGACGGCCGAGGCGACGACTGTTTCCGGGCCGATCCCCTCGGCGATGAGAACTCGGGCCAGGCGTGAGGAGTCGGCGTCGAGGGTGCCGTAGGTGTAGCTGTTCGCGTTGTCGCGCACGGCGATTCGACGCTGGCCGTAGCCGGTGCCACGCACGAGCAGCTCGGGCAGGGTGCACGTAGCCGAGGAGGTTGTGCCGTCGCCGATGTGGGTGAGGAAGGTGTTCTCGGCGTGGTCGGACAGAGGAAGGTCGCCCGCCGGGGTGCGCGGTTGGGCGGCGATGGCGGTGAGCAGCCGGACCAGGCGCCGGACGAAGGTACCGGCCTCGTGGTCATCGAAAAGGGTTCGGGCGAACGACATCTCGATCGTCATGCTCGACTCGGACTCGACCACCGTCACGGCGAGCTCACCGGTTGTCTCGGCGTTGCCGTCGGGCAGTTGACTGTCCGCACCCGCCGATGAGCCCGCGCCGGAGCGGATCGTCAGCGACACCTGTCCCAGCGAAACGGGCTCGACGCCGAGCAGGTCGGCGAAATCCGCGAGCGGGATGCCGGCATGGGCCAGCGCTCGGGACTCGGCCTCGTGTGCCTGGGTGAGCAGATCGAGGAACGGCGCTGTGGGGTCGATGGCGGTGCGTAGCAACAGATCAGGAGCGCCGGTTCTGATCACGATGTCGTCGGAAGCGGTGAGTCGTGCGAGCAGCACGGCCAAGGCCGTGCGGATCAGTGACTGCAGGCTCACGTTCGCGGTGTCGGCGAGTTGGCGAAGATCGCGGTGCACCGTCGCAGGGATCGCCACCTGGGTGCGATCCTGCCGATGAGTCCGGGCGTTCTCGTGGCGATCGGCCGGGCGGCCCTGTGCGAGTGAGCTCGCGGGCCAACGGTCGCGTTGGGTGGGCGACGGGTTCGGCCGGGCGAGTGGGTGGTCTGTGGGCAGGGTCAAGCGGGTGGGCAGGTCGGCCAGGGTTCGGCGCCAGAACCGGGAACGCGTGATCGGGTCGGTGGGGTCGGCGGCGAGTTGTTCGGCGATGGTGGTCGCGGGGGTGTTCGGCGTCGCGATGAGGTGGTCGATGGCGGTGTGGAGCCGGTCGGTGATCGCCTGCGCGACGGCATCGGAGACGAGGTCGCGGCGGTACTTGATCTGCACCTGGGTGCGGGCGCCGAGGAAGACCAGGACCGTGATCGGGTAGTGGGTGTGGTCGGCGCCCTGCAGGTCGTCGATGCTCAGGTTGTCGAGCGCTCCGCCTGCCTGTTGGAGGCCTTCGACGTCGACGGGGTAGGACTCGAAAGCGAGCATGGTGTCGAAGAGTTCGCCGAGTCCCGCGACGCGCTGGATCGCGCCGAGGCCGAGGTGGTGGTGGTCGAGCAGGGTGGCCTGTTCGGCCTGGACGGCGCGGATCAGGTCACCGACGTTGCCGGCGGGATCGATGCGCACGCGCACCGGGACCGCGTCGACGAACAGGCCGATCATGTCGCCGACGCCGTCGAGCTGCGGCGGGCGGCCGGACACGGTGGCGCCGAACACGACATCGTCGCGCGCGGTGCTCGCGGCGACCACCAGGCCCCAAGCCGTTTGGAACAGAGTGTTCGCGGTGACCTCGGCGGCCGCGGCGAAGCCGGTCAGTTCCGAGGTGCGCGCGGCGTCGAGTTCGAACTCGCACAGGCCGTAGCCGTTGCCGGTCGCGGGCGGCCAGGTCAGCTCGGGGGCGATCATGGTGGTGCGCACCCCGTCGAGGACCTCCGACCATGCGCGCTCGGCGGCGGGGCGGTCCTGTCGGGTGAGCCATTCGAGGTAGTCGCGGTAGGGGCGCACCGGCGGTAGCGGGGTCGCGTCGCCGTGGGTGGCGTAGAGGACGAGCAGTTCCTTCATCAGCAGCGGCATGGACCAGCCGTCGAGGAGGATGTGATGGCCGGTCAGGACGAGGTGGCTGCGCCCGGAACCGGTGGTGTACACGGTGAATCGCAGCAGCGGCGCGATCGCGGGGTCGAAGCCGGCTCGCTGATCGGCGGCGAGCAGGGCGGGCAGCTCGGCATCGGTGGCTTCGACGATCCGGAACGGCGCTTCGACGGCATCGGCGACGAGCTGGACCGGGGTGCCATCGGGTGCGGTGACGAAGGCCGAGCGCAGGTTGGCGTGCCGGTTCAGCACGGTCGCGGCCGCGTGGCGTAGCCGGTCGGTGTCGAGCTCGCCGGTCAGTTCGGCCATGAGCTGGATGACGTAGGCGTGGACCGACTCGTCCAGCATGTCGCCCAGCGCGAGCAGCGAGTGCTGCAACGGCGACAGCGGCAGCACATCCGACAGGCCCGGATGGGTTCGGCGCCAGGTGTCGAGGTCGGTTTGCGAAACCTGTACCAGCGCAACGTCGGACGGGGTGAGCCCGCCCGCGGACGGGTGGAGGGTGTGGTCGGCGAGGGCGGTGAGCCAGCTCGTCCAGTCCTCGGCCAGTTCCTCGACCGCGGACTCGGTGAGGATGCCGGTGGCGTAGCGGAAGTTCGCCCGCAGTTGCAGACCGGTGTCGGTGGTGACGGCGATCGCGTTGATGTCGAGGGCGGTGTGCGCGGGCAGGGCAGGGTCGTAGTCGACCTCGATATCGCCGAGATCGGCGGTGGGCAGCCATGCGGCGTCGTCGGTGGGCTGGGCTGCGGTGGTCGCGCGGCCCAGGTAGTTGAAACCGATCTGGCCGATGTTGCCGGACACCAGGTTTCGGGTTTGCGGGTCGAGCCGCAACAGGCCGAAGCCGATGCCGTTGTCGGGCACAGCCAGGAGCTGCTCTTTGACGGTGCGGACCGTTGCGGCGAGGGCTTCATCGTCGAAGTTCGCGGGCGTGACGGCGCTGAGATCGAGGGCGACGGGGTAGACGGTGGTGAACCAGCCGACGGTGCGGGTCAGGTCAGCACCGGGGACGGCGTCCTCCTGTCGGCCGTGGCCTTCGAGTCGCAGTCGCAGCGTGGGAGAGTCGATACCGCGACGCGCACGCCAGACGCGCACGGCCAAGGCCAGCGCGGCGAGCAGTGGGTGGTCGGCGCCTGCCCGGTACTGCGCGGGCAGGGTCGTGAGCAGGGGTTCGGCGATATCGGCCGGAATCTGCACCGTGATCGACCGCATCGTCGCTTCGGTGTCGACGCGGCTGTCGACCGCGCGGGCGCCGAGCAACGGGTCGGGGGTGGACAGGACCTGTTGCCAGTGTTCGAGTTCGGCGGTGCGGTCGGCAGTGGCGAGACCGTGCGCCCAACGGCGGAACGAGGTGCCGACCGGCGGCAAGGTGATCTGTTGACCTGACGCGTGCTGGGCCCACGCCACGACGAGGTCGGGTAGCAGGATTCGCCAGGAGACGCCGTCGATGACGTAGTGGTGGGCGGCCACCGCGAGGACATCGCGTGCGCCGTTCCTGCGGATCCAGGTGAAGGCGATCATGCGGGCTTCGGCTGGATCCAGCGCGGAGAGCGCCGAATCCATTGCGGCGCTGCCGATTCGGGTCAGCGCATCTGCGATCGCCGTGTCGCTGGTAGAGAGTGATGTTTCGGTCTCGAACGACGAGTCCGTTGCCGCGCTTGCCATTCGGGCACCAGCGTCGCTCTCGGTGATCAGCGAGTCCACATCGATCGCGTGGGGCGGCAGGACCTCCAATCGCCAATCGTCGCCGTCGCGTCGCAGGCGTGAGCGCAGCATGTCGTGGTGGCGCAGGACCGCGGCGATGGTTGCCTTCAGGCCCGCACGGTCGATGTTCTCGGGTAGTGCCAGGACCATGGTCTGGGCGAAGCGGTCGCTCGAACCGGTGGTCAGGAAGTCGGCCAGTACCGGCGTCAACGCGACCTCGCCGATGCCGCCGCCGGGCAGTTCTGCCAGCACCGGCGCGTTCGGGCTGTCGAGGGCGGCGATATCGGACAGCTTTGCCACGGTGCGGTGTTCGAACACGTCACGGGTGCTGAAGACGATGCCTGCCGTGCGGGCCAGTGAGACCAGCTGGATAGACAGGATGCTGTCGCCGCCGATCGCGAAGAACGAATCGTGCACACCGACCTGGGGCACGCCGAGGACGCGGGCGAACAGCTCGGCCAGGAGGGTTTGCATTGTGCCCGTCGGCGCGGCGGCGGGCTCCGTCGCGATGGTCGGTTCGGGCAGGGCATTGCGGTCGAGTTTGCCGTTGGAGGTCAGGGGCAGCTCGTCGAGAACCACGATCGCGGACGGCACCGCATGCGCGGCCAGACGGTCTGTCGCGTACTCGGTGAGCGCCTGGGCGTCGGCCGAATGATCCTGTGCCGCGAGCACGTAGGTCACCAGCGTTGTCGATCCTGCGGGGGTCTGCCGACCCACGGTCACCGCGAACTCGACAGCGGGGTGGCTGACGAGCACGGCATCGATCTCACCCGGTTCGATCCGGAAACCGCGCACCTTCAACTGGGTGTCCGCGCGGCCGAGATAGTCGATGTCGCCGGTGATGCGAAGGCGCACCAGGTCGCCCGTGCGGTACATGCGGGTGCCGGGCGCACCCCACGGGTCGGGGACGAATCGGGCCGAGGTCGTCGTCGGCTGATTGCGGTAGCCGCGTGCCAACGCACGACCGGTCAAGTACAGCTCACCGGTGACGCCCGGCGGTACCGGGTTCAGGCGGGCGTCCAGGATTATCGCGTGCGTGCCCTGCACCGGGCTGCCGATCGAGATGGGTTGTCCGGCAGTGAGTTCGGCGTAGGACGAGATGATCGTGGTCTCGGTGGGACCGTACCCGTTGAGGTAGCGGCGACTGGGCTGCCATTTCGCGAGCAGTTCCGGGGTGGTCACGTCACCGCCGACAGACAACGATTCCAGTGCGTCCAGCCCGGCCGGGTCGAGGGTGCCGAGGACGGCGGGGGTGATGATGGCGTGGGTGACGGCCTCGGCGGCCAGCAGCTCCGCGAGTTCGACGCCGCCCGCGATATCGGACGGTACGACGACCAGCGTCGCTCCCGTGGCGAAGGCGCACAGCCATTCGAGGACCGAAGGATCGAACCAGGGGGCGCAGATGTGCAGGAAGCGGTGGTCGGACTCGAGGTGGTAGCGGTGGACGGCTTCGTCGACCAAGGGGGCCAGGCCGGCGTGGGTCACGGTGACGCCCTTGGGCAGACCTGTGGAACCCGAGGTGTAGATGATGTAGGCGGGGTGGTCGACACGCAGGGGTGCGAGGCGGTCCGCGTCGGTGATCGGTGTCGTCTCGTGCGCAGTGACGGCTCGGTCGAGGTCGTCGAGGGTCAGCCAGGTCAGGTCGTCGGGCAGGTCTTCGAGGTGCGCGGCGGCGGTGATGCCGAGCTTCGCACCGGAGTCGGTGACCAGGTGCTGGAGACGCTGGGCGGGATTGCGCGGGTCCATCGGCACATACACACCACCTGCCGCGGCGATGGCCAGTGCGGCGGCGACCATGTCGAAGGACCGGGGAAGGGCAACGGCGACAGCGACTTCGGGCCCGACACCACGGGCGATGAGCTCGCGGGCCAGTCGGGCGGTCTGCTCGTTCAGCTCGCCGTAGGTGATCGAGCGGTCCATGTACCGGACGGCGACCCGATCCGGACCGAGGGCTGATCCGCGCGAGACCAACTCCGGGAACAGTGCGGTGCCGCCTTCGGTATCGGCGCCCCGCTCGGTCAGTGCCGCGTGCTCCTCGGCATCGAGCAGCGTGAGGTCCCCGACGGGGGAACAGGGGTGCTCGATCGCCGCTGCCAGCAGACGAACCAGCCGTTGCGCGAACACCGCGATTGTCGCCGGGTCGAAAAGAGCACTGGCGTAAACGAACTCGGCGGCGATGGCACCTTCGCCGTTGGCGGCGTGGTGCGCGGTACTCGGCGCGCGCAGGAACAGCACGAGATCCCGATCGACCGCCTCCACGTCCGAGCGATCGTCTGACACCAGCATCGCCCGTACACGGGAATGCCCGTCCTGTGCGTCCGGCGACCCGCTTCGCGCGAATGCCCGCCGGGCAACCGTGGTCGCTTCGGCCAACAGTTCGTCGACAGGAGTGGCGCCGCGCACCGGTAGTCGTAACACCAGCCGGGCATCCGGGGACTGCGGGCAGGGGGTGTCGAGCGCGATGTCTTCGGTGCCGGACAGTCGGGCGAGGAGTACCGCGAAGGTCGTGTGCACGAGGCTGAACACGGTCGTTTCGTGGGACAGGGCGAAGTCGTGCATTCGTTGATGGAGATCCGCGGGGATCTCGAAGGAGATGCGCGCATCGGTTGCTACGGGAGTTGCGGGGCGGGCGCGATCGGTGGGGAGGTTCAGGTCCTCGGGGAGATCGGCGAGGACGGAACGCCAGTAGGTCGACTCCGCGATCGGGTCGTCGGATCGATCGAGTTCGTCCAGGAGCTGTGCGGCGGTGTGGTCCGGCGTCCGGACGAAGGCGTCGAGGGTGGCGCGCAGGCGGTGCGCGAGGGCTTGCGCGATGCCGCTGTCGATCAGGTCCAGCCGGTACTGCACACCGACACGGATCCCCTCGCCCACCTCGACACCGACGGCCACCGGATAGTGGGTGGCGTTGGCCGCTCGGACATCGACGATCTCGAGGCCGTCGATAGAGCCGTGCGCGCGGCGCATTCCCTCGGTGTCGACGGGGTAGGACTCGTAGGCCATCAGCGTGTCGAACAGCTCGCCCGCGCCTGCGGCCCGCTGGATCTCGGCGAGGCCGAGGTGATGACCGTCCAGCAGGGCGATTTGTTCGGACTGCAGCTGCGACAACATGTTTCGCAGTGGTTCGGACTTGTCGAAGTGGACTCGGACGGGGATGGTGTTGGCGAAGAGTCCGACCATGCCGTCGACGCCGTCCAGCTGCGGTGGGCGGCCCGAGACCACCGCGCCGAACACGACATCGCCGCGGCCGAACGCACCGGCCAGCACCACACCCCATGCCGCCTGGAACAGGGTGTTGACCGTGACGTCGTTGGCCGCGGCGCAGACCGCCAATTCCTCGGCCTCGGCCGGTGACAGCTCGACGGTGCACATGCCGTGCCCGTCGGTCGTCTCGTTCGGCGCCGTGACCGCGGCGGTGAGCAGGCTCGGTTCGTGTCCGGACAGTGCCTCGCGCCAATTCCGCAAGGCGGCGGAGCGGTCCTGGTCTGCGAGCCAGGCGAGGTAGTCACGGTAGGGGCGCACGCGCGGGAGCACCGCGGGGGCGCCGTCGGTGGCGTAGCAGAGGAGCAGTTCGCGCATCAGCAGCGGCATCGACCAGCCGTCGACGAGCAGGTGGTGCGCGGTCAACACCAGGTGCATGCCGTCGGCGCGGCGGTACAGTGTGAAACGCAGCAGCGGCGCTACGGAAAGTTCGAAACCGATCCGCGCTTCGGCGGCCAGGAACTCGTCGGCGTCGGCACCGTCGGTGTCGACTATCCGCCACGGCACCGTGACACCCTCGGCCACGAAACCGACCGGAGTCCCCGCTGCCGACGAGCCGAAGGCCGTGCGGAGGATCGCGTGGCGGTCGAGGACCGCTTGGGCTGCTCGGCGCAGGCGGTCGGTGTCGACCTCGCCGGTCAGCTCCACCGCGAGCTGGACCATATAGGGGTCGGCCGGAGACACCTGCGCGAGGAACATCAGACCGAGCTGCAAAGGTGCCAACGGCAGCACATCGGTCAGGCGCGGGCGTTCGCGATGCCAGGTATCGAGTTCTGTCTGGGTGACCTGGACCAGCGGCACGTCGGCGGGGGTGAGGCAACCCGCTGCAGGATCACGAAGGTGGTCGGCGAGGATCGACAAGGCCGCCGTCCAGCAGTCGGCCAGTTCGCGCACCGACTCCTCGTCGATGATCCCGGAGGCATAGGAGAACGACGCGCGCAGTCGCAGGCCGGTGTCGGTGCCGGTGGCTAGGGCGTTGATGTCGATGACGGCGGCAGCGGGCAGGGCGGGGTCCTGTTCCGCGACGGGCTCGCCCCAGTCGGCGGTGGGTAGCCAGCTGTGGTCGGCATCGGCCATATCGCCCGCGGAAACGCGTCCCAGGTAGTTGAAGCCGACCTGGCCGAGGGAGCCATCGAGCATCGCGGCGGATTCGGGGTCCAGATGGCGCAGTATGCCGAAACCGATGCCCTTGTGCGGCACCGCGCGGAGCTGTTCCTTGATCGCCTTCACCACGGCGGCCGTGGCATGGCCACCGTGCCAGGCGGCTTCGTTGTCGACTCCGCTCAGATCCAGCGCGACCGGATACATGCTGGTGAACCAGCCGACAGTGCGGGTCAGATCGGCACCGTCGACCGTCGATTGTTCGCGGCCGTGACCTTCCAGACGGACTCGTGTCGCGGGTGCGTCGACATCACGTCGGGCCCGCCACGTGCGCACGGCCATGGCCAAGGCGGCGAGCAGGCCGTCCTCGGCGCCCGCACGGTACATCGTCGGCAGGTCGTTCAGGACCGCCTGGGTGATGTCGGCGGGCACTTCGACGCTGATGGATCGCACCGTGGACGCGGTATCGATGGGGCCGAGCGGACGATCGCCCAGCAGCGGGTCGGGCACCGACAAGGTCTGCTGCCAGTGGTCCAGTTCCTCGCGCCTGCTCGTCGCCGCGTCGGTCAGGCCGTGCGCCCATCGCCGGAACGACGTGCCGACCGGCGGCAAGACAACCCGTTGACCGAACTGGGCCCACGCGGCGACCAAGTCCGACAACAGGATTCGCCACGACACACCGTCGATCGCCGCGTGGTTCGCCGCGACGATCAGCCCGTCCGGGCCGTCCTCGCGGGCGAGCCAGGCGAAGCCGATCATCCGGTACGCCTGCGGATCCAGCGATGCGAGCACGGTATCCATCGCGCTGTCGGCGATGTCATCGAGTTGGTCGGTGCCTGCCGGGACATCGAGGCGGATGAGCAGGTCGTTCACATCCACCGCACCCGGCGGCAGTGCGTGCAGCTCCCACGTGCCCTCGACCTGTCGCAGACCGGCACGCAGCATGTCGTGGTGGTCGAGCACCACGGTGAGGGTGTCCACCAGGGCTTTTCGATCGATACCTGCAGGCAGGGCCAACACCATCTGCTGGGTGAACCGGCCGAACACACGCCCACCGGCCAGCGAGGCGGCCAGCACCGGCGTCAACGGCATCTCACCGACACCACCGCCGGGCAGTTCGGTCAAGGTGGGCGCGGACTCGGCACCCAGCACCGCCACCCGCGCCAACCCGGCGACGGTCCGGTGCTCGAACACCGCCTGCGGGGTGAAGGAAATGCCGGCAGCGCGTGCTCGCGACACGAGCTGGATGGACAGAATACTGTCGCCGCCTGCGGCGAAGAACGAATCCTCGGCACCGATCTGCTCCAGCCCGAGGATCTGAGCGAACAGTTCGGCGATGGCGGTCTCGACCGGACCCTCGGGCGCACGGGAACCGACCGCTCCGAAAACCGGGGCGGGCAGGGCATTTCGGTCGAGTTTGCCGTTGGGGGTCAACGGGATCTCGTCGAGGGTCATCAGGACCGTCGGCACCATGTGGCCGGGCAGTGACGTGCCGACGAAGCGGGCAACTTCGTCGGTATCGATCGACATGCCGTGCCGTGGGAGCACATACGACACCAGCACGGTCGCGCCCGAGTCGGCTTTCGTGCCGAGGGTGACCGCGTACTCGATGTCGGGGTGGGCGGTCAGGGCGGCGTCGATCTCACCGAGTTCGACGCGGAAACCGCGGATCTTCACCTGGAAATCGGAGCGGCCCAGGTACTCGAAATCGCCGTCCGCGGTGCGCCGGACCAGGTCGCCGGTCCGGTACATGCGGGAACTGCTGAAGGGTGAGGCGACGAATCGTTCGGCGGTGAGAGCGGGCCTGCCCTGGTAGCACTGGGCCAGCGCGGGACCGGACAGATACAGCTCACCGGCCACGCCCGCGGGGACCGGGCGCAGGCGCGAATCCAGTACTGTCGCACCGACTCCGGCGAAGGCCGAACCGATCGTGATGAGCCGGCCCGGCGGTAGTTCTGTCGTGCCGGTGGCGAGGATGGTGGCCTCGGTCGGGCCGTAGCCGTTGAAGAAGGCGCGGTTCACGGCCCAGCGGTCGACGAGGGTCGGGCCGAACGCGTCGCCCGCTACGACTACTACCCGCAGGGATTCGAGGTCGTGCGCGTCGACAGATTCCAGCGCCGCCGGGGTGATCAGCATGTGGGTCACCCGTTCGCGGCGGAGCAACTCGGCGAGTTCGGGGCCGCCGAAGACCGTCGACGGTGAAACAATCAGCGTGGCACCGGAATTGAACGTCAGCAGCAGCTCGAGTACCGAGACGTCGAAGTTCGGGGAGCACACGTGCAGGACGCGGTCGCCGCCGTCGACCGAATAGCGTTCCCTGGCGGCCGCGACCAGGGCGCCCAGACCGGTGTGGGTGACGACGACACCTTTGGGTCGGCCCGTCGAACCCGAGGTATAGATGACATAGGCCGGGTGCTGATCGGTCAGCGGGCGGACCCGGTCGAGGTAGGAGATCGGGTGGGCGGGGTGCGCCGCGATGCGGTCGCGGTGGGCCGTGGCATCGATATCGAGCCACTCGACGGAGTCGCCGAGTGCGTCCCGATGGGCCGTGCAGGTGAGTCCGAGGATCGTGCCGGAGTCTTCGAGGAGGTAGGCGATCCGCTCCGCGGGCAGCGCCGGATCGACGGGGACGTACGCGGCACCGGTCTTGGCCACGGCCCACACCGCCGCCACCGATTCGATCGAACGGGTGAATCCGAGCGCGACGACATCGTCGGGGCCGATCCCGCGTTCGAGCAGGTCTCTGGCCAGCCGTGACGAGTACTCGTCGAGCTGGGTGTAGGTGAGTTCGCGGCGCTCACCGTCGACGGGCGAGTAGGACACGGCGACGGCATCGCCCGCGGTGTCGACCGCGGCGGTCAGCAGCTGGGTGAAGAGAGGAGTACTCGACTTCCGGTTGCCTCGACCGCGCAGCGCACGACGAGCTTCACGTGGAGAGGTGCGCACTTCACGCATTCGAGTACAACATCCTTCATCTGTCCGGCCCACAGCTCTGCGATGACCCACGAACCCTGTCGGATTCGGCCTACCGGGGCGGACCAGTGTCGAACAAGCAAGAAGGAGTCGATATCGGGGCGTTCGGCGACCATGACACCACATGTCACGCTGTCACGACCACATGACCGGTTTGTTTACCGACGCCCAGACCGAATCGATCAGAAATTTGTGCTGATGGCACAATCATCCCGACGGTTTTTGTTCAACGAATGGAAGCGGCCGTGGCAGCGTACGGATCTCTGGTGTGGGTGGGACAGGCTCTCGGTCCACGTGTCGACGCCATCACCGAGGACCTCATCCGGGTGACCGAGCAGATGATCCCGCTCAACGACGTCGCCGCCGACCTGGCCGAGATGCGCGCCGCCAGCATCGCGGAGAACATCGCCGCCGTGCAGTACGTACTGGCGAACAGTATCGACCCGGCCACCGTCGGCCCGCCCGCCGGTGCTGCCGCCTACGCCCAGCGCCTGGCCAGGCGCGGCGTACCGCTGACGATTCTGCTGCGCGCCTACGGGCTGGGGCAGTACCGGGTCCTCGACGCGGCGATCGGGCTGATCCTCGCCGTTCCGGGCCCTGACCAACCCGCTCGGATCGCGGAGTTGCTCAAATTCGCGGGGACCTACCTGGATCGGCTCAATTCGTCGATGGGCCGGATCTACGAGGCGGAACGGGATCGCTGGCTCAGCCGTCGCCAAGCCGCTCGACAGCAGTGGATCGCCCGTCTGCTCGACAACGACGATGTCGACGTCGCGGCAGCCGAGGAGGTGCTGGGCTATCGACTCGACCAGCGCCACCACGCGGCCGAAGTGTGGTCGACGGTCACCGGCACGGACGCTGTGCGCGCGCTCGAGCAGGCACGACAGCTGCTGTCCGCGGCGATGCGGACCGGTGGCACCGAATTGGTCGCGGCGTCCGGGGACCGCGCCATGTGTATCTGGTTCCCGGTCGAGGAACCGTGCGTGCTCGGCGAACTCACCGAACAGGTCGAGGCCTCCGGCTTGCCGGTGCGGGTCGCTCTGGGCCCGGTCGGCGACGGGCTGCCCGGGTTCCGTCGCTCGGCCCGCAGTGCGGCACGAGCGAAGGCGCTGGTCATTTCGGCCGGGGAGACCGCACCCACGGTCATCGACTACGACACGATCGCACCCTTCGCGCTGTTGTCCGACGACCCGGACGAACTGGCCGGCCTCGTACACCGCGTTCTCGGCCCGCTGGCAGGCGATGGTGCCAAGGTGGAGCTACTGAGGAACACCCTCGACGTGTTCCTCGCCGAAGGCGCCAGCTACTCACGCACCGCCCGCGTCCTCGACGTCCACCGCAACACCGTCCAGTACCGCATCCAACAGGTCACCGGCCGCTACGGCATCGCGGTCGACACAGACACCTTCGAACTTCGCTTCGCCTTGGGCGTCTGCCGCTGGTACCGCCACATCCTTACTCGGACAATCTGAGTCCGGGCGGTTTGTGCGTGCCGCACAGCCGGTCCAGGGACGAATCCCGGGAATCAGGACGATCGAGCAGGCTTGATGTTGGCGTTGCGGTGAAACACGTTGGCGGGGTCGTACCGGTACTTGATGTCGGCGAGCCGCTCGTACTTGGCGCCGTAGGCGGCTCGGACGCGGTCGTCGTCGGTCTCCGCCATGAAATTCACGTAGCCGGCGGAGTTCGACGCCAGGGGACGCAGCGCCTCCCAGGTCTCACGGACCCAGGTCCGGTCGATCGAGAGCGTGTCGTTGTCCGGCGCGGCAGCCACGATATTGCACACATAGTGCCGAGTGCGCGCACCGCCGAACGAGGTCTCGTCCTCGCCAACCGCTGCGAACGCGCCGTCGAGGATGAAGATCGGCATGAACGACATGGGCGACGTCTTCTTGCCTGCGTGCTCGGTGATCACCGCGATCACCTCGTCGGAGAGTTCGGTGATATCGAGTGCCTTCTCATAGCCGCGGATGCCCCATGGCGCGGAATCGTCGAGTAATTGCTGCAAACCGGCGTAGGGGAGCGGGGACACGAATTCGAACAGCGGCGGGAGCGAGTCCCGGATCGGCGCGACCATGGCGGCATGCTCGGCCGCAGTGCCGTATCCGGCGACGATCAGGGCATATCCGGGGGCGAAATGATATTGCTCGGGAACGAACGGGGCAGGCGGCGCGGACATCCCGGCACCGATCACGGCTCCTGCTCGGGCGGGCAGTGTGGGAAGGAGTTCCCGGGCCAGACGAAGCGCGGCCGACCCGTTGTCCATGGACCAGAAGAATAGTCCGACATGCACTTCGGGCCCGAGTCGCTGAGTGCGGTATTCGAATTCGGTGACCACGCCGAAATTGCCGCCGCCCCCGCGCAGCGCCCAGAACAGGTCGGGATGCTCGTCGGCGGACGCGCGCACGATGCTGCTGTCGGCCAGGACGACCTCGGCCGAGACCAGGTTGTCGATCGCGAGCCCCATCAGGTGGGTCAGCCAGCCCATCCCGCCGCCGAGCGTGAGGCCACCGACCCCGGTGTGGCTGATGACGCCGCCGGTCACGGCGACCCCGTACGCCTGGTTCGCCGCGTCCATGTCGGCCATCGTCGCGCCGCCACCGACGCGCACCCGCCGGGCCTCCGGATCGACGACCACCTGATTCATTCGAGCGAGGTTGATCATCATGCCTGCCTCGCCTGCGGAGGCTCCGCTGAACGAATGTCCACCGCCGCGGACCGATATCTCGAGCGCCTGTTCCTGGGCGAACGTCACCGCCGCGGCGACGTCGGCGGCGGACAGGCACTCGACGATGACCGCGGGTCGTCTGTCGATCTCACCGTTCCAGAGGGTGCGTGCCTCGTCGTAGCCCGGATCGCCGGGGACGAGGACCCGGCCATCGGTCGCGGAATTCAAGGAATCGAAGCTCACTGTTTGTGTCATGCCATTCTCCATCTATCAGACCGGTTGTGGCGAGGACTACGAGGTTCAATTCGCTGACTGTCTGATGGCCCGTCGCCTGCAACGAAAATGCGCGTCCGGGATTTCGACGCTGGGAGACGATTCCAGTCTGAACCGTGTCAATTGGATCGGCAACGAGTATCGGACTACCCGTTTTACTTGCACGGGAATAGGTACAAGAAGCATTTTCTCGGTCTCTCGGACAACGTGAGCTTCCCGCTGGCGTTCCCGATGAGCGGGAAGCCGGACCCGCGGTGACCTCGTCCCGGTCGTACGGTGGCGGCCGCGGGACGTAGGAGAGGAAGCGGACGCTCACCGGCCACTTCGAGCTCCTTCACGTCTGATCTGTCGAGTCGACCAAGGAGCTTCATGTCCGCAACACCGCACCCCGACGACTTGACCAGGTACCTCGCGCGGTCGGCGGCGATCGAGGCGATCACCGCGCTCAAGCACCGCTATTTCCGTGCCTGCGACGCCAAAGACCCGGTCGGGTTCCGTGACTGTTTCGTCGCGGTCGGCTCGGCGCTGGACTACGGCGAGCTCGGTGCGATGGATGCCGACGGAATGGCGGCGGTCTTCGCGTCGATCGCGTTGCAGCAGGTGGACGGCAAGCACGCGATTCTCGACATGCATCACGGTGTGCACCCCGACATCACCGTGCGCGAGGACGGCACCGCGAGCGGCCGGTGGACGCTGCGCTTTCGTCAGGTCAACCTGATCGAGCGCACCGAAACCGTCTCCACCGGCGAGTACACCGACGAATACCAGGTGCAGGACGGTCGCTGGAAGATCGCGACGTGCACATTCCACCAGTTGTGGGCGATCACCCGCCCGCTCGATGACGCCACCCGGATCGCACAGTAGGAGTGAGCATGTCGAAGATCGCTCTGGTGACCGGCGCCAGCCGTGGCGTCGGCAAGGGAATCGCGCTGGCGCTCGGCGCCGCCGACTGGACGGTGTATCTGACCGGCCGCGGCACCGCGGGTGACGGCGGACCACTGGAGGTCGCCGCCGCCGAGGTGAGCGCTCGCGGCGGCACCGGCATCGCCGTGCACTGCGACCATCGCGACGACGCGCAGATCGCCTCGCTGTTCGCCCGCATCGCCGCCGAGCACGACGGGCTCGACCTGCTGGTCAACAACGTCTGGGCCAATCCCGACGGGTTCGCCGGTTTCAGTGATCCGTTCTGGCGGCGGCCCGTCACCGACTGGGACACGCTGATCGGGGTCGGACTGCGGGCCCACTACGTGGCCTCGGTCGAGGCGGCGCGGCTCATGGTGCCGCGCGGCAGTGGCGTGATCGCCAACATCTCCTCGTTCGGTACCCGCGGATACCTGCACTCGGTGCTGTACGGGATGTCCAAGGCGGGGCTGGACAAGATGGCGGCCGACATGGCCGTGGAACTGCGCGGCACCGGTGTGAGTTCGCTGTCGCTGTGGCCCGGGATCGTACGCACCGAGCAGGTGCTGGCGATGGGTGTCGAGGACATCGAGGGGTTCCCGATCGCGGGTGCGGAGACACCGGAATTCGTCGGCCGGGTCGTGCTCGCCCTGGCCACCGATCCCGAAGTCGGCGCGCGCAGCGGCAGCACGGTGATCACCGCGGAGGCGGCCGTCGAGTACGGGATCACCGATCTCGACGGTGGACAGCCGGTGTCGCATCGCGCGGCATTCGGTGGCGGCGCGATCTTCGGCGTCCGATGAGTAAGCGTCCGATGAGCAAGGAGGAATCTGTGATGGACCTTTCGGGAAAAGTTGTGCTGGTCACCGGTGGTGCGCGTGGGCTGGGAGCGGCTTTCGCTCGCGGGATCGTCGCCGCGGGAGGCAGTGTCGTGATCGGTGACCTCCTCGAGGAGGATGGTGCCGCGGTCGCGGATGAGCTGGGGGCGCGCGCTCGGTTCGTGCCTCTCGATGTCACCGATCCCGCGGCGTGGCAGCACGCGGTCGACACCGCCGTCGGCGCCTTCGGGTCGTTGACCGGCCTGGTCAACAATGCCGGGGTGACCGCATCGGGTGTGCCGCTGGTGGAGGAGCCGCTCGAGACATTCCAGCGGGTGATCCAGGTGAATCTGGTGTCGGTGCACATCGGCATCCACGCGGTGGTGCCCGCGCTGCGGGCCGCGGGCGGTGGATCCATCGTCAACATCTCCTCGGCTGCCGGGCTGGTCGGTCTGGCACACACCGGTGCCTACGGTGCCGCCAAGTGGGGCGTGCGCGGGCTCACCAAGGTGGCGGCGGTCGAGCTCGCGCGCGACCGGATCCGGGTGAACTCGGTGCATCCCGGCATGGTGCTCACCCCGATGACCGCGCCAACCGGTATCAGCCTGGCGGAGGGCGGTTTTCCGAACGCGCCGCTGGCCAGGGTGGGCCGCCCCGAGGAACTCGCCGGTGCGGTGACGTATCTGCTCAGCGACGCCGCGTCGTACACGACCGGCGCCGAGATCGCCGTCGACGGCGGCTGGACCGCGGGACCACCGGTCGTCGACCTGAACGGCTGAGTCGCTACGTCCGTGGCTCCCGGTGTGTGGGAGCCACGGACGTAGCGAAAGAAGTCGCGGCGCAAGCCTCCCGCATGAACGCAGCCGACTCGTCGCGCCGGCCGATGGAGTCAGTCCGCGGCGAGGCCGGGTCGAACGATGATCTTCACGTGTTCCTGCGGGGTCCGCAGGGCCGTGAAAGCGTCAGCGACACCGTCGAGGTCGACGCGGCCGGTGATAATCGCTTCCGCGTCGATCGACCCGGCGGCCAGTCGCCGCAGCGTGATGTCATAGGCGTCCTGGTAGGACCCGTGACCGAAATTGATGGCGATGCGCCGGAATTGGGGAACGACCGGGGTGATGGATTCGGCCGTGAACCCGGCGGCGAGAACCTGGATACGCGAATTGAACGGCATCTGATGGGTGAGCTCGTTCAGGATCCCGGCGCGCCCACTGCATTCGTAGGCGATGAGGATTCCGTTCGCTGCCGCGCCGACGACGGAGTTACCGTCGGCGATCAGGGCGTTCCACACGTCGATGGGGTTCCGCTCGGTGGGGTCGACGACGATGTCGGCGCCCATGAGCGCGGCCAGTTCCCGGCGCCGAGGTGAAGGCTCGGAGGCGATCACCATCTTCGCGCCGCCGGCCTTGGCCGCGACGATGGCGCCCAGACCGATGGTGCCACAACCGATGACCAGCGCCGAGTCCGCTGCGGTGAGCCCCGACTGCTGGACATGCATCTCACCCACGTGCAGGGGTTCGGCGAGGGTGGCATGGTCCAGCCGCAGGCCGTCGGGGACTTTGCGCACCCAGAAGGCATCGACGACGATCGCCTCGCCGAACGCCCCGTGATAGGTGTTCGAGTACCCGATGATGGTGGGGATGCCGGTGGCCGCATCGGTAGCCAGGCCGATGCCCGCCACCCTGTCGCCCACCGCGAAATCCGTGACGCCGGTGCCGAGTTCGGTGATCACCCCGGCGTACTCGTGCCCGAGCACCACCGGTCGCTCGGCGTCGAACGAGGCCAGCGGGTAACCGCCTGCCTGCGCGACATCGACGAACCGGCAGGCATCCTTGGACACCGACAGGTCGCTGCCGCAGATTCCGCAGGCGGCCACCGCGATTCGAACCTGGCCGGGACCGGTCTCTGGCAGGTCGGGCACATCGCCGACGGTGAATTCTCCGTCGAGGAATCGCACGGCGCGCATGCTCACGCTCCTGTCACGGCGTCGGAGCCGTAGTAGTCGGTGTTGGCCTTGGTGATCGCGGTGACCAGCTGCCCGATCAGCAGATCGCGGTGGTCCTCGGCGAACTGGAGGCTGGCCGCGCGTCCGGCATTGCGATTCTTGAAATGCGGGACGACCTCGGCGGCGAACAGTTCGTAGCTGCGTTTGGTGTCTTCCCAATCGGCCATGTCCACGTGCAGTACCAACAACGTGCCGAAACCGCCGGTCTTGTCGATCAACCGCTGGATCTGCGCGATGGCCTCGTCCGGTGTGCCGATGATGGCCTGCCCGAATTCACCGAGCGTGTCGTTGCGCCACTGCTCGACGATGCCGTGGGAAGTGTCCGCCCAGTCCGGGCGCTGCCCGGTCTGCCGGTTGACGTAGGCCGCCATGGACCCGATGCGCCGCGATACCGCGCGCTCGGCCTCGGCGCGCGATTCGGCCAGGAACATCGGGGTGACCAGTCGCCAGTTCGCGCGATCGGCGAGATGGCCGTGCTCGGCACAGGTCTTCTCGTAGACGCCCCAATTGCGGTCCAGCGCTGCGAAACCGGTGGGTGAACCCGCCGCCAGCGACAGCAGCGACAGTCCGTGCGTGCCCGCAAGTACCGATCCGTTCGGTGAGATGGTGGAGGCGGTGGCCACCTCGATGCCTGCCGGGTCGTAGGTGGGCAGTTGGGCCCGCGCGTCGCGCAGCGTGAACCAGTCGGTCCGCATGTCGACCACGTCACCGCGGAGCAGCCGCAGGATCGCTTCCAGGGCTTCGCCTTGGCGGCGCCGCTGGTCAGAGGGGTTGATGCCCATCATGTGGGCGTCGAGGGGGATCTTGCCCGGCCCGGTGCCGAAGATGACCCGGCCGCGGGTCTGCAGGTCGAGTTGGGTGATGCGGTCGACGGTGACCAGCGGGTGATGGTAGGGCAGCGACACCACGCCGGTGCCGAATCGGATGCGGTGGGTGCGTTCGGCGGCCGCGGCGATGAACAGGTCTGGAGCGGGCACGATCTCGGCGCCGGTGGAATGGTGTTCGCCCATCCACGCCTCGTCGAAACCGAGATGGTCGAGGTGCTCCATCAGGTCGATGTCGCGCCGCAGCTGGAGGGCTGGGTCGGCGTCGAGTGGGTGATAGGGGGCCAGGAAAGCGCCGAATCTGATCGAACTCGGTCTCCACATGGTGGGTCTCCTCATCGAAACGGTGCGGTGAGCTCGGCTCACGGCGTCGTCTCAGCTTCGACATGGATCAATTGATCCAGAAGTGGTCGTCCCGTTCAGCGGGAGATCCTGCGATTCGCCGAAGAGGTATCCGTTCTGACCGTTGACATCGGCGGGACCAGACCTCGATGATTGGATCATCTGATCCAAGTTTCCGGCGGTCGCAGACGTCGATTCCCGAGGAGTTCCCCACCATGTTTCTCGACATCGATCCACGGAGGGAACCACCCGTCACGCTGGCCGAGTCCGCGGACTTCGCCTCGCTGTCGGTGCTCGTCCGTGCGACACCGGAGGCAGTTCGGCTACAGGATGTGCTCATCGGCTGGGGAGAGTTCGACGGCACCCACGTGTGGCTGAGCACGCAGCGCTTGGAAGACGAACTCGGCGACCACTTCGGCTCCGACTTGACATGGCGGGAGCGATTCACCGACATGCTCGACTTCGCTCTGGCCGAGGGCTGGTTCGACGAGTCCGGCCTGAGCGTGCGCGCGCACTGCCGGTGGCAGCCGCAATGACAGAGATGGTCGACGCGAATCCGGCAACCCCTGCCGCCAATCGCCAGGGAAACGCGACCCGCACCCGTTTGGTGAAGACCGCCGAACGGCTCTTCGCGACGCACGGCGTCGACGCTGTCTCGGTCCGTGCGGTCAACGCCGCCGCCGGGCTGGGGCCCGCATCGGTCAACTACCACTTCGGTACGAAGGACGACCTGCTGGCCGCGGTGCTGCTCGACCTCGGAGCCGGTGTGCGCGACCGTATTCGCGCCAATGTGAACGCGCTGGCCGACCGCGAGCACGCGCCGACCGTCGACGAGCTCGTCGACGCGGTCACCGTCCCGTATCGGGAACTGTTGTCGCGCCATCGCACTCGCGGCATGCGCTGGATCAATATCGTCGCCCAGATATCGGCCCAGAACCATCCCGCGCTCGCTGCCGCCGAACAGGACCTGCGCTCGGTCCTGCTGCAGCAGGTCCGCCGCACATTTCCCGACACCGACCAGACTCGGCTCGAACAGCGCTGGGCGATCGCGCTCATGGTCTTCCTCCAGGCACTGAGCAGAGCAGAGGAATGGAATCACCGGCGCGGCGCGATCCCCAGCGCCGACGACCTGGTCCGCTTCTTCGACGACCAGGTCATCTACCTGGCAGGCGGCCTGATCCGCCTACTGACCTGACCCCGATTCGATCGGGCGGAAATCGCCTCTGGCGCTGGCAGTCTCGGCCACCGACGTCCATGATGGTGGAGAAGGGGAGTTCACGCGCGGGGCGGGATTCACCACCAGTGAGGTGAAGGTAGAACATGAACAACAAGCTCATCGCTGCGGCCGCGGCTCTGTCGGCGGGTGTCATCGCAGTCACCGGGTGTTCGAGTGACGCCGACGTGGTGTCCAAGAACCTGTCCAAAGAGTCGGACCAGTTCAAGATCGACCGTCGCGTGGTGTTCTTCAACGGAATCACCGACAAGTATCTGCTGTCCATCGAGGGCAAGTGCTCGATCAAGGACGAGAACAACCAGCTCGAGGTGACGTGCAAGACCGGTGACGACGAATACAAGAAGCACTTCCTCGGCCTCTCGGACAACGTGAGCTACTTCGTCGAACAGCTCGAGGCCGCCGAGGTGAGCCGTTACCACTACAAGGTGATCTTCAAGCCCGAGACCATCATTCGCGACGTCGACCGTCCCTGAGCTGGTTGGCGTTGAAGCGCGCCTTCTTCTGACGATTCCCGCACGTGTTCATGTCGCACCATTTGCGGGTGCGGCTCTGACTGGTGTCGAAGAAGGCGGCTCGGCACGTCGGCGATGCGCACAGGGCCAATTTGCCGTCGCGTTCGCCCGCGATAATGCTGATCGCGTCGGCGGCGATGACGCCCAGGGCATCTTCTACGCAGGAAGCCGAACTGAGTCGCCATTGCCGGGCGCTCTCGGGTGTCAGGACCGCCGCCGCCCGACCCTGAATGCTGCGGTCATTGATGACTTCGACAGCAGACGCGGGGGGAGTGTCTCCGATCGCGGTCGCTGTCGCGGCGGCGTGAATTGATTCCCTCAGTTCTCGAGCGAGTTCGAGCTGGGCGGGGGTGCAGGAGTCCACGGCGAGGCCGCTCACTGCCAGCCAGTCGACGAGTCGCTGCGGCGTGGGAATGCGCTCGACCGCGTCGCCATGACGCTCCGTCAAGGTCGCCGTGAAGCTGGTCGCCAACACATTACCGAGGCGAAAATCAGGGAACTCGGAGCGCATGGAACCACCTTAGCCGGTTGCGCACAGGCATCGACAACTGTTAGAACCGTCTAAGCCGGTTCGTTAGGTTCTAGCCGGTTCCGCGATGGCCAGGAGGTCTCATGAACCGTCCAACCAGCGACGTTCACGCATTCGAAGCCCACGCAACCGACGCCGACCTCGACGATCTGCAGGCGCGACTAGCCGCCGCACGACTACCGGAAGCCGAGACGGTCTACCGCGCCGCGCCCGACCCTCGCCGATGGGAACAGGGCGTTCCCCTCGCCGACCTCGTCGATGTCGTGCACTACTGGCGTACCGAGTACAACTGGCGGTCGTTCGAAGAGCGCCTCGACCAGATCGGCCAGTTCCGTACGACCATCGATGATCTGGGAATCCACTTCCTGCACCGCCGATCCGCGCGTGCGGACGCCACACCGCTGATCTTGACGCACGGCTGGCCGGGCAGCATTGCCGAGTTCATCGATGTAGTCGACGAGCTGGCCGATCCGAAAGCCGCGGACGCGCCGGCGTTCCACGTCGTGGTCCCGTCGCTACCTGGCTTCGGTTACAGCGACAAGCCGGCCACCACCGGGTGGGGAACCGAAAAGATCGCGGCCGCATGGGTGGAACTGATGGGAAGGCTCGGCTACCGCGAGTTCGCAGCCCACGGCGGCGACTGGGGAGGCAATATCACCACGGTTCTCGCCGGCCGGTTCCCGGCGCACGTTCTCGGCATTCACACAACGTTCGCGGAGGCACCGCCCGGGCTGACAACGGACGGCCTGACGGCGGTCGAGCGCCGGTGGACCGAGGAAACCCGCGATTTCTGGCACCACCGCGCGGCATACGCCAAGCAGCAGGCAACCCGACCGCAGACCATCGGCTACTCGCTCGTCGACTCACCGGTCGGGCTTCTCGCCTGGATCCTGGACAAGTTCGCTGACTGGACAGATACCGAAGACAGCCCGTTCGAGACGATTTCCATGGACCGGGTTCTCGACGACGTCACCCTGTACTGGCTGACGCGGACCGGCGCATCGGCGGCCCGCATCTACTACGAAAGCCACAACTCCCTCGATCCCGAACTTCGGGTCGATGTCCCGTCGGCGATCACGATGTATCCCCGCGATATCGAGAAGTGCCCGCGCCCCTGGGCACAGGAGCGGTACCGGCAGATCGTCCGATGGAGGTCGCCGGAAGCCGGGGGACATTTCCCGTCGCTGGAGGTTCCCGAGTATTTCGTCAAGGACCTACAAGAAGGGCTCGCGGCAGTGCTGGCCGCTGATGTCGGTTCGCCCTCGGCGACACAGCCGATGTAATAGGGTTCTCGTTCTCGCCGATGGTAACGGTGAGATAGCTGATTGTGCGAGCTGAGGACTTTGCGTGTGGATGACATCGAATCGTTTATCGGGGCGGTGTCACGGTTCGCCCGGCTGCCGGTCTCGAACGACACCGATGCGGTGTTGCTCGATCTGACCCAGACCGTCACCGGGCTTCTCGACCTGACGGGAGCCGGAATCAGTTTGGCCACCGACGGACAATTGCGTTACGTCACCGCCGCGTCCGAACCCGCCGCCGAGCTGGAGCGATGTCAGGAGCAGTTTCGGTCGGGGCCGTGCTGCGTCGCGCACACAACCCGTGTGACGGTGCCGGTCACCGATGTCGGGGAATACACCGTGCGGTGGCCGGGCTACGTGGCCGCCGCCCGCCGAGTCGGTATTGCCGCGGTGGCCGCCATCCCGATCACCCACGGCACCGAAGGGGTCGGGGTGCTCGACCTCTACGCCGCTCAACAGCGAACATGGTGGAGAGCCGACCTCGAGGCGGCACGGGTGCTGGCCGATATCGCCGGCGGGTATCTGGTCAACTCCGCCGTCCAGCACCACCAGCGGCAGCTCACCGAGCAGCTTCAGCGTGCCCTGGACACACGGATCGTGATCGAGCAGGCCAAGGGCATCCTCGCCAACGAGAACACCATCGATATGGTCCAGGCGTTCGCGCTGATCCGCAACCATGCCCGCAGCCACCACGTCACCGTGCAGGCGGTGGCAAGGGCGATCGTCGAACTTCATCTGCGATTGTGAGTGGCTGTGACAGCGGCCAGAACAGCTGTGCGGGTGGCCAGCCCGCGCACACCGTTCTCTCGCAGCCCGAGCACCCCGCACAGTGCGGCAGTCCGGGGACCTAGGACGGGCAGGCGGCACAGCGGGCAGTCGCCGGGTCGGTGCCCGAGCAGCGCGGCGCACGCTTGGGCGAATCCGGACTGGTAGGCGCCCCTGGTCAGCGGAATCCGTGCGGCGCGCACCGTGTCGTCCGCGTTGCGTGGCGCTCGTGAGATCACGGCCTCGGCGAAGGCCGGCAGGTCTTCGGCGGTGTCACCGACAGCCAGCGCGACATGACCGCCGAGCCGAGTCGACAGTGCGCGCAGACCGGTGCCCTTGTCCATCCCGTTCGGGACGAAATCTGTTTGTCCCGCCCCGACGACGATGCGCACCGCCCCGCCGGTCATCGCGGTGATCGCGCGGGTCAGCTCGGCGGGGATCGGTCCGCGCCGCGACCGGGCGCGCACGCTGTAGCGGTAGCGCCGGTCCACCTCGATGGCCTCGTGCGCGTCGAGGTAGCGGCGAACCTCGAGCATGGTCTGCGCGGCGCTGCCGTCACGCAGGTCGGCGCAGTGCCGATTCCGGTGGTCGTAGATCGCGGTGCCATACTCCACCACCGCGCCGGCCAAGCCGAACTGTCTGCACCGGGTCGCCGCCTCGGGCAGGCTGCGTCCGGTCACCAGGACCGGCCGGTACCCGTGCACGAGCAGGGCCCGCAAGCTGAACGCGGCGGTCGGCGTGGTGCACGGAAAGCCGAGCGGATCGGTCTCGAGGACTCCGTCGAGGTCGAGTGCACAGATCGGCGCCGACGTGGTGGTGCTCGTCGGCTGGGGAACGGCGAAGACCGCGGACAGGTAGTCGTGCACGGCCTCCGCGCAACGGTCCTCGATGTGGGGACCGGCCAGCTCGTCGGCCCGGCCGAGCCCCCACAGGTGCGTGAGCCGATACAGCAGCCACTTTTCGGGATCGATCGTTTCGCCGGTCTGCGCGAGATAGGCGCTGCGCAGCTGGGATTCGAAGGTGCTGGAGGGGGGATCGGCGGCGGCGCCGGCGAGGTCGAAAATCGCGTCGTAGCACGTCATTTCGAGGTTGCTGAAGGAGAACTGGTGAAAGTCGACCTTGCGCAGTGCTCCGGTCGGCTCGGCGCGTAGCCAGTAGCGGGCATGGGTGTGGCCGTCGGCGATGCTCGCCGTGTCGACCCGCAGCAGGTTCCGGACGATCCGATCGATGAGCACGGTTTGCCCGGCGGGCCCGAGTCTGCCGAACTCCCCGCTCAGCAGCCCGGCCGCGACCTCCCAGGCCGGCCTGCGCCCACGCAAACGGGTGGTCGGGTCGGTGCCGACCCGCAGCGCGCGCCGACGGTCGACCACATAGCGGGTGATCTGCTCGGCCACCGCGACTTCGCCGGGTGGATCGGCGCTTGGGACCCAGTCGCGGTAGAGCAAGCCGTCGACGAGCCCGTACACCGGAGGGAAATGGCCGGGCAGGGCGGCTGCCACCGCCACTGCGTGCCGCCCGAAGTAGCCGAGACCCGCGCCTTCGACGGCGATCTCGCGGCGCGTTACGCCGCCATCGGTGGCGATCTCCACCGCGTACCGTTCGCGCACGCGAGCCCGGCTGCGTCCGTGCGCTCCTGGCCGATGCCGGGCCACCACTTCGTGTCCGGGACCGAGCAGCCCGGCCAGCGTCGCACCGACAGCCTCGTCGGTCAGCCGCTGGTGCACACTCCACTGGGGCCATGGCAGCGTGATCGTGTGCCACCGGCGGATCGGCGTCGGCGGATCGGTTCCGGCCAAGGCCAGCAGAAAGACGATCGCGCGGGTGGGGATACCGAGCTCTTCGACGGCTCGTCCCGTCTGGGCCAACGCGGTTCCGGTGACCGGTGGATCGTCGATCACCACGATCGTGCCGCCCGCCGCCACGACCGCGCGCAGCTGCGCGACCTCGGCGCGCCGCCATGGGCGGCCGGGGCGGTAGGTGCACACGGACACTGCCGTCGCTCCGGCCAGCTCGAGCGCGGCGGCGCACAGCGGAGCCAGATAGCTTCCCGAGGTCCGAACGCCGACAACGCAGATCGGCGTCGAGCGATCGGCATCCTTCAGCAACCGGTGAGCGAGCTCGACGACATCGTCGGGGTGCTGGTCGAAGCTGCGAAAACACGTGGGAATCCGCAGGATTTCCCCGCGTAGCCGCCGGGTTGTCGGCAGTGCCATGGTGCGGCCGATCGACTGGTCGGCGGCGGGATCGAGGACAGTGTGTCCGCACCGGGTCGACGTGTCACCGAGCGCATCGCGCAGCCGCCGCAGCTCGCCCGCACCCGGGCCGACGGCGATCGGGCGCAACACCAGCGCCGCACCGCGGGCCAGGGCGGCGGCGAGGTGAGCGCCCCTGGCGGCGCTGTCGTCGAGAAAGTCCGCGACGCGGTGCAATTGGAGTGGATCGGGATGGAGACGGTCCTCGACCAGCTGGTTCAATCCGGCGGTGAGCAGGAAGGTGTCGAGCCGGTCCCGGTCGGCGATCGCCCGGCCCAGCAGGTCGGTGACCGTCTGCGCGGTGCAGAGCAGATCCAGCGGTGCCACCCGCTCACTCATGGGCGAGGCCGATCCGCGGCGTGGTCCAGCGCGAGCACGCGCCGCTCGACGTAGCCGCGCAGGGCGATGCACCCACTGTCGAAGCGACTGAGCGGAACCCGCTCGAAGGCGTACTCGGCGAGGTGCTGTCTGGTGCCGCCGAGCCGGTCCTTGACGTGGGCGAGCGTGCTGACTCCGCCCGATTCGCCCATGTCGAAGTAGCGGCACCCGATCCGGCAGGCATGTTCGACGGCCAGAAACTGCATCAACTCGTGTGCCCGCAGCGGCCCGGCCAGCTCGCGGTCGCTGAAGGCCCGCCAGCCGACACCGACCCCGCCGTGGAAGACCGCGATGGCGGCGGCGATCGGAATCCCGTCCAGGCGCGCCACCCAGATCCGGCACTGATCCTCGAATGCCGCTGCGACGGTGCGGAACCGGCGCAGCGGTTCGGCTCGCATCGCCCGTAGCCGGGCCATCCGGCGCGGCAACCGCCGCTGCACTGCCCGCCGGGCCACCCACCGCAGGTACACGTCGTACAGGTCATCGACCAGCTGGGGGGAACTGCCGACCTCGATAACCAGCCCGGCATTGTCGGCCTTACGGCGGGCGCTGCGAATGCCGGTGCGCGCCTTCGAACTGAGCCGCCGCGACCAGACCTCGTCGAACCCGCCGCTGAGGTCGAGCACATGGGTCTGCACCGGAATACGAACCGGGACACGGCCACTCGCCCCCGACCACGCCTCGCGCCAGGCCGCGGCCGCGGCGAAACCGGGCCGCAGCAGCGTCTGGAGCTCCCGGCCCGCGGCGAGATCGGCCAAGACCACCGCGACATCGCCGACCCTGGGGCCGCCGGGTGCCACGATTCCGCCCGACCCCCAGCCGTGCGGGAACGAGGCCTGCACGGTGAGCAGCTTCGGGTCACCGGGTGACCCGGCGAAGGCGCGGCGAACCAGCGGTAGCACGGCCTGCCTGCCGCAGGGCAGTTCGTAGAGCCTGCTGGCCTCGGTCCATCCGTCGGCTCGGCACACGGAGTCCGACCAGGAGGGCAGATGTGACGGTCCCGCAAGGGGATCGGCGGCGACGATCTCGTCCCACACCTCGCGCGGAGCCGGACTGGTCACCCGTGCTGGGCCCTGCGGTGTCCGCACGTCCCACTTCAGCGTTGTCATCGTCTCAGTACCGTTCCCCGGGATAGACCCGGACGTAGTCGACGAGCATCCGGGCCGGGAACACGGTGTCGCGGTCCGGCGATCCCGGCCACTCGCCACCGACGGCGAGATTGAGCAGCAGGTAGAACCGGTGATCGAAGACCCAGCCGGGACCGGCTTCGGCCCGGGTCAGCGTGCGCGTGGCTTGTCCGTCCACCAGCCAGGTGATCCGGTCCGGCGCCCACGCGACGGCATAGGTGTGCCAGTCCGTCACCGACTGTCCGGCCGGGAGGCGGAATTCGGCACCGAAGTCGAGTCCGGGCCCGTGCACGTGCTGCTCCACCGAATCGGTGCGCGCGCCCAGCGTTTCGACGATATCGATCTCGCCCGCCTCCGGATGTCCGACGGCGTCGATGTTCTCGCCCAGTAGCCAGAAGGCGGGCCAGAGCCCGGCCCCGCTCGGCATGCGGATCCGTGCTTCGAACGTGCCGTAGCTCTGGGCGAAGGCGACACCGCGCCGTTGCCGGGTCGTCAGCTTTCCGCTGGTGTAGCGGCAGCGCCCGTACCAGCACGAATGCCCGTCCGATCCTTCGCGGGCCTCGATCACGAGGTTTCCCCGGCCGTCGAGGGCGGTATTGGCGCCGCGGGTGTAGTACTGCAATTCCTCGTTGCCCCAGCCGGTTCCGCCGACATCGGGGCGCCAGATCGACGGATCGGGTGCTGCGCCGGGCGGGCCGTCGAACTCGTCGGCGAATGTCGGCCGGGTTTGGTCGACGGTCGTCGAGGCCTGGCCACAGCCGGCACCGAGCAGGGCGACGGCCACCGCGATGCCGAGGCGCGAGGACGCACGGTGGTGCCGCACGGTCATGTCGCCACCACCGCGATGCCTCGTGGGGTCCGGCCGACCGGGCCCGAGCCGGTTGCCCGCAGTGTCCGGGTGTCGATCACGGTCACATCGTCGGAGTACACATTGGCGACATAGAGCAGGCGCCCGTCCGGGCTCGTCGTCATCTGGGCGGGCGCGGCGCCGGTCTTTATCGGTTCCCCGATCACCCGCAGTGTTCTCGTATCGATGACGCGCACATCGTTGGAGTTCTGGCTCGCGACGAAGACGCGCCTGCCGTCGGTGCTGGTGACGATCCCGGTCGGATAGCTGCCGACCGGAATCGGCTCCCCGACGACCCGCCGGGTTTCGGTGTCGACGACCGAGACATCGTCGGAATTGGCGTTGGCGATATAGACGCGACGCCCGTCCGGGCTCACCGCCGCGCGCGCCGGTGCCTTGCCGACGACGATCGGGTTGCCCACGACGGCCAGCGCTTCGGTATCGATCACGCGCACGTCGTTCTGGTACTGGCTGGTGGCGAAGATCCACCGTCCGTCCGCACTGATCGCCAGACCGCCCGGCGCGTCGCCGATCTTCATCGGCTTGCCGAGCATGCGATGGGTGGTGGTGTCGTAGGCGCGCACGTCGTCGGTCTCACCGCCCGCGACGTAGAGGCGACCCCCGTCCGGGCTGACAACCACGCCCGCCGGGTAGGTGCCGACCCGGATCGGGTCACCGACGGTGCGCCGGGTGGCGATGTCGACCACCGTGACCACGCTGGCCGTGGGACTGACGACATAGGCCCGGTCGCCGGTCGGGCTCACCACCACGTCGGACGGGATGGGACCGACCTCGATCGGTTCCCCCTGCCCGGCCCAGGTCGACGCGTCGAGCACGCGCACATCGCTGGTCTGCGCGTTAGCCAGCAGGACATAGCGGCCGCTCGGTAAGGGATCGACAGGGTCGGGCGCGCTTGTGCCACACGCGGCCACAGTCGCGGCGACGACACTCACCAACAGCGCCGCACGCACGCGCGCCCGGAGCGCGGGCCTAGACATCGCGGAAACCGATCACGCGTTTGACGCAGCCCCGCAGAGCCTGGTCGGCGCGGTAGACAGGGACACGCTCGAGCCAGTACTCGCAGTAGTCGTAGGGTTCGGCGCCGAAGTAGCCCTTGAATCGGGCCAAACCGGGCGAGGCACCGGACTCTCCCATGTGGTAGCTGCGACAGCCGCTGCGGCACGCGTCTTCGATCGCCACGGTGTGCAGCAGCCGGTTCGCCGTCGGGAAGGCATGCGATTCGTCCATCGCTCCGCGGGTGTAGTGCGCGTTCGCTCCGCCGCGCAGGACAAGAATCGCGGCCACCGGAAGTGCCTCGAACCACGCCACCGACACCTGACATCGCCCGCCGAGGTGCGCGGCGATCGTGGCGAACTTGGCGGCCGGATCCCGATGTCGCCCACGGAGTCTGGCGAGCCGCACCGGTTCGTGCTGCTGCCGCGCCCACCGATCGAAGCAGCGTTGCAGCAGGTCGTAGAACACCGGAACGAGGCGACCGGTGGTGTCGGTCTCGACCGTCACCCCGGCCCGCTCGGCGCGCCGGACGGCGGTGCGCGTCGCGGCCTTGAATCGGTGCTGCCACACGTGCTCGAAACCGCCGTCCAAATCCAGGATGTGCGCGCGTGCGGGAACGGCAGTGATACCGGTGTGCGCCGAGGCAGCGTCAGCCCACGCGGCGGCGTGCAACGGATTGGGGCGAAGATGTATCCGCAGCGCGGGTGTCGCGGACAGGTCGTCGAACACCGCGGACACGAGATCGGGTGTGACGCCGTCGGGCGCGATCAGCCCGCCGTACCCCCAGCCCTTGGGCAGCGACTGCAGGACCGACGCCCCGCCGGTCGGATAAGTCCGTCGAACCAGCGGAAGCAGCGCCTGGCGGCCGTCGGGCATTTCGTACAGTCTGCTCGCGTCCCGGTAGCCGCCTGAAGCGACAAGGCAGTCCAGCCATTCCGGCGTCTGGGTGGGCACAGCGTGCGCGTCCGCCCGGTGCAGCTCGGCCCACACATCGCGTGACACCCCGACGGTCACCCGAGGTGCCGATGAGCCGATCGTGCTTGTCGTTGGCGCCATGTCCAGCTCCGTTCACGCGGTGACAGTCGCGCTGCCGCTGAGATCGAGGGTGTCGCGCAGCCAGGCGATGGTGTGATCGATCCCGGCGGTGATGTCGACATGCGGATCCCAGCCCAAACGCTGGTGGGCCGCGGTGTGATCGAGCGCGATGGCCTGGATCTCCCCGGTCCGTGCCGGTGCGTACACCGGGGGATCGTCGATGCCCAGCGCCGCCGCCATCATGCCGTGCAATTCGGTGGTGGTGGTCTGCACTCCGGTGCCGATATTGAAGGTGCCGGTCAGCGATTCCGGCGCCGCGCCCGCGCTCCTGAACGCGTCGACAACGTCACCGACGTAGACGTAATCGCGGGTGGCGGTGCCGTCGCCGTAGATGGTCCCCGGATGTCCGTGCAACAACGCATTGCCGAAGATCGCGACGACGCCGGCTTCCCCGCGCGGATCCTGGCGTGGCCCATAGACATTCGACAAGGCGAGGCTGATCGGCGCCATCCCGTACATGTCGGCGTACGCGGCGAGGTAGAGCTCACCGGCGACCTTGGCGGCCGCATACGGCGAGAGAGGGTGAGGCGGTGCGTCTTCGCCGATCGGCAGTGCGGTGGGTGTGCCGTAGCGGGATCCGCCGGAGGCGGCGAAGACAACGCGGCGAGTCCCGGCCTGCCTGCACGCCTCGGCCACATTGATGGTGCCCAGCACGTTCGTGCCCGCGTCGGAGCAGGGATCGCCGACCGATTTGCGGACGTCGACCTGGGCTGCGAGGTGGAACACCACGTCCGGGGCGACATCGCGCACGATCTCGGCGAGCTCGCGTTGCGCGACGCCGGTCTCGACGAAGACGAACGTGTCGTGCCGAAACGCACTGTCCAGGTTGCCTATTCGACCGGTGGCGAGATTGTCGATACCGACGACGGTGTGGCCGTCGGCGAGCAGGCTGTCGACCAGATTCGAACCGATGAATCCGGCAGCGCCGGTGACGAGGGTGCGCATGGTCAGATACCTCCTGGTGGTCGCGATGGCCGGACGGGCATCGTGATGATTCCGCGCGTCGAGCGGTGACCGCGCAACCGGCGGTAGGTTCGCCACGCCTTGGTTCGCCACGCCTCCGGAAACGGCGCGACAGCAGCGTCTCGGCCCGCCAGCCAGGCCCTCAGCTCATCGATGGTGGTCGTCGAGCGAATCGTGAGCCGGGCCAGCGCGAAGGGATCGTCGGCAGTCGAGCTGAAAGCATTGCCCACCGCGGTTGCCGAGGTGTAGCCCGCGACGTGCGCCTGGCGCTTGACTCGTGTCGAGTGGAAGCCGTGGGGGTAGGCGAAGCTGCGGACTTCCCGGCCCAACGCGTCCTCGAGCAGGTCCTTGCACTCGCGGATCTCGGCCGCTGCCACGCGTTCTCGCAGGGTGTCGAGCTGCGGGTGGGTGTGGGTATGGGCGCCGATCTCGACATCGTGCTCGGCCAGCTCGGGAAGTTGCGACCACGCCAGCATCCGGGCGGGCGGCAGGCACAGCCGCGAGGACTGGTGCGGTCCGCGTAGTGCGCCGGTCGTCACATAGAGCGTGCACGGGATCTGATGGGCGGCGAGCACTGTTGCGGCGTCGGCGAAGTCGGCGAAGCCGTCGTCGAAGGTCACCAGCAGCGGGCGTGCGGGCAGCTCTCGTCCATCGCGGAGCGTGTCGATCAGAGTGGTGACGGTCATCGGCGTTCGGCCACTCGCCACCAACAACTCGACGTGCCGGGCGAAAGTCCGTGGCGACACGGCATAGGGCGCGATCCACCCTGCCGGATCGTCCGACACAGAATGGTAGAGCAGGATCGGGACGATGGTCATGGCCGCGCCGATCGAAAGATCTGCACCGCGGCCGCCGCGGTGGTGATGACCGCCAGCGACACCAGCCGCGACGTCGTCGAATCATTGCGCGCCGCGGTGAACGCGACAGTGACCAGCAAGCCGAAGGACATACTCAACGCGATCCCCACCACCCAGACCTCGATGTCCTCGCGCAGTGGCAGCAATCTCGCGACGGCGAGACCGGGGCACAGCAGCACGAACGCGAAGGTGACGAGCGTCCGCAGCACCGACAGCGGTGAATCGGGGGAGATGACGTGGACGGCCAGCAGCGTGACCCATCCCGAACCGGCCAGTACCCAGGTGGCGGCCGGCGTCGCACGCAGACCACGTCGCAATGCCGCGGGATCGGGAAGCCGATACCGGCTGAGGCCGACGGGAATTCGCGTCATCTTCTCACTCCGGTGCTGGTTGGGTCAGGGTGAACACCACGGCGTGCGTATTCCGGTAGAGCTCGGTGAATCTCGGTGACTCGGACAGGGTCTGCTGGATCCGCGCGAGCGCGTCGACCGGGAGGTCACCGGACAGCGTCATCCCGGCGCTCTGGCTGCGGGTGAGGATGAGATACGAGTGGTGATGGCGTTGCGCGGACATCATGTCGGCCAACTGCGAAACCGGCTCCGCGACAATGGCTTCCCGGTCATCGGCGTCGAAGGTGGCGAACCACATGTGGTCGTAGAACTCGAAATTCTTGAACGCCCAGGGAAATCCGCTCGTCGCGCCGATGACCAGCGACCCGCGCGGAGCGATGCCGTAGACGAACTGAGCCGCCGCGTATTCCTCCGGCGCGAAGTAGGCCGTTTGCTCCTTGCCGTAGTAGCCGAAACCGAACCCCGTCACCAGCAGCAGCAACACCACCGGCAGCGCCAACCGGCCGAGCCGGCGTCCGCGCGAGCGGGGCGCGTCGACGGCCGGGCGTGGGAAGAAGGCGGCCGCCGCGTAGAAGGCCACGAAGGGCAGCCCGAACAGGTAGACCCGGAAGACCATCTCGCCGCCGTAGTCGTTGCTGAGGATCAGCGGCAGCGGTGCGACGGCCAGTAGCGGCAGTGCGAGTTCACCGCGCCCACGGAAGCGCCGGGCGAATCCGATCACGGCCATGAGCCAGATCGCGGCGCTCAGCGCACGGTCGACCTCTGCGACCACGACTTGACTGCGGCTGCCCGCATCCAGATCGATGAAATTCGCCCCGGCATTCGACTCGGCGTTGCCGAAGTTCGCCAGCAGGCCGGAAAGGTTCTCGCTCAGCCAGGGCCCGGCGACGAGCAGATCCCAGCCGACCGTCATCGCGACCATGAGGACCGTCAGCACGAAAACTCGCCGCACGCGGAACACGGCGAGCAGACCCAGAGCCAGGATGACCATCGGCGCCGTCAACTGATGGGTGGGCACGATCGCCGCCATCATCGGCACGATCGCGACCACCGCGATCACCCGCCGGTCGACGGCCAGAGACTCCCGGCGCAGATACCGCAAGACCAGCGCCACGATCGTGAGGTACAGGAAGTTGGCACATGCCTGCGGGGCGAAATAGTCCTGGCCCACCCACGCGCCGAGGACGTAGATCACGATCGCCGACCAGATCAGGCGCCGGTCGGTGCTGAAGGTCGTGAAGATCAGATACAGCGGGCCGATCAGCAGCAGGTTGAACACCGGCGGCGCCCATGCGGCGTAGCCGAGCGAGGACTCCAATCCACCGGCTTTCACCAGCATCGCGTTGAGATTGAAGAACCCCGGCCAGAATTGGTACACCGCCAGCTCGTTCAGCGTGGTGTCGACGCCGTTGTGCCGCTGGAAGAAGTCGACGATGCCCACGTGCTTCCACGCCCACGAATAGCGGAGCGTTTCGTAGGTCACCGACGGCGTCGCATGCAGTATCGCGATCAGGACGACAACATGCGCGGCCAACAGCCGCGTCGTCGCCTTTGCTTGCACCAGCACACCGAAACTCACGAGGAGCACAGCCAGCGCCGCCCAGAAGGTGAACGGCAGCAGCGGCAGCAGGCCGTAGTCACCGATGCGATCGAGCTCGATGCGGGGCAGCGATACCAGCCACAATGCTGTCGCTACCGCCACGCCGGTGTAGCGCCAGGCCCCTGCCTGCCGAGAGGTGGGCCGCGGCGCCGGTGGGCGATGTCCCGCGCGGGTGCCTGCGGCATAGCCGATCGCGGTGGCCATGACCCCCACCAGCATCACGACCGCGGTGACGAAACCCCAGAGGCGCCCGCGCAATCCGGCACCGAGGTTGCGCAGCACCCCCAGCGGCACCGTCGACTTCAGATAAGACCGTTCACTGGCCAAGGCTCGATCGGAGCCCGCCAGAACGCTGACTCTCGCCTTGGACAGACCTTCGGAATAGCAACGTGAGCGGAAGTACGACCACGTGGCGCGCGTGCCGGGGACGCTGTGCCACACCCGCGCCGCGGGTTCGTACATGTGCACGCCATTCGGGTGACCGCGCTGCAGGCGGATGCACAGCTCGGTCTCCTCACAGCCGAGTGGCCGTGCCCCCACCCGGCCCAGATCCGTGTGGAATCCGCCCGATTCGACGAGCAGCTCACGCCGAAACGACATATTGGCGCCGATCATGTTGCGCACCGCCGCGCGCCCGGTGGCCATGCCGCGGTAAGTGCAGCCGACCACCCAGTCGAATTCTGGGGGAAACCAGGACGGCCGTGCGGTGAGCCAGTTCGCGGTGACCAGGCCGCCGACGCCGAGCACAGTGGGGTCGGCGTAGGGCGCGGCGAGTTCGGCCAGCCAGTCGGCGTCGGCGAAGGCGTCGTCGTCGAGGAACGCCACGATATCGCCTGTGCTGACCGCTGTTCCGGTGTTGCGGGCGCCGGACAGCCCTGACGCGTTGCGGTTCGGAACGACAGTCACGCCGGGCAGGGCGCGTGCGCGATCAAGTAGCGCTGTGTTGTGGTCGATCACCACCACGATTTCCTCAGTGGGACGCGACTGCGCCTGGACCGAGGTGACCGCGAGAACCAAAGTGTCCCAACGATCCTCGGCATAGGAGCAGATGACGACCGAGACGCTGAGCTGATCGGACCGCCCTCCGCAATCCGGTACCGGGGCCGGGGTGGTGTCGGGGTCCCATTCGGCTTCGAATTCCGCGAGATCCGCCGGTGCCGCAGCGGCTGCCGATACCGGCCGATCCGATCGATCGACGGCACCGACGAGTTCCATGGCGCGCTGTTGCGCCTCGAGTTTCGGAGCGAGGTCGGCGAACGCGCGCAGCACGGGTTCGGCATTGAGCGCCCACCAGACGCGGTGCTCACGATAGACGCCGCATTTGCGGGACAACGCCGCGACATGATGCAGCCAGGTCAGCAGGATCGCTATCCGCTCGTCCAGCGGGTCGCCGCGCGCCGCGGCACCGCCGACGAGGTCGAGCCGACGACGTTCGCGCTCGGTGAAGCCGCCTGCGCGCAACCGCCTGGCCAGCACCGAGCCGAGTTCGCGCTGTTCGACCGTGCAGGATGCCGTCAAGACCAGGTGGTAGGCGTCGAGCGCGCAGAGCCATTCCGGCCGGGCACCACCCCAGTCGATGATGGCGGTGACGCGCCCGGATTCCAGCATGACGTTGCCGCCGTGGAAATCTCCGTGCGCCCAGCCGGTCACCAGGATGTGGCCGGTCAGTGCGGCGCGCACCACGGTCCTGATCCGTTCGGCAGCGTCGATCGATGCGGGGGAGAGGGTCCGGCACATCTCGGTCAGAGTGTGCACGGGCTCGTCGACCCACTGGGTGAGCATGGTGTCGTCCACCACGGCGAGGCGTCCGGTGCGGCGGTGCAACTCGTCGATCGAGGTGAGCGCGAGCGTCGTCAGGGGCTCGAACCGCTCCGGGTGCGTGGTCAGGACCGTGGTCAGATCTCCTCGCGGATGGTACGTCTCGATGGAGGCCACCCCGTCGGCGTCGTCGCCGAACGCGAGAACGCGGGGGAGCAGGGGCCAGTCGGCGAGCGGCGAGTCGACGGACAGAGTCGCCAGGATCTCCCGTTGCCGACGCAGGTCGGCGGCGGCCAGCGGCGACCTGGCGACTTTCAGGACCGCGGTCGGCGGGCCGTCATCGTGACCGAGGTAGGCGACCGCGACATCGGTAACTGTCCGGACGGTCCGGGCGCGGGTCCATGCCTTCGAGGGCGGATCGGTGTCGAGCTGTGCGGCCCGGCGCACCAGGTCGCGACTCGCGTCGGCGGAATCCTGCCTGCGCAGCACTGCCCTCGCTCGGTCCAGAGTCTTCCGTCGGCGTGTGGCTCCGGCCGCCCTGAGCACGAAAAGTGCTGCCGCGCTGTGCAACCGGACCGGCAACGGCACTGTGACAGTCCTGCGGGGCGCGTCGACGGACCACCAGAGATCACGGCGCACGAGCAGTGCGCAGGCGATCGAGGTCTGGCTCAGCAGGCAGGCCACCCCCGCTCCGACCACGCCGACGAGGTCGAGCAGCACCCAGGCCAGACCGACGGTGAGAACGAAGTTCGATGCCTGGATCGTCAGGAGCAGACCCAACCGGCGATTCGCCCGCGCCGAACTGATCGCCGTCGAGACCAGCAGACCGGGGACGGCCGCGAACGCCAGCACGCGCAGCACATCGGCGCCCGCGCGGTACTCGCTACCGAAGATGGCGAGCACGACCGGGGCGAGCACGAGCACCGCGGCCACGATCGGGAGCACCAGCTTGGCGCCGTGGACCAGGATCTGGTGCACATTGCGGGCCAGCTGTGATGGATCGGTGGCGGATTCCGCGACAAGGGAAGTGCCGAAGTTGACGTTGATCAAGTGGATGACGTTCGCGATGGCCCAGGCGATCGAGAAGTAGGCGGTCGGCACGGGGCCCAATGCGTGGAGCACGAGGATGGGCAACAGCATCGCCGCACCGATCGAGCACACCGATCCGACATAGTCGACCCCCACGAAGCGAGCGATCTGCGGCATCGGCGGCAGCGTCTCGGTGGCATCCGCCGCCCGGACCCGGCGGGGGACAGCCCACAGGAACAGGTAGGCGCCGACGAGCACGACGACGGCCGCCGACGCCACCGTCCACGACGCGAAGATGCCATAGCGAGGCAAAGTCGCCGCCACGGCTACGACCAGCACCAGCTTGGCCACCGCGAACACGATATTGGCCAGCGGGACAACGGGAGTGCGCCGCAAGCCGACCAGCACACCGTCCTGCAGGACGAACAGGGTGACCGCGACCGTACCTGCGACGAACAGCACCTGGGCCCGGTCGTCGGACAGGAAAGTGGTGCCGGGCGCGATCACGCCAACCGCCAGCACCGAACCCACAGCGATGATCAGAGCAAAGGTCGCACTGACCACGTGCGCCCCCGCGATCAGCGAGGTCGTGCGGCGCCCCGCGGTCGGCACGAACCGGACCATGGCACTGGACAGGTTCAGCTGAGCGACCGTGGCTGCGAGCACCGCCATCGAAATCGCGGCCGCGTTACTGCCCACCGAGGCGGCGTCGTAATGCCGTGCGACGAGCGCCCAGAAGGCGAACCCGATCAGCGCCGACAGCCCGGAGCTGGCCGTCAGCAGTAAGCCGTTGCGCAGCAGCGGCTTACGCCAATCCCGGGCGAAGGTGCCGAGCATGGTCGGTGCGGGCGTTGCCGAAGCCGACAGCGCCCGTCGCCGTGCCATCCCGACACTCACTGCCGACCGCCCCGGCTACCCGCCGTAGTGCTCGCCCCGCGGGTACGCCACCGGCTGATCGCGTACGCCACCGGCCCGAACAACACTCCACGCTTCTCCAAACACGCGAGATCGCCCGGCAGCCCGTCGTAGCGGCCACGATTGCGATCCGAGGCCGCGCCGAAGGTGTACCCGAGCCCACGAGGCAATCGCCGCACCAGCCCCGCGACCATCGCGGGCTCGTGAATCAGCGCACTGGTCAGGTACGCGCCGAGCCCGACGCCATAGCCGTAGGCCTGATTGCGCAGCGCTGCCATATCCCGGTGGTGGCGGTGCCACACCACCGCGCTGGGCTGGTACACCAGCTGATGCCCGGCGACGACGACACGGAAGAACCCGGCCAGATCGTCACCGCCACGGGCGAACGTGCCTGCCCCGATCGCCGGGTCGAACCCGCCGAGCCTGCGCAAGACCGCGGTATCGAACGCCATATTGGCGCCGGAACCGAACCTGCCCGCGGTAAACGGGAACAACGGATCCGCGGGCCGGTTGAGGCTGGTGTCGAAGACGTGGAGTTCGAAGCCTTTGTCGAACCCGCCGTGCTGCTCGAGCAACAGCTGCGCAGGCGTTTCGAGTTGAGCGGGCAGGATCAAGCCGGTGACGCAGGCGACGTCGGGTCCGGAGGCGAAGCCTTCGGCGATCCCGGTCAGCCAGTGGCGGTCGACAACCACATCGTCGTCGACGAAGGCCACGATCTCGCCGCGGGCCGCGGACAGTCCCCGATTGTGTGCCGCCGCCAGACCACGCCGGTTCTCGCGGACATACCGCACGCGCGCACCGAAACGCCGCGAGATCGCCCTGGCAGTCTCCTCGGTGGTCGGATCGTTGTCGACGACAACGATCTCGAAGGCCGGATACTCCATCAGCAACAGCGCGTCCAGGCACTCGCACACACTGTCCGGCCGATCCCGGGTGGCGACGACGACAGTGATCACCGGAGCGTGCAGCAGCAACTCCTCATGCCAGCGCAGACACTGCGCCGACACCACCGGCTCGCACGCCACCTCCGCCAGGCACTCCACTCGAGGCAGCCCGTCCGCGGCCAAGTGCGCGTTGACGGCGCCGCCGACCGCCGCCCAGACCTCCGGGACATGCCTGTGCCAGGACAGGCCCAGCCGCCCATCCAGCACCGCGATCCCGACCGGGTGCCCGTGTAACCGCAGCAGCGCCAAGATCTTCGCAGGCCGCACCGACGGATCCGCGAGCACGAGTTCGCTATCCGGCACGCTCAGCTCGACATCGGTTCGCCCGATCGGCAGATCGGTCTGCTCGAGCGCACGGGCCGCACCCGCCTCCTTGAATTCCCTGTGCGGCTTCAGGTGCTTGGTCACGGCGATCATGACGATCCCATCGCGACGCCGGGAGGTGTGTTCGGCGCCGGTTGAGCACCACTTGCCCGCACGGTCTCCAGCCGATGACCACGCACCACAGTCCGCAGGACCCGGGTACCGTCGTGGATCGCGCGCAGGTTGGACTGGCCTGCCCGCCGCGGTAGCTCCAGGCTGGGCACCTCCGCGATCCGCAAACCCGCCTGCATCGCGCGCACAGTCATCTCGGCCTCGATCTCGAAGCCGGTCGCACACAGATTCAGATGCTCGAGATAGCGCCGATGAAACGCGCAATACCCGTAGCACAAATCGGTGAGGCGCGTGTGATAGATCGCGTTGAACACCATCAGCAGGAACCGGTTGCCCCAACGCCGGATCCGGGTGATGTCGAGTGAACCGCCGCCGCCGATGAACCGTGATCCCTTGACGAAGTCGTAGCCGTTTTCCAGGAAGTGCACGTAATGCGAGATCTCCTGCGGCGACATACTGCCATCGGCATCCATCATCACGATCACATCGCCTGTCGCGGCGAGAAATCCGGCGCGCAGCGCGCAACCCTTTCCGCTGCCCTGCTGCGGCACTACCTTGATATCGGGCCGGGAGCTGCGGGCGGTGATCAGCGTCGCGTCCGTCGAGCCGTCGACAAGGATGATTTCGGTAATACTGTCCGGAATCTGTTCCAGCACCCACGCGATATTGCGTGCTTCATTGCGCGCTGGAATGACCAGACTGACAGCAGTTTTCGGGGGACTGCTCGACCATTGATCCAGCGAGGGAGCTGATCCGCTGTCGGGATCGATCGCGGGGGATTGTTCAATCATGGGACACACCTCATCTGAGGACGCCGGTCATCACAACGGCGGCCGACGCAATAGGTAGTGAAAGCAAGTCTGACGCCGTGCCGTGCGAGCTGTGCACGGTGCGGCAAGGCTGCAGAATGCGAAATATCGCCTATCAGTTCAGTGGCGGTGAGTGCTCACCGTGATTGCCGCTGCGATGGCAGCGCGGGCGCTCTTGGCGCATTCGGGAGAATTCTTGAGCCATCTCCACTAACCCTTCCCGCGATGAGGTGGTCGAGAGCACCGGCGGGGTCTGGGACGGTGTGTGCTGACTGAATTGTCGCAACGACGGTGACGAATGTTACACCGGCTCGACCCGAGTGGACCGCGTGACGATCGGTCTCGCCGAACACACCGAGGCCGAACCGGTTTCGCCGGACGCGAGCCCGACCAGCGGCGCTGTGGTCAGTGGCTGGTGGCAGGGCCGTAGGCGACGACGGTGTCACCGGTCTCGCTGATGACGGTGACGTAGGGCCGGATGTTGACCGAGCCGACCGCGCCGGTCACCGAGGCGTGCACCGCGGACAGCTGGATGAATCCGGCACTGCCCGAGATCGAGCCGGTGGCGCAGTCGACGTCGATGATGCCGGGTCCGAACCCGAGCTCCATCTCTACGCCGGCTCTGGGCAGAAGGCTGTTGACCGAAAGGCCGGGGGAGCTGCCCCCGATCGACAGGCCGAGATCAGGGGTCATCCACTCGAATTTCAGCCTCCCGGCGAAGGACGCCGGGTAGCCGACTTGATAGCCGATGGTGATTCGGCCGCGAAAATCATCGGCGCCGGGACCGGATATTTGATAGCCGGCCTTACCGGAGTGGAACCACTCCCTGGTGAGGGGATTCCCGTCGAGCGGGGCCACGAAGTCGATTCTGGTGTCCGATTCGACCGCCTGTACGGTGCGTCCGGAGCTGTCGACAAGCTGGTTCGCGTACCCTGCCGCAGTTCCGGTGCCGGCGACCACCGTCGCCGATGCGAGGGCGGCCGTTACGACCATCGCATGGAACGCGCGGGTCAGCCATACATGTGTATCTATCATCGAGATCCTCGGTTCGCCGGTCGGCAATCGCACGCGCGAAGGCACACGACAGCTCGACACATTGATCCAATGCGCAAGAACGACAACGGTTCCGCACACCGGATTGGATAACTCGCGGGGACCCCGATCACCCGCATCATGCCCGGACGTCGAAACACCCGAACGGTGGCCGAGAACAATGCCACTGAAATGAGATCGCGCAGAATTTAATCCGCGCCCGGTTCAACGCTCCCGTCGCCGTCGGCAATTGCTCGCACATAGTCGTCGGGGTTAGGGACGACCATGGATCAGGGCGACGGGGCGGGGTCTCGGCGGCGTGCACCTAGGCGTCCTAGAATACCCAATCACCGCGCGATGGAAAAGCACTTTCAGCAACTGCGAATAAAACTGAACCGTGTGCCAGTTATCCAGCGGCGGTGGAAGATCCGCTACCGGCACGGCGGCTGTCGCAGCGGTGCAGGGGGATGCCAGGCGGCCGAACCTGATCAGCACGAGCTCAGCGGGGGTGCGGTACGCACCGCTCTACTTGACATAATGTGCATTATCGGCGTTTGAAGGCGGCCGGTCACGGAGGGTTTCGCGGGATGTTTTGCGGCGAGTGCCGAGTCGCACCGCGCGCTGAGTGCCGCTCCGCTGTCGCCGGTCCGGATTATCGTTCTCTGCGCACTAGCATTCGCTGCGCTTGTTTACGGCATTTCGCGATGCGGGACGAAAGTTGACGAAATTCGGGTGATTCTAGGATTCGGTCGATAAATGACCGTTCGGGCTGAATGTGCCAATCGGCAGATCTGGGCCCGATATCCCCGGAAATCCGATGCGGCCACCTGAAGGCTGACACTCCCCCGTCCACTTCCCCGGCCCCAATTCGTCACAGTGACGAAAGTATCGAGAGTTCCCGTGTGGCGCACCACACCGAAATGATGCGGTGCGCCATAAGTATCAGGCCAGGACAGGGGTGAGGCGGCGAGATTCGGCGGCTTTTTCGGAGCTGGTTTCCGGGGCGTCGTCGGCGTCCGCGGTGAGGTACTTATCGGGCAGCGAAAGTTTCGCGATGGTGCGCAATGTCAGACCATATTGACGGACCAGGCTGCCGGTGGTGTACGGCAGCCGATATTCGGCCGCGAGTTTGCGCACTTCACGTTGAATTTCGGGGAGTCGGTTGCTCGGCAGGTCCGGGAACAAGTGGTGTTCGATTTGATGACTGAGCGTGCCGGAAAGTATCCGCATCAGGGGACCGACCTCGATATTGGCGCTGCCCAGGTATTGGCGCAGATACCATTCGCCGCGAGTCTCGCCCTCGATGTCGCGTTTGGTGAACTTCTCCGCACCGTCGGGGAAATGCCCACAGAATGTGATGATCTGCTCCCACACGTTTTTGGTGAGGTTGGCGGTGACGTTCGCACGCATGGTCGATTTCCAGTTCCGGCCGGTCATCGCCGGGAAGACGACGTAGTCCTTGAGCAGCTGCTTTCCTGCCTTCTGGACGATTTCGTCACGAGCCTGCCGGAACTTCTTCTTGTCCTTCTTGCCCGCCAGCACGCGCGGGATCTCCAGGTGGTACACGCACATGCCGAGCTCATACAGGAGCGACACCGGGACAAGGTAGACGAAGTTCCCCAGGTGGTACGGGCGCCAGCGCCGGTCACGAGTGATGCGGAGAAGCCCGTATCCTTCGTCGGGGTCCAGCCCGAGCACGTTGGTGAATACGTGATGGCGGTAGTTGTGCGCTTCTTTCCAGTGCGCGGCGGGCATGGAATGGTCCCATTCCCAGGTGGTGGAGTGGATTTCCGGGTCGTTCATCCAATCCCACTGGCCGTGCATGACGTTGTGCCCGATCTCCATGTTCTCGAGCACCTTCGACAAGGTGAGCAGGCCTGTCCCCCACCACCAACTGCTTTTCCGGCCGGAGTCGAGCAGTACCAGGCGGGCGGCGATCTCGCACGCTCGCTGAACGCGGATGACGGTCTTGATGTATTGCGCGTCGCGCTCGCCCAAGCTGGATTCGATCCGCCCGCGCAACGCGTCCAGGCGCTGCCCGAACTCTTCGATATCGGTCGGCGAGAGATGTGTGTACGCCTCGACGTCAGATATAGCCATCTGCTGTTTCAACCTCTGTTCCGGTGCCGCACGCTGGGCGCGCGATCCTGGTGAGAATACGAACTCGAGGGGTCGATCCGGTGCGGTAAGCGGTAATTGGTTAGACATTACAGAAGGGGGCCGGGATTGCGGTGTCAGTGACCAGTGGCGCCCTGCCGTCAGTTGGCGGAGAAGTAATGGCCGTTGTCCAAATCAGCGAGCAGGCCGGGCTGAGTGGGTTCCCAGCCGAGGGTCCGGCGGGTGATGAGGTTGGACGCCGGGTAGCTCTGCGTGACTATGTTCGCGAGGAACCCGAAGTATCCCGGCACCATCAGTACGTCCGCGGGAACGCTCACGACGGGCAGGCCAAGACGGCTGCCGATGGCCTCGGCGATCTCGCGGAGCGGGATGGCCCCGTCCCCCACCGCGTGCCAATATTTGCCGGCCGGTCCCTTCTCCAGTGCCAAGCGGAACACGAAGGCGACATCGCGGATGTGCACGGCGTTCCATAGGTTCGCGCCGTCTCCGGGGTAGCCGACAAAGCCCTTCTCCTTCGCCAGCGCGATCAGCTGTACGAGGAAGCCGGCACGATCGGTTGTGCTGTGCGCGATGTTGGCAATCCGCACGATCGAAGACCGCACCCCCCGCTCGGCGAGGTCGATTACGGCGGTTTCCACGACGTTGCGAACCCGCAGAGTGCCCGTGTACTCATCGCCGCCGGGAAGGGCCGGGTCCTCCTCGGTGGCCGGTCGGCCAAGGTTCCCGGGCGAACCGATGCTCCCCGCCGCTACCAGTGGCTTTCCGGTTCCCGCGAGAGCCTCGCCGTAAGCGAGCATGATCGGGAGCTCCGCGGCGGCCACGGCGTCGAGCCCGCCGGACGGAAGCAGGTCCTGCCTGTGCGCGACGTGGATGACGCCGTCGGATTCCGCGGCCGCCTCCTTCAGTCCGTCGAGATCCTCGAGGTCGCCGCGACGCACCTTCGCACCGAGCGCGGACAGGGCCGCCGCGGCCGTGTCCGACCGGGCCAGGCCGGTGACCTCGTGTCCCGCGCTGATGAGCTCGGGGATGATGTACGAACCGGAATGGCCGGTCCCGCCAGTGACGAAAACGCGCATGCTGCTGTCCTTCTGAGGATGTGTGGTCTCGTGCCGTAGATCGACTGACACACGAGAAGTGGTGGTGCGGGTGCGCTCAGCCGCGAAGGTTGACGCCGAGCGAGAAGTTGAAGTCCCCCACGCCATTACGGGCCAGGCTGATCATCAGCACGGCTACCCCTTCCATCCAGCGCGCCACTTCCAGGCCGCCGGCATCCAGCGGGCGCAGCCCGAGGCTCTCGATGAACGCCGACACGCTCGCCTTTGCCCGCGCGTGGTCACCAGCGAAGAGCACGTCCAGCGGGCCGCCCTGGGCCAGGATGTGGCCGAAGACGGTGTTGAACGCCTTCACGACGTACGCGCCCGCCGGGGCGGCCTCGGCGATCTCCTGCGCGCCGGAAGTGCCGTCAGGGGTGACCAGCCCGGTGGCGTCGGCGTTGGCGGTGTTGGAGATGTCGATGATGACCTTGCCGGCCAGCGCGTCCCCGTACTTGGCGACGATCGGCACGGCGCCGGCGTACGGCACGGCGAGGATGACGAGGTCGCCGACCGGGGTGGTGCCGAATGTCCCGGCCGTGGCACCACCGCCGAGCGCGGCGGCCATTTCCTTGGCTTTGGCCGGATCGCGGCCGATGATCTCAACGGCGTTGCCGCCGGCGAGCGCCCGGTCAGCCAGAGTGCGGGCCATGTTCCCCAGGCCGATAATGCTGACGCTACTCATTGGTGTGCCTGCTTTCTGGAGCTGGATAGGACGCCGTGCCCATACCGTCCTTGTCAACGTTTGTCGTCGAATGACGTAATGAGCCCGGCTGAATTCATGAAATGTGCGTTCGGATTCCGGGCCCGGAGATCAAGTCCCGATGTCGAATACCAATACCGAATTCGATTGGGCCTCAATAGGTGCCGATCAAGTAGGTACCTATTGAGGATGCCATTCGACCCGAGTGGGCGTCCAAGACCTATTTCAGCCGTGGTGATACCTTGAAGGCATCACCGGACAGGGAGGTTCCATGGATCTGGACCCGCGCAAACTGCGCTACTTCCTCGCCGTCGCCGACAGGCTGCACTTCGGCCGCGCCGCTGAAGAGCTGCATATCGCGCAGCCAGTGCTCAGTCGGCAGATCCGCGCGCTGGAACAGGATCTCGGCGCCTCGCTGTTCACCAGGGATCGCCACGGCGTTGCGCTGACCGACGCAGGCAGACAACTGCTGGCCGACGCCGGTCCGCTGCTCGCCGCCGCGGACGCGGTCCGCCACCGGGTGACCGTGGCCGCCCACGGAGGCCGGCGGCTGGCGGTCGGCTTCCGGACCGGCATTCCCGTCATACCGGCGGCCCGGGCGTTCGGGGCACGACATCCGGACGTGGTCGTCGACGTGCAGCGGATCGAATGGGATGACCAGGCCTCGATGCTGCTCGACGGCCGCATCGACGTCGGCTATGTGCGGCTGCCCATCGACGAGACCGGCCTGCGCATAACCCCGCTGTACACAGAGCCGCTCATGGTGGTGCTGCCGGTAGGCCACCGGTTGGCCGGCAAGGAGGAGGTCACCGAAGCCGACCTAGCCGGTGAGCCGCTGGTCTGGCATGCCGACCCGAGCACGCAGCCGACCAGGCGCCCGCACCCGGACTCCGGGCTCCGGGTGCGCGGCGTGGAGGAGAAGCTCGAGCACGTCGCGGCAGGCCGGGGCATCTCGTTCGTGGCGCGTTCGGAGACACTGTTCTACTCACGTCCGGACATCAGCTACATACCTATTCCGGAACTCGAGCCCGACCAGGTGTGCCTAGCGATGGCGGCATCGCGCACCTCGCCGCTGGCCGACGACTTCTTCACCGCGGCGCAAGCGACTGCCGAGATCACGGCAGAATGCGGGGACTACGAGGCTCATTCAGGCGGTCGCGTAGAAGCGTAGGAAGCACTACTTGCCGTGGCTGGGTCATAGATCTTGTCCACCTCGGTGGCGTACTTCTTCATGACCGCTGCGCGCTTGAGTGACATTTTGGGCGTCAGTTCGCCGGTTGCCTCGGTCCAGTCGACCGGCAGAATGCGGATCTTCTTGATCGCCTCGGCGTGTGACACCTTCTTGTTGGTGTCGGCGACCGCCGCGTCGATCTCCGCGGCGAGATCGGGGTTCTCGATCAGGGCCTCGTTCGAGGTGTCGGCGGGCAGGTTATGGCTTTGCTTCCATGCCGGGAGTACCTCGGGGTCGAGGGTGATCAGAGCACCGACGAACGGGCGGCCGTCGCCGACCACCATCGCCTGGCTGATCAGCGGGTGGGCGCGCAGCGAATCCTCCATCAGTCCCGGGGAGACGTTCTTTCCGCCCGCGGTGACGATGATTTCCTTCTTGCGGCCGGTGATGGTGAGGTAGCCGTCGCGGTCGATGGTGCCGAGATCGCCGGTCTCGAACCAGCCGCCGGCGAAGGCGTCCTCGGTGGCCTGGGGGTTGCCCCAGTATTCGTGGAATACGACCGGGCCGCGCAGCAGCAGCTCGCCGTCCTCGGCGATCTTGACGGCGTGGCCCTCGGTCGGGCGGCCGACGGTGCCGACCCGGGTGTTCGTGGGGGTGTTCACCGTGATCGCGGCGGTGGTCTCGGTGAGTCCGTAGCCCTCGTAGATCGGGATACCGACGCCGCGGAAGAAGTGACCCAGCCGCGCGCCGAGTGGTCCGCCACCGGACACCGCCGCCTCGCATCGTCCGCCGAGCGCGAGGCGCAGTGTGCGGTAGGCGAGTTTGTCGAACAGGGCGTGGCGGAGTCTGAGCACGACACTTGGGCCGCCGGTGTCCAGCGATTCGCTCCAAGCGATGGCAGTCTCGGTGGCCAGGTCGAAGATCTTGCCTTTACCGCCGGCGTGCGCCTTCTGCTTCGCGCCGTTGAAGACTTTTTCGAACACGCGTGGCACCGCGAGGATGAAATGCGGGCGGTAGCTGCCGAATTGGTCGACGAGCGTGGACCAGTCGGAACTGAATGCGACGACCACCTTGGCGTCGAGCGCGGCCAGCGTCACCGCGCGCGCGAAGACATGAGCGAGCGGCAGGAACATCAGTGTCTTGTTGCCCTGGGTGACGAACTCGCCCAGCGCGATGCGGTCGGATTTCGACTCCGCGTAGAGGTTCCCGTGTGTGAGGATGACGCCTTTGGGGCGGCCGGTGGTACCCGAGGTGTAGATCAAGGTCGCCGGGGAGCTCGCGCCGACCTCCGCGCGGCGGGTGTGGACGGTCGCGTCGTCGAGATGGGCGCCGCGAGTGGTCAATTCCTCGACGATGCCTTTGTCGATCTGCAGGATTTCGCGCAGCTCGGGCAGTGCGCTCGCGTCGATTTCCTCGATGATCCTGCGGTGTTTGTCGCTGTCGACGATCAGGAGCTTCGTCGCGGAGTCCTGCAGGATCCACTTGGCCTGTTCGGCGGCGGAGCTGTCGTAGATGGCGACGGTGCAGCCTCCGGTGGCCCAGATCGCGTGGTCGAGCACGACCCACTCGTAGCGGGTGGGTGCCATGATGGCCACGCGGTCGCCCGGTTCGATGCCGGTGGCGATGAGACCTTTGGCCACGTCGGTGACTGTTCGCGCGAATTCGGCAGCGGTGACGTCGGTGAGGCCGCCGCTGCCGTTCGAGACGTTGAACAGCACCGTGCGGGGTGAGTGCTCGGCGTGCAGGAACACACTGTCGGAGTTGTTCGCGTGTTCCGGAATCGTGTAGGAAGCCGGGGCTTCGAACTCATGCATCACAGGGGGCCTTCCACGTGGGTTGATCAGTTACTGCGCGGGCGCGTGCTCGATGCCCAGACGCAGCATTCCGCGCAGGTCGTAGGCGTTGGTGGCGACCACACCGACGATCAGGCCGATCGCGAGTCCGGCGAGGGTCATCCACAGACCCTGGGCCATGCCCGCTTCGAGGTGTCCGTCGAAGAACAGGATGGCGCGCACGGCCAGGTAGATCTGGTGCATGGGTTCGAAGGTGGCCATGTCGGCGATCCAGCGCGGGGTCGCCTCGAGCGGGATGGTGCCCGAGGACGACGGGATGCCGAGCACCACGAACACGATGAGGTTGATCATCAGGCCTGCCGTGCCGAAGGCGGCCATCACCGACAGGGCGGTGACCGCGATGGCGGCGACCGCCAGTGTGCCATAGAGAAACAGCATCAGTGGTCGCTCGATCGCCATGTTCAGCAGGGTGCCGACGCCGAGGAACACACCGGATGCCAGAGGGGCGCTGATGGCGGCGATCCCCCATTTGACGAGCAGGGTGCGCCATCGGCTGATCGGGGCAGGCGAGGTGGTCTTGTGCCATGGGCCGTATTCGGCGGGGATGTAGCCGAGTGAGGCGTCGACCAGCGAATTGATCATCATCGCGCCGCTGAAACCGACGATCAGCAGGACCAGGGTGTAGAAGAACGCCGCCAGGCCTTGGCCGGTGCCTTCGGGGAGCGGGTGATAGGCGGTGACCACGACGGCGATCGGCTCGGTGAGTTGCAGTCGGGCCGCGCCGCTGAGTGGTGTGGTGCCGACAGAGGCGCTGACCTGCTCGGCGAGTTGGGCGCCGACGGTGCTGTTCACCTGTGTCATGGCTTGGTCGGCGACGGTGTTCATGATCTGTGCGGCGAGAGTGCCCGCTCGTGGGTTGGTGAGCACGGAGATGATCGGCTGCTCGACCTCGCCCGGGACGATCGAGGCGGCGCCGAGGATGGCGACTCGCTTGGTGAAGTCGCCGGGGATCACGATGGCGCCGTAGACCTCGCCGTTCTGCAGCTGTCGCTGGGCTTCGTTGATGCCGAGTGGGCGCAGGTCGATCTTGTCGGCGGGGATGTCGTCGCTCAGTGCCGAGGCGATCTGTTCACCGATGTTGGCGGGCTTGCCCCCGACGGTGTCGCCGACGTCCTGGTTGACCAGGGCGATCGGGAAGTCGTGCAGATGCTTCTCGGGGTCGGCGGTGTAGCCGAGGTACATGGTGCCCAGCAGCGCCGCCAGGATGGTGACCAGGGTGATCGGGGCCAGCCATTCGCGGATCGGCATGCTGCGCTGCTTGCGGGTGGGCGCGGTGTTGTCAGTCATGGCCTACGTCAATGTAGTCAGCGACAACAAAGTAGTCAACGCAAACATTGGGTGGCCGTCGGATATCCTGCTCGTACCATGTCCCTGCACACCCCCTACCACCACGGCGACCTCCGCGCCGCGCTGCTGACGCGCGCCGAGGCGACGCTGCGCGAGGCCGGTGTGGATGGGCTGTCCCTGCGCCAGCTGGCCCGCGACACCGGCGTCAGCCATGCGGCGCCGAGTCGGCATTTCCGCGACAAGCAGGCACTACTGGACGCACTCGCGGTCACCGGGCTGGAGCGTCTCGGCGCCTGCTTCGAACAGGCCGTGATCGATGGGCCGATCACGGCACGCCTGCAGACGGTCGCCTATGCCTACCTGCGATTCGCCGTCGACAACCTCGAACTCCTGCCGCTGATGTTCGCGCGCCGGCACAATTCCACGTCCGCCGATATCCAGCAGGCCGTCGACCGCGCTTTCGCGGTCCCGATCGCCCTCATCGCCGAAGGTCAGGCCGCGGGCGAGATCGTCGCGGGCGACCCGAAACGTCTCGGTGTCACCGCCCTGGCCGCCCTGCAGGGCCTGGCCACCTTCGTCGGCTCCGGCTACACCGCCGACTACGACTCCGAACAGCTACTCGACGACCTGGTCCGGCACCTCACCCTTGGCCTACTCCCCCGGTCCTCCCCCAGCTGACGATCACAGAATGCGGCGCGGGCCGTCGACAGTGATCACATGTGAACGGATCCCTGTCAGTTGGATCCGGCGAGGACTACCGGGCGGCCGTTGAGCGGCTGCGTCGGTCGGTTGCTGTGCGGGAACAGTGCGCGGTAGTTGTCGACGTCGGCGACGGTGACCGGGGCGGGGTGGCGCAGGACGATCCACTCGACACCTTCGGTGCACGGGGGCGTGGTCAGGGAGCCCTGGTAGCGGAATTGGGCGAGGTCGGTGGGCAGGAATTCGCGCGGGTCGACGGTGGTGACAGCGCGGGTGAGACCTGAGCGGTTCGGTGTGGCGGTGAGTATTCGGCTCAGCGGGGTGGGCCCGGTGTGCGCGTTCAGGAGGACGGCGAGAACTGCCAGGCGGCCCGACCGGGCGGTGTGGACGAGATGCAGCTCCATGGCGGTGACGGTGCCGTCGACTGTGTGCTCACTGGGCAGGTGGAAGTGGAACTGGGTCAGGGTGAACGGTGTGCCGTCGACGACGATGTGATTGCCGGAGTCCGCCGGTACGGCCGCCTGGATCGTGTGCCCGTTGTTCAGCAAAGGCACCGCCGACATCGGCCGATAGTCGATCTCGATGTGGTCGGACGGGTGCAGTTCGGTGGGGCTGTCCAGGTCGATCGGTGATTGGGCGTGCCCGACTCGACATGTCGCGAAGCCACGATCGAGATCGGCCCAGCGCTCGGGCCCCTCGCCGTTGTAATCCCAGTGCGGCGTGCTGGTTGTAGCCGCTACCGAACCACCACACCCGGCGACGCCGAGCAGTGCCAGCGCGGCGAGCGCACTGCGGCGGGTGATCACAGGGCTGAGGTCATTGCGACGAACCGACACGGTACAGCTCCTTGCCAGGATTCTGCCGTCGGCCCGAGCCGATGACGTCCCGGGACGGCAGTCCGCGCATACCGAAATCAGCGAGCCGTCAACCTGTCCGATTTGCACCGAATATCCTTCTAGTGCAAGAGATTTCGACTACGCGCGGGATCACAGGCTATGCCCCTGATCCCTGCCCAGACCAGGCTCGACAACGGCGAGATACATCACATCGGCAGTGGCCGCGACCTGCCGAACGCACCTAGGGTCGGATCATGATCGACATTCCAGAGGTTTTCGCCCGCGAAACGATCAGTCGCGAAGGGGAACCCGGGCGGGCATGGATCGCGGCACTCCCCGGCCTGGCGGATGAGTTACTGCAACGGTGGTCGTGTACACCGGACGGGCCGGTCATGCACGGCAACGTCGGGATCGTCCTACCGGTGCGGCATCTGGATCTGCCGCCCGCGGTCGTGAAGATCTCTTTTCCGCACCCGGGCAATGTGTTCGAGCCCGACGCGTTCGCTACCTGGAACGGACGGGGTGCGGTGCGGTTGTTCGAACGCGATGACGAACGGTTCGCGATGCTCCTCGAGCGGACAGGACGCGGCACCCTGGCCGATATCTCCGACTTCGACGAGGCTGTCGGCACGCTCGGGCAACTGTCGCGTCGTCTGGCTATCGATGCTCCGGCCGGGCTGCCACGCTTGAGCGAGGTGGTTGCCGACTGGCCGGACGAGATCCGCACGACCGCCACCGAACTGGGCGATCCGATCCCCCGTCGCGTTCTGGATGCAGTCGCGGAGACCTTGCGCGATCTCGGTCCAGATCAGCCCCAGACGCTCGTCCACGGTGACCTCCACGATGCGAATGTCCTGGCGGGAGAACGTGAGCCTTGGCTCGCGATAGATCCCAAGGGATATGTCGGTGACCCTGCGTACGACACGATCACCGTGATCCGCAGCTATCGGTTCGCACCCCTGCTGTTCGCACCTGATCCGGCCGCCGGTATCGGTCGCGGACTGGACTTGTATTGCGAGGCGGCAGGGATCGACCGTGATCGTGCTCGTCGTTGGGCGCAGGTGCGTGCGGTCAAGGCTGCGCTCTGGGGCCGTCGCCACGGCGATCCCGGCTGGTTGATCCAAGCGACCGACCAGCTGATCGAGATCCTGAGCTGATTGCGCGATCGGCGGACTCCCGATTCGGCGAGTGGTCGGTTGCGGTTCAGGCGGGGTTGGTCGGCCAGTTCTTTTCCATCCACTGGTCCGGTTTGGGGTGGGGGGTGAAGCCGTAGGGGCGGTATAGGTCGTGGGCGTCGCCGGTTGCCAGGGCCATGCGACGTAGGCCCCAGGTGTCCGCGTCTGCCATGATGCGGTCGAGGAGGAGTTTGCCGATGCCTTTTCCGCGCTGGGGGCGGTCGACGTAGACGTCGGAGAGCCAGGCGAAGGTGGTGCGGTCGGTGACCAGGCGGGCGAAGGCGATCTGGGAGCCGTCCTGGAACACGCTGTAGGGCAGGGAGTTCTCGACCAGGCGTTCGATGCGGTCGCGGCTGCGGCCGAGGGCCCAGTAGGCGTCGGTGGACAGGCGATGGTGGAGCCAGTCGAGGTCGACGGCGGCGGGATCGGTGGAGATCTCGAGCATCGGTCCAGAGTAAGTGCGGCCGGGCTCGAGGTGAGTCCGGCCGCACTCGGTCAGGCGCCTACGTAGGTGGCCAGGTGTTCACCGGTGAGGGTGGAGCGCGCCTCGACGAGGTCGGCGGGAGTGCCTTCGAAGACGATGTGGCCGCCGTCGTGGCCTGCGCCGGGGCCCAGGTCGATGATCCAGTCGGCGTGGGCCATCACGGCCTGGTGGTGTTCGACGACGATGACGGACTTGCCGGATTCGACGAGTCGGTCGAGCAGGCCGAGGAGTTGTTCGACGTCGGCCAGGTGCAGGCCGGTGGTCGGTTCGTCGAGGATGTAGACGCCGCCCTTGTCGGACATATGGGTGGCGAGCTTGAGGCGCTGGCGTTCGCCGCCGGACAGGGTCGTCAGTGGCTGGCCGATGGTGAGATAGCCGAGCCCGACTTCGGTGAGGTGGGTGAGGATCTTGTGGGCGGCGGGAGTGCGGGCTTCGCCTTCGCCGAAGAAGTCGCGGGCATCGTCGACGGGCATGGCGAGCACTTCGCTGATGTTCTTGCCCGCGAAGGTGTACTCGAGGACCTCGGCCATGAAGCGTTTGCCCTCACACACCTCACACATGGTCGAGACGCCGGCCATCATCGCCAGGTCGGTGTAGACCACGCCCGCACCGTTGCAGTTGGGGCAGGCACCTTCGGAGTTGGCGCTGAACAGGGCGGGTTTGGCGCCGGTGGCCTTGGCGAAGGCTTTGCGGATGTGGTCGAGCAGGCCGGTGTAGGTGGCGGGGTTGCTGCGCCGCGAGCCCTTGATCGGGGTCTGGTCGATGTTGATGACGCCTTCGTCGGTCGGGATCGAGCCGTGGACCAGCGAGCTCTTGCCCGAGCCCGCGACGCCGGTGATCGCGACCAGGATGCCGAGGGGGATGTCGACGTCGACCTTGTCGAGATTATTGGCGGTGGCGCCGCGAATCTGCAAGGCGCTGTCGGACTTTCGCACCGAGTCCTTGACCGAGGCGCGGTCGTCGAAGTGGCGGCCGGTGACGGTGTCGCTGGCGCGCAGCCCCTCGACGGTGCCTTCGAAGCAGATGGTACCGCCCTTGGAGCCCGCAGCAGGCCCGAGATCGACGATATGGTCGGCGATCACGATCGTTTCGGGCTTGTGCTCGACGACGAGCACGGTGTTGCCCTTGTCGCGCAGGCGCAGCAGCAGCCCGTTCATCCGCTGGATGTCGTGCGGGTGCAGGCCCGCGGTGGGCTCGTCGAAGACGTAGGTGACGTCGGTGAGGGAGGAGCCGAGATGGCGAATCATCTTGACGCGCTGCGCTTCACCGCCGGACAGGGTGCCCGAGGAGCGCGACAGCGACAGGTAGCCGAGGCCGATCTCGACGAACGAGTCCAGGGTTTGGCGCAGCGATTCCAGCAGCGGCGCCACCGACGGGTCGTCGACCTCCTTGACCCATTCGGCGAGGTCGGTGATCTGCATGGCGCAGGCGTCGGCGATGCTGATGCCGTTGACCTTCGACGAGCGCGCTTCGGCCGAGAGCCGGGTGCCGTCGCAGTCGGGGCAGGTACCGAACGTGACAGCGCGTTCGACGAAGGCGCGCACGTGCGGCTGCAGCGCTTCGACGTCCTTGGACAGCATCGACTTGCGGATCTTGGGAATCAAGCCCTCGTAGGTGAGGTTGATGCCCTCGACCTTGACCTTGGTCGGTTCCTTGTAGAGCAGGTCGGCGAGCTGCTTCTTGGTGTACTTCTTGATCGGCTTGGCAGGGTCGAAGAAGCCGCTGCCCTTGTAGATACGGCCCATCCACCCGTCCATGCTGTAACCGGGGATGGTGAACGGGCCCTCGTCGAGTGACTTGTTCTCGTCGTAGAGCTGGGTGAGGTCGATGTCGTTGACGTGACCCTTGCCCTCACAGGTGGGACACATGCCGCCGGTGATGGAGAAGCTGCGGCGTTCCTTGACGGTGACACCGTGCTTCTCGACCTCGACCGCACCCGCGCCGCTGATCGAGGCGACATTGAAAGAGAACGCCTGCGAGGACCCGATGTGCGGGTCGCCGAGGCGGCTGAACAGGATTCGCAGCATCGCGTTGGCGTCGGTGACGGTGCCGACTGTGGAGCGCGGGTTCGCGCCAAGGCGGGACTGATCGACCAGGATGGCTGTGGTCAGTCCCTCCAGCACGTCGACGTCGGGGCGCGATTGGCTGGGCATGAAGCCCTGCACGAACGCGCTGTAGGTCTCGTTGATCAGGCGCTGTGATTCGGCGGCGATGGTGCCGAAGACCAGGGAGCTCTTGCCGGATCCGGAAACGCCGGTGAAGACGGTCAGCCTGCGCTTGGGGATCTCGATGCTCACATCGCGCAGGTTGTTGACGCGTGCGCCGTGCACACGGATCAGGTCGTGGCTGTCGGCCGGCTCTATGGTGGTGCCGGTCTTCTTGGCCGTGCTCATGGGTCTCCCTCGATCAGTCGACATCGCCGGATATCGAATCTACCGGCGCGGTGGCCTACTTGGCCTGCTGGATCCGGACCATATTTCCGGCGGGGTCACGGAAGGCACAGTCGCGGACACCATAGGGCTGATCGGTGGGTTCCTGGACGACCTCGATCTCGCCTGCCTGCAGCTTTTCGAACAGGCCGTCGAGGTCTTCGGTGGCGAGGTTGATGGCGGCGTAGGTGCCTTTGGCCATCATCTCGCTGATGACGCGGCGTTCCTCGTCGGTGATGCCGGGGTCGGCGGCCGGTGGATGCAGCACGATCGAGGTGTCTGGCTGACCCGCGGGGCCGACGGTGATCCACCGCATCCCGTTGTAGCCGACGTCGTTGCGCACCTCGAAGCCGAGCGCGTCGCGGTAGAAGGCGAGGGCGGCGTCGGGGTCGTCCTGCGGCAGGTAGGTCTGGTGAATGGTGAGGTTCATGGCGACCACGCTAATTGCCGGTCGGAGCCGAAGCTTCTCGATTCCTGATCGGTCTGGTCACCTTCTTGACCACGCACGACGGCATCCCCGCGGTCTGTTCGTCCTGCTGCTGCTTGTAGACGCTGGGCGGCACGCCCACGAGTTCGGTGAAGCGGGTACTGAAGGTGCCCAGCGAGGACGACCCGACCGCGAAACACACCTCGGTGACACTCAGATCGCCGCGACGCAGCAGTGCCATGGCACGTTCGATACGGCGGGTCATGAGGTAGGAATACGGCGATTCGCCATACGCGAGCCGGAACTGGCGGCTGAGGTGTCCGGCCGACATGTGTACGCCGCGGGCGAGCGCTTCGACGTCGAGTGGCTGGGCGTATTCGCGGTCGATGCGGTCGCGCACGCGACGCAGCAGCGCGAGGTCGCGCAGATGCTGTGGTTTCGCGGGGGTGCCGGTCATATCCGCGATCGTCCCACGTCGGGGCGATTTTCAGGACAGCGGCCCGCGGCGGGTGTCGAGGACCATGGTGAGTTCGGCGCGGAAGTGGGGGCAGGTGCGGAAGTCCTCGGCGTCGCACTCGAGGACGTGGGTGACGGCATCGAGGGCGGAGCGGGTGCGGGCGATCTTTTCGGTGAGGCGGTCACGGTGGGCCTCTAGTACTTCGCGGCGGGTGGTGCGGTCGGGGGCGTGGGTGAACAGGACGGCGAGATCGTCGAGGGACAAGCCGGCCTTCTTGCCGAGCACGATCATCGCGATGGTGTCGATATCGGTGCCGCGGTAGTGGCGGCGTCCGGCCGAGTCACGGAGTGGACAGAGCAGTCCGCGGTCTTCCCAGTGGCGCAGGACGTGGGTCGCCAGCCCGAACCGCGCCGCCACCGCACCGATCGTGGTGTGTTCCTCGGCCATCCGCCGAGCCTATGCGGTGACGCGGAAGCAGGTGATCACGGCGGCGGGATGCCATGGCAGACGGACTGTTTCGGTGTCGACCGAGCCGAAGACCGCACCGAGGACGCGTCGGATCTCGCGGGTTCGGGCGAAGCGGAAATCGTAGATCCCGGCGGTGCCGCCCGGCCGGAGCACGCGACGCAGTTCGGTGGCGGCAGCGGGCAGGTCCGGCCATTCGTGCATGCTCAGGCTCGAGACGGCGAGGTCGATGCTCGCATCGGGGTGGGGCAGGTCGCTGACGTCGGCGACGGCCAGTTCCACCGTGTGCCCGGCGAGCGTGCGGCGGGCGATCTCGATCATGTGCGGGGACAGGTCGATCCCGTGCAGGTGCAGGTCGGGTCGGCGAGCTGCCAAGTGCGACAGGAGCTTTCCCGGACCCGTACCGAGGTCGATAACGGTGGCCGAGTCGGTGGTGCGGGCGTCGATGTCGGTGGCGATCCGGCGGTACAGGCCGGTGAGGAGCCGGGTGGCGCGACGGTCGTAGCCAAGGCTCTGTTCGTATCCGAAGGTGGTCATGGGACCACCGTGCGTGTTCAGGCCGACCTGAAGTCAAGCTCTCCGGTCGGGCGGACGGTGGCGGTGCGCCCCGGCGCTTGCTGGAACTGCCAGTACAGGTTCGTATGGGCGATGACATCCTCGGGTTTCGGTGCGCCCCAACGGGTCTTGTCCGAGGTGGTGTGGGCGTCGGCGACGAGAGTGACGTCGTAGCCGCGGACGAAGGCGCCGTGGATGGTGGAGCGGACACACGCGTCGGTGTCGGCGCCGGTGACGACCAGGTGGCCCGCGTTCGCGGCGGCGAGGAGCACCTCGAGCTCGGTGTCTTCGAACGAGTCGCCATAGCGTTTGTGGACCAGCGGCTCGCTGTCGGCGCGGGCGAGTTCGGGGACGTAGCGCCAGGGGTCGGTGCCCTCGACCAGGTCTTCGGAGCGGTGCTGGATCCAGATGATCGGGAGATCGGCGATGCGTGCCCGGTCGACCAGAGTGTTGATGTTGGCGACGACCTCGTCGCGGCGGTGCGCTTCGTCGACGACACCGTTCTGGACGTCGACGACGAGCAGTGCGGTGTTCGGACGGTTGGGCAGCGTGGTCATGGCGATTCCTTGGCGGTGGTCAGAGCGGGCGCAGGACGACGATGCCGGGAACGGTCCGCAGGTAGTCGGTCAAAGGAGTGTCGACGACCTGGTTGTTCGCGGCGAGGGAGGAGGCGTTGCGGAAGACGGGGCCGGTAGCGGTTTGGACGATGAAGCCGACGTGGGTGACATCGAGGCCGGCATCCGGGGTGTAGGCACCGAGGTAGTCACCCGTGCGAAGGGCGCCCGACACTGCCCCGTCGACAGCAGCCGAGGGGATATGGGTGACCGCGCGCTCGACCACGGGAACACTGGGCAGGTAGGTGCTGCCGTCGGCTTTCGCGTTGAGATGCTTGGTGGTGGTGACGGCTGCGGGACTCAGACTCGCGGTGATGTCGGTCGCCGCCAGGCGCTCCCGGGTGGCCCAGTCGGTGAAGAAGTGCTTGCGCTGGGCGAACTCGACGCGGCCGTCGATATAGCGGGTGGCGATCAGGTTGGTGAGGAACTGGTCGCGGTCGGCGGAGCGGGAGGCGGCGTCGATGTAGTCGAGGTAGGTGAAGCAGTCCACGCGGCGCAAGTCGACGACGAGCTGTTCGGGCTCGGTGGCCGAGCCGATCAGCATATTCGCGCCATAGGGGGTGCCGAGCAGGCGTGCGGAGAGGCGTTCGATGAGTTCGCCACGGCCGAGATTGCCGGATTCGGCGCGCACAGTGAGCAGTTCGTCGATCTTGCGGGCAGTGGCATCGTCGACGGACGGGGCGGCCGAGGCCGGTGCGAGCGCGCACACGAGCGCGGCGAGCACGAGCAGGATCCGGACGATGATGCGCAAGACGCCTCCAGCTGGCCACGGGTCGATCGGTGCGAGCGCTGTCCACCGTAGCCGAGGCGGCCGACACGATTGCTGTGTCGGAGATACCCGGTGCCGTCACGAGTGTCGCGTACGTGCGGCGGCGGTCGATGATGCCGATTGTTCGCGAATGGTCTCGTATCGACCGATCGGTGGGTTGTTCGCGTACCGTTGCCGCAGGTAGTCCGTGTTCGCGGCGAGTTCGCGATGGGGTGCTCCCCGGGTGTCGTGGATGTGGTTCGTGCAGACGTCGACCGTTGGCCCGTGCGGGCGGAAGGGATGCCGAAATGCGTGCGTTGACCGTGGTTCCCATGCAGAAGCAATCATTGCTGGTGGAGGACGTACCCGATCCGGACGTCGGCCCCGGCGAGTTGCTCGTCGACGGGATCTCGCTGGGCATCTGCGGTACCGACCGCGATATCGCGCAGGGCAACTACGGCTGGCTGCCCCCGGGCAAGTCACGGATGGTGCTCGGCCACGAATCTCTGGGCAGAGTGAAGACGGTGCCAGAGGGCAGCAAGTTCGCTCCGGGCGATCTCGTCGTCGGGATCGTGCGCAGGCCGGATCCGGTGCCGTGTGGGGCGTGCGCGCGCGGGCAGTGGGACATGTGCCGCAACGGGCTGTATGTGGAGCGCGGGATCAAGGAGATCGACGGGTACGGGTCGACGGTCTGGGCTGTGCGCGAGGACTTCGCGGTCACGCTCGATCCGGCGTTGGAGAAGGTCGGCGTGCTGTTGGAGCCGATGACAGTGGTCGCCAAAGCGTGGGATCAGATCGAGAAGATCAACAACCGCGCCTGGTTCGATCCGCGCACGGTCCTGGTCACCGGCGCCGGGCCGATCGGCTTGTTGGCGGCCTTGCTCGGGCAGCAACGCGGACTCGACGTGCACGTCCTCGACCGCGCGCGTAGCGGATTGAAAGAAGATCTGGTCACAGCGCTGGGCGCCACGTTCCACACAGGGACGGCGGCGGCCGCCGCGGCGGCGATCCGGCCCGACATCGTGATCGAGGCAACCGGTGCGCCCGCGGTGGCGTTGCAGGCGATGGAGATCGACAATCCCGGGGTGATCATCTGCTTGACCGGGGTGACGACGCCCGGTGTCGACACCGAAGTCGATGTGGGCGGGTTGAACCGCAATATCGTGCTCGGCAACACACTGGTGTTCGGTTCGGTGAACGCGAACCGCCACCACTACGAGCAAGGTGCGGAGGCGCTGGCCAAAGCGGACGCGTCGTGGCTGGAACGGCTGATCACCCGGCGACTGCCGCTGGAGAAGGCGATCGAGGCGTTCGACCCGGGTGGGTCCGATATCAAGGTCGTCATCGACCTGGCGTGACTCCGTCAGTCCGCGGTGCTCAGTCGACCGCCGCGGATCCGGTGGCGGGGACCGCGCAGCCGTCGGGGCCGCAGGCGTCGCCGTCGGCGATGAGCTGGGGGGTGGGTCGATCGTTCCACGCGGTATTCAGTGCCCGGGTGAAGGTTTCGGGCGGCTGAGCGCCCGAGACCGCGTACTTGCCGTCGAAGACGAAGAACGGGACACCGGTGGCGCCGAGCGCGGCGGCTTCGGCTTCGTCGCGGCGGACCGCGTCGGCGTAGGCGTCGGGGTCGGCCAGCACCCCGCGTGCCGAGTCCTCATCCAGGCCCGCGCGTACGGCCAGCGCCACGAGACGTTCGGTGTCACCGAAGACGGGGTCGGGCTCGGCGAAGTTGCCTGCGTAGAGCGCGTCGAGCATGGCATCCTGTTTGCCCTGGTCGAGGGCGAAGTGCAGGAGCCGGTGCATGTCGAAGCTGTTGCCGGAGTCGCGGCCCGAGGTTCGGTAGGGCAGACCCATCGCCGCGGCTTGGGCACCGATGCCGCGTTCGTTGGCGGCGGCCTGGTCGACGGTGATGCCGTATTTCTCGGCGATCGCCGCGATGACCGGGCGCGTGGAACCGGCGGGCAGCGTCGGATCGAGTTCGAAGGACCTGTGCACCACCTCGACGTCGTCACGGTGCGCGAAGTCGGCCAGCGCTTGTTCGAAGCGGGCCTTACCCAGGTAGCAGAACGGGCAATTGATGTCGGTCCAGATCTCTACTGTGGTGGACAAGCGGGCCTCCTGCGGCACATCTCGAGTGCGGCGGCGGTCCGCCGAACAGTTCTGGACAGGCGTTCGAATTCGGGGAGTGCAACGCCGGCAACGAAGCCGCTATTCCCCTGGCGCGTCCGGGCACGACGGGACGAGCGCGAAGGACATCGATGGGGTTCGAGCAGCGGAGGGGGTGGGTGCAGGTGCCCGAAGGATTGGTGGTGCCGCGCGCGCTGGGTGGGCTGTGGGCGGTGCGGCACGCGCAGAGTGAGGCCAACGCCTGGTTCGCCGACCCGGCGACCGAGCAGCGGCCGATGCGTGGGACCGACTCCGGGGTGGAATTGACCGAGTACGGGCAGTGGCAGGCGCAATGTCTCGGAGACTGGCTGGCCGGGTTGGCCGGAGTGCAGCGGCCCACGCTGGTGGTCTGCTCCCCCTACCTGCGCACCCGAGTCACCTGGGCGGTGATGGCCGAGGCGGCCGCCACCCGCAATCGGCACCTGCGCCCGATCCGCACCCTGGTCGACGAGCGGTTGCGCGATCGGGAGATGGGGGTGTTCGAACTGCATCCGTATCGGGCGATCCGCCGACGCGCACCCGAGGAGGGCGCGCGCCGTGAATTGGTCGGCAACTGGGTGTATCGCCCGCCGGGCGGGGAATCGTTGGCCGATGTGGCGTTGCGGGTGCGCAGTTTCCTCGACGAGCTGGATGTGGTCGCCGCGGGCGAGCAGGTGCTGGTGGTGACCCATGACGCGGTGGTGGTGTCGTTGCGCTACATCCTCGAGGGACTCGGTGCGCCGGTACCGGATTCGCTCGAACCGGTACCGAACGCGTCGGTGTCGCAGTGGCGGCGCGAGGGCCCGCGACTGGCATTGCGTGTCTGGGGCTCGGTCGACCATCTGGAGATCGACCGCCTGGAGATCGACGAGGAAACAGGATAGGGCCCATCCGGCACGCGGCTGCCGTGGGCGGCGTCGACGGACTGACCGGTCTGTCGATGGGAGAATGCGCGGGTGGATGTCGCGATCGGTCTGGTTGTCCTCATCGGCTCGGCGACCGCGCTGGCGGCGCTGGCGCGGCGATTCGGGGTGTCCGAGCCTCTGGTGCTGACGTTGGCCGGGGTGGCCGCGTCCTATCTGCCGATGGTGCCGCAGGTGCATCTCGAGCCGGAGGTGGTGCTGCTGGGGTTGCTTCCGCCGCTGCTCTACACCGCCGCGCTGCGCACATCGCTGGTCGATTTCAAGGACAACCTGCGCACCATCGCGTCGCTGTCGGTGGGGCTGGTGCTGTTCAGCACGTTCGCGGTGGCATTGGTGGTGTGGTGGTTGCTGCCGGTGCCGTTCGCGGCGGCGGTCGCGTTGGGTGCGGTGGTCGCTCCCCCGGATGCCGTGGCCGCGACCGCGGTGGCGCGACGCACCGGGATGCCGCGCAGCATCGTGACGGTGCTCGAGGACGAGTCGCTGTTCAACGACGCGACCGCGCTGGTGGCGTTGCGCTCGGCCATCGCGGCGATGGCCGGTGCGGTGACCGCGTGGCAGATCGGGGGTGATTTCCTGCTCGCGGCCGTCGGTGGCGGTGTCATCGGGGCCGTGGTGGCGGCGGCTTTGGTGATGTTGCGCAGGCGGATCACCGACCCCGTGCTCGATACCTCGGTGTCGCTGCTCGCCCCGTTCGTGGCGTATCTGCCTGCCGAGCATTTTCACGCATCGGGAGTGATCGCGGTCGTGACGTGCGGGATGATCCTCGGGCACGGCGCGCAACGGTGGCAGGGGGCGGCCTCACGGGTCGCCGAGACCACCAATTGGCGCACCATCCAGTTCATTCTGGAGAGCGCGGTGTTCTTGATCATCGGGTTGCAGGTGCGCTGGATCGTCGAGGGCGCCTGGCACAGCGGGTTGGATCACGGCACCCTCGTCGTCACGGCGGTGGGTGTGCTGGCCGCGGTGATGCTTGCGCGCCCGGTATGGGTGTTCACACCGGTATTGGTGGCCAGGCTGTTCGGGCGCACGACCGAGCCGTTGAGCCACGCGGCGGTGGTGTCGTGGGCGGGGATGCGCGGGGTGGTGACGTTGGCGGCGGTGTTGCTGCTGCCCGACTCGACGCCGCAGTTGCCGGTCCTCGAACTGCTCGCCCTGGTGGTGGTCGGCGGCACGCTGCTCGTCCAGGGCAGTTCGTTGCCGTGGCTGGTGCGATTGCTGCAGTTGCGCGGGCCCAGTCGCGAGGAGGACGCGCTCGCGAAAGCCGATCTGCTGCAACAGGCTTCGACCGCCGGTCTGGCCGAACTCGACCGCAAGATCGGACCGGACACCCCCGAACCGGTGATCGAATCGCTGCGGCAACGGCTGACCTGGCGTTCCAATGCCGCGTGGGAACGGCTGGGCCGCCCGGAAGCGGAACTGGTGACACCGACCGCGGAGTACCGACGGCTACGGCTGGCGATGCTGGGTGCCGAACGCGATGCGGTGCTGAAGGTCCGCGACGCGGGAGCCGTGGATTACGAAGTGCTGCAACATGTGCTGGCCCGGCTGGACCTCGAGGAATCGATGATCGACCGCTTCGACGAAAGCGATGACGAGCGCCGCGCCGAACCGCTGTCGACCGCGGCCGGTGCGCTGGGGTGCGCGCACCTCGACGAGGCTCCGATACTGGCGGAGCCACCTGCCGGTGAGCTGGTGTGCCGGACATGTCTGGACGAGGGTCTGCGCTGGGTGCATCTGCGAATGTGCACCGACTGCGGGAACATCGGCTGCTGTGAGTCCTCGATCGGCAACCACGCCAGCGCGCACTTCCAGACCTCGACACATCCGGTGATGCGCAGTGTGGAGCCGGGCGAAGCATGGCGATGGTGCTACGTGGACCAACTGCTCGGGTAACTCACGGGAGTGCCCGGCCGGCTGTGCGGCACAGAGGACAGGCGTCGAGCCGTGCTCGGTCAGCCGCGGTGGGAGTAGATCAGCCGGGCGTACTCGGCGAGCAGGTGGTCGAGTTCGGTGGGTTCACCTGCGGCGGCGAGCTGTTGGTAGCCGATGATCATCGCCATGCCGAATTCGGTGACGACGGTGGCGGTGGCCGCGTCGTCGACCACGCCGTCGATCACGCGGTGCACGGTGCGCCGCCGCGACTCATCGACCCGTTTGACGGTGACGTGTACCGATTCGTCGTTGGCCGCCCAGGCGCGCAGCGCGGCTTCGGCGCCGTGTTCGAGTCCGCTGGCGAGCACCGACATGGCGCGCACGTCGGCGTCGGCGTCACCGTGGCCGACGTCGAGCGCGCGTAGCTCGACCATCTGACGGTTCTCCCAGTGTTCGAGCAGGGTGTCGACGAAGCCTTGCCAGGAGCCGAAGTGGTGATAGAACGAGCCGCTGGTGACGCCGAGGCGGCGGCAAAGCACCCCGATGTTGAGACCTTTGAAACCGAACTCGGCGAGCACCGCCACCGCGGTGTCGAAGTACTGCTCCTTGGTGACCACTCGGGACATCGCGATGCCGTTCTGTTCGTGCGGGCAGGGGCCGAAGAATGCGAACAGTACCCCATCGTATCGAGCCCCCGCGCATACATAACGTTGTCTACGCTGTGCCAAAACCGGCACATCGAGCGACGAAATACCAAGTGGCGGAACGAAATACGTGCACAACGGCCCAAAACCGCATCCGAATGGAATAGCAGAGCAGACGCTCTGTAAACTTTTGTTCATGCCGAGACCGCGCACGCACGACCCGCAGACGGTGCTGGACGCCGCCGAAAAGCTCGCGGCCCGTTCCGGTCCCGCCGCTGTCACGGTGCGCGCAGTCGCCGCCGCTACCGGAGTATCCAACGGCGCGCTCTATCACACATTTCAGTCTCGACAGGTTGTACTGGCGCGCACCTGGTTACGCGCCGCGCACCGATTCCTCGCCCTCCAGTCGGCCGACATCGACCGCGCCGTCACCGCAGCCGACCCCGAGACCCGCATCGATGCCGTCCTCGACGCCGCCGAGGCCCCGGCGCGGCTGGCCGAGGCCCATCCCGACTCCGCGCGCCTGCTCCTGCTCGTCGATCGCGCCGAACTGCTCGCCGGCGACATCGCGCCCGTGCTGGCGCAGGAGATCGCCGACACCGAGAAGGCACTCGTCGCCGCACTCAACCGGCTCGCGCGTGCCCTGTGGGGTCGCGCCGACCGGCGCGGCGTCGCCACCGTCACCACCTGCCTGGTAGACCTGCCCACCGCGCTGCTGCTGCGCCGTGACCGGCTCACCGATCCCTTGGCCCGCGCGCAGCTCCGTGCTGCCGTGCGTGCCGTCCTCGACCTCGGTCCCCACTGAAAAGGAAATCCTGTGCCCACACTGCGCCACCACGATTCGATCGCCGTACTCGACCTCGGCGACGGCGAGAACCGCTTCTCCCCCGACTTCCTCACCGAAGTGCAGACCCACCTCGACACCGCCGTCGCCGAGGGCGCACACGCGCTGGTGACCACCGCCACCGGCAAGATCTACTCCAACGGCCTGGACCTGGACTGGCTCTCGGCCAACGGCGACCGGGCCGCCGAATACGTCGAAGCGGTGCACAACCTGTTCGCCCGGGTCCTCACCTTGCCGATGCCGACGGTCGCCGCCATCGGCGGACACGCGTTCGGAGCGGGTGCGATGGTGGCCATGGCGCACGACTACCGGGTGATGCGCGCCGACCGCGGGTACTTCTGCTTCCCCGAGGCCGACATCCGGATCCCCTTCACCAACGGCATGGCCGCGCTCATCCAAGCCAAGGTGACGCCCAAGACCGCCGTCGCCAGCATGACCACGGCCCGCCGCTTCGGTGGCGCCGACGCACTGGCCCTCGACCTGGTCGACGCCACCGCCGCCGAAGGCGAAGTCCTCGATGCCGCACTGGCATTGGTCGCGCCGCTGGGCGGCAAGGATCAAACCACGATGACGGCGATCAAATCGGTGATGTTCGCCGGTGTCCTCGACGCGCTGCGCGGCCGGGACTGAACTGGGCGCCTGAACCGATCAGGGCAGCCGGGGGCCCTTGCCCAGGTAGATGTCACCACGGTCATCGCCTGCCCAACCGCCCCCGGTGTAGTCGCCCAGCACGAAACACGCGTCACAGAACTGCTTTCCGAACACCGTCAGGTAGATGCTGCGGTAGGAGCTGATCGCCCGCATCTTCACCGACTTGTACGCCGCCTGCGCCGGCGGCTGCGCTTCGAGGAACGCGTAGCGGCGGAAGTCGGCGACCGGTTCGGTGGAGAAGCGGACCAGCCCGAGGCGACTCAGGTTTCCCAGGTAGTGGTGATCACGATCGGGCAGCGCACACCCGGCCATCGCGGCGATCATGTTGATGCCGTCGGCCAGCCGTTGCGAGCCGATCCCGAACGGCGCCTTGGTGCGGATGTCGATCGCGGGCTGCGGTCCGGCGACAGCGAGGAAACGCAGGATCCGCGCTTCGTCGGGCGTCAGGTCGTGCAGGATCGGCACGAACGAGGGGTGCAGGTCGCGCGGTTGCTGCGCGCAATCCCAGCCCTCGGTGATCATCGCGTCGCCCATCGCCTTGAGGTCGGCGGCATCGACTTTGGTTTCGACCGGACCGTAGACACCGGTGGCGGTGCTGGTCAGGCCGAGCACGCTCAACGCGGTGCGGCGCAACACGTCCACGCGTTCGTCGAGGATCTGCGATATCGGCTCGCCCGAGCGGAGGTCGTCGACGAGATCGGTCGCGGTGTGCACGGCGCCTTTGGTCACCGCTCCGGCGATGTGGCGCAACGACAGTCCCGCGATCCGGGCCAATCCGAGCAGATCGGTGGGGATGCCGGGTTCGCGATCAGGCGCGGGCTCCATGCTCACACTCCGAAGATCAGCAGGTGCAGTGCACCGATGAAGGCACCGAGCACGCCACCGTGCAGATACAGCAGCCAGGCGTCCTGTTCGATGGCGGTGTAGAGCATTTCGACGAACTCCTCCGGCGGCAGTTCGCGCAGTTTCTCGGTGGCGAGCCCGTCGACGCTGGCCGCGGTGGTCTGGGAGAACTCGACGTCTTCGACCAGCCACGGCTTCATCTCGGTGGCCAGGCTCGCGCCCGCGTTGGCCTGGATGGCGTCGAAGTGGCGTGGCCCGATCGCGAGCCGGGTCACCGAGCGCAACGGGCCGAGGATTCGGTCGATCTCGGCCTCGAGGAAGTGGGCGATGACCGCGCGGGTCTTGTCGCCGCTCGGCCCGTCGAGCAGTTGCTCGGTGACGACGTCGAGGGTGACGATCTGATATCCGATCGCGTGCCCCAGATCCGCCGCGGCCTGGTACTGCCGTTTCGCGAATTTCGCGACCCGCCACGGATATCGGTAGCGCGGTTGCGGCGCGGCGGGTTCGAACACCACCTTGATCGCGATGATGTTGACCAGCACACCCACCACCGCGCCACCGGCGATCACCCACGCCCACGCGGGCAGGAAGTGCAGGAGGTCGTAGAGCCAGCCGGGCAGCGAGATCACCGCGGGGGTGTCGCCATGGGGAGTGCTGTAGTGCAGCAACGACAACCACAGCGCCACGATCACCCCGAACGGGAACCCCAGCACCCCGCTGCGGACCATGAACCGCAATTCCGGTGCACCGAGCCCGTAGATCACGTCCTTCAACAGTTCGGGCCTGCGCCGCAGATAACCGACGACCATCAGCTTCACATCGAGGAGCTGGTCGATGTTCGCGCCGATGAAGTCGAACGCGCGATCGGTGATCGCGGGCAGCTCGGCCTCCACCCGCGTGTAGACGGCTTCGCGTGCGCGCGGTGGCATGTCGGCCCACAGCCGCGGGTGCTCGGCCACCATGATCGAGTCGACCATCGAGCGCACGTTCGGCAGCGCCACCTGCGCGACCTGCGCGGAGATCTTGCGTGGATCCATCTGATCGAAGAAGTCCTTGGCGGTGCCGATCTTGGCTACCGCGTTGTCGACCATCAGGCTCGCCATCTTCTCCGAGCGGGCCGGAATGAACCCCTGGAAGCCGAGAATGCCGCCGGGAGCGAAGGTCGGCAGGATCTGTACCTTGCGCGGCAGCAGCGGGAAGATCGTTTTCAGCCCCGGCACGTAGAAGCCGGTGAAGCGCACCGGCGCGAACAGCATGATCACTCCGGTCCAGTTGGTGATCAGACCGGCCATGGCGCTGAAGATCGGGATGGTGATCATCTCGACCCAGAACTTGCTCAGACCGGTCATCTGCTCCCAGTCCAGCAGGCCGAAGAACCCCGCCGCCTCGATCCCAGCATTCATCCGGCGTCCACTCCGTTGTGTGGCGAACATCGCACGTACGGTCATCATAGGCGACCGAACTCCCCGGTCCAGGCAAGTTCCGCCGTTACCCGCTAAACCGGAGCAAACTTCGATGCCCTCGGTGGCCGGCGAATCAATGCGTGGTGTTGACCAGCAGGAGGTTGGTATCGATGTCGTGGGTTACCTTGTTGGCTACCGAACCCAAAAGGCGTGCGGGGCCGCTCATTCCGCGGTTGCCGATCACGACGAGGTCGTATTTCCAGGCCGAGTTGCAGATCGCCTCGGCCGCGGGGACTCCGGTGAGGACGTCGCGGCCGAACAGTTCCGGGTCCTCGACCTCGATCTGACCCTCCACGTCGATCAGGACCTCGGCACCGTCGTCGTCGGTTTTGGCGGAAGTCACCAGGAACGGGCGCGCGCCGAGGGCGAGGGCGAGTTCGTAGCCGCGACGGACCGCGGTCAGCGAACTCGCCGATCCGTCGGTGGTGAGGCCGATGGTGGTCCAGCGTTTGGGCACCTTGCTGGTGAACACGACATCGGTTTGACTGTGGTGCGACACGTGATTGGCTGTCGAGCCGAGCAGGCGCGCCTTGGAACTGCCCAGGCTGCCCCCACCGATGACGAGCAGGGTGTCGGGTTCCTGTTCGGCGAGCTCGAGCAGCAACGCGCCCGCGGCGCCGTCGAGTTCGGCGCGCGATACCTCGGGCACACCGGCGGCGGTGAGAGTTTCCGCGGCCGCGGCGGTGGCCTGTTCGGCCCACTCGGCGTCGGTGCCCGATTTGCGCCCCGCGTCCTTCCACACACTCACCGCGGTGACCGGGATATCGAGGCGCACCGCGAACTCCCCCGCCACCGCTACCGCTGTCTGCGCGGACTCCGAGCCGTTGGTTCCCACGATGATGCGCTGGTAGCACCCCATGTGACGCTCTCCGATCGACGGCAGGTCAGCTGCGCTGTGGCCCACAGTATAAGCGCAGCACACTGCGGGCAACCGGCATGGATCGGCCAGACCGCAAGGCTCTACCGGTGCTGTGCCACCGAGCGCAGCGACAGCCCGCGCGCCCGGCTTCCAGCCGACCGCGATCTCGTCAGAGCGTGATACCCAGGAGTGCGTCGACGGCGGTGCGGACCAGGGTGGGGGCTTCGGTGTCGGTGCCACCGTAGGCGATGGCCTGTTCGGCCCAGTTGTCGATCGCGTCGAGGGCCTTCGGAGTGTCGAGGTCGTCGGCCAGGTGCTGACGCAGCCGGGCGACCGTGTCGGTGGCCGAGGGGCCCGCGGTCAGCGACACGGCCTCACGCCAGCGGTCGAGGCGGTTCTGTGCGGCGGTGAGTACCTCGTCGGTCCACATGCGGTCGGACCGGTAGTGCCCGGCGAGCAGGCCGAGGCGGATCGCGGCGGGGTCGACACCGGAGCGGCGCAGCTTCGACACGAGCACGAGATTGCCCCGCGACTTCGACATCTTCTCGCCGTCCAGGCCGATCAGCCCGGCGTGGACGTAGTGGCGGGCGAAGCGGCGGGTGCCGGTGATCGCTTCGGCGTGTGCGGCGGAGTACTCGTGATGGGGGTACATCAGGTCCGAGCCGCCGCCCTGGATGTCGAATTCGGCGCCGATGCGGTTGAGCGCGATCGCCGCACACTCGATGTGCCAGCCGGGGCGGCCCGCGCCGAAGGGTGCCTCCCACGACGGTTCACCGGGGCGCTCGGCCCGCCACAGCAGGGCGTCGATGGTGTCGCGCTTGCCCGCCCGGTCGGGGTCGCCCCCGCGTTCGGCGAACAGCGTCTCCATGGTCGCGCGGTCGTACCCGGATTCGTAGCCGAACTGCTCGGTCGCGTCGGTGCGGAAGTAGATGTCAGGGAATTCGGCATCATCGACGATGTACGCGGCGCCGGCCGCGAGCAGTTTCTGTACCAGCTCCACCACCTCCTCGACCGATTCGATGGCACCGATGTAGTGCCGGGGCGGCAGCACCTGCAGCGCGGTCATGTCCTCGCGGAACAGGTCGATCTCCCGGCTGCCGAGGTCGCGCCAGTCGATGCCGTCGCGATCGGCGCGTTCGAACAGCGGGTCGTCGACGTCGGTGACGTTCTGCACGTAGTGCACGTCGTGGCCCGCGTCGCGCCAGATCCGGTTGACCAGGTCGAACGTCAGATAGGTGGCGGCGTGACCGAGGTGGGTGGCGTCGTAGGGAGTGATGCCGCAGACGTACATTTTCGCGGTCTCGCCCGGGGTGACCGGGCGGATCTGACGATCGGCGGTGTCGTACAAACGCAACGGCGGCCCTGTTCCGGGGACGGTCGGCAGGGCGATATCGGACCAGGACTGCATGTCTTCGAGGGTAGAGCCCCTGCCGAGGGGCTCGGCTCGCGGCCCGGCCCATGGGGTTGCTCGCGGCGTCGCGACACGGCCCGCTACCTGCACACAAACGTGTTGTGGCGCCCGCGTCAAGGTTTGCACTCGAGCAGATCCGCTGGTCACGGCGGTAACGGGTCAAATCGGGCGTGTCGTGCCCAGTGTGCGTTCCGAGCTGGGCGAACGGTTGCCATCGCGATCATTGTCACAGTCCACAGTTCCCTGAACTTCCCTATTTATCCCTATAGGTACCTTCGTTTACGGTTGTTTCATGACTGATCGTCTCTATTCGGTGGAGCAGGTTGCCGAACTACTCGGACTGCATGTGCGCACCGTGCGTAGTTATGTGCGCGACGGCAAACTCCCCGCCGCCCGCATCGGCAAGCAGTACCGCATCACCCACGAAGACCTCGAAGCGTTCACCGGGCTGCCGATCACCACACCGCAGACAGCGCCGGGGCGGCATGCGGAGTCCTCCTGCATCGTCGAAATCGACGACATCGACCGCGCCACCGTCGACCGGATCACCACCCTGCTCACCGCCACCGCCGGAACCCGCGGCGCGGGCGGTCAGCGGATGCGCGTGGAAACCAGCTACGACCCGGCCCGCCATCGCCTCAAAGTGATCCTGCTCGGCAGCCTCGCCGACAGCTCCCGCCTGCTCGACTACCTGGACGGAATCCTCAGCTCATGATCTACAAGTCCGACGAAGGCCGGCAGCTCGTCCAGCAGCGCTACCGCGAGCATCTCGACGCCTGGCCGGTCCCGCGCGAGGAACTGCGCATCGCCACCGGTGTAGGCGAAACGTTCGTCGTGGTCTCCGGACCCGCGGACGCACCGCCGCTGGTTGTGCTGCACGGCTCAGGAGCCAATGCGAGTACCTGGCGCGCCGATATCGCCGACTGGTCGACCCGTTTCCGCGTGTACGCCGTGGATCTGCCCGGCGAGCCAGGATTCAGCGCCCCGACCCGGCTGGCGCTGGACAGCGATGCGACCGCGAGCTGGCTCGACGAGGTGATCGATGGACTCGGCCTCGACACCGTGGCGCTGGTCGGCATGTCACTCGGCGGGTGGACCGCACTCGATTACGTGCTGCGCAGGCCGGGCCGGGTCACGACACTGGTCCTGCTGTGCCCGGGTGGACTGGGTAAGCATCGCTACGGCTGGCTGGTGAAGGCGATCGGCCTGCGGATGATCGGCAGGCACAGCGCGCGTGACATGGCGCGCATCGGTCTCGGCCTCGACGGGCCGGAAGCGGACCCGATCATCGACGACATAGCGCTGACCTTCGCGCATTTCACGCCGCGCCCCGTCAGTCTGCCCATTTTCCGCGACGAACAACTACGCGAGGTGGACATCCCGGTCCTGGTAATCGTCGGCGAACGCGACGCCCTGTTCGATTCGGCGCGCACCGCCGAACGCGCTCACGGCGCTTTCACGCGAGGCGAGGTGCGTCTGCTTCCCGGCGTCGGACACGCTCTGGTGAATCAGACTGCGGCGGTACGGGAATTCGTGCTGACGCACGCCGGATGATACTTCGGTGCCACCGCTCCCCGACGTGCGGCGACACCGAACGAGATCACATCACTGCTGGTAGCACTGCACATTCGCGGTGTCGGCATCCGGGCCGAACTGCGGCAGCGCGTAGAACGAGGCACCGACCTGGTCGGCGGCCTTCACGGTGACGTCGGGCAGCGGCGCGCCGGCGCGGTCGGTGGCGGTGCAGACGAAGGTCTTCTCGCTCCACCAGCCGGCCGGAAATGCCTGTGCGGGTGCGGCGATGGCAGCGGCGGCACCGGTGAGCAGCAGCGCGGCGGCGGAGGTGGTGACGATTGAACGGGTCGACATGTGGTTCCTCAGATCTCGCGGGGATAACGAAAGTGCTTGGAGCACACTAGCACCGGCACTGACCAGGCAACAGAGCCCCAGCGCCCGCGAGAAACCCGCAGCGGGGCACCCACCTCAGTCGACGAGGTAGCGCAGCAGCACCGCGGTGTCGAAGCGCCTCGTCTCGACCAATCGGAGTTTGATCCGCTTGTCCAGTGACGGGAACATCGGTGTGCCGCCGCCGAGCACCACGGGCGAGACGAACACCTGGTACTCGTCGATGAGCCCGTGTGGCATCAGCGAGGCCGCCAGGCTCGCGCCACCGACCTCCATGACGCCATCACCGTCGGCCTTGAGCCTGCGAACCTCTTCGACCGCGTTCGCGCTGACCAGCGTGCTGTTCCACTCGACCTCGGTGAGCGTTCGGGAGAAGACGACCTTGGGCTTGGCCGTCCAGAGTTCGCCGAACTCGCGTGTGATGCGTGGCGCGTCCTCGGGCACATACGGCCAGTACTCGGCCATCAGCTCGTACAGCCGACGACCGTTCAGCGCGACGTCGAGCCCGCGGAACCTGTCGTTGTGGAACTGGTGCAGCTCGTCGTCCGGGTCGGTCCAGTCGATGCTGCCGTCGCGGTCGTTGACGTAACCATCCAGGGACACGCCGAACCCGTAGATCAGTTTCCTCATGACTGTGTAGACCTCCTTCGTGCTCGAAACTCACCGGACCGTTCCTGCATAACGTAGATCGTGAAATCAGGCGACACCGAGCACGAGCGCGGCGCCGACCAGTTCGACCGAGAAGTAGAACCAGATCGGATAGAAGCGCACCCCGCTGTCGACCAGCCGTGAGATGACGCGGCCGCCGGCCATCCCGGCCAGGGCGAACCCTACTGTCAGCGCTGCCCCGGTTCGCAGCTCATCGGCACCGAACGCCGACCAGAACAACACGCCTGCGACAGCCAACCCGAAACCGCCGTACACCGCGCGAATCTCCGACCGGCTCACCGCCGTTGACACCGACAACCCGAACGGCCGGGCCAGCGCGGCAGGAGCCGCCAGCGCGTACAGTCCCATCCCCGCGAACAGCACACCGACCAGGCAGAGCACAACGGTTCTCATCGCCGACCCACAACCGAGAGCCCGTGCGCGACAGCGCGCTCATCCCGTAGCAGCGTGAGGCCGAACAAGGCCGGACCAGCATGTCGTCGCATGATTTCTCCTCGGATCGATGTCTGGCGATCCTCACACTCGGTGTAACCCGTGCGCTTCCGAAATCCTGCTACACAACCGGTTCGAATCAGAAAGCCGGCCAGGGAATCGGGCGTGACGAGTTGGGCACCGGCATCACCGGATGTTCGAGCAACGCCTTCGCGCGTTCGGTGAGCGCGGCGATCTCGGCGTCGGTGATGTGGGTGGCCAGCGAATCAGCTACGGCGCCGGGCAGATTCGCGGCGAAGGTGGCGATGTCGGTGATCAGTGACTCGTGCACCGGTCGCCCCGCCCAGCCCCACAGCACTGTTCGCAGTTTCGGTTCGGTGTGCAGGCAGATGCCGTGGTCGACGCCGTAGACCTGACCGTCGACACCTTCCAGCGCGTGCCCGCCTTTGCGATCGGCGTTGTTGAGCAACAGATCCAGCACCGCCATCCGTTGCAGCCGCGGATCGTCGGCGTGGATGAGCGAGACCTCGTTGCCCTGCTCATCTAGCGCGCGCAGGACTTCACAGAATCCCGCGGGCACCGTCCCCGGCGTGCACAGGTCGACGAGGTCGAGGCGCTGACGGGTATCGGTGCGGTTGTCGACCGAGGTGACCCAGCGCTGCACCATGCCAGGTCCGAAAGGCCCGTCGCGCAGCACCGTTTCGGGGATGACACCCCAGCCGAGGTGTTCGGAGATCAGATACGACGCGACCTCGCGGCCCGCGAGGGTGCCGTCGGGGAAGTCCCACAGCGGTCGTTCACCGCGCACCGGCTTGTACACCACTCGCAGCGGTGCACCGTCGGGTTCGGGTGCGGCGATCTCGCACACCAGTGTCAGATTGCTGGCGACGCCGATCCGACCGACGATGTCGAGTTCACCTTCGGTGAGTACCGGCACGGGAGATCACTCCTCTTCGAGCTCGGCAGCGCCGAAGATCTCGCCGCGCTTGTACCCGTTGGTGCGCACACACATGTGCCCGCGCGAGGACAGCGGTTCCCCGCACAGCGGGCATGGCGGGCGCCCCGCCGCGATCACCCGCGCCGACCGCAACGCGAACTCGCGCGCCTGGATGGGGGTCAGGAACACCCGCACCGCGTCGGGACCTTCGTCGGTGTCGTCGAGCACCACCGATTCGTCGACCTCGGTCTCGGTGATCGCGAGCAACTCGACCACCACAGCTCCCGCGTCGGAATCCCAGCCCAGACCCATGGTGCCGACCCGGAATTCGGTGTCGATGGGAGTGACCAGCGGCGCGACATCGCGCACGTCCTCCCCTTCGGGTGGCACCTCGGCGCCGAAGCGACGCGCTACCTCGTCGAGCAGCAGACCCATCCGGTCGGCGAGCACCTTCACCTGCTGCTTCTCCAGCAGCACGCTCACCACCAACGGCTCCTGCACGGCCTGTAGGTAGAACGAACGATCGCCCGGTTCACCGACGGTCCCGGCGACGAAACGATCGGGGGTGCGAAATACATGGATTGCGCGTGACACATGCACCTCCTGATACGTGACCCTGATCGACACTCACGAACACACTCCTCTAAGGAGAATCGCGGTGCCCCGCATTCCCATTATCCGCGTTCGCGGCAGTCGGCACCTCTCCACCGGGCGTCGGTGTCGTCGGTGCCGCCACGGCCAGCGCGGAAAGATCGGCGCCGGTGTCGTTGAACTTCCACACCGACGGCCCGTGTGGGCTGTAGCGAACAACGCTGATCGAGGCCGGTTCCACCGCGATCCGCTGAAAACTGTCCAGGTGCAAGCCCAAGGCGTCGGCCAGGATCGACTTGATGACGTCGCCGTGCGCGCACGCCACCCACAGCACATCCCGGCCCGCCTTCTCGGCCAGTGTGCGTTCGGTATCGCGGATCGCGGCGACCGCACGCTGCTGGACCTGGGCCAGCCCTTCCCCGCCGGGGAACACCGCACCCGAGGCATGACCCTGCACGACCCGCCACAGCGGTTCGGTGAGCAGTTCGGCGATCGGGCGCCCGGTCCAGTCGCCGTAGTCGACCTCGATGAGCCGTTCGTCGTGGTCGGGTTCGAGGCCCAGCTTCTCGGCCAGCGGCGCCACGGTGCGCTGACAGCGCAGCAGCGGTGAGCTGGCGATGTGTTCGATCGGCAGCATCGCGAGCCGGTCGGCCACCGCGGCGGCCTGTTCGGTGCCGCGTTCGGTGAGTTCGACGCCGGGGGCACGGCCCGCGAGGGTACGCGCGGTGTTGGAGGTCGACACTCCGTGCCGGAGCAGGATCACCGTCATGGGACCAGCCTAACCATGGGTCGGGGTCGGGATCAGGTGGCGGAGACGACGCCGGCGGCCAGCAGGCCCATCACAGCGAGGCCGACGATGATCCGATACCCGACGAACCAGTACAGCGAATGATTGCTGACGAACTTCAAGAGCCAGGCCACCGAGGCATAACCGACGAAGAATGCCAGCACGGTAGCGACCAGCAACTGCGGCCCACTGGCATTGAGGCCCTCACCGGCCGGTTCGAACGCGTCGGGCAGGCTGAACAGCCCGGACGCGGTCACGGCGGGGATCGCCAGCAAGAAGGAGAATCGCACCGCCGCCTCACGCTTCAAGCCCAGGAACAGGCCCGCAGTGGAGGTGGCGCCGGAGCGAGAGACGCCCGGGATCAGCGCGAGGCACTGCGCCAGGCCCATGATGATGCCGTCGCGGGTGGTGAGCTGTTCGATGGAGCGTTCCTTCTTGCCGTAGTACTCACCGGCGGCGATCACGAGGGCGAAAGCGATCAGCATGAACGACACCAGCCACAAATTGCGGGCACCGGTGCGGATCTCGTCCTTGAACAGGTACCCCAACACACCGATCGGGATGGTGGCGATGATCACGTACCAGCCGATGCGGTAGTCGAGTTCGCGCTGGGTGTCACGTTCGTGAGCTTCGCGGGCACTGCGGTCCATCACCGGCAGTTTCGTGGTGACCCGGTCGCCGACCGCGACCTCGCGCTGCGACCGTTCCCGCAAACGCATGCCGAGGGTGGTGAACCAGGCGACGAGGATGCGCCAGATGTCCTTGGCGAAGTACACCAGGACCGCGAGTTCGGTGCCGAGTTGGGTAACAGCGGTGAACGAGGCACCCGCGTCGTCGCCGAAGAACACGCCCGAGACGATCCGAAGGTGTCCGGAGGAGGAGATCGGCAAGAACTCGGTGAGCCCCTGCACCAATCCGAGTACCAATGCCTGGAACCAGGTCATCGACTCGCCCACCACGTCCTCCTGCTGACTCGCGCCCGAAAGACCGCATCCTCCTGGGCTTTTGCACTAGCCGCAACCTGCACGGCCACGATCTCGCAGCGACCCTACCCGTCGCAGTGTCCGGTCGCCGCCCGCGGACCTCATCGAGACGGATCCGGCCGATCCCGGTGCGGGTCGGTGAATGGGGCAGCGGTGGCCCGCGCATTAGGCTGTCGCCGTGACGAATGCGCGGGCGCGGTGATGGAACAGCGAACGGTGGGACGCAGCGGACTTCGGGTGTCGCGAATCGGGTTGGCGACCCATACCTGGGGGACACATACCGATGCCGACGAGGCATCGGTGCAGTTGGCGGCGTTCACCGAGGCCGGTGGCACGCTCGTCGACATCTCCCCCGTCTACGGCGAGGGCGCGGCGCAGCGGATCCTGGCGGATCTGCTCGGCGACCTGGTCTCGCGGGACGAATTGGTGCTCAGTGGCAGCGCCGGTGTGGTGATGCACGCGCCCGGCGCCGGGGTCGGCGACTCGGTGCCCGCGCCCGCCGCGGTGGGCCCGGTGGTCGACGCGTCGCGGCGCACGCTGCTCAAACAACTCGATCGCACCCTGCTCGAACTGGGCACCGATCATCTCGACATCTGGAGCATCGCCGCCTGGGATCCGTACACGCCGCTCGACGAGGTCGCGGCCACCCTGGACACCGCGGTGCGGACCGGCCGCACCCGGTACGCGGGTGTGCGCGGTTTCACGGCGTGGCAGCTGGCCAGCCTGGCCGCGATCGCGCCGATCACGGCCGCGCAGACGCCGTACTCGCTGCTCGCGCGTGGCACCGAGAACGACGCGATTCCCGCAGGCCGCCACCACGGGGTCGGCATCATCGCGTCGGCGCCGCTGGCCGGTGGGATTCTGACCGGCAAGTATCGCGACGGTGTCCCGGCGGATTCGCGGGGTGCCGACGAGGCGACGGCGGCCGAGATCCGGCGCAGGCTCGATGACGATCGCGCGACCAGGGTGGTCGATGCGCTGGTCACCGCCGCGGACGGGCTCGGCACGTCGCCGCTGGCGGTGGCGCTGGCCTGGATCCGTGATCGGCCCGGCATCGCGAGCATGATCGTCGGTGCTCGCGATATCGGTCAGCTCACCGGGGTGCTGGCCGCCGAAACCCTCGAGTTGCCGCGAGCGATCGCGGCTGCCCTGGACGATGTGAGCGCCCGTTCCGAATGATGGCTAGCCTCACCTATATGAAACTGCGTGGTGTGCTGACGGCGATGCTCGCGGCGACGGTGCTGACCGGTGCCGTCGCTTGCACCGCGAGCAATCCTGCATCGACTGCCAATTCGGGTGGTCCGGTGACGGCGCAGCTCGCTGACCTGGACCCCGTCCCGATCGGGCCCGCGCCGACGCCGCGGTTGCCGGTTACGGTGAAGTCCTATGACGGCAGCGACGTGACGATCGCCGACACCTCGCGCATCATCGCCGTCGACCGGTACGGCACCCTCGCCCAAACCGTGTGGGCGCTGGGTCTGGGCGCGAACCTCGTCGGCCGCAGCACCTCCGCCTCGTTCCCCGCCGTCGCGTCCGTGCCCAATGTGGCGGGCGGCAACGGCAGCCTCAGCGTCGAAGCGGTCCTGAATCTGCGCCCGTCGGTGTTCCTCACCGACACGACCAGCGCCGCCCCTGCCGTGCGTGAGCAGTTACGGGCGGCCGGGGTGACCGTCGTCTACTTCGACCCCGAGCGCAGCATGGCCGGTGTCGTCCCGCAGATCGAGGCAGTGGCCACCGCGCTGGGTGTTCCCGAGGCGGGCAAGCAGCTCGGCGCGCGCACCCACGACGAGATCGCCGCCGCGACAGCCCGCGTCCCGAAGCAGGATCCGCAGCCCAAGATCGCCTTCCTGTACCTGCGCAGCGCCGCCATCACCATGATCGCGGGCCGCGGTTCGGGCGCCGATTCGCTGATCACCGCGATCGGTGGCGTCGACGCGGGCACCGCCGCCGGAGTGAACGAGCCGTTCGTCTCCATCACCAGCGAGGCGATGATCGCGGCCTCACCTGATGTGCTGCTGGTGATGTCGGACGGGCTGAAATCGGTGGGCGGCGTCGACGGGCTGGAGAAGGTGCCCGGCATCGCCCAGACTCCCGCGGGCCGCAACCGGCGCGTGGTCGACATGTCCGACGCGGTGATCCTGAGCTTCGGCCCCAACACCGGCCGCGTCGTCTCCGCGCTGTCCGACGCCGTCTACGGCAAACCGGCATGAGCGATGGCCCCCACCTGACGAAGTCCGCGGACGCCCCGCGGATCACCGACGCCACCCCGGATCCCCTGCCGCCCACGAGGCACCGGGGCACGCGCGTGACAGTCGTGTTCGCTGTCGCGCTGCTCGCCCTGGTAGTGCTGGCCGTCGTGTCGGCGGTGCTCGGACAGGTACCGACGACCGCCGCCGAGGTACTCGGCAGTGTGGCGCATCGGATCGGCCTCGACATCGGGCCGATGCCGGCGCATCCGGCTGGTGAGGTGACGCTGTGGGAGGTGCGGTTCCCCCGGGTGGCCCTCGCCATCCTGGTCGGGGCTGCCCTCGCGACAGCGGGTGCGTTGCTGCAGGGGGTGTTCGCCAATCCGCTCGCCGAACCCGGTGTTATCGGGGTGTCGGCGGGTGCCGCGGTCGGAGCGGGGACCGTCATCGTGGTCGGTGGCGCGTTCGTCGCCGCCTGGTCGGTGGCGGCCGCTGCGTTCGTCGCGGGTTTGATCACGACCGCGCTGGTCTATGTGCTGTCGAGGTCGGGTGGGCGCACCGAGGTGGTGACGCTGATCCTCACCGGTGTGGCGATCAACGCCTTCGCCGGCGGCTTGATCGCGCTGCTGTTGTTCGTCGCCAGCCCCGCCGCGCGGGATCAGATCGTGTTCTGGCAGCTCGGCAGCCTCAACGGCGCGACCTGGCCGTCGGTGGCGGTCGTGGCGGTGCTGTCCGCGGTCGGCATCCTGGCGGCGATCCTGATCGCGCCGCGCCTGGATCTGCTCGCACTCGGCGATTCCGCCGCACGCCACCTCGGGGTGGATGTGGAACGGCTGCGCAGGCAGGTGATCGTGGTGGTCGCCGTGCTCACGGCGGCGGGTGTGGCATTCAGCGGCATCATTTTGTTCGTCGGGCTGATCGTGCCGCATCTGGTGCGGATGATGGTCGGGCCCGGGCATCGGGTGCTCGTTCCGCTCAGTGCGATCGTGGGTGCGGTGGTGTTGCTCGGCGCCGACGTCGTGGCCCGCACGCTGGTCCACAATGCCGACCTGCCGCTGGGCATGCTCACCTCCCTGATCGGCGGCCCGTTCTTCTTCTGGCTGCTGCGCCGCACCCGAGCCCGAGCAGGAGGCTGGGGATGACCGACACCGCCGACGCCGCACTCGGACGCCGGGCCTCCTGGCGTTCGCTGTTCGCACGAACCCCTGACGTGCCCGCGCGCCCCGAACTCGGCACCGTCACCCTGCGCGCCACCGGGCTCACCGTGCGGCGCGGCACCCGTACCGTCCTCGAAGCGGTCGACTTTCAGGTCGCGGCCGGGGAAATCGTCGCTCTCGTCGGTCCGAACGGTGCGGGCAAGTCCAGCCTGCTCGCCGCCCTGGCCGGCGAACTCGAGCCAAGCACCGGCACCGTGAAGCTCGAAGGCCACGCGTTGTCCCACTGGACCCCGGCCGACATGGCCCGCCGCCGCGCGGTCCTGCCCCAATCCCACGCCGTCGGCTTCCCGTTCACGGCCCGCGAGGTCGTCGCCATGGGCCGCGCCCCGTGGCTGCACACCGCGGCCGCCGCCAACGACGACGCACTCGTCACCGCGGCACTGGCCGCCACCGACGTCACCCACCTCGCCGCCCGCGTCTTCCCGTCGCTGTCAGGCGGCGAGCGCGCCCGCGTAGCCCTGGCTCGCGTCCTGGCCCAGGACACCGCCACCCTGCTGCTGGACGAACCGACCGCCGCCCTCGACCTCGGCCACCAGGAAGCCGTCCTGCGCCTGGCAGCCACCCGCGCCGCCGAGGGTGCCGCCGTGGTCGTCGTCGTCCATGACCTCGGGGTGGCCGCCGCCTACGCCGACCGCGTCACCGTCCTGGACGCGGGCCGCGTCGCCGCCGACGGCAAGCCACGCGAGATCCTCACCCGCGAACTACTCACCACCGTCTACCACCACCCCGTCGACGTCTTCGACCACCCGACCACCGGCGCCCAACTCGTCTTGCCCGAACGCGGTCACCACTGACGAACCGCCGGATCGAACGCGGGCGCCGCTGAGAACACTCCTCGACACGCGGATTCAGCCGAGGCGGACGGCCGAGCCCGCCTGAGTAGGGTGGGCACCGAGGTCATTCGTCCATCGCGGTCACCATCGCCGACGACGATCGGTCTACTCGTCGCCCGCGAACGTGGCTCGCTCCCACCGCAGAGGAGATCCGATGAGCCCCACCATCGCCAGCGTCGTCATCCCTGTATCCGATCTGGCCGCGACAAAAGCCGTCTACACCACCCTGTACGGAGCTCCGCACACCGACGAGCCCTACTACGTCGGCTGGGCGGTGGGCGATGTCCAGATCGGCCTCGACCCCAGCGGCGACGTAGCGGCGGGACCCGTCGCGTACGCCGGAGTCGACGATGTCGACAAGGCCCGAGACGCGGCCATCTCCGCGGGCGCCACCGAACGCACCGCGCCTCGTGAGGTCAGCCCCGGCACCCGCATCTGCGTCCTGGAAGACACCGACGGCAACCCGTTCGGCATCATCGGCAAGTAGCCGCCTCCGACCATCGAGACGATCTCACCCGTCGCGCGCAGTACCCCGGTATCGGATCGAGGTACTGCGCGAGGGTGATGTGGTCGCGTACTGGCCGTTCGTAGCGTCAGTCGCATGCCCACAGTCGCGAAAATCGCCGCCACGATCGCTCTCGCCGGAACAGTCGCCAGTGCCGGAATCGGTGTCAGCTCAGCGGATTCCGCACCGGCGGGAACGGCGCCGCGGGTGGCGGTGATCGGCCTCGGTGGCACCATCGCGGGAACCTCCGACCGGCGCACCGACCTCGAAACCTATCGGCCGGGCACGCGGCCGATCGCCGAACTCGTCGACTCCCTTCGCCCCGAAATCGGTGAGATCGCCGCCTTGTCGACCGAGGACTTCGGGCAGAAGGGATCCGGCGACTACACCGTCACCGACCTCTACGATCTGGCGCAACTGGTCGAACGCCGTCTCCACGACCATGATTCGGTCGTGGTCAGCACCGGTTCGGCCACCATGGAGGAGCTGAGCTACTTCCTCGACCTCACCGTACGCAGCACGAAACCGGTGGTCGTGACCGGTGCGATGCGACCGTGGACCGCGATCGGCAGTGACGGACCGGTCAACCTGTACAACGCGATCCGCCTCGCGGCGAGCAACCGGACCACCTGTTTCGGCACGGTCATCGCCCTCAACGACCAGATCCTGCCCGCCCGCGACGCCACCAAAACCGACTCGACCCGCGTGCACACCTTCACCACCCGCGAATACGGCGACCTCGGCACCATCGACGGGGCGGGCATCAGACTGCAACGCGCGCCCGCCCGCGTCCAGCGCTGCGACGACCCCGCCCGCTGGATGACCCCGTTCGATCTGAGCGCGATCAACCGCGACACCCTCCCGCGCGTCGACATCGCCCACAGCTACCTCGACGCCCCCGCCGAGTCCATCACCGCGGCCGTCGCCGCGGGCGCCAAGGGCATCGTGTTCGCGGGCACTCCCTCGCCGAAACAGGCGAGCGCCGCGCTGGCGACCAAGGGTGTCGCCCTGGTCGCCGCCAACGCCTACGGTTCCGGCGCGATCACCGTCGACCCGAAGATGGGCGTCGTCAGCGGCGGCGACCTCGCGCCGAAGAAGGCACGTCTGCTACTCCTGCTGGCGCTGGCCAGAACCACCGAGCACGACCAGATCGTGGCCTGGTTCCGCGATTACGGCAATCAGCAGTTCTGAGGCGGCTGATTCCGGATGATCTTCAGCATCGCCGTCGCGGGTCATCTCCGCGCTCGAGATGGTCTGCCAGCAGCGGACCGATGATCGAGGTCGATTCCGGAGTCATCATCTGCAGGTGATCTCCCTCGACGGTGTGTTCGAAGATCGTCCCCGCGACGGCTTTCCGCCACAACTTCGGGCTCACCTCAGCGGACTCGGCCAGTGAGTCCGCTGCGGCGAAGAACAGCATGTCGCCGTCGAAGATGTCCAGCTCGAGTTCCGCGCCTGCGCTGCGGTGTACCTCGGCATACGCTGCCAGGATACGTTCGAGTTCGAATGCTGTGAGCCCGGTTTCGTGACCGAACGAGCGATTCACCTGCGCGACTGCGGCTTCGGCGGACAGTGTTGTCTGCGTGTCGTCACCGGGGTCGATTCCCAGGCTCGCGAGCATCTCCGCGAGGGTGAGGTCCCTGCTGCTGCGCTGGATCGGGTAGTAGTCCAGAACGACCAGGCCGACGGTCTCTCCCGCGTTGCGAAGCGCAACCGCCATGTGGTGCGCGATCAGGCCGCCCTGTGACCAGCCGAGCAGTTGGTAGGGGCCGTGCGGACGAACGGCTCGGAGTTCGTCGACGTAGTGGCGGGCGAGCTCGCGCGCAGACGCGTAGGTCGGACCGCCGGACAGCGTCGGCGACTGCAGGCCGTACACGGGCCGGTCCGGAAGGTACTGCAGCAGACCGGCATACACCCAGGAGATGCCGATCGCCGGATGTACACAGAACAGCGGTGTCCGGCTACCTTCCGCGCGCAGTGGGATCAGCACGTCGAGTGCCTCGGGCATCGACGTCGTCGCGCCGGACCCGGCATCCAGTCGGCGCGCCAGGTCCGCGGGAGTGGGATCGAGGAAGATCAGTGGCAGCGCGACGTCCCGCGACAGCGCGGCCTGCAGGATGGATGCCACGCGGATGACGCTGAGCGAGTTGCCGCCGAGATCGAAGAAGTTGTCGTCACATCCGACCCGGTCGAGATCGAGCACCTCGGCGAAGGCCTCCGCGACGGTCCGCTCGGTGTCGGTTCGCGGAGCCCGGTACTGCGTCCGGGCGACCTCCGGAACCGGTAGCGCCGTGCGATCGACCTTCCCGGTCGAGGTCACCGGCATCGCGGGGAGCACCGTCAGTGTTGTCGGCACCATGTACGACGGCAGCACCGAGGCCAACGATCGCAGCACCTCGGCCGTGTCGACGTGGCCGTGTTCGGATGGGACCAGGTAGGCCACCAGCCGATCGCCGCCGCCGTCGTCGCGGACCACCGCCACCGTCTGGGCGACCGCGGGATGGCGCAACAGCGTCGCCTCCACCTCCGCCAACTCGATGCGCAACCCGCGCACCTTGACCTGGAAGTCGGCCCGCCCGACATAGTCGAGTTCGAGTCGGCCGGTTCCGTCGGTCCACCGCATCAGATCTCCGGTCCGGTACATCCGCCTGCCCGGTGCCCCGAAGGGATCGGCCACGAACCGGTGCGCGGACATCCCCGGTTGCCGGTGATATCCGCGGGCCACTCCCGGACCTGCGACGTACAGTTCGCCGACCACCCCGACCGGTACCGGTTGCAGTCGTTCATCGAGGAGCACCTCGGCGAATCCCGGCAGCGGGGCACCGATCGTGATCGGATCGCCCGCCGCCAACGGATCGCGGATGTTCGACGTCACCGTGATCTCGGTCGGCCCATACCCGTTGACCATGCGCCTGCCGCTCGCCCACCGCTCGACGAGCGCCGACGGACAGCTCTCACCGCCGACGCTCACGAATTCCAGAGCGGGCAGCCTGATCGGATCGAGGGTGGCCAGCACCGCGGGGGTGGTGAACAGGTGGGTGATCTGCTCGGTCAGGAGAAGAGTCTCGAGTTCGGGGCCTGCGTTCACCGTGGGTGGCGCCACCACCAGTCGCGCTCCCGCGCCGAAGGCGGTGAAGAACTCCAGTAGCGACGGGTCGAAACTCGGTGAGATCACGTGCAGGACGCGCGAACGGTTGTCCGCCACACCGGATAACCGTGCCGCCAGATGTGCCAGTCCCCGGTGCGTGACCGTCACGCCCTTGGGCACGCCCGTCGAACCCGACGTGAAGATCACGTAAGCGATGTTGTCGGGCCGGACCGGTGCGAGCCGGTCCGCGTCGGTGAGCGGGGAGGCATCCGAGCCCGAGGTGTCGAGCTCGTCGATGCACACACCCGAGTCGGTTCCCGCGAACCCGGTGCCCGTCGAGGTCAGCACACACACCGGCTGAACGATGTCGAGAATGTGCTGGGTACGTGCCGGTGGGAGATCAGCGTCGATCGGTACGTAGGCGCCGCCGGCCTCGACGATCGCGAGCATCGCCACCAGTTGGTCGGTGGATCGGCGCATCGCCACGGCCACGTGGACGTCGGGACCCACACCTCGGGAGATCAACCATCGCGCCAGCCGATTGATCCGGGCGCCGAACTCCGCGTAGGTCAGTTGTTTGCCGTTTCCGACCGCGACCTCTCGCCGATGGCGGGCCACCTGGTCGGCGAACATCGCGGTCCAGGTCGCCTCGGGCACTGGAACCGCGGTGGAATCGGTGACCGGAGCCAGGTTTCGGTGTTCGTTCTCATCGAGCAGATTCAGCCGTCCGAGCAGCATCTCGGGTTCGTCGACGAGAGCGTCGAGCACTCGGACCACCCGGGTCAGTGCCTGCTCGGCGTCGGCCCGGGCGTACAGGTCGGGTCGGTAGCTGGCCCGCAGGTGCAACCGAGTGTCCATGTGCGCGATCAGGGTCAGGGGATAGTGACCGGAGTCTTTGCCGCTCACGTCGGTCACGCGCATGCCGGCGATGTCGGTGGCGCGGCTCAGCGCGGCCCGGTCCACCGGATACGACTCGAACACCGTCAACGTGTCGAAGACGGCGCCCGGACCTACGGCCTGCTGGATGTCGCCCAGTCCGAGGTAGTGGTAGTCCAGTAGCTCCGCCTGGTCGGTGCGGACCGCGTCGAGCAACTCGGTGAGGGTCTTGTTCGGGTCGAGGGTGACTCGCACCGGCACGGTGTTGACGAACAGGCCGACCATCTCCTCGATACCGGGAACCGGTGCCTGCCGACCGGAGACGGCGCCACCGAACACCGCATCGCGCCGCGAGGTCAGTGTGCCGAGCACGATGCCCCAGGCGACCTGAACGAGCAGGTTCAGGGTCAAGGAGTGTGCATGGGCAAAGGTCTCGAGTCCTCGGCTCCGGTCTTCGTCGAGGGTCACCGAGGTGTCCTCGGAGACGGCGCCCACCGGCGCGCCGAGCCGAGCCGGGGCCAGCAGGGTCGGGCGGTCGATCCCGGCGAGGTAGCGCGACCACGCCGTGCGCGCGGCGTCGGCGTCCTGTCGGGCGAGCCAGCTCAGATAGTCCCGGTAGGCGGGGGGCCGCGGCAGCACCGACGCGTCGCCGTCGCCCGCGTAGAGAACGAGCATCTCCTTCAGCAGTAGCGGCGCCGACCAGCCGTCGAGCAGGATGTGGTGATTGGTGAACACCAGCCGGAATTCGTTGTCTGTCAGCCGGATCAGGGTCAGCCGCAGCAGTGGCGCGCTGGTGGAGTCGAAACGAACGGCCAGATCCTCGGTCAGGATCCGATCCACATCGGCTGCGCGGGTGGTGGTCTCGCCGCCCGTCAGATCGACCTCACGGAGCGGGAATTCGATCCCGTGTGAGACGACCTGCACGGGATTGCCGTCGTGCACCGCGAAGGCGGCGCGCAGGTTCGGGTACCGCTGCGACACGGCCTCGGCCGCGCGCCGCAGCCGCCGCGCATCGACCCTGCCCTCCAGATGCAAGGTGATCTGTACCAGGTAGGCATCGATCGAGTCGGCCTGCAACGTATGGAACAACAGACCGCTCTGCAGCGGCGTCAACGGCCAGATGTCCTCGAGTCCCGGATACCGATGTTCCAGCTCCTCGATCGCCCGCTGTGTCAGCGACACCAAAGGCAGGTCCGACGGGGTGTGTCCGCCCGCGCCGGGCTCGGTGGCGCCGACGGCGACTGCGGTCAGAGCTTGCTGCCATCGGTCCGCCAGATCGGTGACCTCGGCGGCGGTCAGCACGCCCGTCGGAAACGCGAACGAGGTGCGCAGCACCGGCCCGGCGTCGGTGTCGATGACGACGGCATTGACGGCCACCGCCGCGGTCGCGGGTTGGTCCGGGTCGATACCGCCACCGAGGTCGACGTCGGTGACCGGTAGCCATCCGGTCTCGCGCGCGAGACCGGGCGGTGTGGCGGTGATCCGGCCGAGATAGTTGAAGATGATCTGCGGATCGGGGCGGGCGGCGAGCACCGGCCCGAACTCGTCGTGCAGATAGCGCAGCACGCCGAATCCGATCCCGTGGTCCGGCACGGCGAGCAGTTGTTCCTTGACCGCCTTGACCGCCGCGATCGCCGTTCCTGTCCGCGCGCCGGTAGCGAGCACTTCGTCCGCGTCTATTCCGGACAGGTCAACTCGCAACGGGTACATGCTGGTGAACCAGCCAACGGTGCGGGACAGGTCGGCGCCGGGCATCACCTGTTCTTCTCGACCGTGGCCTTCGAGCCCGATCAGCACCTGGTCGGTGTCGTTGCCTCTGCCCCGTCGCCACGTGCTGACCGCCAGCCCGAGAGCGGTGAGCAGACCGCTGTCCACTCCCGCATGGACGGTGTCGGGCAGTGTGGTCAGGAGGGTCGCGGTGGTGCGGGTCGGAATGTCGACAGTGATCGTGTCGATGGTGGCGCCGGTGTCCGTCGCCGGATCGAGGGGCCGCGATCCCACCGGCGGTTCGTCGACCGAGAGGATCTGCTGCCACAGCGCCAGTTCGTCGCGCCGGGAGTCGATGTCGGCTTCCTCGCGCAATCCGTGTGCCCACCGGCGCATCGACGTGCCGACTGGTTCGAGTTCGGGATCGAGTCCGGCGATGATCCGTCCCCATGCGGTCGCGAGATCCGGCACCAGGATGCGCCACGACACACCGTCGATCACCAAATGATGGGCGACCAACAGCATTCGGCCGGAGGTGCCCGCGTCGAACCACACCGCCTGCAGCACGATCCCGGAGGCGGGGTCGAGTCGGCCCGCAGCGGCATCGAGAGCGGCCCTGGCCGTGGTGACGAAGTCCGGTCCGGTCACGGACTCGACTGGTATCCGCCGGAGCAACTCGGCGGCATCCACCGCCCCGACCGGCCGTGCTCGCAGGCACCCGCCGGATCCCGGACCCGACGGGGTGGGCAGCAGGGCGCGAAGCATGTCGTGTCGATCCACCACGGCTTGTAGTGCGGGCACCAGATTGTTCTCGTCAGCCCCGTCCGGCAGGTTCAGCAGCACCGACTGGGAGAATCGGTCGAAGCGACCGCCGTGCTCGAGCAGCCATCGCCAGATGGGGAGTGCGGTGATGTCGCCGATGCCACCGCCGGGCAGTTCTTCGAGCGGCCCCGGCCTCGCCGCGACGGACGCGGCAACGGCGGCCAGCGCCGCAACGGTCTTGTGCTCGAACACCTCTCGCGGCGAGAGCACCAATCCCGCCGATTTGGCCCGGGAGACCACCTGAATCGACATGATCGAGTCCCCGCCGAGCGCGAAGAACGAATCGTGCACTCCGACGTTTCCGAGTCCGAGGACCTCGCCGAAGATCCCGGCCAGTGTTTCCTCGGCCGGCGTGGACGGCGCTCGGTAGCCCGTGCTCTGGACCGCGAACTCCGGCGCGGGCAGTGCCCGGTGATCCACTTTCCCGTGTGCCGTCAGGGGAAGAGCTGCCATGTGCACAATCGCAGCGGGGACCATGAAGTCGGGCAGACGCTCGTCCGCGAAACGGCGGATCTCCTCGAGACGTGCGCCGGCACCGGGGTCGTTGGCGTAGCGGGCGAGTGCGCCGATCGGCTGGGCGGGCAGGTACACGTCGGTCAGGGCGCTACGACCATGATCACCGGGTTCCTTGAGGAAGACGATGTCCATCGAGCCCGGTGTGCACGACCAGGTGACCGCGGCCGAATATCCGAACGCCGATCCGACGCGGTCGGCGTCGTGCGGCGCCGACCCGTCTCCGGCGCGGGCCGCGTCGAGCAGATTCCGTACCGTCATCACGTCGGGGGCGTCATCGAGTGCGGTGGCCAGCGTGACCGCTTGTCCCAGCCCGGCGCGCGGTATTCCGGTGACACGCATCATGTCCGGTCCGGCTGCCCGGAGGTGCTCGCCCAGGGCCGCGGCGGTCCCCCACCTGGTCCATGGTTGTGTCGGTGCCGCGGCGAGCGAGCGGACCGGAGCCGTGTGCAGGACCACCTGGTAGCGGTAGCGACCGAGTTCGTTGACCGCTGCCATCCGGCCGAGCTGGATGTCGACTCCGGTGAGGCCGGTGAGGTGCTGCGGCAGGGCGACGAAGAACTCGGGGGCGAGCAGCAGTTCCCGCTCGGCGAGCTGGGCGCGGCGTACCCGCTCGCGCACGATCGCGGCGGTGTCGGTCTTGTCGGCCCGCGCGAGCTCGACCCCAGCGGTGAACTGCGGCAGCAGATTCAGGTTCCGGACGTCGCCGATGTACAGCGCCCCGCCGGGCGCGAGCAGTCGCAGGGCCTTGCCGAGTACGTCGAGCAGGTAGGCGGCGTCGGGGAAGTACTGCACCACCGAGTTGAGCACGATGGTGTCGAAGTGGCTTTCGGGGATCCCGTCGGTCACGTGCGCGGGTTGGATGCGCAGCCGCACGTGCTCCGCCCACGGTTGTTCGGCGACCTTGGTACGGAGGGAGGCGATCGTCGGTGCGGCGAAATCGGTCGCCCAGTATTCGTCGCATTCCGGGGCCAGTTCGGCGAGCAGCAGCCCGGAGCCCACACCGATTTCGAGCAGCCGGTGCGGCTGCAGCCGGCGGATCGACCGCACGGTCGCGTCCCGCCACTGCACCATCTCGTCGAGCGGCAGCGGTTCGCCGGTGTCGCTGGCGTTCCAGCCGCTGAAGTCCGCCGCGAGCGCAACCCCTGCCGGTGTGGGGTCGGTGACCTGCGTGGCCGAGTACGCGTCGTCGTACAGCGTCTGCCAGCTCTCGACCACTTCTGATTCTCGATCGGTGTCCGCACGCATGGTCAGCTCGCGGTCGAGCACGACGTACCCGATCAGTTGCCTTCTCGCGGTGTCTCCTGGGGTCCGGCGCGCGATCACCGTCGCCTGGGCGACCGCGGGATGCGACGTCAGAGCCGCCTCGATCTCTCCTGGCTCGACCCGGAATCCCCGGATCTTGACCTGCGCATCGACGCGGCCGAGGAAGCCGAGTTGCGCTGCCGTGACCTCCCCGGCCTCGGTGCGCTCGCAGGGCATCCAGGTGACGAGGTCTCCCGACCGGTACATTCGCCTCCCGGCCTCCCCGAACGGACACGCGACGAACCGGTCGGCTGTCAGTGCCGGTCGGCCGTGGTAGCCGCGTCCGACACCGGCCCCGGCGATATAGAGCTCTCCGGGTACTCCGAGTGGTACCGGTTGCAGGCCCGCATCGAGGACGTACACCCGTACACCCTCGATGGGCGTCCCGATGGGCACCCCGGTCAGGGCTGCGTCGTCGGTGCCGGGAACGGCGTACAGGGTGGTGCAGACCGTAGTCTCGGTAGGGCCGTAGCCGTTGACCACCAGGATGTGTGGATACGCGCTACGGAAGCGGTCGACGGCCACCGGGGACAGCGCCTCACCGGCGGTGATGACAAGGTCGACCTGCTCCCACAGTCGGTCCGGCGCGATGGCCGGATCGGTCAGCAGGTGAAACATCGGAGTGGACACGAACATCGATGTGACGCCGTGGTCGAGCACCGTCTGCGCGATTCGAGCCGGATCCGGGGTTCCGGGCGGAGCGAGGACGAGTTCGATGCCGTTGAGCAGTGTCGGCCAGATCTCGTGCACGGATGCGTCGAACCCCGGCGACGACGCCGTCAACCGCCGCCGGGTCGGGGTCGTCGGCCAGCCGTGGGCGACCAGGTGGACCAGGTTTCGGTGGGTGATCACCACACCCTTGGGAACACCGGACGAACCCGAGGTGTAGATGAGATACGCCGGGTGTTCGGGCAGCAGGGGCCTGCTCCGGTCGGCATCGGTCACCGAACCTTCCCCCGCAACCTGGTCGTCGACCGAGGCCACGCCCGTGTCCAGCAGCAGTACGGGGCAGGCAGGAGAAGGCAGTTGCCGCGCGATGCCCGACTCGCTCACCATCAGGTGCACGGCGGCGTCCTCGAGGATGAATGCGGTGCGCTCGCTGGGATAGCTGGGGTCGATCGGCAGGTACGCTGCGCCTGCGGTCGACACCGCCAGCATCGCCACGATCAGTGTCGCCGACCTGTCCAGCACAATCGCCACGACCGACTCCGGACCCACACCCTGGGCGATCAACCGGTGGGCCAACCGGTTCGCGCGGACGGCGAGCTCGCGGTACGTCCAGTGTTCGGTACCGAACGACAGCGCCACCGCATCGGGAGTTGCCGACGCTTGTTCGGCGAACAGCATCGGCACAGTGGTGTCCGGGACGGCGACCGTGGTGCCGTTCCACTTCCGCAGCACCCCGGCGCGCTCACTCGGATCGAGCAGATCCACCAGCTCGAACCGACCGTGCGGATGAGTCACCATCTCGGTGAGGACCCGTACGAAGCGAGCCGCGATGTGCTCGACGGTCGTGCGATCGAACAGGTCGCTGGCGTACTCGATCGTTCCCCGCACTCCACCGGGCGAGCCGGGCATCGCCGAGCGGTCGGACAGGCTGAAGAACAGGTCGACGCGTGCCACCTCCGCCGTCACCGGCTCCACCGTCACCTGCAAACCGGGATAGTCCAGCACCGGAACCGGGAGGTTCTGCCATGCCATCGCGACCTGGAACAGCGCGTGATGGGCGGTGGATCGCACCGGGTTGAGCAACTCGACGAGCCGTTCGAACGGAGCATCCTGATGCTCGTAGGCCGCCAGCGCTTTCGCCCTGACCTGGTCGAGAACGTCGGTGAACTCGCCGATCCCGGAGAGATCGACGCGCAGCACCCAGGAGTTGACGAAGAAGCCGATCAGGTCGGTCAGCGCCTCGTCGGTGCGACCTGCTACCGGACCGCCGATGGTGATGTCGCTTCCGGCGCCGAGCTTGTGCAGGAGCACCGCGAGCGCCGACTGCACCACCATCGATGCCGTCGCTCCGCGCGATCGGGCGAGATCGTCGACCGCCGCACGCAGCCACTCGTCGATGGTGAACTCGACCAGCCCGCCACGGAAGGACTGGATCGGCGGCCGTGGCCGATCGGTCGGCAACCGGAGCTGTTGTGGCGCGTCCGCCAATTCGGCTCGCCAATAATCGAATTGGCGCGACACCAGGCTGCCCGGATCGTTCTCCGCACCGAGCAGCGTCCGCTGCCACAGCGTGTAGTCGGCGTATTGCACCGGCAACGGGTCCCAGCTCGGCTCCTGACTCGCCGCCCTGGCGCTGTACGCGGTCATGACGTCGCGCACCAGCGGGACCATCGAGGCACCGTCTCCGGCGATGTGATGGAGCACCAGGACCAGGACGTGTTCGTCGGGAGCTTGTCGCAGCAGCGCCGCACGAACCGGGATCTCGGCCGACAGATCGAACCGGTACCCGGCCTCCGTCGCTATCGCTTCGGCGATCCGTTCGGGTGTCACCGTTGTCATCGACAACGACAACGACACGGTGTCGGCAGGCAGGATCCGCTGGAACGGAACTCCGTCGTCCTCCTCGAACACCGTGCGCAGACTTTCGTGGCGGGCGACCACATCGGCGAAAGCCGCGGCCATAGCCGCGACGTCCACATCTCCGCGCAGACGCGCCGCCATCGGGATGTTGTACGTCGCGGACGGACCCTCGTATCGATGGATGAACCACAGGCGATTCTGCGCGTAGGACAAGGGAATCCGCGCCGGTCGCTGCTGCGGGACCAGCGCGGGGCGCGCCACGCCGCTCGCCGCGAGCCGCGGTACCAGTTCGGCGACCGTCGGCGCCTCGAAGATCGTCCTGATCGGCACCTCGGCCCCGAGCGCCGAGCGGATCCGGGCGACGAGCCCCGTCGCCAGCAGTGAGTCGCCACCGAGATCGAAGAAGCCGTCGTCGAGGCCGACCCGATCCGGCGCGAGGCCGAGTACCTCGGCGAATACGCCGACCATTGCTCGTTCCACGCTCGTGCGCGGCGGCCGGTACACCGCGGCCCGGAACTCCGGCTTCGGCAACGCATTCCGGTCGATCTTGCCGTTGCCGGTGATCGGCATCACCGCCAGCACCATCACCACCGCGGGCACCATGTGGCCGGGCAGCACCGACGCCACCGAGGCCAGTACCTCCGGCCCGTCGAGGCTCTCGCCCGCCTCGGGCACCACGTAGCCGACGAGATGTTCGATTCCGCCATCGACACGGACTTCGGCCACCGCCTGCGCCACCCGCTCGTGCCGCAGCAACGCCGCCTCCACCTCACCGAGCTCGATCCGCCTGCCCCGCAGCTTCACCTGAAGATCGGCCCGCCCGACATACGCGAGCCGCGGCACCGAAGTCCCGTCGGCGCTCGCCGCGGTTGTCCACCGCATCAGATCGCCGGTTCGATACATTCGCTGTCCCGCGGCACCGAACGGATCCGCCACGAACCGCTCCGCGGTCGTCCCGAACCGACGGTGATACCCACGAGCGAGAGCCGGACCCGACAGGTAGAGCTCGCCCACGACTCCGACGGGCACCGCATGCAGGCGTGCGTCGAGCACCACGGCCTGGAATCCACGTCCGGGACTGCCCAGTGTCACGTCGTCGCCGGACTGCAGGTCGACGGTCGTCGCCTGCACTGCCGTCTCGCTGGGCCCGTACCCGTTGACCATGCGCCGACCCGGCGCCCACCGTTGCACCAGACTCGGCGGGCATACCTCGCCCCCGACGCTCACGAAGGCGAGGTTGTCCAGGTCCGTCGGATCGAGGGTGGCAAGGACAGCAGGCGTGGTGCACCAGTGGGTGATTCGCTCGGCGGCGAGCAGCCGGGCGAGTTCGGCGCCGCCGTACGCCCCGGGCGGCGCGATCACCAGCTCAGCCCCGGCACCGAACGCGACGAACAGCTCGAACACGGCCAGATCGAAACTCAGCGAGGCGCCGTGCCACACCCGGTCCCCGGCATCGGCCAGTGTCGCCCCGTGCGCAACGAGATTCGCCAGTCCCCGATGGGTGACCATCACTGCCTTCGGCGTTCCCGTCGACCCCGAGGTGTAGATCAGGTAGGCCGGGTGATCCCACCGCAGGGTGGCCGTCCGGTCCATATCGGTCACCGCGCTCGACTGCCGCGCGGGCGTGTGCACCACCTGCGGATCGTCGAGCACTAGCCACGGAATACTCCCGGGCATCCGATCGCGCTCGGCCGCCACCGTCAGTCCGAGCACAGCACCGCAATCGTCGAGCATGACTGCTATCCGCTCGGCGGGATAGGTCGTATCCAACGGCACGAACGCCGCACCCGTCTTCGCTATCGCCCATACCGCCAGTACCGATTCGACCGACCGCGGCATACCGATCGCTACGAAACGTTCCGGACCCGCGCCGAGGCCGATCAGCAGCAGTGCCAACCGGTCGGACCGCTCGTCGAGCATTCCGTAGGAGATTCGGAGATCGCCGCACGATACCGCCGGGGCCGCCGGATCCACGGATGTCGCGGCTGCCAGGATCTCGGGCAGAAGCCGCGGGGGAAACCCGGGCGCGCCACGCACCGGTACCAAGGTCTGTCGCTCGGCCGGGTCGAGCAGATCGATGTCGCCGACCCGCACGGACACCTCCGCCGTCGCCGACACCAGGATCCGCAACCACCGATTCGCGAATCCCCGGATGATCTCGTCGTTGAACAGATCGGTCCGATACCGCACTTCTACGCTCATGCCGGCGGCCCGGCCGTCTCGATCCCAGTGCTCGGTCACGCAGAACTGCAGGTCCGCTGTGCCGAGGCAACTGTCGTCGTCCTGCGCCGCCGCGACCGCGTCGTCCGTGCCGGCGGGTGGCCGCTCGTCGGCATGATGCTCGAATACCACCCGAAACAGTGGGGTGTGCGGCCCGGTGCGCCGCAGCGCCGCCGCCAGCTGGTGCGACGGCATATCGGCGTGCGCGAAGGCACCCCGGTCGACCCGGCCGATGTGTTCGAGCAGTTCGGCGACAGTGGCCGTCGCGTCGACACGCGTGCGCAGCACGAGGATGTCCACGACAGGGTCCTCGGGCCCGGCCTGTTCGGTGCGAAGGACCGGAGTGCCGATCGCGACATCATCGACACCGCCCAGTCGTGCGACCAGCATCGCGACCGCCGCGTGCAGCACGACAAACGAATCGACACGATGTTCGGCGGCCAGCGTGACCACGGCCCGGTTCAACTCGGTGTCGATCGCGAACTCGACCGACGTTCGCTCCCCCGTCACCATGCCCGGGCCGGAAGCGCCCGTCGGCAGTTCCGGCAGTTCCGACAGCCCGCCCAGCGCCGATGTCCAGTAGTCCAGCACCTCTGTGTCCCGGTATCGGCGTTCCGCCTGCTCCGCGCTCGCGCGGTGAATGAGGTGGAGCGGCGTGTCCGGATCCGCGGTGACCAACTCGTCGAGCAGTTCCACGATGAGTGCGCACTGCTCACGCACCTCATCGTCTCGATAACGATTCGGGTTGGCACGAAACTCGACCATGGTCCTCGTCGGTTCACCACTGCGATACACGCTGATCAGGCGGTCTCCGACCGGTCCGCGGGACAGTGGGTGGAAAGTGCCGGTGACCGTCTCCAGTCTCAGTTCCAGGTCGACGAGCATCACATTGACCAGCGGCACGGAAAATCGTGACAGGGTGTCACCCGTGGCGCGTCGGATGTCCTCGATCCCACAGCCTTGATGGCGTAGGGCTCCCAGCAGTTCGACCTGAATCCGCCCGATCACCTCGCCGAGGAGGTCGTCGGGATGAATCCGTATCCGAAGCGGGACGACATTGACCAGCATGCCGCCCGCCCGCTTCAACGGTGCGGTTGTTCGAGCCGACACCGGAATGTTGACCAGCACTTCGTGGCTTCCCGACTGGCGCGAGATGTAGCAGGCGAGGGCCGCGAGCACCACCACCGACGGATTCGTGTGCAGGTGCTCGACGGATCCGGCCAGGTGTTCGGTGGTTGTCTGTGACAGGGCGGCGACCTCGGTGAGGCAACGAGCGGCCGGAGCAACGTCGTCGTTCAGGCTCGCGGCCGGCATATCGCGAGTTCGCTGCGCCCAGTAGTCACGATCGGCGGCGAAACGACGCGAGGCGCGGTACTGCTGATCCCTGTCGTAGAGGGCGCGCAGACTCGTCGACGGTCGGTAATCGTCCTCGCGGCCGGCGAGCGCGGCCGAGTACAGCTCCGCCCCCCTGTTCATCAAGATCATCGCCCCATAGCCGTCCAGCACAATGTGGTGGGCTTTGACATAGAACAGGAAGTCGGAGTCGCCGACGTACAGGATTGCGATCACGCACAGGCGATCGACCAGCAGATCCATCGGACGTTCGGTGTCGCGGTGCAGCCACTCGTCGGCGGCCGACATCGGGTCGTCCTCGTCGCGGAAGTCCAGGACCTGCGGCTGAACGTCGAGCCCTCGATCGACGATCTGGAACGGTTGCCCATCGACCTCGATCAGACGCACACAGGCGGTCTCGAACTCGCGACCGATCGCGGCGATGACGCCCCGCAACAGATCGAGTTCCAGCTCTGCGTGAAATTTCACGTATTGGGCAATGACAAAGGGAACGTCGGGGGTGAGCTGCTGCGCCATCCAGATCCCGTGCTGCGCGGGCGACAGCGGAAACGCTTCAGGAGGAACCCGTTCGGAAACAATCATCGGAGCCCTTCTGCAGTCGGTGCAGCCCGCTGCCTACACGCCGGGATCCGATCGAGGAGGCAAGTACGGGGAATTCTGCAGCCGCGATCTTTCGCGCCGTCGGTTCGGCGCCGAGGATGCCGTTGCAGGCGGGGGACAGATCGGAACGATCCGTTTCAAACCCCTAGCTCGCTGCCGGGACGACCCACAGTGCAGAAACGAGCCCATCGCTGATCTCCACGGGGTTTCAGTCGGCGAACGAGCGTCGGCGCCGAGGCGGCGGCCATTTTGCTCCCTTCCGCGCTCCCATCGGGCCGTGGGAAGCCCGAGTAGCGAGTTGAACAAGCCGTTTCATCATAGGCCCGCACACCTGGCAACTCCAGAGCTATCCGAGATCCGAAGGATTCACCCGCGGTCTCGCCCACGCCACATCCACCCCTGTGTCCCGGCTACTTCCAGATGATCTTCAGCAGCGCCGGGGTGAGCACCATCCGGATAATCGTGGCGTCGATGACCAGCGCCACGATCATCCCGTAGGCGATGTATTTCATCAGCACCAGATCCGAGAACCCGAATGCCCCGGTGACCACGATCAGAATCGCCGCCGCCGAGGTGATCACCCCGCCGGTGTGGGCCACGCCGTAACGGATGGACTCGGCGGCATCGGCACCCGCGGCCCGTTTCTCGGCGATCCGGGACAGCAGGAACACCTCGTAGTCGGTGGACAATCCGAAGATCACCGTCACGATCAACGCCACCACCGCGAACATCAATGGTCCGGGCGTGAACTGGAAGGCCTCCGACCCGTGCCCTTCCACGAAGATCCAGGTCAGCACGCCCAGGGTCGAGACCAAACTGAGCGCACTCATCGCGACGGCCTTCACCGCCAGGATCACCGACCGGAATGCCACGATCATCAGCGCCAGCGCCGCCGCGATCAGAATCGCCAACAGCAGCGGCAGCCCGTCGATCAACCCGTTGATGCTGTCGCGTTCGAGCGCGGGGATACCGGCGACCATCACCTGCACGCCCGGTGGCGCTGGCAGCGAACGCAACGCGTCGATCACCCGGTCGGCGTCGCGTTTGTCACCGAGCCCGGCGGAGAGCACATTGACGTTGTCCTTGGTCGGCGCCGCCGGTTCGAACCGCCCGGTCAGCCCGGGAACCTGATTGGCCTCGAACCGGATATCGCTCAGCTCCTGCGGCGACGCTCCGACCACGATCAGCTTCAACGGTTCGGTGCGGAATCCGGGAAACAGGTGATCGAAGTCTTCCTGGGCCACCCGCGCCGGATTGTCGGCGGCCAGATATTTCTCGCTGATGCCACCGAACTCGATGTGGCGCAACGGAATACTCAGCGCCAGCAGACCGAGCACGATCGGGATGACCACCGCCCATGGCCTTCGCATCGCCCGCTGTGCCAGCCGGGAGAAGAACCCGGCATCGATCTGGGCTTCGGTCTTGCTGCGCGAGAAACGTTTCCAGCCCAGCCAGTCGATCCGGTGTCCGGCGATACTCAACGCGGCGGGCAGTGCGGTGACCGACAACAGCGCCGCCAGCATCACCGCGGAAATACCGCCGTAGGGCACCGATCGCAGCACCCCGTTCGGGAAGATGAACAGCGCACCGAGGCTCAATGCGATGATCCCCGCCGAGAACAGCACGGTGCGCCCCGCCGTGGCGACGGTGCGTGCGGTCGCGTCCTCGACGGAGCGTCCGGCGGCCAGTTCCTCCCGGAACCGGGTCACCGTGAACAGTCCGTAGTCGATCGCCAACCCGAGCGCGACCAGCGTCATCACCGCACTGGCGAACACGTTGACCTCGATCTGGGCGGTGAGCACCCGCAAGATCCCGGAGGTGCCGAGGATAGTGAGTCCACCGATCAGCACCGGCAGCAGCGCGCCGATCACCCCGCCGAACACGAAGTAGAGCAGGATCGCCACGATCGGCAAGGCGATGATCTCGGCGCGCTTGATGTCGTGCTGCATCCCGATATTGATGCCCTCGACCACCGGCTGCAGCCCCGCCAGCTGCACCGTGGTCCCGCCCGGTCCACCGCCGGGCACACCGGCGTCCAGGTGCGGTTTCAACGCGAGATAGTTGTTGACCGTCGCGGTCCCGCCGCCGCCTGCCAGCCCGATACTGGCGAACGCGTGCTGTTTGGTCGGATCGGAGGCATTCGCCGAGAACGGGCTGTCCCAGTAGCTGTCGATCTTGTGGATCCGCTCCCCGTACTGCTTGCGCAGGTCGGCCAGCGCCGCCGTCACCGGACCGCGCACGGCGGGATCGTCGACGGTCGTGCCGGGTGGGGCGGTGTAGATGACGATCAGATCGCCGTCGGTGTCGCGGCCGAAGGTCTCGTCGGCCAGTTTGGACGCCGCCACCGACTGGCTCGACTCGTCGAACCAGCCCTCCTGGGTGTAGCGGTCGGCCAGGTCGCGACCGAACCACCCCGAGACCAGCACGGTCAGCACGAAGAAGCCGAGCACGAGGAATCGGTGGCGGTGGACGAACCTGCCCCACCGCATGGATCGAGATTCGCGCATCTCAGCCGCAGGCGGCGGTGCGGTAGTCGGCCGAGCGCAGGATGCCGCACAGGTCGGTGCGCGAGATCTTCCACTTCCCGTCGAGCAGCACGAAATGCACGATGGTGGTACGCACGTTGGCGCCCGAACCGTCCTTGTCCAGGCGCATGGTCGCGGTGAGGGTGCCGTCGCGGTTGTCGAACACCGGGTCGACGACGCCGTACACCGCGTGGGGGTTGTCGCGCAGCGCCTTGTACATGTCGGGGATGGCGTCGGAGAACGCGGCGCCGTCTTCGATCAGTTCGGTGCGTTCGACATCGGGCAGGCTCGGGTCGAGCGCGCGCTTGATCTGCGCGTCGAGTTGCTGGGCGGTCGGCAGCGGCACATTGGCCTTGCTGGCCGAGATCGCGACGGAGGAGGCGAGGGAGGCGTTGGCCGAAGACCGTGCGGCGTCGACCGAGGCCTCGTCGGCGGTTCCCGCGCACGCGGCGAGGGCGACGAGGGCCGTGAGGCAGGCGGTGGCCGCAGCGGCCCTGGCGAAAAGTGTGGAAGACATCACCATCTACATACCATCAATGACGGCACTGATCCGTCCCAGGATGGCGCGAACTGTGGAGATGTCACTGGTCGCCGCCCTTGCAACAGGGTTGGCGTCGGGGAGCAGATCGCGTACGAAGGCGCTGACGCTGCGTTCGTCACCGAGGTCGATGTCGGTCACCTGAGCGTGCGCCTGGGCCACCACGTCGTCGGATCCCGGTACCGCATCGCCCAGGTCGGCGCGATATATCTGCACGGTCAGGGTGGCGCGGTCGGTGCGGAAGGCGAAGGGGCGGCCGTCGTCGGTGGTGCCGAAGCCGTGGGCGAACGGTCCGACGGAGATGTCATCGATGCCGAAACCCGCTGGTGTCCGGTCGGTCATCGTGGGGATCTCCTGCCGCTGTGTGGCAATCAATTGTCGACGCGTCAACAGTAACGTGCGTCACCGACACCTCCGACGCGAGCACCCGGTCGAAGCTACTGGTGAGTCATCATGGTCAGATGGTGATCAACGGAGTCACCTCGTGCGGATTGAAGGAGTTCGGTGCATGCGCCCTCGTGGCTCGGTCGCCTCTGCGTTGGTCGGCGCGGCGGTTTTGGTGGTACTGACCGGGTGCAGCGGTGAAGACGGCGGTCCCGATGTCCCGACCAGGCCCCCGGCCACCGCTGCCGTCTCGCCCGCTACCGCCGCGAACCCGGCCGGTCAGGTTTTCCCGGCGGCCGCGACGAAAGCCCTGCTCGCCGAACGCTCGACGGGCCGCCTCGCCGCCCTGGACACCGCCGGGACCGCGCTCGCACTGATCGACCCCGCCGCACCGGCCACCCCGCGCACGATCAGCCTGCCTGCCGCCGGCGTGTCGCTGGCCCAGGGCGCCCCTGGCGAAGTGCTCGTCGCCGCCACCGACCGGGTACTGCGGGTCGACGCGACCACCGGCACGCTCGCCGAGATCCCCGTCGACGGTGACGTGCACAGCGCGCAAACTCGCACCGACGGCACGCTCGTCGTCGGTACGGCCGACGGCACCCTGCGCGAACTGAACGCCGACGGCACGGTCACCCGCACGATCACCGGCCTCGTCTCCGCCGACGCGATCGCGTTGACCGGCGAGAACATCACCGTCCTCGATCGCAAGCAAACCGCTGTTGTCGCCGTGGGCGAGGAAGCGCTCGGCCTGATGCTGCGCGCGGGTGACGGCGCCACCAACGCCATCACCGACCCGCACGGCCGCATCATCGTCGCCGACACCGCCGGTGGCGAACTGCTCGTCTACTCGGCCGGTCCGCTCGTGCTGCGCCAGCGTTTCCCGGTATCATCGTCGCCTTACGCACTCGCTTACGACCCGCGTTCGGAGCTGGTCTGGGTGAGTTGCACGCAGAGCAACGAGGTCGTCGGCTACGACCTGTCGACCGGCATCGGTGTCGAGGTGGCCAGGCTCGCGACGCTGCGCCAGCCCGACTCGATGACCGTCGACGAACGCACCGGCGACCTGTTCGTGGCCTCGGCCGTGGGTGATGGCCTGCAGCGGATCGGCGCGGACGAGCGGAAGAGAGGGCAGTGATGGCCGAATCTCCCAGATCTCGCAGTTCGCGCTCGGTGACACCGCCGAGCTGGGAAACCAGCAACGACGACTACGAATACGTGCCCCTGCGGCTGCCACCGGAGGTCAACCGGGTCACCGCCTCGATGCGGCTGGCCATCCAGGCCGAATTCGGTGGCTGGGAGTTGTCCCGGGTGCGCGCCTACACCGACGGCAGTCGCCGGGTGCTGTTGCGCCGCCGCAAAAACGCCGTCCTGCCTGTGCCCGAACCCGGATTGTGAGCCGACCATGTACGCCCTCCTGTTACGCCTGATGTTCTTGATCCCGCCGGAGCGGGTGCATCACCTGGTGTTCACCGCCCTGCGTTTCGCCACCTGGTTCCCGCCGACCCGCTGGCTGGCCCGCAAGCTCACCGTGGTCGAGGACCCGATCCTGGCCACCACCGCGTTCGGTGTCGACTTCCCCGCACCGCTGGGCCTCGCCGCCGGTTTCGACAAGAACGCCGACGGCGCGAACGCCTGGGGCACACTCGGTTTCGGTTTCGCCGAGATCGGTACCGTCACCGCCCACGCCCAGCCCGGCAACCCCACGCCGCGCCTGTTCCGGCTGCCCGCCGACCACGCCCTGATCAACCGGATGGGGTTCAACAATCACGGTGCCGCCGCCGCGGCCGCCCGCCTGCACGGCGCGCACCCCACCGTCCCGATCGGCGCGAACATCGGCAAGACCAAGGTCACCGAACCCGACGCCGCCGCAGGCGATTACGCGACCAGCGCCCGATTACTCGGCCCGCTCGCGGACTTCGTCGTGGTCAACGTGTCCTCCCCCAACACCCCCGGTCTGCGTGATCTGCAAGCCGTCGAATCCCTGCGCCCGATCCTGCAGGCCGTGCTCGACAGTGTCTCGGTGCCGGTCCTGGTGAAGATCGCCCCCGACCTGTCCGACGACGACATCGACGCCGTGGCCGACCTCGCTGTCGAACTGGGTCTGGCAGGCATCGTCGCCACCAACACCACCATCCGCCGCGACGGGCTCGACACCCCGACCCCCGAGGTCGAAGCCATGGGCGCGGGCGGCCTGTCCGGCGCCCCCGTGGCCGAACGGTCCCTGGAAGTGCTGCGCCGTCTCTACACCCGCGTCGGCGACCGGGTGGTCCTGATCTCCGTCGGCGGCATCGAAACCCCCGACCAGGCGTGGGCTCGCATCCTCGCCGGCGCCACCCTCCTGCAGGGCTACACCGGCTTCATCTACGGCGGCCCCTTCTGGACCACCCGCATCCATCGCGGCATCGCTGCCAACCTGCGTGCGAACGGCTACGCCTGCCTGTCCGACGCGGTCGGCGCCGAACATCGCGCCCACTCGGTCTGAGGTCTCAGCCGTAGTACGCCTGGGGCGCCCGGTCCTCGCTTGTCGGTCGCGCCGGGCGTAGCCGCGACAGTTGTGCCGGTGGATCGTGGAACGACTCCCCCGCCGCCGGGTTGTCGCCGCGCTGCCGGGCGTCGATGCGTTTGGCGAGCTTGATCAGTGCCTGCTGCCAGATGATGCCGAGCAGGTCGGCACGGGCACTGATCTCGGCGTGTGCGAGCCGGTCGTGGACGGCAGCGAGATCGCTGACGAGTTCGTCGAGTTCCATGCCCGCCCAGGCCTGCTCACGGCTGAGGGTGTACTCGGGCAACCAGCTCAATCGCCAGCCGCCGGTGTCGGTTCGTTCGGCGAACTCCGGCGTGCGGTCGCTGCGTAACGTGTCGTCGGTGCCATGAATAACCATCGCTGACCTGCCTTCCCCGGCGGGGCGCTGCGCCCTCCCCGAGCGTCTGGCGGGGCATCCTCCCCGTAATCCAGTGTGGCATTTGCCATTTGTCTTGGTCAATTGCCATTGTTAGTAGGTAATTGCCGGATTTCGGGCGTGGCAAACCCGGCATTGTGGCGATCGCAGTGCGGCGTCCGCCCCGATCGGTGCGCGCCGGCGTCGAGAAGTTGACGGGAGGCAGCATGCCGATGGTTCCCCAAGATGCCCGCGTCGCCGCGATCCGCAGCATCCTGGCCAGGTTGGGCAAGTATGCGGGCCTGAGCGCAGAACGCTTGCGCCACACCGAGATCGACGCTGCGCCGCTGCTGGAGCTGCTGTCGGTGCGCCGACACGCCCGCCGCAACGGGGTCACCGCCGAGGCGTCGATTCTGCCCGTGGTGCGCGAGGTCGTGCAGTGGCTGCCCCCGACGGACCGGTTGATCGTGGATGCGGCGCTGTCGCTGGGCCTGTTCCGGGACCGCGAGGGCGTCGGTATCGATATCGAACGCCTTTATGCGGATAACCTCGGGGAACGTCGAGAGGCCTTGACCGAACAGTGGGTCGCCCTGCACACCCTGCTCGACGTCGACCCCGTTCCTGATGTGCCCACCGTCAAACGGTTGCGCACCGTATCCGAGCACCATGCGTTCACCGCGCTCGCCGGTCTGCTCGCCACCGATTCGGGTTATCCGATGTCCGGGCCGTCGGTCGCGCAGCCCGCCACCGTCCCCGCACGACGCGGTGTCGTCACGGTTTTCGGGGACGCCGTCATCGATCATCTCTATCGAGTCGACACCTTCCCCGACGCCGACAACGCCTCCAGCGGCAGCTTCACCGGGCACCCCGGCGGCAAAGGACTCAACCGGGCGGTCGCCGCGGCCCGCCTCGGCATCGGTGTGCACCTGGTGTGTGCCGTAGGCGGCGACGAATACGGTCGGCGCATCCTCGAATTCATCGAATCCGAAGGCGTCCACCTCGATCTGGTCAAGGTGGTCCCGTTCGCGACGTCGCTGGTCACCGCGGTAGTGATCACACCCAACGGGGAGAGCCGCATCATCGGCTGCCGCGACAACCGCGTCCAGCTCCAGGACGAAGACCTGCACCGCCCCGAACTGCGCGCCGCCCTGGAAGCCTCGGATGTGGTGATCCTGAGCTTCGAACCACCACCGACGGTGATCGAGCAGGTCCTGTCGGTGGTGTCGCAGATGCGACCCAAACCGCCCGTCATCGTGTGTCCGACACCGGGTATGCCGGTGCCGCAGAGCCTCTACCGGTACCTCGGCGCGGTCGACTACCTGGTCGGCGCCGCCGCGGATCTCGACGCGCTGCTGCCCGACGTACCGGCCGAATCCGCCGCCGATATCGCCCGGCTGCTGCGTGGCCTCGGCGTCGGCACCGTGTGCACCGTCGAGAACTTCCGGTGCGTGGTCGCCTCCGACACGATCGAGACGGTCATCGACCATTTCCCGCAGGTACTCAAGGCCTCGGTCGGTGCCGCGGCCGCCTTCACCGGCGCGCTGGCCTATCGGCTCGTCAACTCCCGAACCCCGCTCACCGCAACCGATTTCGTGTGGGCCACCGCGGCGATGATCCCGACCCAGAATCTGGGCGCGGTGGCGGTGTCGATGCCGAGTACCGAAGAGATCGACCGCATCGTGCGTCTGTACGCGCCGTCGGTCTGATCCGGGGGTAAGGTCGCGACATTCAGCTCGCGCCTGTCCGGCACCGGCGCCTCGCCGCCCTGTTCACGCACGGAGGATCGTTGACCATACTGTCGTTCGGCGGTGCCAGGACCGGGAGAGCCGGTGCCGACACCGCACACCGACTGGGTCGCCGTGGCACGCAGCTGCCGATCCGGGTCATCGAGATCCCCGACCGCGACGACGGCGGGCACCTGTTCATTTTCGGCGAACCCCGCGACGGGTGCCTGGTACGCATGCATTCGCGCTGCCTCTACGGCGAGGGCCTCGGCTCCGATGACTGCGACTGCGGCGGGGAACTCACCGAGTCGATGGACCGCATCCAAGCCGAGGGCGCGGGTGTGCTCGTCTACCTCGAACAGGAGGGCCGCGGGGCAGGCTTGATCTGGAAAGCCCGCGGCTACCGGGAAAGCGAACAGTCCGGCGCCGACACCTTCGACAGCTACCGGCGCCTCGGTCTCGACGCCGACACCCGCCGCTACGAACCCGCCGCGCACGCACTGCGCGACCTCGAACTCACCCGGGTCCGGCTGCTCACCAACAACCCCGACAAGTGCCTGGCACTGACCGAGGCCGGGATCACCGTCGAGCCCATCGCCCTCACCATCGCCTTGCAATCCTCGCGCGGCAGGCAATACCTGCAGGCCAAACGGCGCCACCGCCAGCACACCATCCCCGCCGATCCGCTCGCGGACGACGAGCGATCGGGCCGGGTGCGGTCGTGGTGGCGGCCGCGCAGTCGCCGGTAACCCCCCTCGCAATCCCGTATGTCCGGTTACGATAAGTGAGCCACGCCACTGCCGACGTCTTCGTCTCGAGATAACGAGACAGTTTCACTCGCATTGGCTCGGCGTCCAGCTCGGCCTATGGGAACAGGGATATGACAGACATCGGTTTCGCGCACGCATCCGGGGTCACGGTGCACACCGTGCCCGCCGCCTTCCAGCAAACCGCCGCGTTGCGGCCCGACCAGATCGCCTTGCGCACGGTCGGTGGCACCCAGGAGATCACCTGGGCCGAGTATGCGACGAGGGTGCGCGCACTGGCCGCGGGGTTGGCGAAACTCGGAGTCCGCCACGGTGACGCGGTCGGCATCATGCTCACCAACCGGCCCGAGTTCAACCTGATCGACACCGCCGCCCTGCACCTGGGCGCTATCCCGTTCTCGGTGTACAACACCAGCTCCACCGAACAGATCGCGCACGTGTTCGCCAACGCGGGCAACAAGGTGGTCATCACCGAACAGGCGTTCCTCGACACGATCCGTGCCTCGGGCGCCGTGGTGGAGCACACGGTCATCGTCGACGGCACCGCCGAGGGCACCGTGACCCTGGCTCAGCTCGAATCCGATCCCGCACCGGACTTCGACTTCGACGCGGCCTGGCAGGCGGTCCAGCCCGGCGATCTGGCCACCTTGATCTACACCTCCGGCACCACCGGCCCGTCCAAGGGCGTCGAGCTCACCCAGAGCAATGTGATCGCCCAGGTCGTCGGCCTGGTCTCGGGTCCGCTGCCGGTCGGTTTCGACGACCGCGCCGTGTCGTATCTGCCCGCCGCGCACGTCGCCGACCGCATCTCCGCGCACGCGATGAGCCTGCTCACCGGCATCCAGATCACCACCGTCACCGACCCGCGCGAGATCGCCGCCGCCCTGCCCGATGCCCGCCCGACGGTGTTCTTCGGTGTGCCGCGGGTGTGGCAGAAGATCAAGGCCGGTATCGAGAACAAGCTCGCGGTCGAGCCGAGCCCGGTCAAGAAGGCGCTGGCCAACTGGGCGATCGGGGTCGGTGTCGCGCAGGCCAAGGCGAACCTGGCCGGTGAGAGCTCGCTGCTGCTCGGCGTGCAGCACAAGATCGCGGACACCCTCGTGCTGTCGAAGCTGCGTGAGGCGCTCGGGTTCGCCGAGCTGAAGGTCGCGGCGTCGGGTGCCGCGCCGGTGCCGCCGGAGACCCTCGAGTACTTCCTCGGCCTCGGCTTCGCCGTCAGCGAGGTGTGGGGGATGTCGGAAACCGCGGGTGTGGGCACCTACACCGAGATCGACAAGCCGCGCCCCGGTTCGGTCGGACGCGTAATGGACGGTGTGGAGTTGCGTCTCGACGCCGACGGCGAGGTCCTCATCCGTGGCCCGATCATCACCCCCGGCTACCGCAATATGCCCGACAGGACCGCCGAGGCGATCGACGACGACGGCTGGCTGCACACCGGCGATATCGGCACCCTCGATGCCGACGGCTATCTGCGCATCGTGGATCGCAAGAAGGAACTGATCATCAGCGAAGCGGGCAAGAACATCGCCCCCTCCAATATCGAGAACGCCATGAAGGCCGCCTCGTCGATGATCGGCCAGGCCGTCGCGATCGGCGAGGCCCGCGCCTACATCACCGCCCTGATCATGCTCGATCCCGACGTGGCGGCGTTGCGCGCCAAGGACTTCGGTGCCACCGACGCCACCCACGCGGAACTGGCCCGGCGTCAGGAGATCGTCGACGAGGTCAAGGAAGCGGTGCTCGCGGGCAACCGCAAGCTCTCCCGGGTGGAGCAGATCAAGCGTTTCGTGATCGTGGAGAACCTGTGGGAGCCCGGCGGTGACGAGCTGACCCCGAAGATGTCGCTCAAGCGGACCCCGATCTCGAACAAGTACGCCGAGACCATCTCCGAGCTCTACGCCGCGACCCCGCCGGAGCATGTCGTCAACGTGAAGTGATTGCGAAAACAGCGGTGGCCCTGGAAGTCTCAGGGCCACCGCTGTTGTGTGTCTCAGTGCTGTTCGTAGGTGCCGATCAGGGTGGCCCTGGCCAGGGTGTGGAAGAACAGGTTGAACCCGAGGTAGGCGGGCGTCGCGTCCGGTCCGATCTCGAGTTCGGGGATATCGACCGCGTGCACGACCACGAAATACCGGTGCGGGCCATGGCCTTTCGGTGGGGAGGCACCGACGAAGCCGGGGAATCCACCGTCGTTGCGCAGGGTGACCGCACCGGCGGGCAAGACCCCGCCCTCGCTGCCCGCGCCGACGTCGAGCGAGGTCACCGAGGCGGGAATGTTGGCGACGGCCCAGTGCCAGAACCCGGAGGCGGTCGGCGCGTCCGGATCGAACACCGTCACCGCGAAACTCTGGGTCTCTTCCGGGAATCCGGACCAGCTCAGCTGCGGTGAGATGTCCTTGCCGCCCGACCCGAACACCCCCGATACCTGGTCGTTGGCCAAGGGCTGACCGTCGGTGATGTCGGCGGAGGTGACGGTGAACGAGGGCACCTGGGGCAGCGCGTCATACGGGTGGTAACTCAATGGAGGACCTTTCGGGTCGAGGTCAGCTGTGCAGAAGGAAGTGTTCCAGCACGCGGGTTCCGAATTCCAGTGACTGCACCGGCACCCGCTCGTCCACCCCGTGGAACAGGGCGGTGAAGTCCAGCTCCGGCGGCAGCTGCAACGGTGCGAAACCGAAGCAGCGAATCCCCAAGCGAGCGAACGCTTTCGCGTCGGTGCCGCCGGAGAGCATGTAGGGCACGGTGCGCCCCTGTGCGTCGTGGGCCAGCACCGCGTCGTTCATGGCGTCGACGAGGTGGCCGTCGAAAGTGGTCTCGTAGGAGTCGAGTTTGGTGATCCATTCCCGCTCCACATCGGGCCCGATCAGTTCGTCGACCTCGCGTTCGAACGCCGCCTGCCGCCCCGGCACCACCCGGCAGTCGACCACGGCTTCCGCGGTCTGCGGGATGACGTTGGCTTTGTATCCGGCCTGCAGCATCGTCGGATTCGCGGTATCGCGCAGGGTGGCGCCGATGATGCGCGAGATGGTGCCCAGTTTGGCCAGCTGGCCTTCGATATCGGGTCCGTGCGGGTCGAAGGCCAACCCGCTCTCCTCGCTGACCGCGGCGAGGAATTCGGCCACCGAATCCGAGAGCACCACCGGGAAGGTGTGGCGGCCCAGGCGCGCGACGGCTTCGGCGAGGATGGTGACCGCGTTGTCCTCGTGCAGGAACGACCCGTGCCCGGCGCGGGCCTTGGCGCGCAACCGCATCCAGCCCAGGCCCTTCTCGGCGGTCTCCACCAGGTAGAGCCTGCGTTCGGTGCCGTCGGGTCGCGGGACGGTCAGCGAGAACCCGCCGACCTCACCGACCGCCTCGGTGACACCGTCGAACAGGTCGGGCCGGTTGTCCACCAGCCACTGCGAGCCCCATTTGCCGCCGTTCTCCTCGTCGGCCAGGAACGCGAACACCAGATCCCGTGGCGGCACTGTGCCTTCGGCTTTGAACTGGCGCGCCAGGGCCAGGGTCATCCCGACCATGTCCTTCATGTCGATGGCGCCGCGCCCCCACACGTAGCCGTCGCGGACCGCACCCGAGAACGGGTGCACGCTCCAGTCGGCGGCCTCGGCGGGTACCACGTCGAGGTGCCCGTGGATCATCAGCGCGCCGCGACTCGAATCGGCGCCTTTCAACCGCGCGAACACATTCCCGCGCCCCGGCGCACCCGACTCGACGTATTCGGTCTCGTAGCCGACCTCGTGCAATTGCTGTGCCACCCACTCGGCGCACTGCCGTTCGCCCTTGGTGGTGGCCAGCTCGCCGGTATTGGAGGTGTCGAACTGGATCAGTTTGCTGACCAGCTCCACCACCTCGTCCTCCGCGCGGGACCGCCCGTTCGAACCAGAATTCTCGCCAGATGCCGACACGCCCCCTTTCCTACCACCATTCGCGCACCCGACGCGCCACCTCCCCTGCTCGGGACCGTTGCGCCGCTGCTCGGCGCCACAGACTCGGTGTGAGCAGAACTCCGCCGGATCCGAAGACGAATTCGCCTACATCGCCGGCGCGTGCTTGGCTGGCGAGGTGAGAGCGCAGGTAGTTCGGAGCGGTGTCCGCCTGCTGGCCGGGGCGGCGACGCTGGCCGGGGCCGCGGGGGTCGCATTGCATTTCAACCGGTCGACGCTGGAACTACTCGTCCTGGCGGCTTCGGGGGCACCGTATCTGATGGGCGGTGCGGTGCTCGGTGCCGTCGGTTTCGCGGCGACCCGGCAGTGGATCGCGACCGGGGTGGCCGTGGTCGTGGCGGGCGCGGGTATCGCGACGCAGGCGCCGCTGTATGTCGCGCAGACCGGTGGTGACGGACATCCGGTCATGGCGATGCAGGCCAATCTGCTCTTCGACGGTGCCGATCCGGGCGCGCTCGTCGACCAGGTGCGGGCCCGTGACATCGCGATTCTCACCGTCAACGAGCTCACCCGCCCGGCCGTCGAGAGCCTGTCTCGCGCAGGCCTCGACCAGCTCCTGCCCCACCGCTATCTCGCCCCCGGCCAGACGGCCAGCGGTACCGGCATCTGGAGCCGATACCCGTTGTCCGACACCGTCGAATACGACGGGTATGTCCTCAACCAGATCTCGGCCACCGCGACCATCCCCGATCTCGGCCCGGTGGCGGTCTATGCCTTCCACCCCGTCCCGCCCGTCTACGACACCGGCGTCTGGGCCGACGAGCTCTCCCGCCTGCACGAGATCCTGCGCCGGTCCCCCACCGATCGCCCGGTGATCGTCGGCGGCGACTTCAATGCCACCTACGATCACGCACGCTTCCGCGCCATGGCATCGGGCCGTTTCGCCGATGCCGCCGAACAAGCGGGCGCGGGCCATCTGGTCACCTACCCCACCGACAAACGCGTGCCCCCCTTCGTGGGGATCGACCACTTCCTCGTCGCCGACGCGCACGCCACCACCGTCGAAACCGTCGAACTGCCCGGCGCCGATCACCGAGCGCTGGTCGCCCGCGTGGTCCTCGATCGCCCTCGTTAGGCGCTGCGCTCGGCCAACCGCTCTCGCCACTGTTCCATCGCCTGCCGCAGCGCCGCGCCCACGATGACGACGAATTCGGCGGATTGTTCGAAGCGTGCGCCCGCGGGAGTGTCGGGGCCGAGGATCTCGACTCCGCGCCGGGTGATCGCGGCCAGGGCGTTCTGCATCTGCACGGAGGCGACAAGGTTGCGTAGCCAGATGTCGTCGTCGATGACGTAGCGCTCGCGCCGTGCGCCGGGGACCAGTTCGCGGCGCAGCATTCCCTGCTGTTCGAGGAAGGCGACCGCGTTGGAGATGGAGGCGGGGCTCACGCGCAGTCGTTCGACCAGTTCGGCGGCCGTGAGCGCCCCCGAGTCGGTGATCTGCAGGCAGGCAAGCACTCTGGCTTCCATCCTGGGCAGACCCTGCTCGATGAGCAGGGCGGTGAACGATTCGGTGAACTCCGCTACCGCCTCGGGGTCGCGCCCGTGCGCGTTGTCCGGGATCGGCGGTGCTGGGGGCTTGGCCTGTTTGTGTCGGCGCGCGCGCTGCTCGGTGGCCTGCTGTGCGCGTTCGGGTCGGTAGTCGTCGGGTCCGCCGTTGCGGGTCACCTCGCGCATGACGGTCGAGGCGGGCCGACCCAGCTGCCGCCCGATTTCGGCGTATCCGAGTCCTTCGGCCAGGCCCGCGGCAATGTGCCTGCGGTCCACGTCGTCGAGTCTGCCTCCGGGCATCGCTACTGGTCACCTCTCTGTCGACAGGTACTCGGCTCGTCACCCGTACCGCACCAAGTATGCATTCACCCTCATCTCATTGCAACGTGCAACGTGGTTCTTCTTTGCATTCACTGTCATATTCATTGCAATGATTCTGCATAAATACTCGCCAACACGACTTTTGGGTGACACCCGATGTTGACAGAACAGTGAACGCAATCTACTGTCTTAATCATTCAGTAAAGCCCGAACAGCGCAACGCAAGGACATGGCAATGACTTCCTCGAACCCCACCAGCCCGACCACCACCGCATGGACCGGCATGGTGTCGATCGACGACACCGAACTGGCCGTCACCGACACCGGCGGCACCGGCACCCCGGTGGTCTACCTCAACGGCCAGTTCGCCACCCAGGGCTACTGGCGCAAGGTCATCGCCGAGCTCGGCCCCGGCTACCGCCACATCACTTTCGACGAGCGGGCCCGCGGCAAGTCGAAGAAGTCGGCCGACTACTCCTTCGACACCTGCGTGCGCGACATCGACGCCATCCTCGCGGCCAGGGGCATCACCGAGAAGCCGATCCTGGTCGGCTGGTCCTACGGCGCGGTCCTCGGAGCGCACTGGACCAGCCGTTATCCCGACGGCGCCCTCGGCGCGGTCCTCGTCGACGGCGCGTTCCCCTACGACTGGCTCGACGAGGCGATGGAGCTGCGGATCCGCAAGCTGTTCAAGCGGCTGAGCTGGATCTTGCCGCTGGCTCGCCCGACCGGCCTCGCACCACGGCTGACCGCACAGCAGCAGGCCGAGAGCAATATCGAGATCGGCAAACTCTCCCGCGTCAGCGCGCTGGGCCCGGTGCTGGACGCGATCACCGTCCCGGTGCGGTACGTGGTCGCTTCGGGAACCTCGTTCGGCAGCCGTGGCGACGAGCAGGAGAAGATCCGCGCCGGCCTCGACGACGCACTGGTCCGCAACCCGAACATCCGCGTCAGCGCCAAGGTCGCCAGCAACCACGGTGCGATCCTGCGCAAGGACTTCCGCGCTGTCGCCGACGCCGTGCGCGAGATCGAGACCATGGCCGACACCGCCACGACCCGCTGACCCAGCACCGATCCTCTTCCCTCGCAACACAACCCAAGGAGAACCACCATGTCTGTCACCCTCACCACCCAGGAAAAGGCCACCCTGCGGACCGCCGCGTACGGCGCCGTCTCCCTCCTCGCCGCCGCGGGTGGGGCTACCAGCAAGCCGCACAAGATCGCCACGACCGGCAGCATCGCGCTGTCGTCGGCGACCGGTCTGGTCGGCCATGTGCTGGCCGAGAAATCCGGACGCATCGCACTGAGCGGCTCGTCGGTCGCCGAGCTCGCCGATCAGGTGCTGCCCGCCCTCACCGCGGCGATGAGCCTGCTCGGCGAGCACGACCCGGTCGAGGCCGAGAACTTCCGCAACACCATCGCCGTCGCCATCGACACCGCCCAGCTCTATCAGACCCAGCCCAACCCGACGATGGCCGAGATGACCCGCAAGATCACCGGAGCGCTCGCCGCCGCGTGATGAAATATCCACTCGCACAACCACCGCCGTGTCACAGGACCCGTGACACGGCCGCGTGGCGTGTCAGGTGATCAACGATCGATGGCAGAGCCCTCGCGCTCGGCGAGCACGATATCCACTCGCGCCGCCATCGCCCGACCTGCCGCACGCAACGGTTCGGCCGAACGCAGTGTGCGGCCGAGAATGAAAGCCCCTTCCAACGCCGCCAGCATCGCCACGATCAGCTCGCGTGCCGCGGATTCCTCGACCCCACGGCCGGCGAAATATGTTGTGCCCCGGTCGATCCAGTCCCGCACCACCTCGGCGGCGACCTCACGCAAAGCCGGTTCGCTGTCGGCGATCTCGCCCGCGACCGTGCCGACCGGGCACATGTTCATCCACCCGGACTCCTCGAGCGTGCGCGCGGCGTCATCGAACGCGGCGGGCACGGCCACCCGCAGGTCCTCGTGTGGGTCCATCAGCAGGGGCAGTAGCTGGATGTAGACCGCGCCGGTGCCGCGCAGCGCCTCGGCCGCGATCTGCACTTTGCCCTGCGGAAAGTGGTGGTAGAGCGACCCCATCGGCGCATCGGCGGCGGCGGTGATCTGTTTGACGGTGATCGCGCTGTACCCGTGTACACGCATCAGTTCGGCGACCGCGCTCACCAGGCGCTCACGGGTACTCGTTGACATCTGCTCGCTCACCCCACCAGACTAGAGCAAACGCACTAGAGTGAATGCTCTAACCGTGAGCGCAAGGGAGGATTGTCATGCCGACCGTCGAACTCGATGCGGGCCGGATCCACTATCGCGAACTCGGTGACGGTCCCCCGGTGGTCCTGCTGCACGGGCTGCTGATGAACCACACCGTCTGGGACTCGGTCATCGACCACCTGCCCACCGGCTTCCGCTACGTCCTGCCCGACCTGCCACTGGGCGCACACCCCGAACCGCTGCGCCCAGGCACCGACCTGAGCTTGCGCGGCCTCAACCAGCTCGTCGCCGACTTCCTCACCGCGCTGGACCTGCACGATGTCACCCTCGTGCACTCCGACTGGGGCGGCGCCCTGTTCCTCACCGCCTACGGCCTCGACGACCGCGTCGGCCGGCTGATCATCTTCCCCAGCGAAGCCTTCGACAACTTCCCACCCGGCCTCCCCGGCAAAACCGCCACCCTCGCTTCAGCCCTGCCCGGCGGCGTCACCCTGGCCCTGCGCCAGATGCGCATCGGCTGGCTCCGCCGCAGCCCTCTGATGTTCGGCTGGATGGCCAAATTCCCCCTCCCCGACGCCCTCGTCCACGCCTGGACCGAACCGGGCCTGCGCGACCCCGGCATCCGTGCCGACCTCCTCGCCTACACCCGCTCGGGCTTCGACAAACGCGAACTCGTCGCCAACACCGAAGCCCTCCAACACTTCCCCGGCGAAACCCTCATCCTGTGGTCCAGCGCAGGCAAAGTCATGCCCCGATCCCACGGCACCCGCCTTGCCGCCCTCATCCCCCACTCCCGCCTCGTCGAAATAGACGGCGCCTACGTCCTGTCCATGCTCGACCAACCCACCACCGTCGCCACCGCCATCACCGACTTCCTCACCACCACCACCGCCAACCGCTGACATTCGGTCCGGAATCGACCCGGGGCAACCACAGAGGTGACCCACATCACATATCGGGCCTGTCAGGAAATCGCGAGCTGTCTCGTTCAGGGTGCACGCGAAGCAGACAGGAGCGAATCATGAAGCACCGTATCGTCGTCCTCGGGGCCGGATATGCCGGAGCGTTCTCCGCCGGATACCTGGCCCGTCAAATCCACTCCGACGACTTCGAGATCACCGTTGTCAACGCCGAACCCGATTTCGTGGAGCGGCTGCGCCTGCATCAGCTCGCGGCCGGGCAGGATCTGCGGCACCGCCCGCTGGCGGAGATCTTCGCGGGCACCGGCATCCGGTTGCGGGTGGCGCGGGTCGAGGCCGTCGATGTCGAGCGTCGGATTGTCACTGTCGCCGACGGCGATGGCCTCGACCGGCTGGAATACGACACCCTGCTCTACGCGCTCGGCAGCACCGCCGCCGATCACGATGTGGTCGGCGGCGCCGAGCACGCCTTCCACGTGGCCGCGCGGCCGGCGGCGCGGCGGCTGCGCGCACGCTTGGACGAGCTGGGCGAGCACGGTCATGTGCTGGTGGTCGGTGGCAACCTGACCGCGATCGAGGCCGTCACCGAGATCGCCGAATCCCGGCCGGGGCTTCGAGTCAGCCTCGCCACCCGCGGTGAACTCGGCGGTTGGTTGGGCCCCAGGGCCCGGCGCCACCTGCTGCGCACCTTCGACCGGCTCGGAATCGCGATCCACGAGCACACCACCATCGAGCGTGTCGAGGCGTCGGCCGCGATCGCCGCCGACGGCACCACGTTCGTCGCCGATGCGACCGTGTGGGCCGCGGGCTTCGCCGTGCACCCGATCGCCGCGGCCAGCGGCCTCGCGGTGGAACCCAACGGCCAGATCACCGTCGACCGTCAGATGCGCTCGGTCTCGCACCCGGATGTCTACGTGGCCGGTGACAGTGTCTTCGTCATCGGAGACAACGGCCGACCGCTGCCGATGTCGTGCGCTTCCGCGGGGTTCACCAGCATGCAGGCGACGGCCGCGATCATCGGTGACCGCACCGGGCGCAAGGTCTCGAAGACCACGCTGTCCTACGTGGGCAACCACATCAGCCTCGGCCGCAAGGACGCGATCTTCCAGCTGGTCGACGGTGACGCGCGATCGAGGTCGTGGGCTCTGCTCGGTCGGCCCGCCGTCCGCGTCAAGTCGTCGATCCTCGGGATGTCCGCGTGGACCCTGAGCCGCCCGAACCTCGGAAAGCCAACGCACAAGTACCGTTTGGCGACCGGCCACGAGCACTCCTCCGACACGATCGCCGCCTAGAGTCGTGCTCATGGACACTGCCACCGTGGCGCACTTCGAGGCCAGCCGTCACCGGCTGGCCTCGATCGCCTACCGCCTGCTCGGCTCGGCCGCCGACGCCGAGGACACGGTGCAGGACGCGTTCCTGCGGTGGCAGGCCGCCGACCGCGAGTACGTCGAGGTGCCGGAGGCGTGGCTGACCAAGATCGTCACCAATCTGGCGCTCGACCGGCTCCGTTCGGCGAAGGCGCGCCACGAGCGCGCGGTCGGCACCTGGATGCCCGAACCGCTTCTCGACGGCGACGCGATGCTGGGCCCCGCCGACACCGTCGAGCAGCGCGAATCGGTGACCCTTGCGGTGCTGACCCTGATGGAACGGCTCTCGCCCACCGAACGCGCCGTGTACGTGCTGCACGAGGCCTTCGCGTACCGGCACGCCGAGATCGCCGAGATCCTCGACATCACCGTCTCGGCGAGCCAGCAACACCTCCACCGTGCCAGGGGGCGGATCACCGTCGCCCGCAACGCCACTCGCCTCGACCGTGCTGCCGCGCGTCACATCGTCGAGGCGTTCGTCGATGCCGCCACCTCGGGCCGCACCGATCGGCTGATCGCGCTACTGACCGACGACGCGACCGGGATCTCCGACGGCTTCGGGGGGCTGGCCGTCAAGCTGATCCGCTACGCGACCCCGCAGCGGCTCGCCAGCGTGGTGCGGGCGGGTTTCACACCGACGCAGGCCAAGCGCCGACTCGCCGGTGGTTCACCCTCGATCCACGCCGTCGTGGTCAACGGCTGCCCGGCCGTGCTCGTCACGCTCGACGATCGAGTCCTCGGCGTCGCGATCCTCGAGTTGCGCGACGACAAGATCGCGAGCCTGCGCAGCATCGCCGCACCGCACCGGCTGGGCCGTCTCACCGACGAATGGCGGCGGCGCGAACATGACGCCCCGCTGGTCGAATCGTGGTGATCGGCGGTGCGGGTCTCAGGGCCGTCCGGCGACACCGAGGGACAACGCCGCGAAGGCTTTCGGGGCGCCCGGCTGGTAGAAGCGGTCGAGTTCGGTGATCTCGAAGCCCGCGCCGGTGATCAGGCCCGCGATGTCACGGTTGAGGTGACAGCCGCCCGCGATCTTCTGCTGGATCGGGTCGAGTCGGTGCTGCCAGGTCTGCACCGACTCCTCCAGCGCGAGCCCGTGTTCGACGAAGTGCAGCGTGCCACCGGGTCGCAGTACCCGGCGGATCTCGGCGAGTGCCGCGGCGACATCGGGGATGGTGCACAGGGTGAAGGTGGACAGCGCGGTGTCGAAGGTGGCGTCGGGAAACGGTAGCGACTCACCGTCCAGACCGGCGCGTTCGATCGGAACCGAGCTCGCCGCAACACGTTTCGCCGCGATCTTCCACGCGGTGTCCGCGGGTTCGACCCCACTGACCCGCTCGACCGCGGCGGGATAGAACCCGATGTTGTTGCCCGACCCGAAGCCGACCTCGACAACAGTGCCGTGCAATGCGGCGCATGCCCGCTCGCGTAATGGCCCGTTCTGGGCCACCCCGCACACTTTGTCGACGATGTGCGGGAGGATCCGATCGGTATAGAAGCCCATCCGTCGATCATCCTCCCGCCACCACCGGCGGTCGAGTTCAGCCGAGTCGGCGGTCGAAGACCTGGGTGCTCGCGCCCGAGGCCGGGTCGACGGTGAGCACGCGCAGGTTCACCGAGTTCGCCTTGAGGTCCATGACCATGAACCCCAGTTCGTGCTGGGTTTCGAACAGTGCGCCGTGACCGCCGGCCGTCAGGCGCGGCTGCCCGCCCGAGGTCTTACCCGCCGCACCCGACACGATCTGGCGGGTGCCCTTGGTCGCCGGTGTCGGCTCGAGCACCTGCAAGGTGTGGTCGTGGCCCGAGAGCAGGAACGACACCTTGCCGAGCACATGGTCTTCGAAGAATCGCTTGGCGTGCACGCCGTTGAGCGGCTCGATGGGCAGGCCCTCGTAATTGCCCGCGTCGCCGTGCGGGCCGTTGCTGAGGTAGGGGTGGTGGGTGCAGGCGATCTTCCACTGTGCGGTCGATTCGGCCAACGCCCCGTCGAGCCATGCTCGCTGGGCGTTCATGTACGGACCGTCCACCGCCCAGTAGGGGTCGAGCAGCGGCGGAATGTAGGCCGCGAGCGGGTTGAGATCGAGGACGAAGAACTCCACGACCGGGTTCTGCTCGGGCACCCGCACCGAGTAGTAGCGGCTGGGCATCCACCACCGCGACGACTTCGCGTGATATTCGACCTCGTGATTGCCGCGCGCGAGCCAGCCGCCGTCACCGGGGAATACCCCGGAGGTGTCGTGATTGCCCAGCACCATGGCCCACGGAAAATCCAGTCCCGCATTCGGATCCTCGAATTTCGTGGCGAACTGGACATCGTCGGGGCCGCTGGGACCCGAATCATAGATGTTGTCCCCGAGTCCCACCGCCATCGCGAACGGTTCACGCGCGTGGAACGCACGGGCCGCGTCGGCGACCGCCCACTGGGTGCGGGTACCGGTGCCCGCGTCGCCGGTGATCAGCACCCGCACGCTGCGCCCGGCTTTCGGGGCGAATTTGGGCACCTCGGCGGGCACCGCCGCGGCGGGTGTGAGCCCCACCAATGACACGCCCGCGACAACACCGGCCGCCCCGGCCAGAACTTCACGACGGCCGATTCCGGACGAGAACTGATCGTGCATGCTCACCTTCTGGGTAGTAGCTCTGTTGGACAACTGACCTGATCGAAGCACAGTGCCATGATCGCCGCGCCGCCGCAGCTTAGACGGCGCACATCGATTGGATGACACCACGCACGATCGGCGCGCCGTAATCGGTCGGCGCGAACACCAGTTTCTGCACGACCGACAGCGGCGTGGTGACCGTTCCGGCGAGGCCGGTGAACCCGGCGATGGTGGTACCCGCCGAGAACAGCAGGCTGGTGATGTCGAGGGTCAGGGTCGCGAGATCGAAGGCGTTCTCGACCCGGACCTGCGCCAACGGCACCGTGTCGAGCGCCGTGCCTTCGGCGACGTCGGCACCGAGATTGGCCAGGAAGGTCAGCGGGCCCATGTCCAGAGCCTCGACCAGCGGGCCGAGGTCGTCGGCGCGGCGCATCAGCATCACCTTGGCCACCCGGTTGCTCGCCAGGAACACCTGCAATGCGTCGGCGGCCTCGTTCATCGCGATTCGGTCCACCGCCACGGCGCCGCTGTCGAGGAAGGCGCGTGCGCGTTCGACCACGGTGGCCATGGTCAGTTCCGCGACGGGCGTGCAGGTGCCGTCGGCGTTCATGACCAGCGCGGCCAGATCCTCGATGGGCTGGGGAACCCGCACCGGCTCGATGACGGCGTCACCGAGTTCGAGCGGCGGATACACATTCGGCGCCACACAGCCCGCGTCGATCGAATTCTGCACCGCGCGGGCCAGCGCCTTGGTTCCGGTGAACATCGCGCTGACCACCGGCTTCAGGAAGATCCCGACGGTGGGCATCATGCCGGCGACCAGTTTGGCCGGGATCTTGACGATGCCGGTCGCCAGGATGAACACCTCGATGGCGTCATTGACGGTCAGTTGCGAGACCGACATCGTCTCGTCGATGCGCCCGGTGCGCACCGCGTCCAGGCCGTTCACCAGGTAGGTGACGATCGGATCGTCGAGTTCGGCCGGCCGCGGGCCGACCTGTTCCGGACGCAGGGGCAGCCCATCGCGATGCACCCGCAGCGCGGCGATCCCGGCCCGGAAATCGGCGACCTGCTGGTCGTAGGCGAGCACCTGCGCGGGCCCGACGGTGCCGCGCAGCACCGATGCCGCGGCAGTTACCACATCATCGAAAGTCGGTGCGCCACTGGTACACAGGGCCGCGGCGTCGCTGATCGGCGTCGCCGCCAGCGTCTCGGATACGTCCGCCTGCGCGGTGGCAGGTGCGAGCATCATGCCCGCGACGAGGGTCAATGCGGTGAGGGAACCGGCACAGGGCGCGGCGAGGCGGGGCGGGGGCATTCGCATGCGCGGTGATCTCCGACCAGAGGATGACAGGGTGAATCGTGCGATCCGAACCTATTGCCGCCTGGTTTCCAAAACAGCCCCGCTCAAATGAACACTTGCCCAACTTGGACAAATGTTCAGTTTACGTGGAGTAACTCAGCTTCCCCGGCGCGGATCCTCGACCAGCTCCGCCAAGTCGCTGACGACGATGTCGGCGCCGGCCGCGCGCAACGCCGACGGTCCGCTCCCCCGGTCGACCCCGATCACCCAGAACCCACCCCGGTGCCCCGCTTCGACCCCGGACACCGCGTCCTCGATCACCACCGTCCGTGCCGGATCCACCCCCAGAACCCGTGCGGCCGTGAGGAACATGTCGGGTGCCGGTTTGCCCGCGAGGCGCTCGTCCTGGGCGAGCACACCGTCGACAACCACCGCGAACCTGTCCAGCAGACCCGCGGTCCCGAGCACCAGTACCGCATTACGCGAGCTCGACACCACGGCCATCGGGATACCGGCGGCCGCGAGCTCGTCCACCAGACGCAACGACCCTTCGAACACCTCGACACCGTCGCCGCGGATGATCTCGGTGAAGCAGATGTTCTTGCGGTTGCCCAGGCCGTACACGGTCTGCGCGTCGGGCGGGTCCTCCGACTCCCCGTCGGGCACTCGCACGCCGCGGGAGACGAGCACCGACCGCACACCCGCCGCACGCGGCTTACCGTCCACCAGTTCGAAGTAGTCGGCGTCGGTATACGGGGCCGCCTCGGGCGCGACCCTCGGCAGGAACTCGGTGAACAGCGCCGACCACGCCCGCCGGTGCACCGCCGCGGTGTCGGTGAGCACGCCGTCGAGATCGAACAGCACCGCCTGCGCATCGAACACGCGTGTCATGGCGCCTCGACCTCGACCACATCACCGGGTTCGAGCGTCACCGGCCGCTCCCACACGGTGATCTCCACCGCGGGCCCCTCGCCGACCAGCTCGAATCGCGCGTCCCGATGTCCGAGATCGGCCCGCACCGTGCGCCCCCGCCAGTGCACCGAGAACCGCAACCGTTGCCAGGACGGCGGCAGCGCGGGCGAGAAACGCAACCCATCGGCGGCGGCCCGAAAGCCCCCGAAACCGTGCGTCGCGACCTGCCATGTCCCCGCCGCCGACGCGATGTGAATTCCCTCTTCGGTATTGCCCTGGTTGTCGTCGAGATCGACGAACGCCGACCGCCCGAAATACCGTTCCGCCATGCGGGAATCGCCCACCTGCAAACCCACGATCGCGTGGATCGACGGGCTCAGCGAGGACTTGTGCATCGTGCGCCGCTCATAGAACTCGTAGTTCAGCAGCCGGGTGGACAGCGAGTAGTCGTCGGGCAGCATGTGCAGCAGCATCACCACATCGGGCTGTTTGAGCAGCGAGGTCTCCTCGCAATTGAACGGGGTACAGCCGACCGGGTATCGCGGCATATCGTGGTCGTCCCATTCGACGATGGGCACGTCCGTGCGATCGAAATAGCCGTCGAATTGTTCGATGACACCGCAGTCGGGATCGGTCGGTGCCCGCAGCCGGTCCGCGGTGGCCAGCCACTGCGCCGGCTCACCCGGGTCGAGCCCGATCGAGGCCATGAGCTCGTGCAGTTGCTCGCGACGTTCCCGCGACATCCGTTCGTACACCGCCGCCGCCTGCTGCAGATGCCAGTGCACCAGCTTGTTGGTGAACGCGTTGTTGTCGACGTGGGAGTGAAATTCGTCCGGTCCCATCACCGTCCGGAGAACGAGCGAATCCCCCTCTGCGACGCACCGTTGCACCCAGAAGCGGGCGGTCTCGAACAGGATCTCGGCGCCTTCACCGAACAGGTAGTCGTCATCGCCGGTGACGGTGGCGTAGCGCATGATCGCGTAGGCCACGTCGGCGGTGATGTGGAGTTCTTCTTCGCGCGTGTAGAAGCGGTCTTTGCCGTCCGGGGTGTACTGCGGGCATTCCTCCCGCCCGGTATCGGCCGATTCCCACGCGAAGCGAGCGCCCCCGGTTCCGTTGGCGGCGGCCACCTCCCGCGCACCGGGCAGGGTGTGGTGGCGGTAGCCCAGCAGTGCGCGGGCGGCGCGCGGCTGGGTGAACAGGAAGAACGGCAGCAACATCACCTCGGTATCCCAGAAGACATGGCCCCGATACCCTTCGCCGGACAGCGATTTCGCGCCGATACTCACGGTCGGGTCGTCGGGGTCGGCGGCGATGATCAGGTGATAGATCGCGAACCGCAACGCCTGGGTCACCCGATCGTTGCCGACCACTTCGCAATCGGCGTCGGCCCACGCCCGATCCCACGCCGCCCGGCTCGCCGCCGCGGCGGTATCGAAGGAGCCTGCCCGCGCGACGGTGTCGACGGCCCGCTCCCTTGGCGGGTTCACCGATCGGTAGTCGCGGCTGGTGGCGATCCCGACCAGTTTGTCCACCCGCACGGATTCGCCTGCGCCGGTGTCGAATTGCCACTCCATCTCGATGGCGTCGTGCCGGGAGCGCTGCTGACCCCGCCCGCCGACGGCCGCGCAGGTGAAGGCGTAGGCGAGATCGACCCCGCTGTCGATGGTGCGGCTCTCGATCACACCGACCGCACCGTCGAATCCCGCACCGACCGAAACCAGGTGCGTGGACTTGGCCCACTTGTCCCACTTGCGTTCATAGCCGAACGCGGTCTGTTCGCGGTAGGTCGGCAATCGTTCGCGATTGCGCCGGTTCGCATCGATACCGGTCCGCAGCGTCACCGCCCCCGCCCGATCCAGGCAGCTCACCTCGATCCGCAAACCGCACAGGTCACGATCGGCGATGCTGGCGAAACGCTGGGTCCGCAGCCGGACCCGTGCGCCGTCGGGCAGCGCGAACACGGTGTCGCGGTGCAGGACTCCGCTGCGCAGGTCCAGTTCACGACGGTGCTCGACGACCTGCGCCGACTCGGTGTCCAGGCGCATACCGTCGACGAAGACCTCGCTGTCGAGCCAATCCGGCGCGTTCACCAGGTCGATGACCGGCGAGTCGTACGCGTCGTAGACACCGGCGATGAACGTGCCCGTCAACGCGCCCGTGTGCCGTTCCTCGAGCGACCCGCGGGTTCCGAGGCGCCCGTTGCCGACGGTGAAGATCGTCTCGAAGTAGTTGGCGCGCTGCGGGTTCCAGCCGTCCTCGACCACCGACCAGGTCGCGGAGCCGTTCGTCGGGGTGGGTGTGTTCACTGCGCCACCGCCTCGGCGCCGCATCCCGCACGCACGTGCCGGTTCGTCTCCGCCGGCGACCGGTACACCGCAAGGTACATCGCGCAGCCTTCCTCGTCGCGGGTGATGATCAGGCGCTGGCGGTGGGGCGTTCGAAGCCGGCGGCCTCGTCCATGTCCTCGAGCGACATCCCCTTGGTCTCGGGCACGAACTTGGCCACGAAACCCAGCGACAGCAGCGCGAACACCGCGTACATCCCGTAGGCGAACCCGAGCGAGAAGGTCTTCAGGCTGGGGAACGAGACGGTGATCGCCCAGTTCGCCGCCCACTGTCCCGCCGCGGCGAGCGACAGCGCCGCACCACGGATCCGGTTCGGGAACATCTCACCGAGCAGCACCCACACGACCGGGCCCCAGCTCATGCCGAAGAAGACCACGAACAGGTTGGCCGCGACCAGCGCGATCGGTCCGAGCGCACCGGTCAGATGCGGCTCCATGACCCCCTCGGCGTCGGGTACCTGGTCGGCGCCGCCGAAGCAGATCGCCATCGTGGCCAGCGTGACGGTCATGCCGATCGAGCCGGTCAGCAGCAGCGGTTTGCGCCCGACCTTGTCGATGAGCATGATCGCGACGATGGTGGTGGCGATATTGACCACCGAGGTGAACACACTGATCTGGAACGACTGGGATTCCTCGAAGCCGACGGCCTCCCACAGCACGTTCGAGTAGTAGAAGATCACGTTGATGCCCACCGCCTGCTGGAACACCGACAGCATCAGCCCCACCCACACGACCGGGTAGAGCCCGCCTCCCGAGCGGCGCAGGTCCTTCCACGACGGTTTGGTATCGCTGCGCAGGCTCTCCTCGATGCGGCCGATGGTGATCTCGAGGTTCTTCGCACCGAACAGCATCGACAGCACGCGCCGCGCCTCGCCGATCTTGTGCGTGGCCACCAGGTAGCGCGGTGACTCGGGAATCGTGGAGGCCAGCACGCCGTAGACCACGGCGGGCACCACCATGGACAGGAACATCCAGCGCCACGCTTCCAGCCCGAACCACAGCGTCTCGCTCGCGCCACCCGCGAGGTGAGCGAGCACGTAGTCCACCAGCAGCGCCAGGAAGATACCGAGCACGATGGCGAGCTGCTGCAATGATCCGAGCCTGCCGCGGATGCGTGCGGGCGAGGTCTCGGCGATATAGGCCGGGGCGATGACCGAGGCCACGCCGACACCGACACCGCCGATCACCCGGCCGACGACCAGAACCCAGACATCGGGGGCGAACGCGGTGACCACGGCGCTGACGAAGAACAGGACCGCGGCGATCTTCATCACCTTGAGCCTGCCGATGCGATCGGCGATCCGGCCCGCTGTCATCGCACCCGCGGCCGCACCGAGCAGAGCCGAGGCCACGGCGAAGCCGAGAACGGCGTCGGCGACATCGAATTCGGATTGGATCGCCGAGACCGCGCCGTTGATCACGGCGCTGTCGAAGCCGAACAACAATCCGCCGAGCGCCGCGACGGACGCGATCCGGATCACGCGGCTGCCCGAGGATCCCTCGCCGTCGGGGAGAGCGGACCGGTCGGTGAAGGAGCCTCCATCGTGCATCGGCTTCGTCCTCTCCACGGCGGGCAGCATTGCCTCGCGAGTAGCGGCGTGAATCAGCTCACAGTGTCCCCCGAATGAGGTGGCATCTGCAGGAATTCACGATACCGAGCCCAGATCGCCGTGTTGCCGTTCAGGAAATGAACACCGAGTGGTCCGCATCGGCGATCGCCCGCGCGATCGCGCCGAGCAGATGGGTCTGCGCGCCGAGCATCGCGGGGCGGATACGCAGCGCGGCCGCCGCCGAGGGCACCCCACAGCGATCGACCACCCGCTGGATCGAGGGGATCAGGATCTGGGCGGCCTCGGCGAGTTCGCCACCGAGGACGAGCAGTTCGGGATTGAGGACGCTGCACACCCCGGCGACGGCGGTGCCGACCTGCCTGCCGACGTCGTCGAGGACGCGCACGAACGCGCGATCACCGGCGATCGCCCGGCGCACGACCTCCTCGATCGAGAGATCCCCTTGGGTGGGGGCCAGCAACGAAACCACATGACGCGCCGACACCACCGTTTCCAGACACCCGCGATTGCCGCACCGGCACACCGCACCGAATTCGTCGACCGTGGTGTGCCCGACTTCGCCCGCGGTGCCGCCGAACCCGGAGTACAGGCGCCCGCCCACGATCAGCCCGGCGCCGATGCCTTCGGACAGCTTCAGATAGACCATGTCGGTCGTACCTGACCCGGCCCCCCACTGATGTTCGGCGAGCGCACCGAGATTCGCGTCGTTGTCGACGACGACACGCACCGGCAACGCCAAAGCTGTTGCGGCCAGCGCGCTCGCATCGACCCCCACCCAGCCGGGCAGGATCGACGGTGAACCGACGCGACCCGTCGTGCGGTCGATCGGCGCGGGCAGTCCCAGCGCGGCACCGACCACACCGGCCCGCTCGATGCCCGCGTCGTCGAGCGCGGTGTCCAACAGTCGACGGGCATGGTCCATGGCGTGATCCGCCGACAGGCCGACAGGCAGCGCGGTGTGTGTCCGTGCCACCACGTGATGGGTCAGATCGCTGATACCGACGGTGAGATGGCGGTACCCGAGATCCACACCGACAACGAACCCCGATCCCCCGGTCAGCCGCACGGAATTGCGTTTGCCACTGCGTTTTTCGATATGCAGACTGCCGGCGCCCGCGAGATCGCGCACGATGTTGGAGATCGTCGCGGGGGCGAGGCCGGTCGCCCTGGCCAGGTCGGCCTGGGTGGCCTGCCCCTGTCTGCGCAACTCCTCGACCACGCGCACCCGGTTCTGATTCCGCAGCGCCGTCGGTGAACCGGGGCGTCGACCGTTGGGCCCGGTCATGGAGCCGCCGTACGGATTGCTGAGTCGAACATCCTCCGATTGTGCACCTTGCCCATTCGTGGTGCGGCCGGGTTGGCGTGGGCGACATCGCCCGGCCGGGCACCGCGCGTTCATCTGGGCGACACGCGCATCATTTAGCGTCCGAGGGATGACCGATGTCGAGATTCGCCCGATCCCCCGTGATGTCAGCGAGATCGCCGATCTCGCGACCGTCGTCAACCTGGCCGACACCACCGGATTCACGGTCGACGACAGCGACGACGACGATCCGATCCTGCTCACCGAACCCGGCGGCCTGGTCGTCGACACCTGGCGCGAGGGCTACCCCTACGACGAGCGTCTCTCACGCCTGCAGTACGACCTCGACAAGCGATTACTACAGATCGAACTGCTGAAATTGCAGAACTGGGTGAAGGCGACCGGTCGCCGCGTCGTCATCGTGTTCGAGGGTCGCGACGCCGCGGGCAAGGGCGGCACCATCAAACGGTTCATGGAGCACCTCAATCCGCGCGGGGCCCGGGTGGTGGCACTGGAAAAGCCCTCCGCGCGCGAATCCACCCAGTGGTATTTCCAGCGCTACGTCGAGCACCTGCCCGCCGCGGGCGAGATCGTGCTGTTCGACCGCTCCTGGTACAACCGCGCGGGTGTCGAACGCGTGATGGATTTCTGCACGCCCGAACAGCATCGACGCTTCCTGTCGCAGGTACCGCTGTTCGAACGGATGCTCGTCGACGACGGCATCGACCTGGTCAAGTTCTGGTTCTCGGTCTCGCCACTGGAACAGCGCACCCGCTTCGCCATCCGCCAGGTCGACCCGGTGCGGCACTGGAAGCTCTCGCCGATGGACCTGGCCTCGCTCGACAAGTGGGACAAATACACCGAGGCCAAGGAAGAGAACTTCGAGCACACCGACACCGACCACGCGCCGTGGATCGTGGTCAAGAGCAACGACAAGAAGCGCGCCAGGCTCAACGCGATGCGGCACGTGCTGAACGGGTTCGATTACGACAACAAGGATCTGGAGATCGTCGGCACCGCCGACCCACTGATCGTGGGACGCGGGCGCGACGTCATCGGTTCGTGAACGGTCTAGCGGCTCAAGGCGACCCGGTGGGCTTCGAGCATCAGCACGGTGAGCTCGTCGAACTCTTTCTCGTCGAGCACGTCGAAGCAGGGTGCGATCAGTTCGTCGGTCAGTTTCTCCGCCGCCTCCCAGCGCCCTCGCACATCGTCGGTGACCGTCTCGAACGGTTCGGTCCAGCCGAGAAATTTCGCGTGGCCTGGTCCGTCCAGGATCGGTGAGCCCGCGACCAGGATCGCCTGCAGCGGGGTGAGCCCGTTGGCCATCACCGCGACCAGGTGCAGTCCGCCGCGTAGTTCACGCAGCACATGCGTCAGCTGCAGGACCGCGGCCCGCCCGTCCTCGGGCACCGGCATCGCCCGCCACCCGGCGAACAACGGCAACCCGGTCGCGGGTGCGGCCTCGACCACGCGCCGCAGCAACTCGGCGAGCCGGTCGGACTGTTCGAACGCGGCGAGCTTGCGCTGCCCGAAGTCGCGACATGCGCCCATGTAGTCCACCGCGGCGTCGGCGGCGGGCATCGGCACCGATTCCCACGCGGCACGGACACATCCGGGCTCGAAGAAACCGAACGCCGCGGTCACGACGTCGGCGTCGACATCACCGAGCACCCCGCCACGTCCCCGCGTGTACGCGCCGTGGAACCCGGCCACCCCGGTCGTCTCCCCGAATGCCCTGGCCTCGCGCGAGATCATGAACGCCCCGCCGAGTTCGAGCACCTGCCGTTTGACCGTTGCCGACGTCATTCGTCTGTCACCTTCCGCTGTAGTCCACTCCAGGCAGACTTTAGCGTCCAATAGCCAGATCGAACAGTCCTATGCCGGGATAACGACCGAAATCCCATCGACCGCGGCGTTCGACCAGCCCTACGCTGGGTCCCATGACCACGCAACTCGTCGCGATCCTGTCCGGCGCCGGCGTCTCCACCGACAGCGGAATCCCGGACTACCGTGGCCCGGCGGGCCTGTGGCAGCGCGACCCCGACGCCCAGAAACTGGTCACCTACGACTACTACATGTCCGATCCCGACATCCGCCGCCGATCCTGGCTCATGCGCGGCGAACATCCCGCCTGGCGCGCACAGCCCAACCCCGCGCACGAGGCCGTCACCACGCTGGCCGCGACCGGAACGGCGGTGCGCGTGATCACCCAGAACGTCGACGGGCTGCACCAGCTCGCCGGCCTGCCCGACCGCAAAGTCCTCGAACTGCACGGCAACGCCCGCACCGTGCTGTGTACTTCCTGCGATGACCGCACCACCACCGAGCAGGCCCTCGACCGCATCGCCGCGGGCGAACCCGACCCCGCCTGCCTGCGCTGCGGCGGCATCCTCAAAACCGCGACGGTCATGTTCGGCCAAGCACTCGACCCCGAGGTGCTCGGACACGCCATGGCGATCGCGCAGGCCTGCACCGTTTTCATCGCCGTCGGCACCAGCCTGCAGGTCCAGCCCGCCGCATCGCTGGCAGGTGTCGCCGCCGAACACGGCGCGCGCCTGATCATCATCAACGCCGAACCCACCCCCTACGACGCCCTCGCCGACGAGGTCATCCGCGAACCCATCGGCACCGCCCTGCCCGCCCTGCTGGCGACGCTGGCCACGACGAGCGCCGAGCACCGCTAGGACGTCGTACCTGCCCGCACCCAGTAGGCTCGGGGCATGACCGTCGACACCGGCCTGGACAGCCGGAAGGCCTGGCTCACAGTCGAATTCGTCGCCCTCTTCTTCTGCCTGACCGGGTTGTACGCACTGTTCCTGCGCGGCGTCGGCCCGCTGCCTTTCCTGCTGGCGATCACCGTCGGCATCGTGATCTACCTGCGCCGCACCGGCTTCGACCGCCGCTCCTTCTGGCGAGCCGACGCGCTGCTGCCCGCCCTGCCCGGCATCCTCACACTCTGGGCGGTCTCGGCCGTCACCCTCACCACCGCGGTAGCCGTCCTGCGCCCCGGCTTCCTGTTCGATCTGCCCCGCGAACGTCCCCTGATCTGGGTGCTGATCCTCGTGTTCTACCCACTGGTCAGCGTCTATCCGCAGGAACTACTCTTCCGCGCCTTCCTCTTCCACCGCTACACCCCGATCTTCGGCGACGGTCCCCGCATGGTCGCCGCCAGCGCCACCGCGTTCGGTTTCGCCCACTTCATCGTCGGCAACTGGATCTCGGTGCTGCTGAGCGCCGCGGCGGGTGTTCTCTTCGCCATCCGGTACCGGCGAACACGCTCGCTGCTGACCACCTCGGTAGAACACGCCCTGTACGGCATCCTGGTGTTCACTGTCGGTCTCGGCGACTTCTTCTATCACGGCGCCGCGGCCTCGTAACGGCTCCGGCGACTTAGCCGCCCAAGGCAGTTGGCCCGCCCTGATGGTGAACCATCGGTGCGGCAACCTCGTATCACTGGGCAGGCCGAGCCCGCGGCCGCCGGGGCGATGACGGAGATCGGATGCGAGTGCTGTTCGTGGCCATGCCGTTGATCGGGCATCTTTTCCCGATGATGCCTTTGGCGCAGCAGTTACGCGAGCGTGGGCATCACGTGATGGTGGCCACCGGTGGGGACGCCGCCACGGCGGTGCGGGCGCACCTGCCGGTGGCCGATGTCGCCCCGCCGATCGACTACCTACGGGCCGCGGTGCGCGGGCTGGGCAGGCATCCGGTCCTGGCGTTGCGGTCGGGCAAGGGGATGGCGGATGCGCGCGGCGGTGCCCACGTTTTCGCTGTCACCAATCGGCCGATGATCGAGCCATTGTTCCGTGCCGCCACCGTGTTCCGGCCGGAGGTGATTGTGCACGAGCCGTTCGCCTCGGCGGCGGCGATCGTCGCCGATCGACTCGGTGTCCCGACGATCCTGCACAACATCGCCCTCGACGACGGCATCGTCATCCGCCGTGAACTGCTGCGCCTGCTCACCGGCACCGCACTGCCCGCACCCGCGACCACCCTGTCCATCGCCCCGCCCAGCATCGTCGGTGTCGACGGCCGCCCGATGCGCTACACCCCGTACTCGGCCCCCGACGCGGACACACCACGATTTCTGCGGGAACCATCGACTCGCCGACGCATCCTCGTCACCCGCTCGACCATGCTCGGCGACGGTACGGACCCCATGCTGCGAGCGATCGTGCGGGCCGCCCCCACTGTCGATGCCGAAATCGTCATTGTCCGACCCGATCGAAAGACGTTGCGCACCAACGCACTTCCCGCGAATATCCGCACGACCGGTTGGATCGCCCTGCACGAAGCCCTGCCCCACTGCACAGCCGTGGTCAACCACGCAGGGGCCGGTTCGGTCTACGCCGCCCTGCACGCGGGCGTCCCCCAAATCGCCACTCCCGCCCCGGGGGACCGCGCCTGGAACGCCCTCGCGGTGCAGCGACGCGGAGCCGGACTGTCGGTGCCCGCCCGCTCGATCACCGCCGCGCATCTCAATGCCCTGATCGACGATCTCGACCTGGCGTCCAACGCTCGTGCGGTCGCCGCCGAGATCGCCGCGATGCCCAGTGTCACCGAAATCGCCGACGACCTAACACAATTCGCCACGCCCACCCACTGACTTACGGCGCCTGCACCAGCGTCAGCTTCGACTTCTTTCGAACGGTGAACCCCAACGTCTCGTACAAACTGATCGCCGATGTGTTGTGCGCGACCGCATGCAGAAACGGCGTCTCCCCTCGCGCCCGAATTCCCGCCCCGACTGCCCGAATCAACCGCGACGCGATCCCACGACCCCGGAACTCGGCGTCGGTGCACACCGCACTGATCTCGGTCCACCCCGGCGGATGCAGCCGCTCCCCCGCCATCGCCACCAACCGACCCTCGACCCGCAACCCCAGATAGGTGCCCATCTCGATGGTGCGCGGCGCGTACGGCCCCGGTTCGGTACGGGCGATCAGCTCGAGAATCTCGGGAACATCACCGGCAGTGAGTATCTCGAGTTCGGGATCGACGGCAACCCGCAACCCCGCACCATCCATCTGCACCGTGTCGAACTCGGCCAGCACCGCCCATCCCGACGGCAGAACATGCCCTGTCCCACGTATCCCAGCACTCCCACCCGCCCCGAGCACGCTCCCCAGATCAGCCCAATCCTGCCCATCCAACACCGCCGGATGCCCGACGAACCGCGCCACCTCGGGCTCATAACGCCCGATCCGCCCCGTCCACCGCGCGAACCGACTGTGCTCCCCCCGCAACGAACCCCGCACCGGATCATCGAGCGGATGCACCGCGATATCGACGTCGACCGTCAACACACCCTCCTAACCACCGAACCCAACCGCCGAAACGCTAACCGACCACATCACCACCGGTCACCGGTTGCACTCACCACGATTCCGACGCCTCGGCCTCGAGCACATCCCGCAACCGCCCCATCGCCGTCCGCCGCCACCCCCGCTCCAACGCGTTGCGCGCCATCTTCTGCCTCTTGTTCCCGATATCGAATCCCGTCTGCGTCAACAACAACCGAGTCCCCCGCCCCTGCGCTTGAATCGTCCAATCCAGCACCCACCGCGCCGGCCGCTCCGCCCGAAGATCGACCCAACTGAACTGCAACTGCTCCTCGTCCCGCACCACCAACACCTCACACGCGATCTCCGCCGAAGGCTCCGACGGCACCACAAAAATGAAATGCGACCCCACAGTGGCCGAAAACCCGATCGACCGCATCAACCACAACTCGAGCAACCCCGGCTCCGTCAACGCCCGCCACACCACCCCCGGCGGCTGCGCGAAGAAACTCCCGATCTCGATAGCCGCAGGATCCAACTCGGAATCCGACGTCATCCACCCACCCCTTTGCGCGACTCGGCCTGATGCCATTGTGCATTCGATCACTCGGTCTGGCGAAACGGCTCAGTTCCTCCATCAGCCCAGATCGCTCGACCTAGCGTCTGATCATGACCGAACCATCGCCAACCTCATCGCCACGGAATCCGCACTACACCCTCCCCAACGATTGGGATTTCGCGAAGGAACGCCTTGCACTGCTGGGCGCAGCCTTCGACCCTGAGAGCATCGCGCTTGCTCAACGACTGGGCGTGGGTGCGGGATGGCGGTGTCTGGACGCCGGAGCGGGCGGCGGGTCGTTCGCTCGCTGGCTATGCAGCGTCACATTGCCAGGTGGTCGAGTGCTCGCGGTTGACGCTGACGCACGACACCTGACGGACCTGCCCGACCGTGGCGGCGAAGTCGCCCAGATCGAACTCGTCGCCGACGAACTGCCCGAAGGCGCATTCGATTTCGTCCACACACGGTTCGTGCTGCTGCACATTGCCAAAAGGGACATCGTTTTGGAGCGGCTGGTCGGGGCGTTGGCACCAGGCGGCGTTCTCGTTCTCGAGGAAGGCGATGGGCTCGGCGTCCTCGATGAAATGTCGGGCGCGTTCGGAGACGTCTGGCGGGCCTTTGCACGTTCGACCGAGAACGCTGGAGCGAACCAAGCCTGGGCCCGGAGCTTGCCCAGACACCTAGAGTCGCTGGGGCTCGTCGACGTCCGAGCAGAGGCGGGGATCCCGATGTTTCGCGGCGGTTCGCCGATGGCGCGCATGTGGAACCTCACCTGGATACAGGTCCACGAAACGTTGGTAGCGCACGGGGTCTCACACAAGGTCATTGCCGCCGCGCGGGCCGAGTTGGAGGACGAGCATCGATGGTTCTACGCCCCGCCCACGGTCCGCGCGTGGGGCCGAGCCCCCCTGTGAAGGGAGCGGGGACATAACTGTGTCAGGCCGCCACACCGACGCTCTCGCACAACTCCCGCACGTCCTTCGTCATCCCCACCGGTGGACGCTTTGACAGTCCGAGCAGTAGTTCCTTCGCGAACCCGTTGAAGCTGACCGTCTCCGGTGCGGTGCGATGCGCTTTGCCCAACAGTGCCAGCACGGCGACGCCCTCGTCATGCTGGTCGTAGGCGCGGGCCACCTCGATCAGATGACGAGACCTACGGGGCACCGACACGATCGTGTCCTCATCGAGCGCACGTGCCGCCTGCAGCGCTTCACCGGACCTACGCAGGTCCACACCGAGGGTGACCGCGTTCGCGCCCTGGACTGCCTGCCCGAAGCTGGTCTGAATGTGCCGGTAGCCCGGGCCCAACAGCTGCGCCCAGCGGTCAGCACGGTCCCATGCCGCCCAGGCATCACCGTGTCGGCCGCGGCGAGCTTGCACCAGGGCTGCGCCTCGGCTTGCAACGCACCGGTGATGCCCCGCCAATCGTCGGGGGTGTCGTCGCGCTCTAGGTAGGGGACGAGGATTTCGGTGCCCGATTCGATCAGGGCGAGCGCCTCGTCCCACCGGCCGGAGTCCCGCAACGCCTGCACCATTGACCACGATGACGCTGCAACCAGGTATGGATCGTCGGCTTCGTACGCCTGCTCCAACGCGCGGTCAGCGACCATCCAGACCAACGAACTGTCCCGCTGATAGGCACAAAAAAGTCCACCAATTGGTAGACACCGGCCAGAACTCGACGTGCCTCCCGTCGAACGGGGCCTCGGGCACGGGCCGCTTCCTGGGCATCGCGAATCAGACTCGGCAGGATGACGCCGAGCTGCGTCCGGTGGTCAGGGCTGGCGTGTCGGACCTCCCAGGCCAGGCGTAGCCGCTCGGCCAGGTGCCCGACGTTGTGGGCGCGCCCGGGCAGCGGTCGACGGAAGTCGGTGAGTGCGGCCTGGACGTCACCGAGGGCCGCATGCTTCGCCCCTGCGTAGAGATTCACTGAGACAGCGTGCCCGTTGCCTGTCAGCTCGGCGAGGTCTGCCAGTCCCAGGGCATCTGCGATGGCCAACAGCATCGGCAGCTTCGGCGTTTGCAGAACGCCGTTCTCGACCTGTTTCACCCAGTCAGGAGACCGGTTGATCCGGTCGCCAAGCACCGGTCGACTGATCCCCGCACGCTCGCGATGGCGTTTGATGCGAAGCCCAATGGGTGCTTGATCTTTCATGTTCCGTACCCCTTCACGGTGGGCGTGGAAACCAATGTGTCCAGTCTAAGTGGGATGGGGGAGAAATCCTCCCCGTACCCGTGCTTTGCCGACCTTAGCGTTGCGGCATATCAACCGCCGGGCTACCAGCAGGTCCGCGCGACATTCCCACCGTGAAGGGCAAACATCAATGACCCCAGTTGAATCCAGCATTCTCGCCGAACTCAAACCGGGCGGCATGCCCACGATCACGATGACCGCCATGCTCCTCTGTGGCCGTGACCCTGGGCCGCTGACCGCCGAACAAGCCCATCGGGCCATGCAGGTCCATCTGGAATGCGCGGTCGATACCTGCCGGAGTCGGCGCCGTGCCAGGGCCACATTGGTGGAGCAGAACCGGATGGTCCTCGACACATCGAATAGATCACCGGCAACCTCAAAGTCGGCCCGAAGGCCAATCGGCAATGCCTGATCCTCTACTTGATTCGGCCTTTCGGGGTCCAGTAGTAATCGGACAAAACAACGACACTGGCTTTACCAGCGGAGATAGCGAGCTCCTGATTTGTCCTGCGGGGCACCGTGATTGGTGATTGGCTTGGCCGCCGCGTCGAGGACGAGGTGCTGGCCCATATCAGCTGGATTCAGCGGTGTGCGGTGCCGAGATCAGGATCAGCCCGCCGAGCAGGGCGCGGGCCAGGTCTGCCGCCCGGGCGCGGCCCAAGGGGAGATCGTCGGATTCGGCGATGGTGAGCGACATTTCGGTGAGGGCGCCGTAGATGGCGCTGGCGAGTAGTTCGGGCGGGTGCGGCTGGATACGGCCGGCATCGAGCAGGTGCTGGGCGCCTTCGACGACGAGCCCACTGAGGTGGCGCTGGTCGATTTCACGCCAGCGTCGCCAGCCCAGCGCGACGGGACCCTGCAGCAGCACGATGTGGCGATACGCGGGTTCGGTGCAAATGTCGAGGAAGGTTCCCATCGCGCGGTCGACGCGTTCCACCGGATCGGTCGAGGAGTCGATTGCGGCTCGGATGCGTTGTGCTGCTTGTTGTTCCAGATCGTCGATGACCGCTTCGAACAGCCCCTTCTTGCCGTCGAAGTGGTGATAGAGCGCGCCGCGGGTCAGGCCGGCGGCCCGCACCAGCTCCTCTGCCGACAGATCGGCGTACTCCCGTTCGGCGAAGAGGCGAGCCCCGGTCTCGAGCAGTGTCTGCCGGGTGTTCTCGACATGCTTGTCACGCAACGACGCCATACGCTATGTTTAGCACATACAGCGTGTATGACAGATGCACAGTGCATGGAGTGGAGCTGTTGGTATGGACAAGTCGGTGGATGTCGTGATCGTCGGCGCTGGTGCCGCGGGCTTGGTCGCTGCTCGTGACCTGGTGGGCGCCGGATCCGAGGTGCTGGTGCTCGAGGCGCGGGACCGGGTGGGCGGCCGCCTGCTCAACGCCGAACTGCCCGGCGGCTCGCCGATCGAGGTCGGCGGCCAGTGGGTCGGCCCGACCCAGCATCAGGTGATGGCCCTGATCGAGGAGCTGGGCCTGCGGACCTACCCCACCCACACCACCGGGCGTCACATCGTCGAGCTGGGCCGCTCCCGCTCGGAGTACACCGGCCGCATTCCCCGGGTGAACCCGCTGACGCTGCTCGATATCGTCCAGACCCAGCTGCGGCTGGACCGATTGGCGAGCAAGGTCGTCCGGACCGAGCCGTGGGAGTACGAGCTGGCCGAGTCCCTGGACGCGCAGACCTTCGACACCTGGCTGCGTAACCACGCCCACACCCCCGACGGGCGAGCCTTCTTCCGATTGATCACCGAGGCCGTGTTCGCCACCGGACCGGAGGATATGTCGGCGCTGTGGGCGAACTTCTACATCGGCGCAGCCGGCGGGCTCGACGCGCTGATCAACGTCGCCGGGGGCGCCCAGCAGGACCGGGTCGTGGGCGGCACCCAGACCATCGCGCTGGCCATGGCCCAGGAACTCGGGGACCGGATCGTCCTCGACAGCCCGGTGACCGACATCGATTGGGACGACACCGGAGTGCGAGTCCGCGCCGAGGGTGTGACGGTGCGTGCGCGCCGGGCAGTGATCGCGGTGCCGCCGCCGCTGGTCGCCCGGATCCGGTTCACCCCTGGCCTGCCCGGTGATCGTGACCAGCTCGTGCAGCGGATGCCGATGGGCCGGGTGATCAAGGTCAATGTCGCCTACGACGAGCCGTTCTGGCGGGCCGAGGGCTGGTCCGGTCAGGCCAACAGCGACCGGCGAGCCCTGGGCACCGTCTTCGACAACACCCCCTTCGGCGGTGGCCTCGGCGTTCTCGTCGGATTCCTCGAGGGTCGCCACGCCGACAGCAGCGCCCGGCTGGCCTTTGCCGACCGCCGCGCGATGGTGCTCGAGGATTTGGCCGGGTACTTCGGCCCGCGGGCGCGCAAACCCATCGACTACATCGAAAAGGACTGGGCCGAAGAGGAATACAGCCGCGGCTGCTACGGCGCGTTCGCTACGCCCGGCACGCTGACCCGCTTCGGACCCGCACTGCGCCGCCCCGTCGGCCCGCTGCACTGGGCAGGCACCGAAACCGCCACCCGCTGGCCCGGTTACATCGACGGTGCCGCCGAGTCCGGCCACCGCGTCGCCGGAGAGATCCACAGCGCCCTGACTGCCGCTGTGCCGAACAAATGACAGCTACCGCCGATTCCGTTGCTCGCGCAGAGCAGGCCATCACGACACAGCGACACCCCGACCGACTCAGATTTGGACAGGGCGGTCTCCTCCGCCCGGAAAGGCAGACATGAAAAGCGAAGACCCCACGGATACTCAGGCACCCTCGGGTTCGGCCCCGACCACCACGACCGTGGCTGTGGTCGGGGCAGGATTGGCGGGACTGACAGCGGCCCGCGCCCTGCACCGGGCAGGTGTCGATGTACTCGTGCTCGAGGCCGCCGACCGGTTGGGCGGGCGCGCGATGAGCGAAACCACCGCACTGGGGTCACGCGTGGATCTGGGCGGGCAGTGGATCGGCCACGACCATCACCGCCTCGCGGCGCTGGCCGCCGAACTCGGTGCCACCCGGTTCCGGATGCACACCACCCCCGTGCCAACCATCCTCGACGGCGCTCGCCGGGTACTGCCGGGCGCGCCGTCGACGCTGGCGACCGTAGGTCTTCTGCTGAGCCTGGAAGTGTTGTCCCACATCCATCCGCGCCGGCGGTGGGACACCACGACCGTCGCAGACTGGTTGGCCAAGGTGCCCGGGCGCACACCACGACGACTGCTGGAACTGGCCGCCCTGATCTCGTGGACCGCCGACCTCGACCGGTTGTCGGTGCAGACGATGATGACGTTGATCCGCCTGCAGGGCGGACTGCGGACCATGCTGTCGACCACCGGCGGCGCGCAGGAGGATCTGCTGGTCGAAGGAGTCGGTACCCTCGTCGATGGCCTCGCCGACGAACTCGGCCCCCGTGTTCGTCTCGGGCACCGAGTCACCTCGATCGGAGAGGGCGCCGACGGCGTCACCCTCGCCACGACCGCTGGTACGGTCCACGCCACCAAAGTCGTGGTGACAGTTCCACCTCCGCTGCTGGAACGCATCAGCTTCCAGCCGTCCCTGCCGCCCGAACGGATCGCCGCCGCCACCCGCACCTACATGGGGTCGGTCTACAAAGCGATCGCGGTCTTCGACCGGCCGTTCTGGCGAGACCGCGGCAAGAATGCGGAAATCGTGGTCCTCGATGCTCCCAGGATCGCCGTATTCGACACCAGCCCGCCCGATGGTCCCGGCCACCTGTGCATGCTGGTAGGCGGCCCGCACGCACGGGCACTCGACCAGCTCGACGCCGCCTCTCGCCGCGAAACAATCCTCGGCCCCCTGGTTTCCTGGCTCGGCACCGAGGTCCTCGAGCCGGTGAGCTGGCACGAGAAAGCCTGGCATCTCGACGACAACGTCGGCGGCGGCTACTTCGCCGTTCCCGAACCGGGCGCCACCGACGCGCTCATGCCGCTGCCGTTCACGCCGGTAGGCGACATTCATTGGGCCGGTACCGAAACCGCGGTCGATCACCCAGGTTACCTCGACGGTGCCATCGAATCCGGCACCCGCGCAGCTCACGAGATCCTCGATACCCTCGCGCAGCGAGACCAGCTCACGCCGCGATAAAGACACCGAGCACGGCAACCTGCCTTCCTCTGGCATGTCCGCTGTGTGGCACATCGGGAGTGACTGCCGCCCGGTCCTTCCGAAAATCGACGCGCTCACCGCGGCCGGCGCGCGGGCCTTCACCATCGAGCCCGAACAGGATGGCCCACCTTGGAGGTAGATGTGATCTAGATCATGGTTGTAGTTGACCTTAGGTCAGGGTGGAAGCTGGGCGCAGCGGCGCGAAGCCGAACGGGCACAACAGATTCGATGGAGCAAACCACCATGTCGATCACCCTTTCCGACCAGGACAAGAGCACTCTGCGGACTGCCGCGTACGGTGCCGTCGCGCTGATGGCCGCCGCCGGTGCCGCGGGCAAGCCCCACAAGATCGCCACCGAAGGCGCGGTCGCGCTGTACACCGCGACCGGCATGGTCGGGCACGTACTCGCCGCGAAATCGAAGGACATCGACCTGACGGGCAAGTCGGTGGCCGAGCTCGCCGATCAGGTGCTGCCGGCGCTGACCGCGGCCATGCATCTGCTCGCGCAGCATGATCGAGCCGAGGCCGACAACTTCCGCAACACCGTCCTTGTCGCCATCGAACCAGCCCAGGACAACCCGGGCCGGCCCCGCCCCGCGACGGCCGAGATGGCCCGCAAGATCACCGCCGCCCTCGACGCCACCGGGGCGGCCGTGGCGAATGTCGCTGTCGGGCAGGATCGCCCGGAGTTGCAGAAGACGATCGAGGAGATCGTCGAGTCGGGGTTCCTCGGGGTGTCGCTGCGCGTGCACGACGAGCGCGGCGAGTGGGTCGGCAGCGCTGGGGTGGCCGAGCTGGGTGGGACCGCGAAGCCGCCGATCGACGGGCACGTCCGGATCGCTAGCAATACCAAGACCTTTACTGCGGCTCTGGTGCTGCAGCTGGTGGCCGAGGGCAAGATCGGGCTGGACGTCCCGGTGGTGGACTACCTGCCCGAGTTCGGGCTGGACGGGCGGATCACGGTGCGGATGCTGTTGCAGCACACCAGCGGGGTGTTCAACTTCACCGGCGAGATGTACGAGGACGGGACGATCGTGCTGGGGATTCCCGCCCCGGGAACTCCCTTGGGCAAAGAATGGGTGCAGGACCGGTTCAAGACCTACCGGCCGCAGGAGCTGGTGGAGCTGGCGTTGGCCAAGCCGACGCGGTTCGAACCGGGAACCGGCTGGAGCTATTCCAACACCAACTATGTGCTGGCCCGGCTGCTGATCGAGAAGACCACCGGCCGCTCGTTCGCCGAGGAGATGCGGCGGCTGATCCTGGATCCGCTCGGGCTGTCGGGCACCGTGGTGCCGGAAACCTCGCCGGAGATCCCCGAGCCGCACGCCCACGCCTACTACCGGTACGAGCAGGACGGCGAGGAGATAACCGTCGATGTCACCCGCCACAACCCGTCCTGGAACCCCTGCGGTGGTGACATGATCTCTACCACCGAGGATCTGGCCACATTCATCTCCGCGCTGTTGAGCGGCAAACTCCTGCCTGCCGAGCTGCTGGCCGAAATGTGCACGCCGCATCCGACGGGCATCCCGACGATGGACTACGGCCTGGGGGTGTTCGTGCGGGACCTGGGTTCGGACGGCGGCATCGTCATCACCCACAACGGCGGCCATGCGGGCTACGCGACGCTGATGTACAGCACCCCCGACGGCAGCAAGACCATGACCGCATCGCTGACCTGTGTGGACGACTCCGCAATGTCGGTGGCGGTGCCGTTCCAGAACGCACAGCAGAAGCTCCTCGCCGAGGTGTTCGGCGGCGGTCAGTCCGATCCGGGTCAGTAGCCGACTACATCTGGTGGCGCGGCGGCTTCGAGCACAAGGCAGGCTGAGCAGATGAGGAACGGGGTCACGATCGGGCAGGCGGCGGCATTCGTCAGCGTCACGGTGAAGACGGTGCGGCACTACCACAAGCTCGGCCTGATCGAGGAGCCGATACGTGACAGCTCCGGTTTTCGGCGGTACGGATCGGCCGATCTCTTACGGCTGGTGCAGGTCCGGACCCTGGCCGCCGCCGGGGTGCCGCTGGCCGAGATCGGGCCCCTGCTCGACGCCGACGCCACACAGTTCGCCGCCACACTCGCCGATGTCGGACGGCAGCTCACCGAACGGATCGACGAGCTGACCGTGCGACGTGACACGCTGGACCGGCTCGCCGACGGCGACCGGGCCCTGCTGGGCGACCGCGCGGTCGCACTGCTGGAGCGGATGACCGGCCTCGGCTTCCCCGCGGACGAGGTGGCGACCGGCCGGGAGGGCTGGGTCTTGGCCAAAGCCCTTGTCCCAGACGGCTTCGACGACTACCTCACCCATGTCGAGCATGCCCTCGACGACCCCGAATACGTCGCCTTGATCAAGCGCGCCGGCGAGGCCGCCGCCTGGGACCCGGACGATCCCCGCGTCACCGAGCTCGCCACCGCCATGGCCGAGCACTACCTCGCCAACCCCGCACACCTGAAGATCGTGACCGCCCTGCAAGCCCACACCGAGGCCGCGACCCGCTACACGCTGATCGCCCGCCACGGCGAAGAGCAGACATCGGCCACGACGCGAGCGGTTTTCGAGACCAAGCTCCGCGCCGCCGGTATCCACATCCCAAGATCGGATACCCGTTGACCGATTGCTGGGGCCAGTGGCCGTCCGGCGAATCCGCGATCAGCTTCTCGACCTCGGCTCGCGAAAACCCGATTGGACGAAACCCTTGCTCCCCCACCGATTTCCGACCGGGGACAACTGTTTGACCTTTCCCGGTGCGGGCATACGCACTGAGCAAGGACAATCCTCTACCGGAGGGACAGCTCCGTGTTCACATATCTACGAGGGGTCGTGTTGGTCGGGCTGCTGGTTGTTGCCGGCTGCGCTACCAGCACCGAGGCGCCGGATCCTGGTTTGCCGCCGTCGACCTCGGGTGCGCCCGAGATTTCCGATGACGCTGCCGGGCACCTGTGCGAGATGATGGCCCCGGATCTCGACAGCTGGCGTGCGCAGGGGACGAGGTTGGCGCGGGTGTCGTTCAATGCCACTGTGCAGAATTGGGCGGCGCGTAATGGCGGTATCAATGTTGCGGTCGCTCGCAATCGCGAGGTGATCGATACGGTCACTCAGCAGCGCTGCCCGGACGTGCGTGAGCAGACAATGCAGGTCTTGGATGTGCCGGATCTGGCCTCAGCGCTCGCCGGGGTGTGAGGCCGCGGCGTCGGAAACCTCGGCGTCTTCGGTTCCACGGCGCCGATCGCGCAAGACCAGCACCCCGGCCGCGATCGCCCAGATCACCGCGAACGCCACAGCGCGCATCAGACTCCAGTTGACCATCAGCATCACGAGGGCGACGCCGCCGAACAGGGTTAACAGCCGGGCGGTACTCGTCTGACCTTTCATCGCGAGATCATCCCACGGGCCGACCGCGGAGTCGCGACGAGCCACCATCGCGATCAGCTGTCGACACCCACGGGCGGACTCTCGTCACGGATATGTGGGCGGCGCGTGGCCCAGGCCAGCGCGGGCACGATCAGCAGTGCGATCCCCGCACCGAGGAAGGCCAAACCCGGGTAGTCGGCGGCCGCGACGATGACCCCGGATCCGAGCCCACCACCGGCACCCGCGATCGCGATCCCCACATCGACCGTGCCCTGTGTGCGAGCACGGGTGGCGACCGGCGTCGCATCCGCGATCATCGTCGTCCCCGCGACCAACCCCAGATTCCAGCCGACCCCGAGCAGCCCGAGCGCCACCGCCAGCGCCCCCACCGATGTCGCCGGGGCGAGCGCCGCGGCCACACCGGCCGCGACCAGCGTGCCCGCGGCCGCCACGGCGACCAAGCCCGGCCCGAATCGATCGACGAACATCCCCGACAGCAACGACGGCAGATACATCCCCGCGACATGCACCGCGATCACGAATCCCGCCGCGCCGACACCGTGCCCGTGATGCTGCATATGGATCGGTGTCATCGTCATGACGGCGGCCATCACCAACTGGGTCACGACCATCACCGTCGTCCCGGCCACGATCGGCGCCGACCACCGGGTCGGAGCGTCCGTCACCACAACCTCGCTGGGCGGCTCCGCGATCGCGCGGGCGAGCACGAGCGGGTCCGGACGCAACATCACCCACAGCACCAGCGCCGCCAGCACATACGCCACCCCCGACAGCACGAACGGACCGGAAAGCGCCGGAATACCCCAGCCCACAGCCATATTCGACATCGGTGTCGTCAGGTTCGGCCCGACTACCGCACCGACCGTCGTCGCCACCAGCACCGTGCTGATCGCGCGTGCCCGATGTGCGGGCTGCGCCAGATCGGCGCCGGCGTATCGCGCTTGCAGGCTCGTTGCGGTGCCGGCCCCGTACACGATCAGCGACACGAACAGCAGTGGCAAGCTCCCGGTCATCGCGGCCGCCACCACCCCGAAACTCCCCAGCGCACCGGTCAGGTAGCCCAGGGTGAGGCCTGCCCGGCGACCCGCCCGCTGCGAAATCCGACCCACCCCGACCGCCGCCGCGGCCGACCCGACCGTGAACATCGCCGCGGGCAATCCCGCCAGTCCGGTCGATCCGAGCATGTCCTGCGCCAGCAGAGCACCGACGGTGATACCGGCAGCAAGTCCCGCGCCACTGAAGATCTGCGCCGCGACCAACACAGCCAGAGTGCGCCGTTGCGCGGGATGCTCGCTCATGGCGTCATCATCGCGGCAAAGATGGACGCCGGTCCAGTCGTTAGACACAGAAAGGTCCAGCGACGACGAACCGGCCCCTTCGAGCCTCGCCGCTAGCGCAAGTACGGCCCCAGCTTGATATTCACCTCGGAGCCGACATCCTCGATCGACGTGATCGGCCACACCCGCCCGGGCTGCATCGTGCCCGCGGCTGTGGCGTAACCGACGACGTCGAGTGCCGCGACCCCCTCGTCGTCCTGCAGGATGCCGGCCTCGGTGCGCACCCCATCGGAGAACACCACATCGAACTCGTCAGCCATGCGGTCGGCGCGCACCACCACACCGGGGAACAGGTGCGAATAGTCGACGATGATCCGTCCCGGCTCAGCGCGTTCGTTCATCGACGTCCTTTCCGCGCTCCGACCTCAGTGACCACACGGATCGGTGAGGTGCAGCCCCTCGCCGACCTTGATCCGGCGATGCTCGGCGAGCACGATTCCCACCCCGAACAGCAAGCACACACCGCTGAGGATTCCGGCGATCACCGCCCATCCGACAAATCCGGAACCGGCGGCCGTCAGAGTGGCCGCGAGCATCACGATGCCGACTCCGACGAGGAACAGCCCCGGCCAATTGAGCGAGTCCTGAATCGACTCACCCGCGTGTGAGCGCGTCGTGCGCTCGGTGTCGGGAAACTTGTGTTGATGGGGATCGATGTAGTCGGTCATGGCACGGCCTCCTTCCGACGAGAGTTCTCCGTTTTCGGCGCGTACCCCCGATTCAATCGGGCAAACCGGCAGAATCGCTCGCGTTCTCCCGAACGAGGACGAAAAAGTACGGCTCGGGGAAATTGCGGTAGTCCATCAGGCCCAACACGGTGTCGTCGTCGACCCGGCGGAACACATCGATGATCGGCAGATGGTCGTACACCATCGCCGTGGTGACAACCCCACGATGCTCCACCGCCCGCAGCCGCGCCCGGTATCCACGGGCGCGCAACGCCGGTTTCAACACTCCGAGCAATCCCCGACCCCGGTCGACGATCTTGCTCGGCACCTTGCCGACCAGGCCCAACGGCACTCGCTGCGGATCGACAGCGAAGATATCGCCCGCGGGACCGCGGAACAGCAGCGGATGCACACTGTCCTCCCCGTCGAACTGCTTGCCATACCACCCGGATGCTACGAGCAGACCGTCGAGCTGATGCCCGGTCGCCAGCTCGCGACCGTGCCACCGGCCACTGAGTTGAGTCGCGGGCACCGGCGCGAGACTGTCGAACAGCGCCAGCGCCGCTTCCCTGGAACAGGCGGGTTCGAGCGTGGTGAGTTGGTCGATCGTCATGAAAATCCTCGTCTCAGACAGGTAGTCGCAGCGCACCGGGCGCGGAAGCGGGCACAGCGGGCTGATCCGGTGCGACCGGACGGATCCGCTGGTAGGCGGCACCGAGATCAGGACGCGGATCCGGCTCACCCTTGTTGGGCCAGAACGCCATCGCCCGCTCGGCCTGCGCGGTGATGGTGAGCGACGGGTTGACGCCGAGGTTGGCGGTGATCGCGCTGCCGTCGGCGATGTGCAGGCCGGGATAGCCATAGACGCGCTGGTAGGGGTCGATCACGCCGGTATCGCGGGAATCGCCGATCGTGCAGCCACCGATGTAGTGCGCGGTCGCGGGGATATTGAAGATATCGGTGGCGATATTGCCGGTGATGCCGTCGGATTCGGCCGCGTATCGCCGGGCGATCTCGTGCGCCATGGGAATCCACTCCGGATTCGGCTCCCCACTGCCCTGTTTGGTCACCAACCGCTTGCCCTTCAGGTAGGAGGTCAGCGAGTTGTCCAGCGACTGCATGACCAGCAGGATCACCGACCGCTCCGAGGCGCCGTGGGCGTTCTGCGAACGCAGGAATTGCACCGGATGCAAGATCATCGTCAGCAACAGCCGCAAGAACCGGAACGCCCCGCCGTCGACCATCGGCACGGTCTGCAAGAACAGTGCGTTCTGCCCCTTCCCGTAGGTGCACACCTCCACGTGCGTCTGCGGTTCCGGGTGGATGGAAGACGTGATCGCCACGCCCTGGGCGAAGTCACGGCGCGACTTGCTGGTGACCCCGATGATCGCCTCGGAGTTACTGCGGGTGAGCTCACCGACCCGCGCGGACAGCTCGGGCAGCGTGCCGTCGCCCCGCAACTTGTGCAGCAACTTCTGGGTGCCCAGCGCCGCCGCCGCGAACACCACCTGCTCGGCGGTGAAGGTGCGTCGTTCCTTGCGCAGCCAGCCGTTCGACGCGACCGTCTCGACGCGGTAGCCACCGTGGCCGTCGGGTGCCACCGACGTCACCGTGGTCAACGGATGCACCTGCGCGCCATTGCTCTCGGCCAGGTGCAGGTAATTGAGCGTGGTGGTGTTCTTGGCATTGTGCTTGCAGCCGGTGAAGCACTCCGAGCAGTGGATACAGCCCGCCCGGCGTGGACCCGCGCCACCGAAGTACGGGTCATCGACCTCGACACCTTCGGAACCCTCGTTGAAAAAGACACCGACATGGGTGCGATGGAAGGTATCGGCCACCTTCAGATCACGCGCGACCTGCAACAGCACATCGTCTTTCGGCCCGACGCGCGGATTCTCGACCACACCGAGCATCCGCGCGGCCTGGTCGTAGTACGGCGCGAGCTCGGATTTCCAGTCGGTGATGTGCGCCCACGCACGATCGCTGTAGAACTCCGGCAACGGTTCGTAGAGCGTATTGCCATAGATCAGCGACCCGCCACCCACACCCGAACCGCTGAAGACCAGGCACTTGCCGAGCGCGCTGATCCGCTGCGGTCCGGTGAGGCCCAGGCGCGGCGCCCAGATGGCCTTGGGGATGTTCCAGTTGGTCTTCGGGTAGTCCTCGGCGTTCCAGCGCCTGCCGGATTCGAGAACACCTACCCGGTAACCCTTTTCGGTCAGGCGCAGCGCGGTCACGCTGCCACCGAAACCGGAACCGACGACGATCACGTCGTAGTCGTAGTCACTCATCGCGACACCACCTCGTAGTCGGCGGGATCGAACCGCGCCTGCTTCTTGTATTGGATTCCGAGCAGTGGCCAGTTGGTCGTGATCCGGCCGTCGGCCTGGCGATACCACGACGAGCACAGGCTCCACACGCTCCCGGTGAGCTGGGACTGGATCCGCTCGTCGTAGGCCTGCTCCACGTCAGGACGGACCGTCAGCGCGCGACCGGACGCCGCCAGATGGGCGACATAGTCGCCGAGGTACTTCGCCTGCGCTTCGAGGAAGTAGATGATCGAGCCGCCACCGGTATTGGTGTTGGGGCCGTACATGATGAACAGGTTCGGAAACCGTGGCACGGTCATGCCGTAGTAGGCGTGCGCGCCGCTGTCCCACTCCTGCGTCAGCTCCCTGCCCTGCGCGCCCGTGATGGTCATCGGGGCCAGGAACTCGGTGCTGGTGAAACCGGTCCCCCAGATGATGACGTCGACCTCGTGGTCACGCCCGTCCGCGGTGCGTACCCCCGAGGGGGTGATCTCGGCGATCCGCTCGGTGGTCACCTCCACATTCGCTTCGGTCAGCGCCGGAAGGTAATTGTCGGAGAACAGGATTCGCTTGCAACCGACCGGATAGTCCGGCCACACCTTCTCGAAAAGGCCCGGTTTGGCCTTGGTCTGCCTGCGCATGTGCCACTTCGACATGGCCTTGATCGCGGCGGCGAGCGGTTTGGCGTACACCCACGCGACGCTGAGCCCTTCGACCACGCCGTACCAGGTGCCGCGTTCGGCGAGCTCGGTCACCGGCAACTTCTCGAACACCCGCTGATGGCGCGCCGAGAACTCGCGGTCGGGGCGCGGGATGATGTAGGGCGCGGTCCGCTGGAACACCGTCAGCTTCTCGACCTGCTGCTGGACCTCGGGAACGAACTGGATCGCGCTCGCCCCGGTGCCGATGACCGCGACACGCTTGCCCGTCAGGTCGACGTCGTGATCCCACTGCGCGGAGTGGAAACTGCTGCCGCCGAAGCTGTCCCGTCCATCGATCGCGGGCACAGAAGGTCGGGAGAGCTGGCCGACCGCCGACACCAGCACATCGACCACCACCGTATCCCCGCCGCTGAGCCGAACCGTCCACTTCCCGGTCTCGTCATCGAACGCGGCGCCGAGAACCTCGGTGCCGAAGCGGATGTGGCGGCGAGCATCGTACTTCTCGGCGACATGCCTGATGTAGTCGAGAATCACCGGCTGCCGCGAGAATCGGTGCGGCCAGCGCGGATTCGGTTCGAACGAGTAGGAGTAGAACGGGGACGGCACATCACAGGCAGCACCGGGATAGGTGTTCTCCCGCCAGACGCCACCGACATCGTCGGCCTTCTCGAACACGACGATATCGTCGAAGCCGCGCTTCTTCAGTTCGATAACGGCAGCCAGGCCGCCGAAGCCGCTGCCGATAACTGCAATGGACGGTGTCATGAGGTCCCTTCGAGAACGATGCGAGCGCAGGTATCGGGGTCGTCGCTGAACGGGAGGTGCCCGCAGCCGGGGAGGTCGAGATGACGCGCGAACGGCAGCACCGTGCGGGCACGGGCGCTCTGGGTGCGGTGCACGAGCACGATGTCGCGGGTGCCCCACGCGATCGTCACCGGAATCTCGCCCAGCGATCCACGGTCGTCGCCGGGATCGAGGACGTAATTGGCGAAGTCATCGCGGGCGGCCGCGAAGGAGGTCGCACCGGCCAGCCCCGCCAAGTCGGTACGGGCGGCATCGGGGTCCACCTGGACCGGGTGACCGAACATGCTCGAGAGCAGGACCATGCGGCCCGCGGGATACTCGACCAGCCGGTCCAATGCGGGCCCGGCGACCCGCGCGGCACCACGCATGCCGGTGAGCAGACACTGGGTCCACCGCCGTCCGACAGGCCCGTAGAAGCCGACCGGCGCGAACGCGGTGACCCCGGACGCCACCCCCGCGCGGCCCAGTTCGATGGCGATACCGCCGCCCATGGAACTGCCTGCCACATGCGGGCGCCGAATCCCGTTGTCCGCCAGCCATTGCGTGAGCCAGGTGGCGTACCCACGCGGACCCGGCCGCACCTCGTCGAGGGCGGGCGAGTCACCGAAGCCGGGGAGATCGATCGCGATGACCTCGTGCTGTTCGGCCAGCAGATCGATGATCGGCGCGAAAACCTGCCGGCGACTGCCGAGACCGTGCACGAGCACGATCGGCGAACCACTGCCCCGGCGGAGGTGAGAGATCTGCGTCATCGCAGCCCTTCATCCAGATAAACAGTTACTACGTACGGTTTCTTGATTGCATCAGCTCGATACGCCGTCGTCAAGAGGTGACGGCCGACACTTTCTTATCAATCTACCGAATCTTGTCGGCAGCACGTACGATTTCTCAGGTGACCGTGCAACAACCACGCCGGACCCAGGCCGAACGTCGGGCATCCACCCGCGCCAGAATCCTGGCCTGCACCGCCGAATGCCTGCTCGAACGCGGCTACGCGGCGACCACCGTCAGCGCGGTCCAGGAACGCGCCGGGCTCGCCCGCGGCACCGTGCAGCACCACTTCCCCACCAGAGCCGAACTGCTCATCGCCGCCACCACCCAGGTTGTGGACACCCGGCTCGAGAAGTTCCGGCGCGAAGCCGAACTCCTCCCACCCGGCCGCGACCGCCTGCAATCCGTCGTCGACCTGGCCTGGCGCGACCTGAACAGTCCCGCCTTCTTCACCGCACTCGACCTATGGGTCGCCGCGCGCACCGACGCCGAACTCCGCGACCAGCTCCTCACCGAGGAACGTCGCGTATTCACCGAAATGCGTCGGCTCTACCTGCAAGTACTCGGCGAACCGTATGCCTCGGATCCGCGCGCCGAGGTCCTGGTCGAGTTCACCATCGACCTGCTCACCGGACTCTCGATGACCGCCATGCTCACCGGCACACTCGGCGAACGCGAGGCGGTGCTGCGCCGATGGAAGCGTGCGCTCGCCGTGCTCATCGGACAGCTACCCAGCGATGAACTGCTCGACGGAAGTCCACTGCCGGCGGCGCTGAACTGAGCTCGGCTTCTCTTCGGGCTGAAGAGCTCGTCCCTAATCGCCCGTGGTCTGCACTCCGGACAATCCGTTCCAGCACAGCGCGACGACGGTGTCGACAGCGTCGCCCTTCGGAATCGGTTGACCCGCGTCCAGCCACTGCCTGGCCGCGAGGTGGCTGGCGCCGACCACCCCGAACGCACACGCGTAGGCCCGGACGTCATCCATACCCGCGGCCCGGAGCTCGGCACTGACCAACACCGCGCATTCGCCCATCGCATTGCGCACCCGCCACCGCACACACGGCTCGCTCGGCACCGGGGACTCGAAGACCAGGGTGTGCCCACCGGCGTCCTCGTCGACGAAATCGAAATAGGCGAGCACCGCGCGGCGCACCTTGTCCTCCTGGCCGTCGGCGTCGGCCAGCGCGTCCCGGATACCGTCGACCATCCGATCCAGATAACCCTGCAGCACCGCGAGATAGAGGTCGAGCTTGCTCGCGTAGTGCGTGTACAGCACCGGCTTGCTCATCCCGGCCCTGATACCGATGTCGTCCATGCTCGCCCCGTGGTAACCATGGGCGACGAAGACCGCACGCGCGGCACCGAGCACCGCGAGTCGCCGCTGGGTGCGGGCAGCCGTCTCGGCGCCCTCGACGGTCGGGATGTCGTTGTAGAGAAGTGTCATGAGACGTCCGGGGATTCGAGGGTGTTCACCATGTGAGCACCGGCTTGACGACAGCGCCCGCGCGCTGGTCGGCCAGCGCGGTGCCGACCTCGGTGTGCGGGTACCGGGCGATGAGGCGCTCGACCGGGAAACGACCGGCCGCGTACAGATCGAGCAGGTGGGGAATGAAGGTGCCGGGCACGCTGTCGCCTTCGAGGCAGCCACGAATCACCTTGCCGTGCAGCACCAGATCGCCGATATCGACCGGCGGCGTGCCGCGACCGAGACCGACGGCCACCACCGTGGCACCGACAGCCAGCGCGGCGACGGCATCGGCGAGAACAGTGGCGACGCCGGTCGTGTCGAGCGCGTGGGTCGCACCACCATCGGTGAGTTCGCGGATACGTGGCGCCGTCGGCCCGTCGGTGGGATCCAGCGCGGCGTCAGCACCCAGCGCGACAGCCAGTTCCCGCCGCGCAGCCGATGTCTCGACAACGACCACGCGGACGTCGGGAATCGTACGAGCAGCGAGCAGACCCGCCATCCCGACCGCGCCCGCACCGTACACGGCGACCCACGCCCCCGACTCCGGCCGCAGCGCGTTGAGCACAGCGCCCGCGCCGGTCTGAAATCCGCAGCCGAACGGCGCCGCCACCGCCAGGTCGATCGCCGGGTCGATCACGATCGTGTTGTCCTCGGTGGTCAGCGCGTAGCCGGCGAAACTCGACTGGCCGAAGAACCCGTCCAGGATCGGGGAACCGTCGACAAGGACCCGGGGCGTGTCGTGCGCACGTCGTCCGAACTGGTTGAGCGCGGTCGAGCGGTCGCAGTAGGCAGGGCGCCCAGCCGAACAGTTACGACAGGCACCGCAGTGCCGGAAGGTCAGCACGACATGGTCGCCGGGCCGGACCGTCCGCACCTCGGACCCCACCGCCGCGACGACACCGGCGCCCTCGTGTCCGAGCAGGATCGGACGATCCACGGCACCCGCGCGGCGGCTCACCAGATCGGTGTGGCAGATCCCCGCGGCGACGATCCGCACCAGGATCTCCCCCGCGCGCGGCTCGTCGACCTCGATCGGCTCGATCGAGAACCCCGCCGCCGGATCACGCGACAACACCGCCGTTGTCAGCATCAGGAGACCCGATCCAGCAGGAAATAGAAGTATTCGCCGCGGGAGAGAACCAGTTCGGGGCGCCCGTTCATGATGCCCATCAGGGTGGTGTCGTCGAGCCACTTGAAGTGATCGAACACCGCGCGGCCGTCGTAGACCATGGTCGCGGTGACCTCACCGCGGAACTCGATATTCCACAGGGTCGCTTCGCCCTGTCCCAGTTCGACATTCGAGAACAGGGTGCCGTCCTCGGCTCGGCAGATCAGCGGCTTCGCGTCGTCGAGGGCTAGAAAGTTCTTGCCGTACCACCGGCTGGCGGGCAGCGCGCGGCACAGCGGGTGACCGGTCTGAAAAGCGTCGCCGCGCCATTCGCCGAGGATCTCCTCGGCACGGGCCGGGCGTAGCCGGGTCCACAGCTGGTCCAGGTCGCCGGTCGTGACACCGTCGGCCTGGTCCCGGAGCTGCTGCCACCGTGGTTTGTCCGCGCTCATCAAGCCCTCGTCTCACAGAGTTCAGAACCGTACGGTTCCGCATTGGACCATAGTTCCGAACCAGATGGTTCGGCAAGAGGTACGATGCGGCGCATGCGGGCGGCAGGTCAGGCGACAAGGGAGCGAATACTCACCGCGGCGAAAGCGGAGTTCGCCGAATTCGGTATCGCCGGTGCCCGGATCAACCGCATCGCGGCCGCCGCACATGCCAGCAAGGACCGGCTCTACGCCTACTTCCCCGGCAAGAACGAGCTCTACGCGGCCGTCACCGAACGCTGGACCAGCGAGACCAGTACCGAAGCGGCCATGTCCGCCGACGACCTTCCCGCCTATGTCGGCCGCCTGTTCGACCACTTCATCGCCCACCCCGACAACGCCCGACTACAAGCTTGGGCAGAACTCGAGCCGTCCGGCGATATCCCCCAGGTTCTGCGCCGCACCATCGACATGAAAATCGCTGAACTCCGCCGCTGCCAGCACGAAGGACTCATCACCACCGATATCCCGGCCCCGATTCTGCTCCGCATGCTCACCGACCTTGCCCGCACCTCGGCCACCCATGCACGGGCCGGATCCGTCGTTGCCGGCCGTGACCGCCTGGCAGAGCAGCGCGCGGCGACGGTGTCTGCCGTCGCGCGCATGGTTGCCCCCTGACCTCCTTGTGTTTTTGGATACTGCTTGGCCGCTGAGGTGGCGATGGTGTAGTAACGAAACACATAGTTAGATGCGCATATCGCAGTATCGCGATTAATTAACCAGACAGGTGCACCGCAACTGGAGATCACCACCACCTGCACGATTGAAACCCGTACTGCCCCTGCGCTACTCCGCTCCCCCGCCACCCGTCAGACCGAGCAGGGCGGCCCCGCTCCCCCGCCTCGTACAGTTGCCGGAATGAACGAGGATCTACGCATCTGCTTCATCGGCGACTCCTTCGTCCAGGGCATCGGTGACCCGGAGTACCGCGGCTGGGTCGGCCGCGTGCTCGCCGCGACCGGCCCCGGCATCACCGCGTTCAACCTGGGCATCCGGCGCAACACCTCCGCCGATGTCCTGCGCCGCTGCTGGCGCGAGGTCGACCCGCGCATCCTGCCCGACACCGACAACCGCCTGGTGATCTCCTTCGGCAGCAATGACGCCGTCGTGGAGGACGGCAGCGTTCGGGTGGGCAAGGCACGCTGCCTCGAGAACCTCGCGACCATCCTTTCCGAAAGCCGGGAGCGCGCGATCCATCCGCTGGTGATCGGCCCACCGCCTGTCATCGACGGCCGCGAGGAGCACCTGCATCGCACAGCGGAACTCGCCGACGAGATGTCAGATTTGTGCGGCTCACGTGATGTGCCGTTCGTCGCCACCACAAGGCAATTGGCCGAAGACCCGATCTGGACCCGCGAAGCCACCGCCGGCGACGGCGCACACCCTGGCAGTGGCGGCTACCAGCGCTTGGCCGACCTGATCCTCGACGGCGGGTGGCACTCCTGGATCGCGCGGCCCAACCGGTGAGGGCTACTCCAGGAGTCCGAGATGGGTCAGGTCGCGGACATATTTGGCGATGAGATCTGCAGGCAGGTGCGGGATGTCGTTGTCGGGGCCGATCTGCGCGGCGCGGACGGCATCGCGGAACCCGTCGGCGGGCAGGGCCGAGCCGGGCAGTGGGCGGCCGGGCTTGCGGTAGGCGTCGAGTAGCGGGAGCAGGGTGTGTTTGCGCTGGGGTTCAGGGAGGGCGCGCAGCGCGGTTTCGAAGCGGGCGAACCAATCGTCGTAGTTGTCGATGCGATCGATGTGGTGGCCTGCTTCGATCAGCCAGTCGACGAAGACGTCGAGCGAGATGCCGTCGTCGTGCGGGTTGAGGACGTCGTAGGTGCGGTAACCACTCGTCGCGGCGGCACCGAGTTCGGTGATCGCCGTGGCGACGAAGTCGGCAGGCAATCCGTCGTAGTGGGCGCGCTGTCGTTGCCCGCCGGAATCGGTGCGGTAGAACGACTTCGGCGCGATCCCGGTGACGAGCACACTCAGCAGGAGCCGGGTGAAGACGTCGGGCACATTGAGCTGGCCGCGGAAGTGACTGTGCGCCAGGATCATGTCCGAGCGGAATACCGCGACGGGCAGTCCGAATCGCTCGGCCGCCTCGCGTAGCAGAACTTCGCCCGCCCACTTGCTGTTGCCGTAGCCGTTGGCATACGAACCGTCCAGTCGGCGGACCGGGCTCATGGTTCGCACGTCACCGTTTTCGGTGAAGGACTCCCCCTGTGCCGCGACGGCCACCGTCGACAGATAGCTCACCGGCTTGCGCGTAGTGGTCGACGCCAGCCGGATGATCTCGGCCGTGCCGACCACATTCGGGCCGAACAGCTGCGCATACGGGAGCACATGGTTCACCAGTGCCGCGGAGTGCACGATCAGATCGACCTCCGCGGCCAGCCGGTCCCATGTCGGCTGTGGCAGACCGAGATTCGGTTCACCGATATCACCGGGCAGTACTTCCAGGGTGTCCTTCGCGAGAGTCTCGAAGTGGGTGGCGAGCTCGCTGTCGCCGGTGTCGAAGGCCGCGTCGAGGCGCTCGCGGGCGGTGACCGCGTCGCCGCCCCTGACGACACAGATCACCTTGCCGCCCTGCGGGGCGAGCCGTTCCAGCCAGGTCAGGAGCAGGAAACGTCCGAGATAGCCGTTCGCGCCGGTGATCAATACCGTCTTCGCCTGCGCGGCTGCGGGCACGCGCGCCGCAGCTGTGACATCCAAGAACTTCTCGAGTGTCAGATCCGCGGCGCGAATCTCGGTAGCGCCGACGCCGTGCACCGCATCGGAATCGGTTCTGTGCGTGCCGGGTTCGCGTTCACGTCGCACGTAGTCGGCGATGCGCGCCAAGTCGCTGTCCGGTCCGAGCAGTACATTCACCGGCACGTCCACGGCGAGCAGTTCCCGCAGCAGGGTCGAATACGACAGGGCCGCCAGCGAATCACCGCCGAGATCACCGAAGCGGGCGTCCGGACGCAGATCCGCCGGATCGCCACCGAGCACCGCGCGAGCGGCACGGGCGACGGTGTCGTACACCGGCAGCCCGGGTGCATCGCGACGCAACCGCTGCAATTCGTCTTCCTGACCCCGCTCGAGGTCGGCATAGAGCTTCTCCAGACACTCCCCATACCGCTGCTTCAGCTTGGGCCGCAACAGTTTCCCGACTCCGGACAACATCCCGTCGGCGGTCGAGAACGGTTCGGCCTCGATGATGAAGTCACGCGGAATCTCGTACGGCTCGAGCTCGGCCGAGACAGCGGCGCGGTGCAGCGACGAACTCACCGCGGCGCGCAACTCGTCGGCAGGCCCCGCGAGCGCGGCCTCGGTGGGCACCACGACCGCAAGCAGATAGGACCGTTCACTATTGCCGTACACATAGATCTGGCGCACCAGGTCCGCGCCGGCGAACACCGCTTCCAGCCGCGACACCGTCACGAATTCGCCCTGGGAGAGCTTGAGGACATTGTTGCGGCGGTCGACATAGGCCAGCCGGTCGGGCGCCAGCTCGGCGACCACGTCACCGGTGCGGCAGAACCCGTCGGCATCGAAGACCTCGGCGGTCACCTCGGGGCGGCGGTAGTACCCCGCGATCATGGTGGTGGTCTTGAGCAGCAGCTCACCGCGCGGGTACGGCTTATCGGTGCCGAAATAGCCGAGTTCGGGCACGTCGACGAGTTTGTAGTCCAGTACCGGTGGGCGCATCACCTTCGTATCGAAGATCACCCCGCCGCCGGTCTCGGTGGAGCCGTAACCGTCGTGTAAGCGCAGCTGCAGCACCGATTCGACGAAGGCACGCAACTCGGGTGCGATCGGCGCGCTGCCGCACAGCGCCGACATCAGCCTGCCGCCGAGGAACTGTTCGCGCAGTTCGGCTTTCACCGCGTCGGTCGCCGCGTCGCCGCGCTCGGCGACCGCGCGGCGGAAGCGCTGCATGATCATGTCGCACACCCTCGGCACCAGGAAGATCTCGGTGGGCCGCACCAGTGTGATGTCGGTGAACAACGTGGACAGATCCGGTGCCGCCGCGAAATACGCCGTGCCGCCACGGGCCAGCACGCTGTTGAGGGTGAGCCGGGCGGCGATATGGCTCATCGGCAGGAAGTTGACATTGATCGCGGTCAGCGGCCGCGGGGGCTGCCAGCCCACCGCGACCAGGCGCTGGGTGTACATCGCGCCTTTGGGTGTACCGGTGCTGCCCGACGTGTAGATCAGCAGGGCGAGGGGATCCTCGCCGTCGGCGGGCACGTTCAGTGGAGCCGCGTCGACGAGGCGGCCCTGTTCTATGGTGCCGTCGAGGGTGCTGAGCACGAGGTCCGCTCCCCCGGCCCGCAATCGGGCGCGGGCCGCGTCGAGGGCATCGCGGTGATCGTCGTCGTCGGCGTGATGGTCGAACACGATCAGCGAGCGTGGCGTTGCGCCCGCCAGGACCGCGTCGACGGCGATGTCCAGGTGCGCGGTATCGACCGCGAACACCGTCGGCTCGGTCTCGTCGAGAATCGACCGCAACTGTTCCAGACCCGCGCCCGCCTGTAGCGGCACCGCGACCCCGCCCAGGTGGATCGTGGCGAGGTCGAGCACGGTGTAGTCGGCGCTGGTGAACCCGAGCACCGCGACGAAGTCCCCCGCGACGACGCCGTCGTGGTGCCAGGCCGCGGCGAGCGCGCGAGTGCGCTCCCACACCTGCCCGTAGGTCAGTACCTCGAACTCCGGCAACAGCTTTCGGATGGATCGTCCGCCGGTGCAGACCAGCTCGGTACGCCGGGTGCCGAGCGCCGGACGGTCGGCGTAGGCGGTCATGACGGTCTCGACGATGCGTGCTGTCGGAAGTCCGGGAGTCGTCACGATGGCGTGAACATCCTCGGCAGGCCGCGCCGCACGGACCTGCCCGTCTTCGGCATAGAGCGCCTTGATTCGGTCAGCCAGCGGGCCCGCGTCGAGCTCTACGGTCATGCTTCACACTTCCGAATGCCTTGCCATGCTTCACGTTGCGCGGACTCCGGGTCGACCAGCACGCGCGGTGGATTGTCGATGATGCAGGTGGTCCGGCGTTCGGCGGTGTAGGGCGTCCACGGCGACAGCGGTCGGCCGGTGCGGGCGAAGCTGAGCCAGTTGTCCTGGATGTAGTCCTGGACCGAGAGGAACGCGCGCCTGCCGCCGGCTGCTGTCATCGCGCGGCCGACCGGTCCGTCGACCCAGCCGAAGACGGGAACGAGGTCGAGTGCGTGGGTGGCACCGAAGCCCGCCAGGTGCAGTGCGCGCGGGGCGTAGTCGTACCGGTACGCATAGGTGGGGGCGTATCGGCTGTGGTTTTCGAGGACGGCCAGCGTCGGGCGTAGGAACAGGTGGTCGCCACCGACACGGACTGCGGTCCGCGCGGCCGGGTAACCGGGGTAGCGGCTGGTCACCTGCTGTTCGGTGCCCGGCTCGTAGCGTTCGAAGATGGTTTTGAGCTGTTCAGGGGTGTGCGGCACCGACTTGGCGAAGCGCTGGAACAGCGTCGCCTCGTCGCGGTTGGTGCCGATGATCAACGGCACCGGATGCGCGCGGCCCGCCGCCATCGCGTCCAAGGGCGTCTCCGGCAGGAAGTCGCCGTCGGCTACAGGGGAATACGGAAAGCTGCCGAGCTCCTCGCGCAGAGACCGGCCGAGCGCACCATCGCCCGCCCGGGACAGGTCTTTCGCGGGCACTGTGCTCAGGACGGTCGCGGCGTCGGCAGCAGTGGCGCCGAGCCGGTCCAGGCAGCGGCGGGCGAAGCGACGCGCCTCGTCCGGTGTCGAGGTCCAGTCGGCGGGGGCGCTCTGCGCGATCGCCCGATGGAACAGGCCGCGCGCGGCGGGGGTCGCCAGCAGGCTGACCACCGCGTGCGCACCGGCCGATTCACCGAAGATGGTGACGTTGTCCGGGTCACCGCCGAACGCGGCGATATTGCGGCGCACCCATTCCAGCGCCGCGACCTGATCGCGAAGTCCGAGGTTCGAATCGAAAGGCCTGTCCGGCGTGGAGAATTCGGTGAAATCGACGTACCCGAGCGCACCGAGGCGGTAGTTCACCGACACCACGATCACGTCGCCTCGCGCGGCCAGCCGCGCGCCGGAGTACATGCTCGACGTGCCGATCAGGTATCCCCCACCGTGGAAGAACACCATCACCGGGCGCGGGGTCGCCGATGTCGTCACCGGGGCGGTGACATTGAGCGTCAGGCAATCTTCGCCGGTGGGTTGCCAGGTTCGCGGCCCGACGCGGGCTCCGTTCGGGTTCTGCACCGCGGCGAAGCCGAATTCGGTCGCCGACCGCACCCCCGTCCACGGTCGAACGGGCTGGGGAGCGCGCAAACGCAGCGCTCCGATGGGTGGGGCCGCGTAGGGCAGGGCACGCCAGCGGGCGATCCGACGACCCGCACGACCGCGCACGACTCCGTCGGCGCTCACGATCTCGGTGGACAACATCCCTCGAATGTACGTGGTACCGACGGTACCGCGCAGCTGGTTCGGTCGGCGAACTGTCTCGAAGTCGCATCCGCGCCGCGGACTAGACTGTGCCGATGACCGGCGAGGATCCGGAAAAAGCCCCGCAGGCGGCGCAATACTCCCCCGATATCGCCGCCGTAGATCGCTTGGTTTCCACCTGCCGCGCCTGCCCCCGGCTCGTCGCCTGGCGTGAAGAAGTCGCCGTCGTCAAGCGGGCGGCGTTCCGCGACGAAGAGTATTGGGGTCGGCCGGTACCCGGCTTCGGCCCCGCCGATGCGCGAATTCTCGTGGTCGGCCTCGCTCCCGCCGCCCACGGCGGTAACCGGACCGGGCGCATGTTCACCGGCGACCCGAGCGGCAACGTCTTGTTCGGCGCTTTGCACGCGGTCGGTCTGGCGAGCGGCGCGCATCCGGTCAGCCGTGACGACGGCATCGAACTGGTGGACACGCGGCTCACCGCACCCGTGCACTGCGCCCCGCCCGAGAACAAGCCGACACCCGAGGAGCGGCGCCGCTGCGCGCCTTTCCTCAGCCGGGAACTGGAATTGCTCGCCCCGACGCTGCGGGTGATCGTCGTCCTCGGCGCCTTCGGCTGGCAGGCGCTGTTCGCCGTCCTGCTGGCAGGCGGCTGGACTGTGCCACGCCCACGTCCTCGTTTCACCCACGGCGCGCAAGTCGTCCTCACCCATCCCGACGGCCGATCGGTCACCGTGCTCGGCAGTTACCACGTGAGCCAGCGCAATACCGCCACCGGCCGGGTGAGCCCCGCGATGATCGAAGACATTCTGCTGCGCGCGAAGACGATCGCCGAGTCCTGACCGGAATTCGCGACTCCGTCACCTAAAATCCAGACGAATTCTTTCGGCAGAAGTTCACTGCGATGGCAGGAGATCCGAAGATGAGTTCGCTGGCAATGAGCACACTGGATGTCTCGAGATGGCAATTCGGTATCACCACGGTCTACCACTTCATCTTCGTGCCGCTCACCATCGGCCTGGCACCGCTCATCGCGATCATGCAGACGGCGTGGGTGATCACCGGAAAAGAGCACTGGTACCGGCTCACCAAGTTCTTCGGAAAACTGTTCCTGATCAACTTCGCCATCGGTGTCGCCACCGGCATCGTGCAAGAGTTCCAGTTCGGGATGAACTGGAGTGAGTATTCCCGATTCGTCGGCGATATCTTCGGTGCCCCACTGGCTTTGGAAGCGTTGATCGCCTTCTTCCTGGAGTCGACCTTCATCGGTCTGTGGATTTTCGGCTGGACTAGATTGCCCAAACTCGTTCACCTCGCGACGATCTGGGTCGTCGCTATCGGCGTCAACCTGTCCGCCTATTTCATTATCGCGGCCAACTCGTTCATGCAGCACCCGGTCGGTGCGAAGTTCAATCCCGAGACCAATCGTGCCGAACTGGACAGCATCTGGACGCTGCTCACCAACAACACCACCGTGGCGGCGTTCCCCCACGTGGTCGCCGGTGCTTTCCTGACCGCGGGTACCTTCGTGGCCGGCATCGCGGGCTGGTTCATGGTGCGCAACGCGCGCAGCGGCGACGCGGCGAAACTCGACGAGGCCAAGGTGATGTGGCGCCCGGTGGCCCGGCTCGGCCTCTGGGTCGTCGCCGCGTCGATCGTGGTGGTCGCGATCACCGGCGATATCCAGGGCAAGCTGATGTTCGAGCAGCAACCGATGAAGATGGCGTCGGCGGAATCGCTGTGTCACACCGAGACCGACCCGGACTTCTCGATTCTGACCGTCGGCACGCACAACAACTGCGACAGTGTCGAACACGTTCTCGAGGTTCCCTACGTGCTGCCGTTCCTGGCCGAAGGTCAGTTCAGCGGGGTGACCCTGCAGGGGGTGGAGGATCTGCAGCGCTCCTATGTCGAGGACTTCGGGCCGGGCAACTACCGACCCAACCTCTTCGTCACCTACTGGAGCTTTCGCGCCATGATCGGCCTGCTGGCCGGATCGGTGCTGTTGCTGCTGGCCGGTTTCTGGCTGACCCGCGGCGGTCGCGTACCCGACAAACGCTGGTTCTCGTGGCTGAGCCTGATCGCCATCCCGACCCCGTTCCTGGCCAACAGCGCGGGCTGGGTCTTCACCGAAATGGGTCGCCAGCCGTGGGTGGTGGTGCCGAACCCCACCGGCGACAAGACCATTCGGATGACGGTGGCCCAGGGCGTCTCGGAGCACGCGACCGCCACCGTCGTGTTCTCCCTGGTCGTCTTCACCTTGCTCTACGGCGCGCTGGCCGTGGTCTGGTTCTACCTGATGCACCGCTACACCGTGGTCGGGCCGGAGCCTGGGCCGTCGGCGTCCGACGATCAGTCCGGTCCCGATGACGACGGTGGTGGCGGCAGGCACCGCGCCGAACCTGTCGAGCCGCTGTCCTTCGCGTACTAGGAGACGACGATGAGTTTGCAGCAATTCTGGTTCGTGCTGGTCGGCGTGCTGTTCACCGGCTACTTCATCCTCGAGGGATTCGACTTCGGTGTCGGCATGCTGATGCCGATCCTCGGCAAGGGTTCCGACGTGCGCAGACGCGTCGTGCTCAACACCATCGGCCCGGTCTGGGACGGCAACGAGGTCTGGCTGATCACCGCGGGTGGTGCGATGTTCGCGGCGTTCCCCGAGTGGTACGCGAGCCTGTTCTCCGGCTTCTACCTTGCCCTGCTGCTGTTGCTGGTGGCCTTGATCATGCGGATCTGCGCCATCGAATGGCGGTCCAAGATCAACTCGCCGAAGTGGCGGGCCTGGTGTGACGTCGGTATCGGTATCGGCTCCTGGATTCCGGCGCTGGCGTGGGGCTGGGTGTTCGCCAATCTCGTGCGTGGCGTGCCGTTGAACGAGAAGCGGCAGATCGTCGGCTCGGTGTGGGATCTGCTCAGCCCCTACGCACTGCTCGGCGCGGCGACCACGGCCATCCTGTTCGCGCTACACGGCGCGATCTTCCTGGCGCTCAAGACCGGTGGTGAAGTCCGCGACGATGCCCGTAAGTACGTCCGGATCCTGTTCGTTCCGACCGTGGTGATCGTCGGCGGTTTCGGCCTGTGGACCCAGCTCGCCTACGGCTCCGGCTGGACCTGGGTCGCCCTCGGCGCCGCGGTACTCGGCCTCGTCGTCGCCGGTGGCGCGACCGCCGCGGGCCGCGACGGCTGGGCCTTCATCGGCACCACGCTCACGATCGCCTCGGCCACCATCCTGCTGGTCGGCTCCCTGTACCCGAACGTGATGCCCTCCACCATCAGCCCCGCCTTCGACCTGAACATCAACAACGCCTCCTCCAGCCGCTACACCCTCCAGGTGATGAGCTGGGCAGCAGTACTCGCCACCCCGGTGGTCCTGATCTACCAGGGCTGGACCTACTGGGTCTTCCGCAAACGGCTGACCGTCGACCAGATCCCCGCACCGACCGGCCTGCCGCTCACGAAATAGACTGCCCAGCCCTCACATTCATCGTGGGTGGCTGCCTGGAGACAATCTTTCAGGGGACCTCGGCGCCCAAGGCGATGTCGAAGCCGGCGCCGTTGCGTGCCAGGCTCACCAGGAGAATGCCGGCCCATTCGAGGGCGTGGGCCATCTCGAGCCCTCCCGCGTCGAGGGCCCGCATGTCCAAGCTCTCCAGAAACGCCGCGACACGTGCCTTCGCCTCGGTGCTGTCGCCGGCGAAGAACACGTCAAGGGGCTTGTCTGCAGCAAGGCCCTTGTTGTGTATGGACCAGTTGGTCGTGGGGTCTTACTGGCGGCGCCACGCTCAGATCACTGTGGTGCCACCGTCGACAACCAGCTCCATGCCATTGACGTAGCTCGAGTCGTCGGAGGCGAGGAACAACGCGACCGAAGCGATCTCTTTAGGGCGGCCCATCTCGCGCCGCGGGATCACGGATTCGAACTGCGCTCTACCAGCACTTCACCGGCAAGGACGAGCTGATCGCCGAATACCTGCGCCGATTCGATCCCGACATCGTGCCCGAAGTGTTCGACCGTGCCGACCTCACACCTCGCGAACGACTCCTCGCCGCGTTCGACATGCACGCGGCCCTGTGCCCGTTCATCGCGGCGGCCGTCGAGATCCCCGACCCGGGCCACCCAGCACGCGTATATGCGCGCAACTACAAAATGGGTTTTGCCGCCCGGCTCACCGATGCCGCCCGCGAGGCCGGCGCCGCCGACCCCGAACAGCTCGGCGAGCAACTGGCGTTGCTTCTGGACGGCGCGTCGGCCCGCAGTCGTGTCCTCGACACCGACACCTTCGCCACCGCCGCAGCCATTGCTGCCGTCCTCGTCGACAACGCCATCCCCACGGCAGCGGCCGACGCCGAACAGCTGTCGTGACCTACGACAGCTATTCGATCAGGTTCTCGCTTTTCAGCCAGTCGTAGGCGACGTCGGCGGGGTCTTCGCCGTCGATGTCGATGCGGCCGTTGAGTTCTCGCATCAGGTCGTCGGTGAGTCGTTCGGAGATCGTGTCGAGCAGGTCGCGCAACGCGGGGTTGGCGTCGAGGACCGCGGCGCGGACGACCGCGGTGCCGCTGTAGGGGAGGAAGAACTTCTTGTCGTCGTCCAGGACGAGCAGATTCAGGTTCTTGACGCGGCCGTCAGTGGTGTAGACCATGCCGAAATGGCACGGGGTGCCTTTGGCGGTCGCGGTATAGACGACGCCGGCGTCCATGCGGGTGACGTTGCCCGCAGGGACGCCGTTGGGATCGTTGTAGGGGATGCCGTATTTCTGCAGCATCGGAATGAAACCGTCCGAGCGGCTGAAGAATTCGTCGTCGACGCAGAAGGTACGTTCGGCGACCGGTAATGCGGCCACGTCCGAGAGCGACTTCACGCCGAGTCGCTGCGCGGTCGACGCCGACGCACCGAACGCGTAGGTGTCGTTGAAGTTGGACGGGGCGAGCCATTCCAGGTCGTAGTCACGCTTTTCGACATCGTGGACGCGCTGCCACAGCTCCTGCGGATCCGTGATCGTCTCGGTCTCGTTGTGGTAGTTGACCCAGCCGGTGCCGGTGTACTCCCACAGCACATCGGCGTCGCCGTTGAGCTGGGCCTGCCGCGACGAAGCCGAACCCGGAGCGCCGGTCAGATCGGTGACCGTGGCACCCGCCGCGGCCAGATAGGTCGCGGTGATCTTGCCGAGCAGCACACCCTCGGTGAAGCTCTTCGAGGTGACGGTCAGCTTCGCGCCATCGAGGGGACGTTCGCCGCCGGGCAGCGTCGCGTCGTGGAAGGTGCCCGACGAACTCACCAGCCCACACCCGGCGAGCAACGAGATCGTCGCGACCAGCGCGGAAATCAGCGGAACCCGTCTCATGAGACACCTCGTGGGGTCGCGGCCAGTTCGACGAGTCGGCCGAGCCAATCGATGATCAGCGCCAGCAGCCCGACGAGCACGGCGCCGGAGATGAGCAGCTTGGGCAGGAACAGGGTGACACCGGTCGTGATCAGGGTGCCGAGGCTGGTCGCGCCGATGAAGGTGCTCAGCGTCGCGGTGCCGACCAGGATGACCAGCGCGGTGCGCACTCCGTTGAGGATCACCGGCACCGCGAGCGGCAACTCGACCTGTACCAGGGTCCGTGCGGCCGAGAAGCCGATACCGCGAGCGGCCTCGATGGTGCGATGGTCCACCTGCCGCAGGCCGACGATCGTGTTCTGCAGGATCGGCAGGATGGCGTAGACGACGAGACCGACCACCGCCGTGCGGAATCCGGTGCCGAGCCAGAAGGTGAACAGCACCAGCAGACCCACTGCGGGGGCGGCCTGGCCGATATTGGCGACGTTCACGGCGATCGGCTCGAACCGCTGCAACGCGGGCCTGGTCAGCGCGACACCGAGGGGAATCGCGACGACCACCACGATCAACGTGGCGACCACCGTGAGCCGGATGTGTTCGAGGATCGTGGTCTGGAGATTGGCCCAGCCGAGCGAGGCCTGTTCGGTCGCGGTGAACGTCGAGGACCGATACCAGAGCAGGTACCCGATGCCGATCACCACGATGATGAGCGGTTCGAACCACACATCGATCGGGACCCGGCGCAGCCGGTTCATGCCGGTCCGGCCGATCCGGGTTCGTCGGCGGCGACGACCGGAGTAGGCGTGGGATCGGAACCGTCGACATAGGTTTCGTAGGACGGGTCCTCGACGGCGGCATGGCCCTCGGCGAGCTTGGTCTGGATCACATCGGTCACCGAGCCGATGTTCAGCGAGCCGACGACGGCGCCGCGACCGTCGGTGACCAGGGTGGCGCCCTGACTCGCCGCGAGCATGGCGTCGAGCGCGTCGTTGAGCGTGGAGGACTTGGCCACGACGGGCAGACGGCGATCCAGATAGTCCGAGACCTCCGGCTTGCTCGCCACCTCCGTCAGCGAGGGCCACGACCGCGGCCGCCCTGCTTCGTCGACGACCACCACCCAGGTGTGCCCCGCGGCCTTCGCCCGCCCGAGCACCACCTGCGACGATTCCCCGATCCGGGCGGTCGTCACCGGGTCGACCTCCACGTCGCGCACCCGCGACACCGTGAGATAGGCCAGTTTCGCGCCGGATCCGACGAATTCCTCCACGAACGGCGTCGCCGGATCGGTGAGGATCTCCTCCGGCGTCGCGTACTGCTCGACGTGTCCGCCCTCGGACAGAATGAGCACCTTGTCGCCGAGTTTGGTGGCTTCCTCGAAGTCGTGGGTGACGATCACGATGGTCTTGCCGAGTTCGTGCTGGATCGCGATCAGACTGTCCTGCAACCGAACCCGGGTGATGGGATCAACCGCGCCGAACGGTTCGTCCATCAGCAGCACCGGCGGGTCGGCGGCGAGCGCGCGGGCGACGCCGACGCGCTGCTGCTGGCCGCCGGACATGTCCTTGGGCAGCCGGTCGGCGAACGTCGCCGGGTCGAGACCGACCAGGTCGAGCAGATATTCGGTGCGTTCGGCGATCCGCTTCTTGTCCCAGCCGAGCACCCGCGGGATCGCGCCGATGTTCTTCGCGACCGACCAGTGCGGGAACAGGCCACCGGACTGGATGACATAGCCGATCGACTGGCGCAGCTTGTCGGGATCCTCGCGGGTGACGTCGCGGCCGCCGATGAAGATCCGCCCCTCGGTCGGCTCGATCAGCCGGTTGATCATCTTGAGCGTGGTCGTCTTTCCGCACCCCGACGGTCCGACGAACGCGACGATGTCGCCGGCGTCGATCTCGAGGTCGAGGCGCTCGACGGCGGGGGTGTCCTGGCCCTTGTACCGTTTGACGACCCCGTCCAAGGTGATGGAATCACCGGTCACATTGCGCTGCGGCGCCGTCGGCGCCTGCTGGCTGGTCACATCGGTCATCACAGTCCCTTGGCAATCGTGAGGCGTCCGAGCAGGACGAGGAGCGCGTCGAAGACCAACGCGATGGCAACGATGAGAATGGTTCCGGTGAGCGCCATTTCGAGGGCATTGGCGCCGCCGAGGCGGGACAGACCGTTGAAGATCAGCGAGCCGAGGCCGGGTCCGAGGACGTAGGCCACGATCGCGGCGACACCGACGATCATCTGGGTCGAGACCCTGATCCCGGTGAGAATCACCGGCCAGGCGATCGGCAGTTCGACGGTCAGCAGGATCCGCCACCGCGAGAGCCCGATGCCGCGCGCGGATTCGACGACCGTGGCGGGCACCGATCGCAGGCCGACGATCGCGTTACCGATCACCGGCAGGGCGGCGAAGAACGCCAGCATGATGAACGACGGCACCACACCGAGACCGAACGGGACGAGCAGCAACGCCAGCAGCGCCAGCGAGGGAATCGTCAGTGCCACCCGGCTCGAGGTCAGCGTCAGCGCCGACGCCAGCGGTAGCCGGTACACCGCCACGGCGATCAGGATCGCGACGACGGTTCCGACCAGCACCGTCTGAAACGCCAGCGACGCGTGCTGATAGGTGAGGAAGGTGAGAACCTCGCCCCGCCCCCGGACATAGCTCCACAAATTCACGGCATTCCGATCGTCGGACTGGGCCAGCGGGTACCTGTTCGCGCGTGATCAACGGTCGAATGTGCCGTCGAAGAATAGTTGATACCGGGTGTTCGTCCGGGGACGCGCGCGACGTCGTGGCGGTCGACGATGGCTATGCCGCACGCTCGAGCGGAGCAGCGTACGGCTCGGCATCGCCCGCGATGACCGTGCTCACGGAGCCGTCGACACCGACGGGCACCGGCCCGCCCAGTGTGATGCGGGTGAGCCTGCGGTGCTCGCTGCCGTCGTAGTCGTCGATGGCGTAGTGCTGGGTGGCCCGGTTGTCCCAGATCGCGACGTCGCCCAGCGACCAATCCCAGCGGGTGGTGTGCTCGAGCCGAGTGACCCGGTCCTGGAACAGGCGGAACAGCGCCCGCGACTCACTGCTCGACACCCCGACGATCTCGGAGACGAAGCAGCCCAGCAGCAGGGCTCGTTCGCCCGTCACGGGGTGGACCTCCACCACGGGGTGCTCGGTCTCGAAATAGGTGGACTCGAACTCGCGACGGTAGGCGCGGTCGGTGTCGGCGGATCGGTCCTCGATCTCCGCGGCATAGTCGTAGCGGTTCGAATGCCGCGCGCGCAGGCTCTCGGCGAGGCGCTTGAGCGGCTCCGGCAGCGCGTTGTAGGCGGCCACGGTGGAGGCCCATGTGGTCGAACCGCCGTAGCTGGGCAATGCGACCGCGCGCAGGATGGAGGCCTGCGGGACACGATCGACGAAGGTGACATCGGTGTGCCAGACATTGGAGCGGGTCTGGTGCGAATCGATGGCCAGGCTCTTCGCACCGGCCGAGGTGACGGTCGGGTGCGGGGTGGTCGGATCGCCGAGCAACTGCGCGAACTCGTACTGCCCGTCCTCGGTCAGGTGGTGCTGGCCCCGGAAGAAGATCACCTTGTGCTCGTCGAGCGCGGCGCGGATGGCAGCCACCGACCGCGCGTCCAGGTCACCGCCGAGCCGGACACCGTCGATCCGCGCGCCGATGTGGGCACCGAGCTTCACCACCCGCACACCTGGGACGGCTGCGTCATCGACGGACATACGAAGGCCTCTCGCTCGAACCTGGACGATCTGGTCACACGAAACCACCAGGAACGGGCCGCGACCAGCATTGGATTCAGGGTGAGCGGAATCGATGCCGTCATAGACGGACTTACGGAATGCGCAGTTCCGCCCCGTTGCGTCCAGCAGCGGACCAACTACTGAATCGTTTTTCGGCGGCTTCGGCCGACGGTGCGCTGATCACCCGGGCGACCGCTTCCCATGACGCTCCCGACGCGCGCACGAACCGGACGGCTTCGACGAGCCGCTGCTGTGCCGACGCGGTGTCCTCGAAGGCCAGCCGCACCGGGATCAGCGCCTGCATCTCGAGCTGGTGGTAGTCCCATTCCGCGAGCACCAAGCGGGACAGGTCCGCGTCGAGTCGGCCGGTCGAGCAATGCAGGACCCGTGCGGACGGGGCATGGTCGTCGAACCGGTCGGCGCGTAGCCAGGTTCGCCCGTGCCAGCTCTCGCAGGAGCACAGTGCCCGCCACCCGATCACCTCCTCCGGTGGGCGCGGGTGCCGATCTTCCGGGGATAGCGGTTGGGCGTCGATCGCGACCGTCGCGCGCGGGTCGGGGGCGTCGCTGCGTCCGTACAACCCGTCCGCGAAGATATCGGCGACCCATCCGCGATGGTTTTCGAGCAAGCTGTTCATCTGACTCCGATGTCGAATCCGAAAAGCTCGATCCCGAACCGGCCGGTCATGAGGCGACGCCAGCGGTTCGGTGTGTGGGACGACTACTCCCAGATACCTACGATCGACCTCATCGACACCGATGGCAATCACCTGGACGCATTCTTGTACCTAGTCACATACTGCCTGGTCGTGACCTGTGCCCGATGTGCGGTCGGGCCGAGTAGCGAGGTAGATCGTCGCGCTGGATTGCCCGCGGGTGAGCGGGTTGCCGAACACGATCGGCTGTGCCTCGACATCGACGAAGACGGATTCGAGAATCGCGCAGAACTCGTCATCGGGCGCGTCGTCGGACCACATGGCGAAGGTGCCGCCGTCGGTCAGGTGGTTCGCGACCGCGCGCATGCCCTCGCCGGTGTAGAACGCGGCATTCGGGCCGTGCAGGACGTGGCGTGGCGAGTGGTCGATATCGAGCAATAGCGCGTCGTACGTACGGCCGGGGCGTGCCGGATCGAACCCCACCCGCCCCGCCACCGCGGCGAAGAAGTCCGCGCAGACGAGCTCGACCCTGCGGTCGGCAGCCAACCCGGCGGTGTCGGGCAGCAGATCCCGTCGATGCCAGTCGATGACCGCGTCGGAATACTCGACCACGGTGAGCTCACGAATGCGCGGTTCCGTCAACGCTTCTCGCGCGGTGTACCCCAACCCGAGCCCGCCGACCAGCACATCCAGCCGGTCGCCCGGTGTCCGTGCCAACCCCAGCCGCGACAGCTCACATTCGGCGACGGTGAACAAGCTCGACATCAGGTACTCGTCGCCGAGCTTCACCTCGTAGACATCGGCACGCACCGTCGGATCGAACCGCCGACGCAAACTGATCTCCCCGATCGGGGTCTGCCGCCAGCCGAGTTCTTCGAAGCGTGCGCTCATCGCCGTCACGGTAGTCCTGCGACAACCGGAATCCGGCCGACGACGGGCCGGGCGGCGCCCTGAGATTTGTGGTGGGCGTGGTCTTTACGGCATGTTTACGGGTAGGCGAGCCGGGGAGCCTGGTCGGCAGCCCGGCTCGAGCTCGGCCGAGTGGGGTGCGATCAGTGACGGAAACCCACTCGTTCGGCCAGGAGTACCGCATGACTCACACCATCACCCACCTCAGCATCGGCCTCGGTTGGGACCCCGCCCACGCCGACGGAACCGGCTCCGCCCGCAGGGACATCGATCTCAATGTCGCGGCGCTGTCGTTCGCGGGTCAGAACTTCGTCGACGCCGCCTTCCACGATCAACTGACCTCGCGCGACGGCGCGCTGCGCCACCTCGGCGACAGTGTCACCGGCGATGGCGACGGTGACAACGAAGTCATCGTGGTCGACCTGACCCTTCTCGATCCCGCGATCACCACGATCGTGTTCCTCGTGACTTGCTACACCGGCCAGCGATTCGACCAGATCGCCAACGGCTTCTGCCGTGTCGTCGACAATGTCACCGGCATCGAATTGGTCCGCCTCGACCTCGACAGCATCGGCGCCCACACCGGTATCGTCGTCGCCACACTGCACCGCCCCCACCAGGATTGGGCCTTCACGGTGATCGGCCGGTCGATCAATGCCCAGCATGTCGTCGACGCAGTCCCTCAACTCACGGGCTACCTCCACTGAGGTCTGTCCGTCGTTAATCCGACAAGCGGTCGCGTGCTCGTAGTCGCGTCTCGAGCGCGTCGAGCACGTGCGTCACGTCCGCGTCGAACTCCTCGGCTAGCATTTCCAGTAGTGCCGCGCCGATCAGCAACAGCGTGGTGAAGACTACGGGCGCGATGGGCTCGGTGGCCTCGAGCAAGGGTCGGGTCCGGGGCGCTCCGCCGCGATGCCAGGCCTCGAGAAGTGCCAGTGCGCCCTGGAGGTAGACCGGTGGTTCCGGTCGGGCGCTCAGCGCGGGGATCGCTCGGTCGGCCGCGCGGCGCAGGACATCCGACATAGCCTCGGTGCCAGGGGCCATGGCCTCCACCGCGCAACAGGCCAAACGCAGGGCACCGTCGAGGTGTCGCGGGGTGTAGTGGGCCGATTCCGGGATCTGATCCCACGGCAGGCGCAGAACGTGCAGCAGGTCGGCGGTGATCGCGCTCGCCGTCGGTGCCTGCACCGCCGCCGGGGCTGAACCCGACGTGTGATCGACACCGAGCATGATCTCCAGCCCGATCGCCGATGCCATGAGATCGCTTCGGCTGCTGCGGGATTCGCGTCGAAGACGGCGATCCTCGACCAGTAGCCAGCCGACCGTCTGCGCATCGGCGGTTCGGAGCAGTTTCGCGTCGGCCTGCCAGCCGTTCGCCGTATCGCACCGCGACAGCGCGCAGACGAGGTCGGCCATGACGTGATTGCCGGTGACCAGCGTCGGCTGATGGCGTGGCCGGCGCGACACCACCGGCAGCTCACCCAGCCGGGCCGACGAGGAGACGAACGACATCGCGGCGAGCGCCGCCGCCGCCGTCCGCGCGGCGGACACGGCGTCGGCGGCGTTGGTGCGCAGCAGCGCGCGATGGATCGAGTCCGCCAGCGGCGCGACGCCGAACTCCGCGTAGTGCAGAAGTAGCCAGGCCAGCGGCATCTCGCCCAGGACCGGCGCGAGCCGTTCGTTCAGCTCGTACAGCAGCGCGGCCGACTGCTCCGGCCTGCGAGATCGCGGCGCCTCGCCGGTGAGGTCACGCCATTCCAGCAACGCCAGATAATTCGGCAGCAGCAAGCTATCCACCAGCTCACTCACCTGAGCGATGACGAATTCGAAATCCAGCTCCGTCATCGTGCCCGGCCCGACCGAATTCAGCACGGGATTACCGTCGAACGGGTCGAAGCCTGATTCACCGAGGGCGAGATCGAACAACAACTCCGCGTGCCCGAGCCTGCCGACGACCCGGCCGACAAAGGGCACCACCCCGCCGTCTTCAACGGCGGTCGCCGCACCGAGGAGGCAATTCACCATGGCGCCTTCAGCTTTGGCGTGCGCACAGAATCTCCGCAGCCGCTGATGCACGGTATCTTCGGCATCGAAACCCGTCCGCACGATCTCTTCGGCAATCGTCACTATTGCCGCGTCGACGACATATTCGGGCCTCCCCCCGGCCGCCTCGGAGGCCGACGCTGGGCCCGCGAAATAAAGCCGATCACTGAATGCGTCGCCCATTCGTCGCCTCACCACAACCTCCACTCGGATGCGCAGCCTGCCGTGCCCCTTGACAGCCTTCCAGCAAATTGTTCGCAAGTCGCGGCTCACACCTCACAAGGCGATAACGGCATGAGCACCGCACGGATCGGCCGGGCCTGCCGCGCGCACCACGCACCACCGTCGAGACCCTGTCGAGACACTATTTGCCCGAATTCGGGCAGGGATGTTGGCGAACCGGGTGCGGCGGGGCAAGATCGTGCGAGTGAATGACGGGGTACCCACCGAGCTGGTCCGCTACGTAGTGGCCTCCACCGGCCTACCCGAACGGGTGGCCGCCCGGGTCGTCGCCGATATCGTCGGCTACTTCGACGAGACGGCCGAGCAGTTCGTCCGGCGCAGGCACGCCGAGTTGCAGTCTCGGGAGATGCGCAACGCCGAGATCTGGCGACGACTCGAAGCCGAACTCGCCGAGCGTCCGGTCGCGGCCCCGTCCTTCACCGAACGGCAACTACGTCGCATCGTCTACGGGTAAGGGGTTCATCACGCCATGTGTGGAATCGTCGGATACATCGGTCACCGGCAAGCTGTTCCCGTGCTGCTGGAGGGCCTGCATCGGCTCGAGTACCGCGGCTACGACTCGGCCGGCTTGGCGCTGCCCCATCGAGGGAAGGCGCGCGTCTGCAAGACCCGGGGCCGGGTGCAGGACCTGCGCGACAAGGCCGACACCACTCCCCTGCGCGGCACCGTCGGCATCGCGCACACCCGCTGGGCCACCCACGGCGAGCCCAGCGATGCCAACGCACACCCGCATACCGATGTCAGCGGGCGCATTGCCGTGGTGCACAACGGAATCGTCGAGAACGCCGAACAGCTCAGGGCCGAGCTCACCGCACTCGGCATCGATCTGGTCTCCGATACCGATACCGAAGTGATCGCCCACCTCGTCGCCAGGGAACTCGAGGAATCCGAATCCCTCGAGGACGCCGTTCGCGTCGCACTGCACCGGGTCCGTGGTACCTATGGGCTGCTGGTGCTCGACGCGCGCCGCCCGACCGAGCTGGTGGTGGCCCGCAACGGCAGCCCCATCGTGCTCGGCGTCGGCGACGGCGAGATGTTCGTGGCCTCCGATGTGGCCGCCCTCGTCCACCACACCCAGCGCGTGGTGTTCCTCGACGACGGCGAGCTCGCGACGGTCCGCGACGGCGAATTCCGCACCAGCACACTGGGAGTCGAGTCCGAGCAAACCGACAAGACCCCCACCACCATCGATATGGTGGCCGAGGACTACGCACTCGGCGGATTCCCCGACTTCATGCGCAAGGAGATCGCCGAGCAGGGCGAGGCGGTACGCAGAGCGCTGCGTGGGCGCCTCGACGACCGCTTCGCCACCGCCCACCTCGGCGGGCTGAACATGGACGCCCGCGAACTGCGCAGCATCAGCAAGGTGGTTTTCCTCGGTTGCGGCTCGGCCTACTACGCAGGCCAGCTCGGCGCCCAGCTGATCGAGGAGCTGGCCCGGATCCCGGCCACCGCGGAGCCCGCGTCGGAATTCCGCTACCGCAATCCGGTCGTCGACCCCGACGCGCTGTATGTCGCGATCAGCCAGTCCGGCGAAACCCTCGATACCCTCGCCGCGGTGCAGGAGCTGCAGCGCAAGGGCGGCCGGGTCATCGGCGCCGTCAACGCGGTGGGCAGCGCGATCGCCCGCCAGTGCGGGGCAGGGGTGTTCCTGCACGCGGGCCCGGAGATTTCGGTCGCCTCGACCAAGGCATTGACCAACATGACCGTGTCGTTCACGATGCTGGCGCTGTTGCTCGGCCGGGTGCGCGATCTCTCGGCAGCCGACGGCCACCGGATCGTCGACGGGCTGCGCGCGCTGCCCGACGCCATCGACCAGGTCCTCACCGACGAAGACGCCATCGCCGAGATCGCGCACCGATACGCCAAGGCCCGCAGCATGTTCTTCATCGGCCGGGTGCGGGCGTGGCCGGTCGCCCGCGAAGGCGCGCAGAAGCTCAAGGAGGTCTCCTACGTGCACGCCGAGGCCTACCAGGCCTCCGAACTCAAACATGGTCCGCTCGCCCTGATCGACCAGGAGATGCCGAGCGTGGTGCTGGTTCCCGACGACGAACTGCTGGCCAAGAACCTCAGCACCATCGAACAGATCAAGGCGCGTGGTGGGCCGGTCATCGCCGTCACGAACGCCGACCTGCCGCCGAATACCGCCGACGAAGTGATCCGGGTCCCCAGGGTCGCACCGGAACTGGACCCCATGCTGCTGACGATCCCGCTGCAGCTGCTGGCCTATCACACAGCCATCGCCCTGGGCCGCGATGTGGACAAGCCACGCAACCTCGCGAAGAGCGTCACCGTGGAATAGAACTCCCGTGGCCGACGGTTCGGCTGGCAGGATCTAGGTGTGAACACCGCGAACCTGACCCGCTCCGAGACCGCCGCGCGATCAGCGGCGGTCACCGTCGGCGACTACCGCGTCGAACTCGATCTGTCAGCGGCCCCGGACCGGACCCGCGCCGGTTTCGCCACGACGACGACCGTCACGTTCGATGCCACGGTCGAGCAGACGTGGCTCGACTTCATCGGCCTGTCGGTGGAGTCGGTGACGGTGAACGGTGCGGACGTGGCGGTCGAGTACGACGGGGCCAGGCTCACTGTCGGCGGCTTGACCGAAACGAATGTCGTCGTCGTCCGTGGCACCGGTGCGTACAGCCGTTCGGGCGAGGGGCTGCACCGGTTCCTCGATCCGGTCGACGGCCAGACCTACCTCTACACCCAGTACGAGCCCGCGGACGCGCGGAGGGTTTTCGCGTGCTTCGAGCAGCCGGATATGAAGGCGCCGTTCACGTTCGCGGTGACGGCCCCAGCCGGTTGGCAAGTGATGTCGAACCGGCCTTTCGCCGCTATCCAGGACAACGGCGTGATTCAGAACGTCGAATTCTCCCCCACGCTGCCGATCTCGACCTACATCACCGCGGTGGCGGCAGGCCCGTACCATCGCGTCGAATCCTCTTGGACACGAGGCGAACTCACGATTCCGCTCGGAATCTATTGCCGCGCCTCGCTGGCTCGCTACCTGGACGCGGACACGATCTTCGAGGTGACGTCGCAGGGTCTGGACTTCTTCGCCGAACACTTCGACTATCCATACCCCTGGGGCAAGTACGACCAGGTGTTCGTTCCCGAGTACAACCTGGGCGCGATGGAGAATCCCGGGCTGGTCACGTTCACCGAGGCCTATGTGTTCCGTGGTGCGGCCACCGCCGCGCAGTACGAGGGCCGGGCGAACACGATCCTGCACGAGATGGCGCACATGTGGTTCGGCGATCTGGTCACGATGGTGTGGTGGGACGACCTGTGGCTCAAGGAATCCTTCGCCGACTATATGGGTGCGCTGGCGAGCTCCGAGGCCACCGAATGGACCGACGCCTGGGTGGCGTTCGCGAACCGCCGCAAGGCCTGGGCGTACTTGCAGGATCAACTGCCCACCACGCATCCGATCGTCGCCGACATCACCGACCTCGAGGCCGCCAAGCTCAATTTCGACGGCATCACCTACGCCAAGGGCGCCAGCGTGCTCAAGCAGTTGGTCGCTTATGTCGGCCGGGAGGAATTCTTCTCGGGTGTGCGCCGGTATTTCCGGACGCACGCCTTCGGTAATACGACCCTCGACGACCTGCTGACAGAATTGTCGGCGGATTCGGGCCGCGACTTGGCGGGCTGGGCGCGAGCGTGGTTGCAGACCTCCGGGGTGTCGACGCTGACCATCGAAAACGGTGAGATCGTGCAAACCGATCCGCGCCCGCATCGCCTGGCTGTCGGGCTCTACGACTTCGATGCCGCGGGCGACTTGGTGATCCGCGAACGCGTGGAACTCGACATCGTCGACGAACACACACCGGTCCCCCTCGCACCGGCGCCGCTGCGTCTGCTCAACGACGGCGATCTCACCTACGCCAAGGTTCGCCTCGAAATGGATTCGATTGCCACCGTGGAGAGTTCGCTGGATCGGGTGACCGACCCGCTGGCCCGCGGACTGATCTGGTCGGCGCTGTGGAACGCCACCCGCGACGGGGTACTCGGCGCCGAACGCTACCTGTCGATGGCTCGCGATTTCGCACCGACCGAAACCAATATGGCGCTGCTCACCGCGGTACTGTCGAACGCGTCGTTCACCATCGGGCACTATCTGCCGGACCCGGCGCGGGATCGGTGGCGCGGCGAGTGGCTCGAATCATGCTGGGCCACATTGCATTCGTCGGCGCCGGGTTCCGGCGCGCAGCTGGCTTGGGCGCGGGCGACGGCGACCGCCGCTACCGTCGACGGTCGCCGTGCCACCGACATCGCGGAGATCCTCCTCGGCCGGGCACCGGAAGGACTGGCCCTCGATCCCGATCTGCGCTGGGCGCTGTGGACAGCGCTGGCCGCCACCGGCGCGGCGCAGGTCGGCGAACTGGACGCCGAACTGGCACGAGACGACACCGCGTCGGGGCGAACCGCTCACCGGCGCGCGCTCGCGGCACGCCCGGAAGCGGAAGTCAAAGCCTCGGCGTGGGATTCGGCGCTCGGTGACACCACCCTGACCAATGACCACCTCGATGCCACCATCGACGGATTCCGCGCCGGTCGGCGCCGCGACCTGATCGCGCGCTACGACACCGAGTACTTCGCGGCGCTGCGCGCGGTCTGGGATCAGCGGAGCATCGAGATCGCCCGTCGCATCGTCATCGGGCTCTTCCCCGCCGCCGATTCGCTAGACGGGGTGGACCGGTGGCTCGCGGCGAACGCGGACGCACCGCACGCGCTGCGGCGCTTGATCATCGAACAGCGCGACCACCTCGCCCGGGATTTGCGCGTGCGTGGGGCGAATTGATGTTTCCCATTTCGCGGTGGGGTTAAACATCCAAATCCGAAACGGTCGCTCTGTCAACCCCTGTCAACCAATAACGGTTTAATAACCTCCGCGTTGGTGAACCCTTGATTCATGACCACCTCACGTAATCGGACAACGAGTACGCCGAGCATGGATCTGACCAGCACCACCATCATGTTGGCCACCTGCGTGTTCTTCCTCTTCGGCCTGGCGGCACTCACCGGGTCGATGCCCGCCGCGATCTTCGGTGCCGTCAGCCTGGGCGCGGGCATGATCATGACCTTCAGAATGCTCGGCCTGCACAGACTTTAGATCTCCGCCGAACCGGAGCGCATTCGAAGGCCAGGAGCTGATCCTCATGTCCAAGACCACCGACAACAGGACCTACGAACACGCCGAACCCTTGTTCGCGCACTTGATGCTGACCGACCCCCGCGGCCCCGAACACGCCGCATTGCGGGACCGGATCATCGAGATCTGCCTCCCACTCGCCGACCACATCGCTCGCAAGTACGCCGGCCGCGGCGAGGCCTTCGACGACCTGCTCCAGACCGCACGACTCGGCATGGTCATGGCGGTCGACCGCTACGACGTGACCACCGGTTCACCCTTTCTCGGGTTCGCGGTGCCCACCATCATGGGTGAGGTGCGCCGCCATTTCCGCGACCACATCTGGCCGTTGCACGTGCCGCGTCGCGAGAAGGAACTCCAGGGAAAGGTGCGGATGGCGACCGAAGAATTGAGCCGTCGACTCCAGCGCTCCCCCACCGCCATCGAGCTCGCCGCCCAGCTCGATGTGCCGGTCACCGACATCGCCCGAACCCTTGTTGCGGCCAACGCATTCCAGACGCGAAGCCTCGACACTCCCACCCGCGACAACGACGGTGACCCCGGCATGACCGTCGCCGAGACCTTCGGCGCCGAAGACCCGAGCTACCGTCTCACCGAAGACACGATCACCGTCGCGCCGCTGCTGGCGCAACTGCCACCGGAAGACCGGCAGTTGCTGATCTGGCGCTTCTACGACACCCTCTCGCAGGGCGAGATCGCCGAACGCCTCGGTGTCTCCCAGATGAGCGTCTCCCGCAAGCTCACCAGGTTGCTGGGCAGTTTGCGTGCCCAGACCGTCGACGAGCAACCGGTGCCCGCATCCTGAACGACCCTTCCCGAGCCACCGTGACGGCTTCGTCGGCGAGGAATTCGGCTGACCCCGCCCATTGACTGTGCGGTTGCCGGGCTGCACTGTTGATGGCAGTACTTCGCGCGTGTCGTGACGGCGTCAGCAGGGTTGTCGCTGTTCACATGGTGTATCAGTGTGATACTCGCCGGTGGGAAGGATGCGATGACGATGCGCGGTGGACGGAATCGACGTGATCGAGAAATTCGCGAAGTACGGGAAATCCGCGGGCGACCGGCCCACCAAGCCGCCAGGTTCCTGCTGTCGATACTGATGCTGGTCTGGTTCGGAGCCGGACTGGCCGCGGCGATGCAGCGAGACTATTTCACGAATACGCCGAACAACTGCGGCGACTTGGGCACGATCGGTCTCACGGTGCTCGCGGGCCCACTCAACTACCTGGGATTGAACCCGAGGGTCTCCGAATGCACGCTGCCGGAGCCGAGCCCATGATCCCTACGCCCCCCGCGCGCGGGTTTCCGGTAGTTCGGTGGACGTGATCGCTGCCGACGCGCGCTGATTGCCGCGGCAGTTCAGATCAGTTCGGCGAGTTGGTCGCGGTCGGTGGCGTCGAGTTTGATGCAGGCTCGGTAGATGTGGCCTTCGACGGTGCGCACCGAGACGCAGAGTCGTTCGGCGATCGCCCGGTTGGACAGGCCACGGCCGATCAGGGCGGCGATCTCACGTTCGCGTTCGGTGATCGGCAGGGGGCGGGCGGCGGCGGTGATTGCGGGGGTGCCGGCGCCGTCGCAGCGGGCGGCCAGGGCCATCGTGCGGGCGGCTGCCTGGGCGCTGGGCCTGCGCTGCCCGGCGTGGTCATAGATCGGTACCGTCTGCGCCGCGGCGTCGGCGGCGGACAGCAGCAGGCCCGCGGACTCGAACTCGCGGCTCACCGCCGCGAGCGCGCAGGGGTCCGCAGCGGCGAGCGCCGCGGCGTGGCGGGCGTAGATCGCCGCCACCGGTCCCTGTACGCGGTCGGCGAGGGTGGCGAGCCGGGCGGCGAGGGTGCGGTCGCCGAATCGGGTGGCGTGATGCAGCGCTTCGGCTTCCATGGCGTATTGACCGGCGCTGTGGGCCAGGTCGGCGGCCTTGCGGGCCTGGTCCACCGCCGCGTGAGCGCTGTGTTCGGCAGCGGCCACCCAGGCACGCGCGATCATCCGCTGCGGTTCGTGCAGTGCCATGTGCGGGCCGCTGTGTTCGTCGGCGTCACCGAGGACCCGTTCGGCTTGTTCGACCTCACCCAGCGCCGCGTAGGCGCGAGCCAGCAGTAGCCGCGCAGGCAGTTTCCACGGCAGCGAGGATTCGGCGTTGAGCGCGGCCAGCGCCTGCTCGAAGGCGGCGATCGCTTCGCGGAACCGACCGCGATAGGTGGCGACCACCCCGTCGGCGATTCGCGCGATCGCCCAGCCGACGAACTGGCCCGCCGAGGAGAACTCGCGGTATTCGGTGGCGCGACGCTCGGCGAGGTCGAGGTCGCCGATGGTGGTCAGGGCGAGGACGTCGCCGTAACGGACCATCACCCGGATGAGCCCGTCGGTGGACTTCTGCTGCGCTCGGCTCCGGGCCGCGATCGGCGCGAAATCGGCGCCGCGCCCGGCCACCGGCAGCGCCAAGCCGAGGGCGAATGCGGCGAAATCGATGGCCTGGCGGGGCGAGTTCGGGTCGGCGATCACCTGCTCGGCTGCCTCGATGCCCTCGGCGAGGTGGTTTTCGTGCACCGCCATCGCCGCCGCCGCCGCCTCGACCGTGAGGCGAAGTGCCGGATGCTCGACGCGGGCGCGCAGCACCTCGACCAAGTCACGGGCATGTTCGACATCGCCCAGCGACCAGAACCGCAAGCTGGCTCGCACCACACCCCACTGGACCAGTTGCAGCGGATCGAGGCGGTCGGGATCGAACCGGGCCAGGATCTCGTCGGCGTGCTGGGGCCTGCCCTGCCACAGCAGCGCACGGGAGACCAGTTCGGCCGCGCGCAGCCCACCGCCCCGCTCCCACGCGGCGCGCGCGAGCCGTTCGCCCAGCGGCAGATTGGCCAGGAACACCGCGTCCTTGGCGGCGTCGATCAGCAAGACGATGTCGATCGGCCGGTCACTGTCGACACACAGCCGAGCCAGCCGGATCCGGTGTGCCGGTGTGCTCAGGTCACGATCCTGCAGCGTCTCGACGAGACGTCCGCGCCGGGTGCGGGCGGCGGCGGTGCCGACCCGGCAGCGCACCACCTCACCGAGCAGGGGATGACTGAACCGGACGTCGACGACGCCGTTGTGGCTCGTGACCCGGATCAGGCCGGTGGCTTCGGCGGCGTCCACGGCGTCGGGACCGACGAGCTCGCTGAGGATGTCGATATCGAGCGGCTCGTGCACGGCCAGCGTCTCCAGCACGTCGAGCACGGGCGCACCCGCCCTGCTCAACCGCTCGTCGAGCAGCTCGACCAGCCCCGAGGGCACCGCGGTGGGCCCGCGCAACTGCCAAACACCGTTGACGTCGGTCAGAGTGCTCGCCTCGACACCGCCCTCGACCATGTTGCGCAGGAACAGCGGGTTGCCACCCGAGGATTCCCACATCACGTCGGCGCTGAGCCCCTCCAAGGTCCCGCCGAGCACGGTCTCGACGATTTCGGTGCACTGGGTTTTGGTGAACGGCGCCAGCTCGATCCGTTCGAGGTAGCCGTCCTTCCACAGTGAGGTGACCGCGTCGGGCAGCGGTTCCCCGGTACGGACGGTGGCGATGATGCGGGCCCGGTGGTCGACGGCGATCTGGTGCACCAGTGTCGCGGAGAGGGTGTCGAGCAGATGCGCGTCATCGACGCCGATCACCGTATCGGGCTGGGCGAGCAGGTTTTCCCTTGCGGAATGCAGCAGTGTGAGCGGGTCACGCGACGCCGATGCGGCGATCCAGGGCGCGAACGCGCCGAACGGAATGGCTTGCGACGACGCGGTACAGGCCACCCAGCGGACCGGCTCGGACAGCACCGCGGTGACCAGGCGGGCCAGCGTGGTCTTGCCGACGCCCGCGGCGCCGACCAAGATCACGCCGCCGGTGTCGGGGTTCGTCAAAGCGCTACGGACGGCTTCGTATTCGGTGGGGCGATCGAGCTGCTGCCAGATTCCGCCCATGCATGAAAAGTGTAGTTCTCGTCCGGCGCCGTCACAACGAATCGGCCCCGCGACACGGGTAGCGCGCGGGCGGACCGGCGCGGCGAGCGCGCGCGGCGGACGTGCGAGTGGCGTAATGGTCACGGCGGGAGCTCGGTGACGTCGCGCGGCTCGACGCGCGGCGCGTTGTTGACGTCGTGGCGGAAGTTGCTCGATGCCTCGTACACCCGCTTCTTGAGCCGGTTGATCGATCCGAGCGGCCGGTGCGCGTCCAGACCACGCCAGGAGTTGAACGAGAGCACATCGTCGCCGTAGGCACGCCGCTGCGGGGTGTACGGATCCTGCACGTCGAAGCGGATCGTCGCCACGGTGCGGTGCGGTGACTCGCCCTCGGGCCAGGCCACGGTCGCGTCCTCGATCGGCATGGTGGCGGAATCGGTGCACAGTTGCGCGCGCAGTTCGTAGGTGGCGCTGTGTCCGGCGAAGAAGTCGACGATCAGCTCCTGGTGCACATTGACGCCCGCGTCCGGGTCGACCGGTTGCCCTTGCAGCGCAACGACTTCCGGTGACACCGGCGCGTAGAGCAGCTTGGCCACGTAGTCCCCGTGCCGAAGGGGCGCCGAGGTGAAGAAGGTCTCGCCGAGGATGTGGGTGTTGGGTGCGACGAAGACACCGAGATTCGGTGGCACGCTGCGCCCGATCCTGCGCAGGACGTGGGTGTTCAGCGCGGCGACGAGGTCGCTGCCCGCACGCAGGGCGGCGTCGGGCAGCCGGGCCAGCACCCAGGCGGTCGGCATGCCTTTGGTGAGGTAGGCGTGCGCGTCGGCGAAGAGGAACTCGCGGTGGGTGACCATGACGAAGTCCTGCGTGCTCGCCTCGTCCTCTGGCATCGCGCGCGGCCCGTGCACACCGAGCACCTTGATCCCGAGTCCACGGACGCCGCGCAGTTGATCGCTGCGGATCACCCCGGAGGTGCTCGACAGCCTCGCGATCACCGGATAGGTGGCCGGGGTGGCGAACATGCCCTGCGCCAGTTCGGGCGGTAGGCCCGCGGGCACTGTCAGTTCGCCGCGCAGAATGCCGTGGCTCTTGGCGTGCGCGTCGCGCATGCCGCGCTTGTACTTGCGGTAGGCACGTTCGTTGTTGTCGCGCAGCACCGCGATGATCTTGTCGATGATCTGCTCTTCATCGGGGCGCGGTTGTTCGAGGTCGTCGCGGTAGCGCAGGTAGCTCATCGCGGACTCCGCCACGGTGCGAACGGATTTCCGACGCCGTCGAGTGCGGGCGCCAGAGTGGGGAAATGGCGCAGCAGCACGCTGCGCATGGTGTTGTCGCGCACCCAGGCCATGCCCGCCTCGGTGTAGACCTCGGCCCGGAAGTCGGTGGTGAAGAACCGGTCGGCCGACAACCGCCGCGACGCCATCAGCACGAACACGCGAAACGCGGTGTCGCTGAAGCCGAAACCGGGCGGCTTCGGTTCGGCGTAGAGGCCGATCATGAGGTCGACGTCGTCCACGTCGCCGTAGATCTGTTCGAGTTCGCGCGCCCACCGCGGATCGTCGGTGAGTTCGTCGAACGAGGTGACCGGTGGCAGCCGAAGTTGGCGCCGGAACTCGTTGTAGCGCGGCACACCTCGCTCACGGACCCGCAGGATGTCCACGGTCGCGAGGTCGAGCAGCGGCTGGCCGGGGCGTTCGAGCTTTTGCAGGTGCGCGGGGTAGTTGTGCAGGGTCAACGCACCGGGATTGGCTCGGCCGAAGGAGTAGAACAGGGTGTCCATCGAAGTCTCGGCGAGACGTTCGCGGATGTGGGCGACGCCGAGTTCGGGGAGGGGATGCTCGGCCAGCACGGTGTCGTCGGCGATCCTGCGGACGAGGAGCTCGTCGGGGATCAGTGGATGCATACGGTACACCGCGACGAACTCCTCGGTGAGCGAGTAGGGCACTCCGTTGTCCTCACGTGCGGAACCCGGTATGCCACACAGCACTTCGTTGCCGATCAGATCGCCCAAGCGACGCGATACCCGCTCCCCCAGCACGCCGAACCAGTTGGCGCGCATGGCGGCGACCGTGGTGGGATGGGCGATTATGGCCGGTGTCCAGTCGACGGTGTGGATCTTCGCGATCAGCGCCGAATTGACCAGTCGCGCGGTGTCGTAGAGCTGCTGGTCGTCCATGTCGGGGTAGCGCCGGATCAGGCGGGCGCAGATCGCGTTGTGTTCGCGCAGGAACAGCGAGTGCAACAGCGCGAGGCCGACCCAGGCGCTGGTCGCCGCGGGCGAGAGCGCCACCAGCCGTTCGGCGTCCAGCGGCGGGAGTCCCAGTTCGTCGATCACCAGCTGGCCGTGTTTGCCCGAGCGCAAAGATGCGGCGAATTCGGGTGTGCTGCCGTAGATCTGGGAGGCGTCCCACCAGTGGGTCTCGCCGGTGAGGTAGGTCGGTGGGTCGGTCGGATCGGGGGCGGCCGCGGTCACCGTTCGTGGGATCGTCATCTCGGGGTACGGCCACTGATCGTCGTCGTCCAGGGTGACGGTGAAGGGTTCGTGCTCGGCGGGGTCGTGGACGAACCAGTCGTGTACCTCGAACTGGATCCAGGCCGCCGCCAGCAGATTCAGGGTGGTCGCAGGCTGGAATCGGTCGCGTGTGAGCAGTTGCCTGCTGACCGTGCGCGGGTTGGGTTCCATGATCCGCGCCGGATCCTCGGGATAGGTGCCGTCCAGCGGGAAATTGCGGCCGAACCGGCAGCCGATCGACCCCGCGCGCGGGTCGTCGGGGGTGTTGTAGGTGCCGTCGACGGTGCGCGCGTTCCGATATTCGCCGGTGGCGTCCGGGGGCAGTGGCCCGGCAGGGTGCGGGCCGGTATCGAAGAGGTTGCGCGACCGTAGCCTGCTGCGCAGGCCGACCAGCACGGCCAACCCCAGCGGCGTCGGCAACCGGAACCATCCGACACGCCGGTCGAGCGCCTCGGCCGCGGCTACGAGTGCGCGAGTGACCAGCGTCTGTTGCTGTGCGTCGACCATCGAGAACCTCCACGGGACGGCACCGGCTCGGCGCCTACCGGACTGATCGATCAAGTCTGGCGACACCTGGTCAGGCCTGTCACGAGTAGTCGACTACGCGCGAAGCCGGACGGGCCGCACCGCATCGCCGAACCCGTGGCTGCCGTCGTCGATGGTCGTCCCGCGACCCGGACGCCCGACCTGATCGGGTAGCGCACTACGCGCGCGCCACGGCCGGTCGATGGGCGAATCTGACATCCAGGGCGCCCGCACACCGCGGGCGGTACCCGTCACAGCGACAGAAAGGGGGCCCGGGTGATCACGCCGATCGAGATCAAAGTGAACCTCGACGGGGATGTCGCGGGCGCACTGCACCGGCTCCGATGTGCCGACACCGCCGCGGTCTACCGCGACATCTGGTTCGCCGAGTCGCTGCGCCCCGGTTCCACCGGCGCGCCCACCCTGCTGTCGAGCCGCATCGTCATCCGGTTGCGCAGTGGCGACGAAGACGACCTCACCGTGAAACTGCGACCGTGCGTGCGCTCCCGGCTGACGGGCCGCTGGGCGGCGCCCTTCACCGAGCCCGGAGTCCGGTATCGCATCGAAAGCGATTGGTCGGGCGAGCGGCGGATGCTGTCGGCCTCGGTGATCAGTCTGCGGTCCCCCGGTTCCCTGCGCGACGCCGTGACCCAGGGTGTCGATGTCACCGACACGCTGAACTCGGCCCAGCGGCAGTTCCTGGTGAGCTGCACACCCCCCGGCGTAGCGGTCGACAACCTGTGCGCGATGGGCCCGGTCGCTTCGGCACGGTGGACGGGGGTATCGGTGGGGAATCTGGCCGCCGACGTCGAACGGTGGACCGCCGCCGGTCTCGATCTCATCGAGCTGACGCTCAAAGTCCTACCCCGACAGGGTGATTCGCCCGTCGATCTGCATCTGCGCGCGCTCGACGCCCAGCGCGCGCTCGAAGCCGCCTTGCGCACGCTGGGCCTGACGATCGCGACGGGCGACACCAAGACCGAGCAGGTGCTCACCGCACTGGCGGCGGCACGCAGGCTCGGGTAACTCCTGGCAGAGGGTCGGTGGCCGGTCCTGGTCGACTTCGTCGGCGACGCGGACCTGCCCTGCGACTGTCATGGGCCCGGTAGCCCGAATCGACCACGCTGTCGATGCGGGCATCCGAGGTATCCCGTGACACTGCCATCGCGATGGCTCAATTGGCGATGATGAAGTTGAACAGCACCCTGATATTGCTGCTCCAGCCGACGTGATATCGCACCGTCATAGTGCCGTCGGCATGCGGAACCACGTTCAGGACCTGGGTGGTGGCCGGCCCGAGGAACGGGGTGTTGTCGGTGTCGATCTCGGTCAAGCTGACCGAGACCTGACTGTCGGCCCGCACGTCGGCACTCGGGAAGCCGAATACCCAGGCACCCGTTCCGTGGGTGCGCAGAATCTTCTGTGCCCAGAAGATCGACGTGATATTCGTCCGGCCGATCGCTCGCATTCCTGCTTCTTCGGCACCGTTGCCGATCTTCGCCGACTCGAACACGTCTTCTTCTTCGGTATCCGCGCTCGCAGCCACGACCGCGTCCTCCGTATCCGTCGCCAACATTTCGCTGCCCTTTCTCGGCGAAACAATGTGTGCAGCTATAGTCGCGCGCCGGCACGTGGGCCCGAATGCGTAATCCACTACCCCAATACGCACAGGTGCGGTGCCGATCATCAGCGATCCTCGACGTGGCCGAACGCGCCGCCACCGACCCGGCCGGACTCACCGTCGTCGCGGGTAGGTCGATCGCGGCGACGGCGTGAATGTGTTGTCGCACAGGCGGACAGCTTGTGCCCGATGGTGGCGGCCACAACGGCATGGGCGAGGTATTCGGCGATATCGTGCGCCCGTTCCTTGGGGTTCTCGACCGGGAGCTCGAGCAGCTGGGACCCCCAGGCCTGGCGCAGCGGGCAGCCGATGGCGATCGGATCACCGGCATACCAAGTGTTGAGCCATTCGCCGACCCGCTCCGGCCGATTCGCGCCGCCGCTCAGCAACTTGCGATACACGCCGTCCATTCCGAGTGGGCTACCCGCCGTCACCAGCAGGCTCACGTTCACTTCGCGGGGCAGCTGGGTGAGCAGATCCATCGCGACCACGGTGCCGAGGCTGTGGCTGACCAGGATCAGTTCGCCGGTGGCGGGCGCATCGACGAGCACCGTGTCCAGCACACTCTTGCGGACCCGCTCGTTGTCGAGGTAGGCGGCGACATCTTTGAAGATGGCGCCGATGAGCGCGGAGTCGAGGCCGCTGCGAGCGGCGATCCAGCTGAGCTGGTCGTGCAGTCGCCCCAGCACCACCGGACCGAATCCGCCGAACAGTTCTCGCGCCTGCGGGTCGGCGGGCAGTTCCTCGGCGGTCGGCATCCCGGCACGGCGAGCTGCCTCGGCGACCAGGCTTTCGTACAGTGCGGGACCGGTGTCGACGGCCTCGCGGGTGTCCATGCTCGCGATGAGCTGGTCACCGTAGAAGGGGAAGTGCACATCGGCGGGGTCGATGGGGCTCAAACCGGCGAGGGTGAGTCCCTTGTTCAAGCCGGCTGTCCAGTTGCGGCGCAGCTCGACCGGGTCGCGACCCTGTTGTCCGCGCCCGTGCAGGAACAGCACGCTGCGGCGACCACCGAACGCGCTCGGCCTGCCACGCATGCCGCGCACCAAGCTTTCGGCAGCCGAGACCCGGTGCGGCACCGGCGTTGTCGTGGCTGGCTCACGCGACGCGATCGCCGCGACCCCCATTTCATCGAGCAGTGCGCGCTGTGCCGGATCGAACTGTCGCTTTCCCAGATCGTGCAGCAGCACACTCACCCGCGCGCCCTCGTTGGCGATCCAGTCGATCGCGTCATCGCCGTCGCCGGACTGCCACAATTTGCCGTCCTTGCGCAGCACCCGGCCTTTGTCGTCCTTCTTCGGGACTCCGGCGTGGTGCAGCGCGACGATCTCCCACTGGTCGTTGAAGACCGGCGAGCCCGAGTTCCCCGGCTCGGTATCGGAGGCGTAGTGCAGGAAATGGTCGAGTTGCAGGTCCAGGCGGTTGTGCCGGATCGAAATCTCCTTGAGCCGCCCCGAGGGATGCCCGACGACGTTCATCGCCTCGCCGATCACGATCTTGCCCGGCTTGGCGATCAACGGGTTCCAGCCGAACGCGGTACCGGGTGCCACACCGTCCGGTCCCGGCGCCACCCGGACCACGGTGTAGTCGAGGTGTTTGTCGGTGACGAAGAAATCGGCGGGCGCGAGCCGGAAGCGCACCGTTGGACCAGGGACGTTGTCGATACCGGCCTCCGCGCGGAACTCGATCACCACCGATTCGGCCGCCCCGGGCGTCGGCAGCACATGATTGTTGGTGAGCAGCAGTTGCGGTGACACCATCGACCCGGTGCCCATCGGCACCTCACGTCCGTTGTCGGCCAACGAGATTCGGGCCACCGCGGCGGCGGCTCTCGCACCGCGGGTCAGGAAGTTGGCGGCCTGCAACTCGTTGGCGAAGCCGATCACCCGCTCGAGCGAGCGAATGCTGTCGACCGGGTCCTGCCTGCCCAGTTCGATCACCGCCTGCGCGGGGACTTCGCCGGTGACGAGCAGGCGGTCGGCACGGGCGAGGATCTGCTCCTCGGTGTCGACGACATCGGACTCGCTCACCTCACGGCGGCGGGCAACCTCGTCGCGTTCCGCCTCGGTGTCATCGAATCGCCGCGATGCGGCGTCCATCTGCTCGTGCCACGCGGCTGTGCGTGCTTCACTTTCGGTATCCATGGGTCACCTCGCCCGGAGAATGTGCTGGGGTACTCAGCGTGGAGCGCGGGCGCGGTGCCGGTCACGAGTAGTGGACCACTCGACTTCTACCTGCGGGCACCTGCGCGACGTCACGGGCCGAGGGCCCCAGGATCCCGCCTGCCTTCAACGCAGTATGTCTGTCGAATCCATCGATGACCTCACTCCTCATCGAGCGTTTGCTGACCCCGACCGCTCGGAACGCAGGTGGCACATCTAGCAGCATCAGGATCGGAATACTCAGTAACTTATGACGCCTGCGCGGCACATTCGTCACCACTGACTACGCTGAGCGCAGCCCGCATACACAGGGATGCGAGGTACGTGCGCCGACCCGCGAGGAGAACTACCCATGTGGCCGTCCGACTGGCCCTCGTCCGCCCGTGCGATCGCGACCGCTGTCGAGGCCGCCGTCACCGCGGCGAAGGCGGCCGACGCATCCGGGTTCAGCGCGACCACCGCTGAGCTGTCCGAACTCCCGGCCGATCAGGTCACCGCGGTGCTGTCGGCCATCGTCCGAGAACTGCTCGAGACCGCGCATCCGGACGGCCTCACCGGCGACGCTGTGCGTGCGGTGCTGGAATCAGTGGTGCGGCGATCGGCCACGTGGCTGCCCCGACTCGATGCCGCCGCGGTCATCAGTGCGCTCACCGGGGCGCTCGGGATCGACGAGTCGGCGGAACCGGACCGCATCGGGACAAACCCCCAACCCGCGGCGGTACTGCTGATCGAGTACCTCGCCGAGCTCGCCCGGACACCGCCGCAGCAGTCCATTCAACGCGCCATCAACGAGATCGCCAGGGCGGAAACGATCGAAATGCCTTGACGTGCTCTATCTCTCGTCGATGAGCCTGCGGATCTCGGCGCGCAGTGCGGCGGCCACGCGGTCGGCGGGCAGGGGCGGCAGACCCGCTTCGATCAGGGCGGCGGTGACGTTGTGCGTTGCCTCCTCCACGAGGTCTGCCGTGGGAACCTCGGGGGTTCGGGCGGAACGGGCCGCGGTCCAGGCGGATTCGGTCGCGGCGACGGCGTTGTCCAGCGCGGTGTCGTCGGTGCCGGAATTCATGGCCTCGGGCAGGTCACGGCGAACGCGGCGGCGGATGGCGGCACCGATGCGCTGGGCGAGGGTCTGAGTGGCGGCTTGGGACTGTTCCTTGATCGCCTCCGCGATACCGTCCGCCACGTTCTTGAGCAGCCACAGGCCGACCACGACACCGAGCGTGGCGGGGTCGAAGCGCACCTCGCCCGAAGGTTGCAGGCGGGGCAGATCCGCCGCCAGTTCGTCCGCGATCGCCGCGGCCGAGGCCTCGAGGTCACTCATGTATCACCTTTCGTTGCCGGAAGCAGTTGGGCCCGTGCTGATTTGGGTCGGAGCAGCGCTGTCTCGCCGTCGAGGAGAATACGCCGGACGCGACGCTGGTCGCCATCGGCGATGGCCGCCGCGATAGTGCGGCGTTCCTGATCGAAACCTTCGTTGCCGAGGTCGAGCCACTGATGGAACAGGCCGTCGACGACGCGGACGGCCCACTCGTCGGCGACCTGGTGGATGCGCGTATGCGCTTCGTCTGCGGTGATCGAGGCCAGTGTCGCTGCGACTGTGCGCGCGGCATGTAGGTAGGGGTAGGTGTCGTAGAGGGCTTTGGCGAAGCCACCCCGGTCGTAGGTCGGCTGGTTCATCGCGGTGTCACGCATCTGCTCGCCGCAGTCCAGAAATCCCTCGGCCAGTTGCTCCACGATCGCATGATGGCCGTCGCGGATCGCCTGTTCGATCAGTGGTGCGATCGGCCGGCCTGCGGTGATATAGGCGTCCGCGTAGGCGAGTTGGCGCGCCCACAGGCCGACGCCGGTCACCGGGTCCGCGGTGTGCGCGATGGTGCCCGCGAGCATGATCGCGATCAGTGCGTCGGCGGCGGTGGCACCGTCGACCAGGCCGAGTTCGCGCTGTTCCCAGACCGCCCCGGCCAGTCGTTGCTCCTGCGCGGCGACGACCTCGAGTGGATCCATTCCCGGACGGACGAGCTCGCCCAGGCGCAACTCTCGGACGAGGGTGAGCAGCCCGCCTCGCAGTGGCGGCCGCGCGCCGGGTGCCGTGATCGCGACGGCGTTGCCGATGAACGCCTGTAGCTGCGCGAGGCGCTCATCGGCGACCCGGCAGGCACGAGGCGCCAACGCGGCGAGCCGGTCGCGCGCGGGCGTTCGGGTCAGGTCCACGTCGAGTGTGCGCCAGGCCCCAGCTTCCGGTGGCGGCGTGTCGTGCAGACGCCCGGACAGGTCGGCACGCACCTGCGCCCAGCCCTCACGCACCTGCCCGTCACGGTCGACGTGCCGCAGATGCGTGGAGAGGCTCTCGATGCCACGTTCGCGATCCTCCGAGACAGCGGCAAGATCAGCCGGGGCCGAGCGCGAATACTGTTCCAGCAGTTGCAGATTGCTGTCGATATAGATCGGATCAGCACCGATCAGCGCGCATGCCAACAACGTCGCCTCGGAGAAGCAGTCGCGGTCGTTCGGCGGCATCATCCACATGTCGAGGCCCCTTCTCGCCGGGTGAATGCCCTCGAATGTATCCGAGTTCGCGCAGCGGGTGTGAGGCTTGCACCCGGCGCGCGGTCCGACAGCGCCGACCACCGTCGAAATGCCTTGTGCGACTGATGAACCGTGCGGTGAGCTCAGCGGCCCGCGGCGGTGAGCCGGTAGTCGGCTTCGAGCAGCATCCATCCGCTCAGCTGCACCGAGAGATCGCGGCTCAGGTTCGCCGACGAGGCAGCGGACGCGTCCGCGAGCTGGAGGAAGGTTCCCGGATGTTCCGGCACCGCGACCGGGCGGTTCCAGTCCGCGCCGAACAGCGGTAGACCGTCCACCTCGGCGCGGTTGGCCCATGCCGCCCGCGCCGAGGCGTGCACGATATCCGCCGCGGTCGTGTTGCCCAGCGACAGTGCGGCTTCGGACAGATACCGCGCGAGAATTCCCATGAAGAGCCCCGAGTCGTTTCCCGCGGCCGCGGCGATCACTCCCCCGTCGGTGAGCCGGTTCCCGACTGCGGCCACGAGTGTCGCCGCGCGGTATCGATGGGCGGATTCGCCTGTGCGCAGCACTAATTCGGCTTCCAGCCCGATCGTCACGCCCTGACAGTAGGTGTGGACGGTTCGATCCACTCGCCCGCCGGGCTCGTGAACACCATCGTGGATCAGGCCACTGTCGGAGTCGCGCAATCGAGTGTCGAGGAAATCGGCGAGTTCGACGGCACGGGACAGCTCGCCGAGGCGAGCCATCGCGATACCCGTCGGACCGATCGCCGGCGTGTTGTAGTAGCCGTCGCCGGACCGCCACGGCACCGCACCCACATCCGGATTCCAGCCATCGAGCAAGGCGGCCCGCAAATCCCCCACCGCGTCATCGAACCGGATATCGAGCAGCCGCTCGGCACGTTCGAGCGCCAGCGCCATCCATGCCATGTCGTCGTAGTACCGATTGGTCCAACCGGTGACGTTGCGGGTCCGGATACCCAGCGCGAGTGCGACGACCCGGTCGATGCGTTCGGGGGTGGGTGCGCGGTGCGCGGCATCCACCGCACAGTCGAGCAAGTGCGCCTGCCACCAATAGCACCATCGCCCGAACGCCCGTTCGGCCAGATCCGCCGGCCACACGAGCGCGCCCAACCGACGCTGTGGCAGCCCCCAGAGCGAGCGCACATGCCGCTCCACGATCGCCTGTTCAGCCAGCTCGGCCCGCTCCCGCGCACCGAGGTCGGCAGAACGGCCCCTGATGATCGTCCCCACCTGCGTCGGCTGCCCCACCGCGGTCAGCGCGATCGCCGCCCCCGCCGCGCACAGCACGCGGCGCCGACTGAACGCTTGGTTCCGGCGATCCATCCGCTCGGGCTCCTCCTCCTGGACAACGGCGGTGGCGCCGAATCTCCAGGGTCCCCTATCGGGATTGCCAAAGCTTGAACTGCTCCGGTGGGCCGTGAAAACGTTTGGCGGACCCGCCGGTCCGGAGCACGGCTACGACTCGTCGGCCTCGGTTCCCGGCGAGTACGGCGAACTGAAGCCTGGGACCCATTCGAACGGCGTCGCACCCGAATCGGCGGTCCGCTCGGCAGCCGCGGCGAACGGAACGTTGTCCTGCGTCAATCGGAGGATGGTGCGTTCGAGTGCGGGCAGGATCTCGGTGATCGCGAGATTGCCGTGCGCGAAACGCCCTAACAGGGCATAGACCATGTTGGTCAGCACGAGTGCGAGATCGGCGGCGTAGTCCTCGTCGAGACTGGCGAACATCGTGCCGACGGCGGGCAACACCGCGGCGAAGCCTTGGGCGTCGAGTCGCTGCCCGCCTGGTCCGGAACGGGCATGCGAGTAGGCGGCCAGCATCCGGGGTTGGCGCTCCCACGGTTCGAACACATAGCGGGTCACCCGTATCAGCACGTCAGCGAGTGATTCGTCGGCGCGCGGCGGCTCGAGTTCGGTGTAGGTGTTGGTGGCCATCCACTGGGCGACCGCGGCGAGGACGAGTTCGTCACGGGTGGGATACAGCTTGTAGACCGTGGTCAGCGACACCTGCGCGACGCGGGCAACCCGACGCAACTGCACCGCGTCGTAACCTTCCGATTCGAGCAGCGACAAGGTGGTTTCGGTGATCTTGCGCGCGGGATCACCTTCGCCCTTTCTAGCCACCACGCCACAGTAGTCCATCGGCTCGTCCTGTCACCGAAGCAATTCGAACCTTGCTCAGTCGATGCTGCAGCCGGCGACCGGCTTGTCCGCAAGACGATCGAGAAGATAGGTGAAAGCGTTGTCGGGACCGAAACCGTCGATGATCTCCGGACCGAAATGGTTCGGAATGGTGGTTCCGGGCAGGATCGGCGGGAGGTCGTTCGTGCGGAAGGTGACCGTCGCGCCCTTGCCACACCAGTCCTCGGCGAGTCGGCGGGCCTGACCGTACGGGACGGTGTCGTCATTGAGACCGCTGGTGATCAGAACCGGCGTGGCCGGCGTGGAGTTGCCGATGCGCAGTTCCGCCATCACCGGTGCGGCTTCGGGCAATTCGGCGAGATGGGCCGACAGCGACCGGCCGTCCCTGGTCAGCGACTCGGTTTTCAGGAAGGGGTGGTGAGTGATCACGTCGGCGATGCAGGAGTTGCTCAATGTCTCGAGCATGGCGCGACCGGACGGGCTGATGACCTGGTCGACCGCACGCTGCAGTTCGGGGTAGCGCGCGAGCATGCCGTTGACGGCGAACCCGATCGCACCTCCGATCAGCGCGCCATCGATCTTTTCCAGGATCGCGGGCAGGTCGGCGACCGGCCCGCCGGCCCAGGTGCCTTTGAGATTGAGCTCCGGCGCGTAGGTCGGCTGCATCTCCGCGGCGGCCGCGGTGGCGCCACCTCCCTGGGAGTAGCCCCAGAGCACGACCGGCGTTTCCGGTCCGACCCCGCCCAGATTGTTCGCAGCACGAACACCATCGAGAATCGCGTGCCCGCTGTCGAACCGATTGGCGTACGTGTGGATGCCGGGTGTGCCGAGACCGATGTAGTCGGTCACCAGAACACGCGCACCCAGTCCGCTCCACACCGTCGACGACGGCAGCTCCTGATTCGCCGACAGGCCCAACGGCTGGGTGGACACCGCCACCCCGGTCGAGAACGCCATCGACATCGCGCAACGGTCGCCCTGACCCGAGGTGCCGGGGCCGATGACCACCGTCGGACGCGGTCCCGCTCCCTGCCACGGACCGGTCGGCTCGATGAACGTCCCGCTCACCGCGACCGCGGACCCGTCCTGCTGTCGCGACGTGTACATCACGTGCTGCGCGCGGCCCGGCCACCCCTGCTCGGTGGGCGGCGTCACGAACAAGGTCATCGGCGCAGTCTTGATGATCGCGCCCGGTTCCTGCGGAATCCGGTCCGGCGGGGTGTAGAACGAGCTGATCGGCTCGGCCGAGACCTCCCGTGTCTGGGTCACCACACCGGCTACCGCCGTCGCACAAGCCAAGACCAACACCGCGGCGATGCGCCCGGCCCGCGGCCGCACCCGTCGAAGATCTTGTCGCTTCATCGAGAACCTCTCAGTCGCACACCACTGACCGGCGTCGTCGCCGCAGTGACTCAGGTCGCCGGGTAAGTAGATCATGATGCCTGTCACACCAGCGCCGACAGAGAGTAACACGGTTACTGCAGGGCTCGAATTCCGCTACCCTGCTCACCCACGATTCGCGGACGACGAGTGCGCGGTGATGTCATACTGATGCCGGACCACTCGCGTCCAGCTTCATGAAAGTTCTTGCAGCAGTAACGTTCTCCCTCGCGCATCCTGAGTCGCCACCGGTACTTCCTGCCAATCATCCGGGGCTGACGTCCGGATCGCCAGGTCATCGCCGCGTTTCTCGCTCGCCGGACAACCGGATCGCCCCGGCGATCCGCTCCAGGAGCGGACCTTCGTGACCGACGTCGCCACTGGTCGGTCACCGCGGCGGGCAGTGAGTTCGGCCGAATCACAATCCATCGCGCTGCGGGATCGCAGGGCGAAAGCTGTTCCAGCAAATCGCATTTCAGAACCGGTCGTCTATGGGAGGGTGCCGCAATGCTGATCGAATACGGAGTGTGGGGTTCGCGATTGGTACTGGCCGTGGCCTTCGGACTGTCGACATGGGGGAAGTTGGCGGACGGGCCCGCGACACGGAAGGCGTTGGTCGACTTCGGCATAGGCATCAGGTGGGTTCCCGGGGTGGCGATCGGATTGCCGGTGGCGGAGGGTTTGGTGGCGGTGGGGATGGTGCTGCCATGGACGGCGGGAATCGCGGGCGCGGTGTCACTACTGCTGTTGACGGTGTTTACCGCGGCGATCGTGCGGTTACTGCTGCGGGGCGAGCACCCGAACTGCTCCTGTTTCGGTGCGGTGAGCGCGGGGCCGATCGGGCCCGCGACGCTGGTGCGTAACGGACTCCTTGTGATGCTCGCGGCGCTGGTCACGGTTGGCGCGCTGAGGTATCCGCAGGTCCCCGCCGGTTTGCCCGCCGAGGCCAGCGTGGGACTCGCATTGATCGCGGTGCTGGCGATGGTTCTGCTCTGGACGCTCGGTGAGCTGGGCGAACTACGTCGACGGGTCGACGAGCAGGCCCTGTCCACGCTCGGGGCCGAGGGTCTGCCGGTGGGCGCCGTGGCACCCGAGTTCGAGTTGCTGGCTGTCGAGGGCGGGCGGATCAGCCTCGAGTCGCTGCTGGCGCCGGGGAAGGCAGTACTGCTCGTGTTCGTCCATCCCGGCTGCGAACTGTGCGCGGCGCTGGCCCGCGAATTGCCGCGCTGGCAATCACGGGTCCGGGAAGCACTCACGATCGTGCTGGTCGGCAATGGCGATCTCACCGAGCATGCCGCCTGGGGCCGTGCACAGGAGGTAGGCGACATACCGGTCCTCGTGCAGCAGGGCAACGAAGCGGCCCTGCGATACCGGGTCCGGGGAACGCCGTCGGCGGTGCTGATCGGCGCGGACGGGCGGGTCGCGGGCGCTGTCGCCCGGGGCGCGATCGCGGTCCGGGAGTTGATCACCTCGGCGAAGGCGGATTCGGGTCGGCGGTCACCGCGTCGAGACGAGCTCGCCTCGGGGACGCGCCGATAAGCGCTCCCCGTTGCCCCGTTTCACAGACAGAAACCAACCGATTCCCTAAACCTGTTGCTTCCCAATAGTTTTCAACCGCAATGCGCCCATGCGGCGCGATTCGGCCGATACACTCGACCTCGCATCACGCTCGACACCCGTTCGCTCGAACACATCGACAAAGGGGAAATGTCATGGCGCTCTTTGCATTCACCGACTACAGCGGAAAAGATTTCATCGTCCAGCTGAACAACGAACAACGGATCGCGGAGGCGCGACGGATCCTGTCCGGCGACGAGACGATGTCCATCCACGTGATGGGCAGGATCCGTAAGACCGCACAGAGCTACAACCCCGGGTGGAGTTTCCACCTGGATCCCGACACCATCACCTTCTTCACCATGGCCATCGAGGTCTGCGACTCGAGCATCGTGTACACCGAGGACCACCTCGACGAAGCATGCGGAGCATTCTTGCCCGGCTGTTTCTGGTGCCCGTGGTCGTCGCGGCTGACGCGTGAAGTGACGGCTTCGGTCAGCGCCTGACGCCGGTTCCGGCCCCCCCGCAGGGCGCCGGGCGCCACCCCCCGCAAAAACATGCGCGCGGTGGTATTCTGAAA
>NZ_JBHXNJ010000001.1:241566-381683 GCF_042719655.1 Nocardia sp. NPDC058518
GGGGCGGGGGGGGGGGGGGGCTCCGGGTTTTTGTGCGGCGTGCGCCCCGCGCCGGCCGCGGTCGCGGCCCCCCGGGGGGCGCCGCCCCCGGAACCCGTCGAAATCAGAGGCGCGGTATGGAATTCGAGACCGAAGGTCTAGGTGATGTCCTCGCGGTGACGTACCGCGTCGAGCGCGGTGAATGCCGCCGCGGCGAAGATCATCAACGCCGAAACCAGCAAAGCCACATCGAGTCCATGATGGAAGGCCGCCTTGCCGGCGTTGAGCACCTCGGAAACCTTCGACAGATATTTCAGATACGGGCCGATGTCGACGCCCTCGGGGATTTTCCCGAGTTCCACGGCTTGAATGGCGTCGGGCTGCAGCGACGTCGGCAAACCCAGTTCGTTCATGCGCGCCTTCAGGTCCGCGGACAGGAATCCGCTCACCAGCGCTCCGAGGACCGCGACACCGAACGCCGAGCCGACCTGGCGCATCGTATTGGTCACCGCGGCAGCCATTCCCGAGTGTTCGGACGGCACGCCCGACAGCACCGCCGACGTCAGCGGCACCACCGCGATCCCGAAACCGAAGCCCGCCACCGCCATCGCGGCCGAGAGCGTCGGATCGTGCAGTGTTCCGGCCAGCATGTGGCGGGTCAGCAAGATCCCGCCCGCGCCGACCACACAGCCCAGGATCATCGGGATGCGTGCACCGCGCCGCGCCACCCAATAGCCCGCGACCAGCGACCCGATCACGATCGTGGCAGCCATCGGCGCGAAGACCGTGGCAGTGCGCGCAGCCGAATACGACTGCATCACTTGTAGATACAGCGCCGTGAAGAAGAAGATCGAGAAGATTCCGAAGTAGACGGCGAAAGCGACCACCAGCGCGCTCCGCACAGCAGGTAGGCGCAGGTAGCGGAAGTCGAGCATAGGTGCGCGCGCTCGCAGTTCGACGGCAATGAACGCGGCGAACGCGAGACCACCTATCGCGAACAGCGCGAGCACCGACGGTGCGGTGTAGCCCCGATCCTGACCGACGGTGGCGGCGTAGATCACCGACCCGAAGGCTGTCGCGCCGAGCAGGGCCCCGGCCCAGTCGATCGGTTCGGGGCGAGGGTCCGAGCTCTCCGGAACCGACCACAGCGCCGCGGCGAGCGCCACCGCCGCGATCACCAGGTTGAACCAGAAGATCGAGCGCCATCCGTACGCGTGGACCAGGACACCACCCAATACCGGTCCTGCCGCCAGTGCCAGTCCGGACACCGCCGCCCACACCCCGATCGCCTTCGCGCGCTTGCGGTCGTCCGGGAAGATGTGCCGAAGCACCGACAGTGTTCCCGGCTCCGACGCCGCCGCACCGAGCCCCATGATCGCGCGACCGGCGATGAGCATCGCGACGCTGCTCGCGAGCGCGGAGACCACCGACCCGGCACAGAAGATCACCAGCCCGACGATCATCACCCGCTTGCGCCCCCAGCGGTCCCCCAGCGACCCACCGGCCAGCATCAGCCCGGCGAACACCACGGTGTAAGCGTTGACCACCCACTGCAGCGCCGACACATCGGCACTCAGATCACGCCGGATCTCCCCCAGCGCCACGCTGACGACGGTGGTGTCGAGGAAGGTCACAAATACCACTACAGCGACTGCGGTCAGAGCGACACGCGGTCGCGCCGTCCCGCCCGGCGCATTGCCCATCGGTCTCACGGGCACAGGGTACTGGCGGGGTCATCAGGACGCCAGACGCACCGCGGCCACCGGCCGGAGGTGTCGGATCGGCGATCCCCGGCGGAAGTGCCAGGGTGGCAGGGGTATTCCCGCTGCCACCTGCTGACCTGTCGTCGTTGCCGCACGCCTGCTACCGGCCGTACCGCGAAACTCCCCGACGAGGTGCGCACCGCGATTTCATCGAAGATTCGCACGCCGCACACGTCGATGCGCGCTCGCCGCGTCGCGTCGCACACCGCATCGGTGTGCGAGACTGGGGCGGTGAGCGATGCCGGTGCGGGCACCTACGTCGAGGCGGGCGAGTTCCGTCGCGACACCAACTACATCACCACGCGGATCACCGCCGACGGAGGTGATGGTTACCCCGTCGAACCGGGTCGGTACCGGCTCGTCGCGGCCAGGGCCTGTCCGTGGGCCAATCGCACGCTGATCGTGCGCAGACTGCTCGGGCTCGAACCGGTGCTGTCGCTCGGACTGTGTGGACCCACCCACGACAAGCTCAGCTGGACCTTCGATCTGGATCCGGGCGAAGTCGATCCAGTCCTCGGCATCCACCGCCTGCGCGACGCCTATCTCGCCCGGTTTCCGGACTATCCGCGTGGGATCACCGTGCCCGCCGTGGTCGACATCGCGACCGGGCAGGTCGTCACCAACGACTACGCGCAGATAACCCTCGACTTCTCGACCGAATGGACCGCCTATCACCGGCCGGGCGCCCCGCAGCTGTATCCCGAACCGCTACGCGCCCAGATCGACGAGATCAACCGAGAAGTGTTCGGCGACATCAACAATGGTGTCTACCGCTGCGGTTTCGCCGGTGATCAGGACGCCTACGACGCCGCCTACGCACGGCTCTTCGCCGCGCTCGACCGGCTCACCGATCGCCTGAGCACTCAGCGCTACCTGGTCGGCGACACCATCACCGAGGCCGACGTGCGGCTGTTCACCACGCTGGCCCGTTTCGATCCCGTCTATCACGGCCATTTCAAGTGCAACCGCACCAAACTCAGCGAGATGCCGGTGCTGTGGGCGTACGCTCGCGACCTGTTCCAGACCCCCGGATTCGGCGACACCATCGACTTCGGGCAGATCAAGGAGCACTACTACGTCGTGCACCGCGACATCAACCCCACCGGAATCATCCCCGCAGGGCCGGACCTGTCGAATTGGCTCACCCCGCACCACCGCGAGGAATTGGGTGGACGCCCCTTCGGCGACGGCACACCGCCACCGCCACCGGTGCCCGCTGAGCAGGTACCCGCGATCAGCTGAGAACCGTACCGGATAGTCAAGCGCGACAACAGCTTCCGTTGGCCGGTCCGCCGGATCCGGGGCGGATTCGTGTCGGTGGTCATCGCTAGCGTGCTCGGGTATGGACACGATGCCCGATGGACGTTTCGCCGACTTGCTGACACAGTTGCGTGCGAGCGACTTCCGCACGTTCGTCCGAGCCGACGTCGAACAGGTGTGCCGCACCGCGGGATGGACGCCGACGAACGACGGTGCGGTCGACATCCCGCACACACCCACCGGTGGCCGGATACGCGACGATCACGATCCGTATGCCGACGGCGACCAGCGAACGCAGCTGACCATCGACGTCGCGACGATCGAGCCCGAACAGTTCCGCCGCTACCTGGATCTCGCGGTGGCGACGTGGGGTCCGCCCACCTGGTATTGCGGTCTGTCGGATCTCGGTGTCGGCTGGGTCGACGGCGAGACACTGCGCACGCTCGAGCTCGCCGACTGGGGAGGCCTGTTCGTGCGGGTCGAGTCCGCCGATTCCGATGCCAACAGCAGGTGGTGGAACTGGAAGACCCAGTACCACTACCCCGATTTCGTCGACGCGGACGACCGAATTCCGGCTGATGAGCACGATCTCGAGCACAACAGCGCCGACGATTACGAGGTCAGCTTCACCTGGTCTGCCGGTTCGGGTGGCCGCGGCAGCGAGATCTGGAGCGTCTACACCCTCGGCCACCTGCGAGGCCTACTGACCGACCTGCTGCACAGCGTTCACCTGGCCATGCGCGCGCTCGGTCCCGGCCCCGAGCCCCTCGTCCTGCACTTCTTCGACCGCGACAAGACGCCGGACCGCTACGCCCAACTCGAGTTGTCCCCGACCGAGATCCGCCTGCGCGCCTTCACCACCGAGTCCACCCGCCCACACCTGGACCGGCTGGGCTTCGTGGACTGCGGTGACGGCAGCTCCACGCGGATATGGCCGACCGAGCGCGATCAGGCGCGGGCAGCCTCCACCGTCACCACGGTGTTCCTGCACCGGATCGGGCTCGGCTCCGAGAATCTGACGATGACCGAGTCGGGAAATCCGCTACCGATCGACAACTTCTCGGTGGATTTGCAGGTCGACCTGGAAGGCGATGATCTGAGCGACGCCACCCAATAGGCAAGTCGGACTTCGCATTCCGTCACTACCAGCTGTCCTGAACACGCTCGAATCGGCCGTCCGAACGGCCGGGTCGGCCCGATAAGCGTTGCACTCGGATCGCGCCGGTCGTCAGCCTCCGACTGGTTGCAGAACGCGCATGATCGGGTCGTAGGCCCAGTTCAGCATGCGCTCGGCGTCCTGTCGGGCCGCGGCGCTACTGTGGTCCGAGCTGTGCAGGACCACACCGATCATCGGTATGCCCGCACGGACCGTCTCGAACATCAAGCAGTGTCCCGCGGCGTTGGTGTTGCCGGTCTTGATGCCGATGGTGCCGGGATATTCATCGAGCATGCGGTTCGTCGTTTCCCAGTGGTGCTCGCGGTTGGCGGGACCGGCCGGAACGTGGAAGTTCCGCGAACCGACGATCTCGCGGAACAGCGGCAGGTTCATCGCACGGACACCCAGCGCCACGAGATCCGCCGGTGTGGAATAGGTGGAGTGGTCGGTGGGGTACGGCATTCCGGCCGGGTCGCTGAAAAATGTTCCCGCCAAACCCATGAACCGAGCGGTGTCGTTCATCCTGGCCAGGAAACCGCCCTGGCCGGGACCGAACGACTCGGCGACGGTGTAGGCGGCGTCGCAGCCGGACGGCAGCAACAACGCGTACAGGAGCTGGCGCGCGGTGAGCACCTCGCCGGCAACCAATCCCGCGGTGCTTCCGTTTTCCCTGGCGCAGTAGGCGCCCGCTTCCTGCGGCACCGTCACCGGCCGTTCCAGGTCACCGCTGACGATCACGACCACCGCCGTCATCACCTTCGCGATACTGGCGATCGGGACCGGGGTGTTCGCCTCGCGCGACCACACCACCGTCCCGGTGAACCCGTCCGCCAGGGCCGCACCCGACGCCTGCACACCGTCGGGCCCGGCCGCCGGCCACGGCAGCAGACCGTCAGCACTCCCGGAGGGTGCGGCGGCCGCAATGCCGTGACCAGCGGCGACGATCAGAACCCCGACAGTGACGGCGTGCAACATCTTGGCGAATGTCCGCATGGCGACATTCTGGCGCACAACTGGGCCGACCTGCGGGATTTACCGCCTCGATTCGCAGAACTACGCCTGGAACTCCCGCACATAGGCCGTATCGACGCCGAGTACACCGACCGACGTCGCGCCGCCCGGCTGGCCGAGTGGCTCCGCTCGGCCGGGAAGTGGTTCATCGAAGAAACGGGCATTTTCGGTAATGAACTGATCCTGGCCCGGCGGCAGATCGTCTTCGTAATAGATCGCCTCGACCGGGCAGGCCGGTTCGCACGCCCCGCAGTCGATGCACTCGTCGGGCTGGATGTAGGCCATCCGATCGCCGATGAAGATGCAGTCGATCGGGCACTCCTCGATGCAGGCCCGATCCAGGATGTCCACGCAGGCGGCGCCGATCACGAACGTCACGGTGTTCTCCTCAGCTGTATTGACCCGCGACTTGCGGTAGTACCGATCCTGCTGCGAGCGCCCACAGTCGGGTAGACCCCGATATCCACCACCTCGTAAGGTTTCCTTATGAGCTTGCCGCCGGGAACACCTGATCTCGAGGTGCTCGATCTCCTGGTGTCGGTGGCGGAGCTGGGCAGCCTCGGTGCCGCCGCGCGCAAACACGGCATCAGCCAACCCGCGGTCGGCATGCGCATCAGCGCGTTGGAGCGGCGACTGCATCTGCGGCTGCTCGATCGCGGACCCACCGGTTCGGCATTGACCGATGCCGGTGCGGCCGTGGTCGAACTGGGTCGGCCGGTGCTTGCCGCGAGCCGTGCCTTGATGGACGGTGTCGCGAACCTGCACCGCGAGCTGTCACCACAACTGCACGTGATTGCCTCGAAAACCATTGCCGACCACCGGATTCCGCAATGGCTCGCGGCATTGCGGAAACTTCGGCCAGAGCTTGCCGTCGAACTGGATGTGGCGAATTCTCATCAGGTGACCACGGCGGTCCGCGATCGCGAGGTCGCGCTCGGATTCGTCGAGGGGCCGCAGGCGCCTTCGGGATTGGGTAGCCGGGTGCTCGTTGCCGACGAGCTCGTTGTGGTTGTCGCACCGACCCACCCGTGGGCCACCCGCGCTCGCCCGGTGAGCCCGCGCGAACTCGCCGACACGCCACTGGTGTGGCGCGAGAAGGGCTCAGGCACCAGGGACACGGTCTGGGCGGCGCTCGAAATTCACGGCACCCCCGCGCGTCCTGCGGCCGAGCTCGGTTCCGCCGCAGCGATTCTCGCGACCACCCGCAGCGGCCTCGCCCCCGCGGTGGTCAGCCGTCTGATCGTCGCCCACGAACTACGTGCGGGCACGCTGCACGAGGTGGACCTGGCCGACTCGATAGTTCTGACCCGGAAATTCCGCGCCATCTGGCACCGCCGCACCCCACCGTCGGGCCCCGCGGCCGACCTGGTCGACCTCGCCGCCCGCATCGAATCGGCCCGTCCGACGGTGCGACGACCGCCGAAAAGCTGATCCAGCCACCCTCGGCCCACCCGACAGTGAATCTCCGCTCACAGCAACAGGTTCGGCGCCGATACCGGGCGTGATCCATCCCGGAGCGAGCGCGCACCCGCAACGCCGACCAGCGATGCCGCTACTGCCGGGCCGACCGGCACGAGCGGTGGCGCACCCGTCTCGACGCACGCACGAAAGCCTTCGAGGATTCGGACCGTCCCTTCTGCTTTCGGTTCGACGAGCGTGCCATCAGGGAGAGTCAACGGCGCGGGTCTCCGTTCCTCGTCGCGGGTGACGCCTTTGCGATCGGTCCAGCCTTCCTTGCGCACGCGCACCGACCATGCGCGGCTGCCGGGTGCTCGGACAGATTCGGCGAGCCCTTCGGTGCCGCGCACCGAAACCCAACTCCAGTGGCTGTCCGGTTCGCCCTGCAGGAATCCGTGCCGGCTGATGGCCAACCCGCCGCCGCTGAGCCGGACCAGCATCACCACAGCGGCCCTCGAATCGGTGGAGTCGATCGGAAAAGCCGTCACCTCGGTCGGCAGCTCGCCGGTGAGCGCGAGGATCGGCGACAGGGTGTGGGTGCAGTACGCCGTTGGTTCGATGCGGCCACGCCAATGGCTCGGGTCGCCGATCAGGCTCGACACGTCATCGGGTGACATCCCGTGCAGATAGTCCGCTTCTACGAGAGTTACCCGTCCGATCTCCCCCGCTCGCACGGCATTTCGAATGAGTTGGACATGCGGATGGAAGACGTAGTTCTCGGCGAACGAGTACGTCGCTGCCGAGCGTCGTTCGGCCGCGAGCAACGCGGTAGCTTGCCGCTCGTCCACGCAGGCGGCGGATTCGGAGAGCACGTGGATCCCGCGTTCGAGGAAGGCGATGGCCAAGGGAGCGTGCTCGTCGAAATCGTTGGCGAGCACCACCGCGTCGAGGTCGTAGCTCAGCAGGGCACTCCAGTCCTCGAACAGGGCCACCCGTGGCAGCAGGTCGGCCGCTTCTGCCCGCCGGATCGGGTCGCGGTCGCAGGCAGCCACCACCTCCATGCCCAGTCGGCGACACCACGTCGCAAGGTACAACCCCATTTTCAAACCGACCACACCTACGCGCATGTCCGCCATCATTCCGTGAGACAGAAGGATTTCTCCGCTACGGCTGCGAGAGGATCTCGACGAAGCCATCGGTCCCGTTGACTCGGATGCGCTGCCCGTCGCGGATCAGCTCGGTGGCGTGCTCCACGCCGACGACGGCCGGCAGGCCGTATTCGCGGGCGATCACCGCACCATGGGTCATCAGGCCGCCCACTTCGGTGACGAGCCCCGCGATCCCGACGAAGAGCGGGGTCCAGCTCGGATCGGTGTAGGCGGTGACCAGGATGTCGCCCGATTCGAGGTCGGCCTGCGCGATATCGGCGATGACGCGGGCGCGGCCTTCGATGGTCCCTGCAGACACGGCCAAGCCGGGCAATGCGCCGGTGGGCAGGTCCTCGCGCCGGTACGCCCCGGTGAGCGCTTCGCCGTCGGAGGTGAGCACTCGCGGCGCGGCGAGGGACTCATAGAAGCGGAATGCGTCTTTTCGTGCGTCGACGAGGTCCTGGTCGGCTCGGTGCGTGCGAACCACCTCGTGCAACTCATCGAACCTGAGGGAGAAGATGTCGTCGGACTCGCGAAGCACACCGGAGCGCACCAGTCGTTCGGCTTCGCAGATCAGAGCCTGCTTGTAGACGAAATAGCGGCTGACCATGCCGTACTTCGGGTACTCCCGATATCCGGAAAAGATGCGAACGCGCTCGATCATCCGCTCGGTCTCGACGGCTTTCCCTTCCCCGTCGGGTAGGGCGCGCAGGCGTCGCAGGATCTGTTGTGCCTTCTGCTCGGCGTCGCGCAGGCCTTCCTCGAAGCACCGGCTGCCCGCGCCCGGTCCGAAGTTCTTGATATTGCCCAGGATTGTCGGCACCAACGTGGCGGGGCTCTCGCTCCATCGCGGCCTGGTGATATCGATTTCGCCTGTACAACGCATGCCGTACGTCTCGAGGAAGTCCTCGATCACGGCGCGCGCCTCGTCGCCGCCCGGGTAATCGGCCAGACCGACCAGGAAATCGTCGTCCTCGATCCGTTCCAGGTACGCCACCACCTCCGGATGCGGTCGGATCACGTCGGCGACGTCAAGCAGCGCCAGACCCATCTCCGATGTCACGTTCCCGGGAATCGACTGGGTGAGCGCGTCGGCGGCGTTCTTCTCGCCCAGCCATTCTCGCAACCGCTCGTTGAGCCACTCCGTGGCCTCCATCGCAGCCATGATCACCTGTAGACCCCGCGGCGCGAACAGGACCCGGCGCAGTTCCTCCTGGATATCGGACCGGATGAAGTCGAGCAGCGCCGCGCCGGACAGGTCACCGATATCGCGCTTCATGGCCGCGAGCGAAGTCTCGCTCGCGGCGATCAACTCGGTGACGATGGCGGGATCGGTCTCGATCGGCGCGGGAGCGGTACCGAACGGCGCGGCCGGTGCACCGGAATCCTCTTCCGGCACTTGACGAACGAAATCGCCGCGGTCGAGAACCGTCCGTAGCGCGTCCCCCATCAACGGGTCGGATTTGCCGAGGCCCGCTGCCAGGGCAGCGCCTTTCGCGGGCGAGGACACCATCGCGGTGACGTCGACGAACAACCGGCCGCCCGCGTCGCGCATCGGCGCATTGCTCGTCAGCTGCCACACCGAGATCCCCAGTGGCTTCATCGCATCGGTCATCATCTGCTGATGGCCGACCGACACGTAGACGTGGTTCTCCCCGTCGGCGGCGACGGGGATCGGGAACAGCGTCGTGATCGGCCTGCTCTGCACGATGCGGAAATCATCACCGTCCGCACACCATTCGATGTCCTGAGGGCTGCCGAAATGTGCTTCGATGCGGCGACCGAGTTGTGCGAGCCGAAGTACCTCGGTATCGGAGAGGACCGGCTCGTTTCGGCGCTCCCGCGCGATCTCGCTCACCTGCGTTCCGCCGGTCGGCACCGACTCCACGACGACCTTCTTGGTCGCGATCGTCTTGCCGGTGATGTGGTCGTCGCGAACCTGGTAGACGTCGGCGTTCACGAGACCTGAGACGAGAGCCTCGCCGAGACCGAAACCGGCGTCGATGGACACGACGGTCCGGTCGGAGGTGACGGGGTCGGCCGTCATCAGGATGCCCGCGGCACGCGCGTACACCATCCGCTGCACGACAACGCCCATCTGGATCTTCTTCTGGTCGAAGCCATTTCGCAGTCGATAGGTGACGGCCCGCTCGGTGAACAGCGAACCCCAGCACCGGCGCACCTGCTCGAGGATCGCCGCCGATCCGATGACATTCAGAAAGGTGTCCTGCTGACCGGCGAACGACGCGGTGGGCAGGTCCTCGGCCGTGGCGCTGGATCGCACGGCGTAGGCGCCATCGATGCCGAGCCGAGCGTGTGCGGCGAGGATCGCCTCCGCTACCTCCATGGGAACGACCAGCTCCTCGACGGTGCGCCGGAGCTGCGCGCTCAGCACCGAAATCGCCGACCGATCCCCCGGTTCGAGGCGCGACAACTCGTCGAGCCGATCATCGAGCGAGGACACCCCCGCCACCGTCCGCGCGAAGGCATCGGTCGTCACACAGAAGCCGTCCGGTACCTCGACACCGTCGATTCGCGACAACTCACCGAGGTTCGCACCCTTGCCGCCGACGATCGCGATCTGCGTCCGACCGATCTCACCGAACCCGAGCACATAGGCCATCCCGCTACTCCTCACCTGGTGGTTTCGGTCTTTCGCGAGCGATTATGGACCAGGAATCAGCGCCTCATGAGGGCCCGGAATCGTGTATACAGTAGAAGGGGGAAGCGCAGAGGGTGCTCGCGCGCCCGACCCGCGCGGCAAATCCGGGACCAACCCGTCTTCCCATCGACCGAAGTTCCGATCGGTGCCGAATCGTCGGGGTTGCCGCCTTGTGAGACAACGGGTCCCATCGAACTCTCGGAGCCGGAAGCTGCCCGCATGGCACACCTTTCGTGTCCATGTTGCCGATCGATTGCGGATGCCGAGATTTTCACCTCGCCCGCCGATCCAGGCCGTCTGCGACCCCGAATACCTGACAGATCAGCAAGTACGCAGCATCCCGCCATCGGACGCACACGACGCGGTGTCGACCACTCCACCCGCACCACCGGCTTGCCTGTGAGGACAACATGGTCACCGAGAACCCCTTTGATGACACATCAGCCCAGTCCGCCGCCGAGCGTGACTCGCAGCACGAACCGAGCCCGCCGTCGTGGGCAGCGCCCGCCCTGCTGTTCTCGATGCTGATGCTCGGCCTCGACCTGGTGGCGTTGATTCCGCTCGGTGCCTGGATGCGCGACTACGGCATCGGCCTGGTCGGCTCGATCTACCTGCTCCACGTACTGGCGTCGACCGCGGTGGCCGCCTGGACCGTGAGCCAATTCCCGCTCCAGCTGGATATCGAACCCGATCAGCAGCCATTCTGAATTGTGGGCGAACACCAGGTTCGCGGCTCCTTCGGGCCTGTCACGCATCCTGCGGTGATGGCAGGATGAGGGCGGAGTTTGCCTGATCTACCCGGAGCGCCACTGCACCATGAATCGAACTCGCACCCCGCGCCCCTCCGATGTGCCGCGAACAGTCGGCGGCGACCTGGTGAATGTCCGACTTATCGTGCTGGCGTTGACAATCGGCGCCACCCAGCTGTTCGTCATCCCGCTGGTCCTGCTGCCACGGAACCCCGCGTGGGGCTGGGCCTTGGTGCCACTTACGCTGACCATCACCCCGTTCTGGTCGCTCATCCACGAGTCCATTCACGGGTCGCTGCTGAAGAGCCGGCCACGCAACGACCGGATGGGACGAATTCTGGCGGTGGTGTACGGGTCGCCGTTCGCGATGCTGAAAGCCGGTCACCTGCTGCACCATCGGTACAGCCGGGTCCGTGAGCGCAGCGAGATCTACGATCCGGCGCGGACCAGCTGGCGGGCTGCCGCGCCGCTGTTCTATCTCAAGCTCTTCGGGGGTCTGTACCTGCTCGAAGTGGTCGCGTTACTCCTCGCGCCGATGCCGGAGCGCGCCATTCGCGCGCTGGGACGTTGGGCGGACGCACCGGATTCGGTGGGCGGTCTTGTGCTCGAACGGGTCGCCCAGCCGGTGGTGCTGGGAAAGTTCCGCACCGACGCCGCCGCGATCGTCGTCATCCACACCGCCGCATTCCTCGCCTATGGTGCACACGGCTGGATGCTGCTCGCCGCGATCGGCGGCCGCGCGCTCATCATCTCGCTGTCGGACAACGCCTACCACTACGGTACCGACCTCGAATCACCAAGGGCGGCAATGAATCTGCGCCTCCCCCGCATGCTCGAACGCTTCGCCCTCAGCTTCAATCTCCACGACGTGCATCACCGGCACCCCGGCCTGCGCTGGTACGAGCTGCGCTCCCGATTCGACGCCGAAGGCGGCCGCTATCACCTCGGCTGGTTCAGCGCGGTCGCCCGCCAGCTCCGCGGACCGATCGAACTGACCTGAATTCGCTCGATCCCGCCGCGCCGGTTAGCGCAGGTCGAGGTCGGTGACGGTCTCGGGGCCGAGAGCGATGCGGGCATGCCAGGTCGGCGGCTCCCACGGATCGGGGGCCATGCCCTGATAGCGGGCCTCGAGGTCGATGTAGCGGGCGCCGCCCACTTCGGCGGCCACGAATCGGTAGTCGTACCAGGTGAGGTCCGATCCGGTCGGCACCTGGAGTTCGGTGCTGTCGCCGGTGCCGTTCGCATCCTCGACTGCTTCCCGGTTCTCGAGTTCGCGGACCAGAATCGGCACCGCCGCATAGAGTTCCAGGCTTGCCGCGGTCGTGAACCGGTCGGCCGGATACACGCCGTTCCAGGCGGCCGGATCGGCGAGAACCACGTCCTGGAGCGGCTCGACGACAACGTGGTTCGACGCTGTCGGGGTGGATTGTGCCGCGCTGCAACCGGATTGACCGCGCAACAGCGCGTTCACCGTCACCAAGACCGAGGTGGGTTGTCCGGATCCCGGTGTCGCCCCGGTCGACCAGTGCGGTGGGCTGTCCTGGTCGTTTCCGGCCATGAGCTCGATGATCGTGGCTGCTTCGGCGCCGTCGATCGTGGCGCACAGCACCTTCCCATAGCCGCCGATACCCAGCGGGCGCTGGGTCAGCGGGGTCGCGAACGGCCAGCTGGTCGGTGCGGGCAGTTGCTCGTCGTCCACGGGCACCGCGGGCTGGAACGCCAGATCGAGGGCGGTCGGGGTGTACGGCGCACGTCGCTGCACCGTGAGCTGTTCGTCGTCGGGCAGAGCTCGCAAGCGATCGATCACGCCCCCCAACCTGCGCATCTCACCATTACCGGATCGCGCACCGGGCTCGGTGTCCAAGCCGTAGACCGACACACCGACCGGCCCATCGAAGTTCGCGTACACCGACGTGGTCGGCTGGTCCGTGGACGGGGAGAGCTCACGGTAGTGGTCATCGTTGAAAGAGAGTTCGTCGAACCACGCACGAACCTGCTCGATGCCTTCGTCGGTGAGCCGAGCCCAGTACACGCCGAACGCGCTCTGCTCGGCGCCGTCGTCCACGTTGGTGAAAACTGTACCGTCGCTCCGCAATTCGAAGAAGGGTACGCGTCGGCTCCCCACTCGTTCGGTCTGCAGGAACCCCGGGGATTCCGCGACCGACACCAACACATCCGCGTCACGCGCGGCGGGCGGATCGTTCTCTCCCCGGCCGAACACACTGCACGCACTGAGCAACGACATCGCGATGAGCATCGCACCGAGAACAACGGATCGGCGGGCCATATCCGAGCCTAACCCCGAGAGTTGTTCCCGCACAGTTCATCCGTGTGATCTTCCACGGCCGGGTGGCCGCCCACTTCCGGTGGACGCATCATTGATGTATCGCCGACTTTCGGACCTGGGGCATCTGTCAGTCGCGCGCCATCGATGCCGCGTATCCAGCGAGACTGCCCATGTTCAAGGAGTCCGCCGGTGAGTCACGCCTTCTTTCGCGCAATACCCGACCCGAGTGGTCGCAGGGAAGTACTTCATCCCGAACCCGAGGCAAGCAGTGGGTGGATCGGCAGACAGTTGCGCGGCATGGCTGTAGGGGCGGTCCTGGCCCGCGCGGTGGAACGGGAACCGATCATCCGCGAGCGGGCCGACCTTCGACCGGTGCGATGGACACTCGATCTGTTCCGCCCGGTGTTCATGCGGCCCTGCACAACTCGCGTCGAGGTCGTTCGAGACGGCAGCCGGTTGGCGCTGGTCGATGCGATTCTGATCCAAGACGACCGACCTGTCGCCCGTGCCGGGGCGCTGTTCCTGCGCCCGGGACCGTCACCTGATGGCATCTGCTGGTCGCCTGGTACGACCGCGGACCCTCCACCTGCCGATCGGGAACCCTCGTCCGGTCGGGATCGGGTGTATTTCAGCGAAGAAGAAGGGTGGAGTCCGGACCCGAGCACCCACCACAACGCCACACGCACGGGGATCTGGCACCATCCGATCGCGGTCGTGGTCGGTGAGCAACCGACTCCTTTCCAGTTCGTCGCAGGGCTGGCCGATGTGACGAATGTGGTCACCAACCTCGGCAGCAGCGGACTGGAATTCATCAATGCCGATGCCACGCTCACCTTGACCCGGCTTCCGGAAGGGGACGAAGCAGGACTGGTCGGCCTCGACCGGATAACCCAGGACGGTATCGCGGTCGGCACCGCGGCGATGTATGACCGCAAAGGCGTATTCGGTACCGCGACAATCAGTTCCATAGCCAATGCCCGAGGTCCCGCGAACCTTGGCGCTATCGGTACTTCGTCGTCCTCGGTTGCCATCGGGTAGACCGCGCCGTTCGTAGCTGTGCCATCGTGGCGATTTCGCGACCGGGGATCGTAGGCTTGCGCTATGGCACACGACACCGAACAGCCCGTCGATATCAAGCCACGCTCCCGCGATGTCACGGACGGACTCGAGAAAACTGCCGCCCGCGGCATGCTTCGCGCTGTCGGCATGGGTGACGAGGACTGGGTCAAACCGCAGATCGGTGTGGCCTCCAGCTGGAACGAGATCACCCCGTGCAATCTGTCGCTCGACCGGCTGGCCAAGGCGGTCAAGCGCGGCGTGCACACCGGGGGTGGCTACCCGCTCGAGTTCGGCACGATATCGGTGTCCGACGGTATCTCGATGGGGCACGAGGGGATGCACTTCTCGCTGGTGAGCCGCGAGATCATCGCCGACTCCGTCGAGACCGTGATGATGGCCGAGCGCCTCGACGGTTCTGTTCTGCTCGCGGGCTGTGACAAGAGCCTGCCGGGCATGCTGATGGCCGCCGCGCGCCTGGACCTGGCGAGTGTCTTCCTCTACGCGGGGTCGACCTTGCCCGGCAATATCGACGGCAAGGACGTCACCATCATCGACGCGTTCGAAGCTGTCGGCGCCTGCATCAAGGGGCTGATCACCCCGGCCGAGGTCGATCGCATCGAGCGGGCGATCTGTCCGGGTGAAGGCGCGTGCGGCGGCATGTACACCGCCAACACCATGGCCTCGGCGGCCGAGGCACTCGGGATGAGCCTGCCCGGGTCGGCCGCCCCACCTGCCCCCGACCGTCGTCGTGACGACTACGCCGAGAAGTCCGGCGAAGCCGTCGTCGGGTTGCTGCGCAAGGGGATCACCGCACGCGACATCATGACGATGGAGGCGTTCGAGAACGCCATCACCGTCGTCATGGCGCTCGGCGGGTCGACCAACGCGGTGCTACACCTGCTGGCCATCGCCCGCGAGGCCGGTGTCGACCTCACCCTCGCCGACTTCAACCGAGTCGGTGACAAGGTGCCGCACCTGGGCGACCTCAAGCCGTTCGGTCGGTACGTCATGAACGATGTCGACAGAGTCGGCGGCATTCCCGTCGTGATGAAAGCCCTGTTGGACGCGGGTCTCATGCACGGCGACGTCATGACCGTCACGGGCGCGACCATGGCCGAGAACCTCGCCCATATCGAACTCGGCCTCGACGGCGATGTCATTCGGCGCCTCGATCGGCCGATCCACCGGACCGGCGGGCTCACTATCCTGCACGGCTCGCTGGCGCCCGAAGGCGCCGTCGTGAAGAGCGCCGGTTTCGACTCCGATGTCTTCCGCGGCACGGCTCGGGTGTTCGACGGGGAACGTGGGGCGATGAACGCGCTCGAGGACGGCACGATCGTGGCCGGTGATGTGGTCGTCATCCGCAACGAAGGACCCAAGGGCGGACCCGGTATGCGCGAAATGCTCGCCATCACCGGCGCGATCAAAGGCGCAGGCCTCGGCAAGGACGTCCTGCTGCTCACCGACGGCCGATTCTCCGGCGGCACAACCGGATTGTGCGTCGGCCATGTCGCGCCCGAGGCCGTGGACGGCGGCCCGATCGCTTTCGTCCGCGACGGCGACCCGATCGTCCTCGATGTCGCCAACCGCATCCTCGACGTCGAGATCGACGAGAGCGAACTCGCCGCTCGCAAGGTCGGCTGGGAACCGCTCCCACCCAAGTACACCTCGGGCGTGCTGGCGAAGTACCGCAAGCTCGTCAGCTCGGCCGCGCACGGCGCCGTCACAGGCTGACCGCGCCTCGGCCCTGATCCCCACGGCGGGATCAGGGCGTCGATGGTCGCTCAGCTCAGGGTCTTGAGCGCCGCTCCGTCGTATGGCCGCACCTCGTCGGTCCGACCGGCCAGGACCTTGGACGCCCACTCCGGGTCCTGGAGCAGGGCCCGACCGACGGCGACCATGTCGAATTCGTCGCGTTCCATGCGGTCGAGGAGGTTGTCCAGGCTGCCGAGCTCGGCGCCCTGGCCCGAGAGCGCACGGAGGAAGTCGCCGTCGAGGCCGACCGAACCGACGGTGATGGTCGGACTGCCGGTGAGCTTCTTGGTCCAGCCGGCCAGGTTCAGGTCCGAGCCATCGAACTCCGGGAGCCAGTAGCGGCGGGTGGAGGCGTGGAAGGCGTCGACACCGGCCGCGGCGAGCGGGGCCAGGATCGCCTCCAGCTCCTGCGGGGACTCGGCGAGCCGCGCGTCGTAGGCCTCCTGCTTCCACTGCGAGTAGCGGAAGATCACCGGGAACTCGGGTGAGACCACCGACCGGACCGCGGCCACGATCTCGGCGGCGAACCTCGTCCGGGCCACCGCGTCGCCGCCGTAGACATCGTCACGGCGGTTGGTCCGCGACCAGAGGAACTGGTCGAGGAGATAGCCATGGGCACCGTGCAGTTCGACGCCGTCGAAGCCGATGCGCTCGGCGGCCGCGGCTGCCTCGGCGAAGGCACCGATGACGTCGTCCAGGTCACGCTGGGTCATCGCCTTGCCTGCGCCCTCGGTGCCGTCGACGCGAATGCCGGAGGGGCCCACGGCGGGCGCATCAGGGTAAGGCGCCTCACCCTGCTTGCGGACCATGCCGATGTGCCACAGCTGCGGCACGATCGTGCCGCCGGCCGCGTGCACGTCCTCGGCGACCTTCGCCCACCCCGCCAACTGCTCCTCGCCGTGGAACCGCGGCACGCGATCGCTCTGCCCGGCGGAATCGTGGCCGACGTAGGTCCCCTCGGTGACGATCAGGCCCACGCCGGCGGCGGCGCGACGGGCGTAGTAGGACCGCACGTCGTCACCGGGGACGCCGCCCGGCGAGAACATGCGCGTCATCGGCGCCATCACGATGCGGTTCGGGACAGTCAGACCGTTCAGCGTGACGGGCCGCGACAGGATCTCGGCCGTACGGGCGACCTCGGACGGGGTGACGATCACTGGCTACTCCTCAGAGCTACTTGACAACATCGATGGTTGAGAACTTCAAGCAATGTCCACACGCTAGAGGCAAATATTTGAGATAGTCAAGTTTCTGCGGATAAGCTGACTCTCATGGAAGAAGCTCCGCGCGTCGATACGGCCCAGCTCATGGAGCTGCTCTCGGTGTCACTCGGCGTCTATTACGGGGACTTCACCGCCGCGGCGGCGAGTGAGAACCTCACCGCGAGCCAGGGCAAAACGCTCACCGTGCTGCGCCGGGGCCCCGTCGCGATGCGCGCCCTGGCCGACACCTTGGCCTGCGACGCTTCCAACGTCACCGGAATCATCAACCGGCTGGAGAAACGCGGCCTCGTGCGCCGCGAGACCAGCGCATCCGACCGCCGCGTCACAAACCTCGTCATCACCCCCGAGGGCGAGCAGGTCACCGATACGATCCGGGCGAAAATGCGCGCCACCCAAGACGGCCTGAAGAGCCTCACCGACCAAGACCGGGACCGTCTATACGCCCTCCTGGAACGCGTTTTCGTCACCCGCGGTTCACGGCGGGCCGCAGCATCAGAGGCCTGATCCGAGAAGGGCCCGCACGAACGTGTCGGTCGAGTGGGTCAGCTCCGCGGTCGTCCCTGCGGCAAGGACTCGACCCGCGTGCAGAATCACCATTCGGTCCGCGAAGCCGCCCTGCGTCAGCATCCGTACCTCGTTGCTGACCACGAGTACCGCCGCGCCGGAGTCCGCGTAGTCACGCAATGACCTCCACACCCCGTACGCCGTTCCCATATCGAGGGAATTGGTAGGTCCATCCGCGATGAGGACGGACGGAGCGGGTAGCAGCGCGGCGGCCAGTGCGGCTCGCTGGATCTGGCCTCCTGAATGTTGATGCGGGAGAAGGTCCAGGGTGTCGGTTGGATAGTGCGCGGCGGCGCATGCTCGCTCGACACTCCACGCGCGGTGGCGGCGCTCCAGCGTTCGCATCTGAGCGCCTACAGTCTTGTCGGTGTCGAAGGCGGTCACACCTTCTTGAGGCACGTAGCCGACGACGCGCTCACGCAGTGCCGGCCAGTGCTCACCGTTCACGGCCTCACCATTGATCAAGACGCGGCCCTGATATCGCGCCGCAGCGGGCAATCGTCCGGTGAGAGCCGCGCCAACCATCGTCTTTCCAGCGCCGGGCGCGCCGAGCAGGGCGGTGATCCGACCGGCAGGCACGACGAGGTCTACCTCCGTGAGCACGGTTTCGCTCCATCGGCCGGTGTCTATGCGGACGGTGAGGCAGCACAGTTCAGCGGTCATGAGCCAGCTTTCTGAACGAGGGGCCGGTGCCGATGCGTCACGCGTTTGCGGGCACAGGCTTACTCGGGCCCGAGAATATCCGGCGCTCTACGAACATGACACGGTCGAATACTGTAGAACCGGATCAAACCAGAGGTGCCGATCTCGAAACGACAGACGTTGACCGACGGACTCTCCCCCATCGGTCGGCGTCTGCAGCCGCGACCCGTTCGCAGATCGGCATGCTGCCACGAGGAGACGTCATGGCTACCGACCAGAGTTTGCTGCATCGTTTCGTCATTTCCCAGTTCGACGCTGCCGGGCTGGACCGTGCGCAGCTGATTCGCGACACCGGGGTTCCGGATTGGTCGATGACCGGCGACGACGTGCATCTACCCAGTTCGACGTTCTCCCGGCTGTGGGAGGTCGGCGAACATCGTCTCGGTCCGGACGTCGCCCTGCAGGTCGCCCGGCGCTACAAGCTGTCCAGCCTTGGCCTGTACGACTATCTGTTCGCGTCCGCGCCGACCTTGGGCGCCGGCCTGGCCACCTGCGGTCCCTACGTCACCGCGGTCACCACCAATCACCGGTTCGACCTGGTCTCCGAGACCGAGGACGAGTCCACCCTGTATCTCGAGATGCTCGACGGCGAAGGCCGAGGACGGGACCACACCCAGCTGTGGGGATTGTCGGCCGTCCTGAGCCGCGCACGCCGGGTCGTCAACGATCCGTTGAACCCGGTGCGCATCTCGCTGCGTCAGGCCGCTCCCGCGCGTGTCGATGGCTTTCGCGCCGTGTTCGGTTCCGCCACACTGGAATTCGACGCACCGACCGATTCCATGACTTTCCGCGCCACTGACCTGGATCTGCCTCTGACCACTGCCGATCCAGTACTGGCCGCGGTCCTGCAGCCGCTGGCCGCCGCGCTGGCACCCCCACCGACCCTCGCCTCGGCCTGGCCCGAACGGGTGGCCGCCGCATTGGACGAGGCCATCGAGGCAGGCGTGGTCTCCCTCGACTGTGTCGCGCGGATCCTCAACATCAGCCCCCGAACCCTGCAGCGACGGCTGACCGAATCGGGTACCACGTGGCGGGCCGAACTGGATCGGGCCCGCAGCGCCAGGTTGTCGCAAGCGGTGTCCACGGGGTCGCTCAGCGGCACCAAGCAGGCCGAGCTCCTCGGCTACTCCGATGCGGGCTCGTTGCGCCGGGCGGCTCGACGCTGGTCGGCGGGTGCACATCCGATCGGGACCATCACGTCCTGAGGTAGGTCGAGGCGATCTGCCAGAAGGTATCCCGCTCCAGCAGCCGGAAGTCCCACCCATCGATGATGTCCCGGAACGCAGTCACTATCCCGGCGACATCGAAATCGTCCCGGGTGGCGGTTCCCTTCGCCTCCAGCGCGGAGATCACGTAGGCGGTGGCGCTCTCCCTCGTAACCGACACCGCACACTCCCATCGTTCACAGACCGACAATACGAACGTAAGTGTCGAATTTCATCGGGGCCGCGACAAGGACAGAACGCGCCAACCTCGTGCCGAACGCGCCAACCTCGTTGCGACGTGATCCACCGGCACGGCACTGGGATTCACCCGTTCCGGGTGAGGGCGTCACCGATGTTCGCTGGTTTGCTGGATCTCACCGCCCGCACGGACGGCGGTCCGAGGCGAGGAGCGTTCGTGAACACGTACCCGCCGATCGACGAGCACGGCATCGTCGGCGATTTGCAGACCGCGGCGCTGGTGTCGTCCGCCGGGACGATCGACTGGTGGTGCGCTCCCCGATTCGATTCACCGAGCGTGTTCGCCTCGCTGCTCGACAGCGAGAAGGGCGGACATTGTTCGCTCGCCGTCGAACCCACCACCAGCGCGGTGACCGTCCGCCAGCTGTACCTTCCGGATACCGCCGTCCTATTGACGCGGTTCTCCGGGCCCGACGGTGTGGGCGAGGTCGCCGATTTCATGGAACCGATTCGCGGCACCGAACCCGCCGCGCGGCACAGGCTGGTGCGGGTCGTGCGAGTGGTACGCGGCAGTCTGACGTTCACCCTCGCGTGCCGCCCCCGGTTCGACTACGCGCGCGCCACCCACACCCTCGATCGCGTCGACGAACGAACCGCCGTCTTCCGTTCCGCCACCGCCGATCTCCACCTGCAGTCCACCGACCCGATCGCCCTGCACCCCGATGGTGCGGACATCACCGCGCGATTCACGCTGTCCGCTGGTGAGCGCGCCGCGGTCGTGCTGACCACCGCCCCCGCCGGCGCGGAAGTCTCGTCGGCACCGGTGTGGAAGTCGATCGCCCTCGAGTTCGACCAGTGCCGTCACTTCTGGCAGACCTGGTTGCGCTCGTCCACCTACCGCGGGCGCTGGCGGGACATGGTCAACCGTTCCGCGATCACCCTCAAACTGCTCACCTACGCCCCGAGCGGCGCGCCGATCGCCGCGGCCACCATGGGGTTGCCCGAACAGATCGGGGGCGAACGCAATTGGGACTACCGCTACACCTGGATCCGGGACGCTTCGCTGTCGGTGCGCGCGCTGATCGACCTCGGTTTCACCGAGGAGGCCTATGCCTTCCGTCGCTGGCTGCGCGAACGGGTCGAAGCGGGTGGCACCGCCTCCGGCGAACCCCTGCAGATCATGTACCGCGTCGACGGTGACCCCCATCTGGACGAAGTGACCCTGACCCATCTGGAGGGATATCAGGGTTCGGCACCGGTGCGGGTGGGCAATGGCGCAGCCGATCAGATCCAGCTCGATATCTACGGCGAGGCAGCCGACGCGCTGGCGCAGGAATCGGATATGGCCGCCATTGCCGGCTGGCGGACATTCACCGGTCTCATCGACTGGCTCGCCGACAACTGGGACCGCCCCGACGAGGGCATCTGGGAAACGCGCGGCGGCCGCCAGGAATTCACCTACAGCCGGCTGATGACCTGGGTGGCCTTCGACCGCAGTATCCGCATGGCGACCGAGAACGCCAGACCCGCCGCCGTGACCCGCTGGACAGCCGAACGCGACGCGGTCTTCCGGCAGATCGTCGAACGGGGCTGGAGCGACAAACGCCAGGCATTCGTCCAGCACTACGCCACCGAGGTGCTCGACGCCTCGCTGCTGCTCATGCCCCGGATGAGATTCCTGTCCCCGACCGACCCGATGTGGCTGAGCACGCTCGACGCGATGGACAAGGAGCTGGTCAGTGACAGCCTGGTCTACCGATACGACCCCGCGGCATCACCCGACGGCCTGCGCGGCACCGAAGGCACCTTCAACCTGTGCAGCTTCCTCTACGTCGAAGCCCTCGCCCGGACCGGCCGCCTGCAACAGGCCCGCTATGCCTTCGACAAGATGCTCACCTACGCCAACCACGTCGGCCTGTTCGCCGAGGAGATCGGTCCCTCCGGCGAGCAGCTGGGCAACTTCCCTCAGGCCTTCACCCACCTGGCCCTGATCACCGCCGCCATCGCGCTCGACGAAGAACTCGATCGCGCCGAGGACGAGCCGCCGTCGACGACGCGCTGATCCGGCAGGCGTGCCAAACTAGCAACGTGAGCGGGCCGGTGAAGAAAACCAGTGGGGCGCAACCGAACGGGAAGCCGTCGCGTGAGCGAGGCGACGTGATCGGCGGCGGGATCCTGTGGCTGGCGAAATGGTCGCTGTGCATCGTGGCGATCGCGGCAGGCGCGTGGGTACTCGGTACGGTGACCGCCCGGCTCTGGGTGGTGATCCTGCCCGTCGCACTGGCGATAGTGGTGACGACCATCCTGTGGCCGTCGACCCGCTGGCTGACCCAGCACAAGCTACGGCCGGCGCTGGCCGCGTCGATCACCTTGCTCACGTTCGTGGCATTGCTGGCCGGGGTCGTCGCGTTGATCGTGCCTTCGGTGGCCGATCAAGCACCCGAACTCGCCGACAAAGCCACCGCCGGGGTCAACCAGGTACGCAACTGGATCCAGGGACCACCGCTGCGCCTTCGCGACGAGCAACTCGATTCCGCGGTCGAAGCGATCGTGGGGCGACTCCAGTCCAGTGGCGCGCAGATCGCCAGCGGCGTGTTCACCGGCGTGTCTACGGCCACCTCGCTCCTGATCACCGTGTTCCTGGTCTTGGTGCTGGTGTTCTTCTTCCTGAAGGACGGCACACGTTTTCTGCCCTGGATGCATCGGGTGTTCGGCAACCGCAGCGGCCGCCACGTCGAAGCCGTCCTGGAACGCGTCTGGGCGACCCTGGGCGGATTCATCCGTACGCAGGCGATCGTCAGCATGGTCGACGCCGTGCTCATCGGCGCGGCGCTGTTCATCCTCGATGTTCCGCTGGCGCTGGTGCTGTCGGTGATCACCTTCATCGGCGGATTCGTCCCGATGGTCGGAGCTTTCGTCGCCGGCGCGCTCGCGGTCCTCGTCGCGCTGGTCGGCAACGGGCTCACCACCGCGCTGATCGTGCTCGGCGTCGTCATCGCGGTGCAGCAATTGGAAGGCAATGTGCTGCAACCGGTCCTGCAGAGCCGCAGCATGGAATTGCACGCCGTTATCGTGCTGCTCTCCGTCGCCGCGGGCGGCTCGCTCTACGGCATCACCGGCGCCTTCCTCGCGGTACCGGTGGTCGCGATGGTCGCGGTGGTGATCCGCTACATCGGCGAGCAGATCGACACTGCCACCGCAACACCACCAGAGGCAGACGAGCCCGATCCGGACGACGCCGTTGTGGCCCCACCGTCGCCCGGCTCCGCCGTATCACCCGATCCCAGCGCATAGCCCTCGTCTGCGGATCGCCGTGGACGTGCTCAGAGCCGGGCGATCACCAAGGCGACACAACCGATCAGGGGCGGGATCAACTGGATCAGGGCCGGACGCGCCTTACTCGGTGACGATGCCAGCAGCACCACACCGGCCGCCACCATCGAGCCTGCCCCGGCAAGCACCAGCGCGAGCCCGATTCCCTTGTCGCCGAACGCGGTGAACCCCATCCCGATCGCCGCGACAACGGCCAGGAAGAGGTTGTAGAACCCCTGGTTGAAGGCCATCTCCTTGGTGGCCTCCGCGTCGGCCGCGGATATCCCGAACGTCGCTCGCGTCTGCGGTTCGGTCCACCGCAGCGACTCCATCACGAAGATGTAGCCGTGCAGCAGCACTGCCACTCCGATGAAGACCAATCCGATCGCGGTCATCGATCCGCCTCGCCTTTGCCTTTGCCCTTACCTTTACCTTTGCCCTCTGACTTTCCCTTACCTTTGCCCTTGCCCTTGTCGTCGGCTTCGCTCCCGGGATCGTCCGCGATATCGGCTTTGCCACCATTCGCGTTCCCGGCGACCTCACTGTATTGCTGCTGTGGGGCAGGTGCCGATGGTTGGGCGGAGACGGTGCCCGCGGTCAGGAAAGCGGCGAGGATGCCGGTGGCGACGGCGATCTTGTGAGTCGACACGTGTGAGCCCCTTCTCGTGGTGGAAGTGGTACGGCTGTGATCAACCTACGAGCAAAACGGACACATTCCTGGCACCGACCCGCGGACCGACCAGCGACATCATGGCGAATATGCCGTTCGGCGAGGACACTGTGGAGAGGCAAGCCAACTCGTCCGCAGGAGGGCACGCGATGGCAAACACTGGGCCGTTCGGCATCGATCCGGAAGACTTCGAACGCGCACTGCGTGGGACGGGAGCCGAACTCAGCGAACTGTTCGGGAAGGCCGCCGGATACCTGGATCGCGTGGATCAGGCCGGCGTCGGTGCGCTGTCGTCGCTGCTCGGTCAGTTCGTCCAGCCGCAAGGCACACGTCCACCGGCGCCGGAGGGCGAAACCACCGGCGAGACCGGCAGCGGAGTATGGGCGATCTACACCGTCGAGGACGCCGGTGAGGCCAGGATCGACCAGGTCTTTCCGAACGAGCTCGAAGCATTACGCGCCCACCGCGACAACACCGACGATCGTCGTCGGGTGCGGTTTCTCCCCTACGGTGTACCGGCAAGCGTGCTGGACTCGCCCTGATCGGGAACCGATGGCGCCGCGTCGTTGCCACCGCAGCAGCGCGACGCGGGCCATAGTGGTCGGATGGGTAACAACGCCACGATCGCCGCCGCGTTCGAACCGCTGCTGCGGGCCACTTTGGGCCCACGCCCTGCGGTGGGGTTCGAATTCTGGGACGGCAGCAGCATCCGACCCGATGGTGACAGCCCCGGCACGATGCGCTTGCGATCCGAGGACGCGCTGCGCCACCTGGTCTGGGCGCCCGGCGAACTCGGCTTGGCGCGCGCATTCGTCTCCGGCACAGTGGATCTCGACGGCGACATCTTCACGATGCTTCGAGCCCTCCAGTCGACCGCGCCGAACGACGCCCGCCTCGGTCCCGGAGCCGCCTGGCAAGCCATCGGCACGGCGCGCCGACTCGGGGCGCTCGGTCGCCGCCCGCGACGACCGCCGGAGGAAGCCCGGCCGCCACGCGGACCATTGCACACCAAACGTCGCGACGCGGCGGCGATCAGTCATCACTACGACGTCGGCAACGATTTCTACCGGCTGGTGCTCGGACCGAGCATGACCTACTCCTGCGCGCGGTTCGTGCCGGAAGACGACAGCTCTCTGGCGGACGCCCAGCGCGCCAAGCACGACCTGATCTGCCGCAAATTGGGTTTGGCCGAGCAGTCGGGTATGCGCCTGCTCGACGTGGGCTGCGGCTGGGGGTCCATGGCGATGCACGCGGCGTCGACCTATGGGGCGCAGGTCGTGGGCGTCACGATCAGCAGTGCCCAGGTCGAACTCGCCCGCAAGCGGGTCGCCGACGCGGGGCTGTCGGGCAGCGTCGAGATCCGGCTCGCCGATTATCGGGATCTGCGCGGCGAAGAGTTCGACGCCATCTCCTCGATCGGCATGTTCGAACACGTCGGCTCCCAGCGTGCCGCGGAGTACTTCGACACCCTGCGCGCATTGCTGCGCCCGCGCGGGCGGCTACTCAACCACGCCATCTCCTCCCCGGGCGGCTCCGTGATGCGCAACAGTTCCTTCGTCGGGCGCTATGTCTTCCCGGACGGTGAACTCCTCGACGTGGGCGAAGTCGTACTGGCCATGGAACGCGCCGGATTCGAGGTTCGTGATGTGGAGGCCCTGCGCGAGCACTACGCGCGCACCCTGCGCCACTGGGTCGCGAATCTGGAAACCGATTGGGAACAAGCGGTTTCACTGGTCGGCGAGGGGCGTGCACGAATCTGGCGTCTCTATATGGCCGCCTCCGCGCTGGGCTTCGAGGACGGCGGACTCGGGATTCACCAGGTACTCGGCGTGGTGCCGGAAGCAACGGGGAACGCCGATATGCCCGCGACCCGACGCATCTGGGGATAGTTACAAGTCGAGGGCCTTCCAGAGCGCGGTCAGCGCGCGTTTGCGACGTGGGGGCGACCACGGGTGCCCCTCGTCGAAGCCGGTGAGCACCAGCCCGTCGACCATCACATCGAGGACGTCACACGCGGCATCGATGTCGGGCTCGGTAATGCCGGTGTCTGCCAGCAGGCGCCGCACCCGGCCGTCCCACCAGTCGTTGAACAGATCGAGTTCGGCACGCAGAACAGGGTCGCCACGACTGCCGAGCACGAGCGCCAGCCACACCCTGTGCGTCTGCTCATCGGGACTCAGCACCGCCCATTCGACGAGTGCACGCAGGCCTGCCGCACCCTTCACCTCGTCGAGTACCGCCTCGCCCTCGGCGCGGCGCAGGTCGATCTGACGACGAATCGCGAGGCGCAGCATATTGTCCCGGCCACCCACGTAGTGGGTCACGACCGAGGTGGACGCGCCGATGCGGTCGGCCACCGCACGAATTGTCACCGCGCCGAATCCCTGTTCGACCGCGAGGGAAAGTACCGCATCACCGACGGCGACGAGTCGGGCCGCGGTATCGACATGTCGAGGCATAGCCACAGCGTACCCGGTTATGTCACACTTGTTGTACAACACATGTTGCATAACCGGGAGGCGGTCATGGAAGAGACAACCGTTGTCATCGTGGGGGCAGGATTCGCCGGTCTGGCCGCGGCACGGGCGCTGCGCTCGCGTGGCGTGGACGTTCTCGTGCTCGAATCGGCGAATCGGGTGGGCGGACGCGCCTACACCGAGCGATCCGCCGCGGGCACGCCGGTCGATCTGGGTGGCCAGTGGATCGGTCACGATCACGCGCGAGTGACCGCCCTCGCGGCGGAATTCGGTATGCGCCTGTTCCCCACCGCCTCGCAGGGAACACCGGTGCTGGTCGACGGCGGACGCAGGATCGGATCCGCGCCGCTGACCACACTCTCGGCCGGACTGGCAATGCTGAGACTGGAGGTGCTGTCCCGCTTGCCTTTCCGTGCGAGTTCGGACCAGGTGATCGTGGCCGACTGGATCGCACAGATTCCCGGCAGCCGGACGCGGCGGTTGCTCGAAGTCGTTCTGTCCGAAGCGCTCGCGTGTGACCTCGACCAGGTGTCGGTAGGGGCGCTCGGGGCCGGGATCCGCTCGGCGGGCGGAGTGCGGGTCATGCTCGGAACCGCCGGTGGCGCACAGGAATCACTCCTGTCCGGCGGGGCAGGGGGTCTCGCCGACGCACTGGCCGCCGAACTCGGGCCGGTGGTGCACCTGAGCCGACCGGTCACGGCCATGACGCCCACGGCCGGCGGCGTCCTGGTGGACACCCCGTCCGGACCGATCCGTGCCATCCGAGCGATCGTCACCGCACCGCCGCCGATCGCCGCCGCGATCGCGCACGAGCCGCCGATGCCCCCAGAACGCCTGCGGGCTCAGAACAGCACCGTGATGGGCACGATCTACAAAGCGGTCGCGGTCTACGACACCCCGTTCTGGCGCGAGAACGGATACAGCGGAGAAGTTCTCGACCTGAGCGGTCCGGTTCCCGTCTCGTTCGATATCTCACCGACCGACGGTCCGGGGCATCTGTGCGTATTGGTCCCCGGCCGCGCCGCGCGCGCTCTGGATCGGCTCTCGGTAGACGATCGCCGCAACACCGTATTGGCCTCGCTGGCCGACCATTTCGGCCCGCAGACGATGAATCCGCTGAGCTGGCATGAGAAGTCGTGGCATCACGACCCCCACGTGGGTGGTGGCTACAGCGCGCTGCCGATGCCAGGGACGCTCCACGCCCTGACGCGGGAGGCAAGGCCGACCGGCCCGATCCACTGGGCGGGCACCGAAACTGCGCCACAGTGGACCGGGTATCTCGAGGGTGCGGTGCGGTCGGGAGAACGCGCGGCCGGGGCGATCCTGGCGGAAATCGGGACCCTGCGCGCCGCTACCTGAACTCAGTCCTTGCGACCGATCCCCGCCCAGTACCAGGCGCTTTCGGCATCGGCGACGGCGACAGGGCGGTCGACGAGTTCGGGTCGCCAGGCGGCTACGGGGACCAGACCCGGCTCGATGAGGGTGGTTCCGGTGAACAGCTCGCTGGTTTCGGAGTTGCTGCGGGGGTGAAAGGAAATGCCCGAAGCTTCCGCGGCGGCCTTGACTCCGGCCATCGCCTCGGGTGCGAAATCCGCGGTGGGATGGGTGATGACCACGTAGCTGCCGGCGGGGACCGCGTCGAGCAGCTCGGCGATGATGTCCTGCGGACGGTCGCTGTCCGGGAAATACATCATGATCGCGACGAGCATGATGGCGACCGGTTCGGTGAGGTCGAGGGTGCTCGCGAGGTCGGGGTGGTCGAGGATGGACCGCGGGTCGTGCAGGTCGGCGTGAATGAAGCGGGTGCGCCCCTGCTGGGTGCTGCTCATCAACGCTCGGGCGTGGGCGAGCACGATCGGGTCTTTGTCGACGTAGACGACCCGCGCGTTGGGGTCGAGCTGCTGGGCGACCTCGTGAGTGTTTCCGGCCGTGGGTATTCCGGTGCCGATATCGAGGAATTGGGTGATCCCCGCTTCGCCGACCAGGTGCCGGACCGCTCGGCTGAGGAAGGCGCGGTTGGCGCGCGCCATCGTCTTGATGGCGGGGACGTGCTCGGCGATGACATCGCCGAGTGCACGGTCGGCGGGGTAGTTGTCCTTGCCTCCGAGCCAGTAGTCGTAGACGCGTGCTTCGTGGGCGATGGTGGTGTCGACGTCGGTGGACAGCTGGGCACCGAGGGCGTTGTCGGGCATCGGATCTCTGTTCTGATCGGTTTCGGCTACAAGGAGAGGTCGACCGTGGTGGGGGTCGGCCGGAGCGTGTCGAGGAGCTGAGTGGTCTGCTCGGGCGGAAGGGCGCAGACGCACAACCGATCCCAGACACCGTTGAATCGGTCCAGCTCGCTGGGCTTCTCGAGGAACTGGGGGCCCGACAGGTGCAGAAAGTGCGCGATATCGCTCAGCTCGGGCGCCGCGAACCGCAGCATGGTGAAAGGAGTACCGCTGATAGCGGGGCCGCCGATGTAGTCGGGTAGCACCTGCACAGTGATGTTGGGACGGTCCGCCAACTCGGCGAGATGTTCCAATTGCCCCTGCCAGATCTCGGACCCGCCGATCGGGCGGCGCAACGCGGCTTCCTCGATGACAAACCACGCCCGGGGCGGATCAGAACGGGTGAGCAGTCGTTGCCGCCGGGCCAGCAATTCGATGCGGCGCTGGATGTCGGTGGCCGGTTGCCGGTCGGCGATCGCGAAGACCGTGTGCGCGTACGAGGGCGTCCACACCAGTTCGGGCAGCAAGTTCGGCGCGTAGCAACGGATCATCGCGGCGGCGTCCTCGAGTGCCAGATAGGTATCCGGTCGCGCGACCGTCAGATCCGGACCGGCCTGCCACCGTCCGGTCCGATTGGCCCGCTGCACGAGTCGCCGGTATTCGTCGCGCAGATCGGCGTCACGCACGCCGTAGGTGGTCAGCAGATCGTCGACGTCGGCGACGCGGAAGCCGACTCGACCGGCTTCGAGTCGGCTGATCTTCGAGTGCGAGGCGCGGATCGCCCGGCCTGCGGCGTCGCCGCTGATGCCTGCCGCCTCACGCAACCGCCGTAGGCGAACCCCGAGTACCCGGCGCAGCAGGGCAGGATCGTCATCCGGATCCTGCCCGGTGCAGGCGCCGGCGACAGCGCTCAAATCCTCACTCACGACCACTCCTGTCGGCAACAAGTTCGCGAACCTGAGTGTGCCACAACCTCTTACATCCCGATGCCCAACGCTCTGCACGTGCAGATGCACGTGCATGGCCGTAGACTCACGAGGGGATCGGTAGGGATTCCCGTTGGGGGCTGGACAATGAAAATGAGTGACATGACTGCGGGATTCGCCGCCGGTTCGTGCGGCAGGGTCGGGATCGCCGAGGTGGTCCGATCGTATGGGATCGACAAGGTGCACAACAGGATCGAGCATCTGCGCGGCACGGGGATGCATTACGCGGCAGCAGCTATCGAACGCGAGCTCGAGGCGCTCGGCTGATCGGGGAACGAGCGCGGCGCCCGGTCGCGCACTAAGGAGCGTCACCATAGATGACGAGCCAGATCGCGCGCCCGAGCGATTCGGCCAATTCCTCCTCCCCGATACCGGTTTCGGCGGCGAAGGCGACTGAGATCGTGCGTTCGACCATCGACGTGAGCACCAGCGCGGTGGCCCGGGGATCGAGTTGCTGTCCGATGTGGCCCGCGGCCTGTTCGGCCTCCAGCCGCGCACGCACCAGTTCGGCGAAGGTCGCCACCCTGGAACGCCAGTAAGCACCGACTTCCCGGTCGTAGGAGCCGACTTCGCTGAGCGCGAGCAGCAGATAGCGATGGTCGCGGAAACCGCCGATCATCGCGCGCATCGCTCGCACGACGCCGGCCTGCTGATCGGTGTGCTCGGCGCGCCACCATAACTCCGCCGCTGCGAACAGATCGGTGGTCGCCAATTCCGCCATCCGGATCAGCAGCCTGCTCTTGTCCGGAAAGTAGCGATAGAAGGTGGACCTGGCCGCCCCGGAGGCCGCGGCGATCTTCTGCACGGCGAGCTCGGTGAACGGCGTTCCGTCGGCGAGCAGGTCTTCGACCGCGGTCAGTACACGACGCTCGAATTCGGCCCGCCGATCGTCGGTGGGTTTGCGCGCCGATCGCGGGACACGGGTCAGCGACGGCATCGGCGATCCGTCGCCGATGCAGCAGCTGATGCGCTGACATTGACCATGCGCCCATTGTGCCCGTAACGCAGCGGTCGGCCGGGGCGGCGGGGTACGGGCCGTGCCAATCCCCCTGTCCCGGTTCGCTGTTGACACCTGTGCGCGGCCCGCCTCATCATCAATCGGACATACTGTCCGAGACTCAGTGACCGAGGTGGTTCCCATGGTCGATGCCCCTGCCACCGCGGTCGAACGAGTCGGCGTCGTCGTGGTCGGCGCGCGCTGCGCGGGATCGGCGACCGCGGCGACACTGGCGAAGGCGGGCCGCGACGTCGTCGTGCTCGACGCGGCCGCTCTGCCGTCGGACACGCTGTCCACCCATCTGCTCTGGCCGGGCGGTCTGGCAGAACTCCAGCGCCTCGACGCGTTGGCAGCAGTCGAAGCCCTCGGCGCGCCACGGCTGACGGGGGCCTACGCGCAGGGCGCCGGCTACGGTGTCGGCTCCGGCTTTCCGCCGGTCGACGGCATCGACTACGCGATGTGCGTGCGCCGTACCGGACTCGACGCCGCGCTGCTGCGCACTGCGGTGGCCGCGGGCGCCGACGTGCGGCCGCGCTGTCGGGTGATCTCGGTGGTGTGGGACGGAAACCGTTGCGCCGGTGTGCGTTATCTCGACGCTGCGGGCAAGACCGTGGAGCTCCGGGCCGCGCTCGTCGTCGGTGCGGACGGCCGGCGCAGCACCATCGCCCGGGAGGTGGGCGCCGAACGGCCGTTCCTGACCGTGCCCAGCGGGCGCGACTGCTTCTTCGCGTACTGGCGTGACACCGCCGACGCCCCACGCCACATCGCCGCCCAGTGGCGTGTGGGCGCCGACCTCGGCACCGCCTTCCCGTGTGATGACGGCCTGGTGCTCAGTCTGGTGCAGCCGCCCGCCGTCAGCGACCAAGGACGCGGTCCCGGTGTGGCGGAACGCCGCTACACCGAGGCTCTCGCACGGATTCCGGACCTGACCAGCCGGCTGAGCGGCTGTGAGCGGGTGAGCAGGGTGCGTTCCGCCACCGGCATCTTCTCGTACTTCCGTCGTTCCGCCGGCCCGGGTTGGGCCCTGCCCGGCGACTCCGGACATTTCAAGGATCCCGTCACCGCGCAGGGCATCCGCGACGCGCTGCACTACGGACGCACGCTCGCCGAGTCGATGGTGGAAGCTCTCGACGACCCGCGCGCACTCGACGCGGCGCTGTCGCAGTGGGAGTGCCGTCGCGTCGTCGAGTGTCGCGAGATCTTCCACTGGACCAATCGGCTGGCCCGTGGTGAGAACATGCGGCCCTTGGAGATCGAGCTCTACCGCGCCGCTGTCGGTGATCCGGAACTGGCGGAGATCACCGTGGGCATCTTCTCTCGCACCCACCGGCCCGCCGAGCTGTACACCCCGGCACGCGCGCTCGGTCTCGCGGTCCGCGCATTGCGCCATCAGCGAGCGCACCTGCCCGCCGTCCTCACCGACATGGCGCGCGAGGTCCGCGACTCGACCCGCGAACGGCGCACCACGCGAACAACTCTGCGTGGCGGCGCACCGCTCGCCGCGCCACCGTCCACGCCGCGCTCTACCCTCACCATCGCAGGTCCAGGAGAACACCATGCCTGATCAGCCGACACCGTTGTCAGCCCCGATCACCCGCCGCACCGCGTTGCGCGCCGGACTCGTCGCCGGAGCCGCGCTCGCCGTCGCTCCCCCGGTCGCCGCCGCCGGGCCGAGCGCGCGGCGCTCGCCACTGTTGCACTCCGGCGGCAAGACGGTGGCGATATTCGGTGGCGGCATGGCCGGACTGAGCGCGGCCCACGAACTGGCCGAACGCGGATACGACGTCACCGTCTACGAACCCGCGTTCCTCGGCGGCAAGGCGCGCAGCATGGGTGTGCCGGGGACGGCGTCACCCGGTCGCCAGGAACTGCCGGGCGAGCACGGGTTCCGCTTCTTCCCCGGCTGCTATCAGCACGTTCCCGACACGATGCGCCGAATCCCGTTCCCCGGCAACCCGAACGGCGTGCTCGACAACCTGGTGCGGGTCGAGGGTACGGTCGCCGGATTCCAGGACCTCCCGCCGATCTTCGCCCCTGTCGAGCTCGGTGGACTGAGCCAGCTGACGCCAGAACTGTTGCACAACAGCATCATCGGCGCGCTCGGGTTCATCCCCGATCTCCCCGCGCACGAGCTGGCGTTCTTCGCCAAACAGATGCTCGTGTGGTTCACCTCCAGCACCGAACGGCGCTTCGGCCAGTGGGAATACGTGACCTGGGAACAGATCATGCACGCCGAAGGAAAGTCGCCCGCCTACCGGAAGTATCTGGTGAACGCGCTCACCCGGATCACCGTCGCCGCGAAACCTCAGACCAGCTCGGCACGCACCATCGGCACGATCGGCGAGGCACTCGTCCTCGCCGCGTCCGGCACGATCCCGCAGTTCTCCGGTGGCGTGGACCGTATTCTCAACCGCCCGACCAGCATCGCGTGGATCGATCCGTGGGTCGAGTACCTGCGATCACTCGGGGTCCGCTTCGTGCTGGGTCATGGACTCGGCGCACTGCGGATGTCCGGCGGCCGCATCGCCTCGGCGACGGTCACCGGCACGAGCGGGAGCACTACGGTGACCGCCGACCACTATCTGTGCGCCATGCCCGTCGACCGCACCGTCGATCTCCTCGACGAAGCGATCATCGACGCCGATCCACGCCTGGGCGGAATGCGAAACCTCGTCACCGACTGGATGGTCGGCATCCAGTACTACCTACGCCGCACGACCGACATACCCGAAGGACACATCGCCGCACTCGGCTCCCCCTGGGCCCTCACCGCCCTGCGCCAAGCGCCCATGTGGGTGGGTGATTTCCCCGCTACCTACGGCGACGGCTCGGTGCTGGAATGCCTGTCGGTCGACATCTCCGACTGGGACACACCCGGAATCCGCTTCGGCCGCACCGCGAAAGAATGCACCGCGCACGAGATCGCCACCGAGACCTGGGCTCAGCTCAAGGCCTGGCTCAACACCGGCACCGACTGGCTGCGCGACGAGGACATCCATTCCTGGCACCTCGACCCCGGCATCACCTGGTCCGGCGGCGACATCCACAACGAAACCCCACTGCTGGTCAACACGATCGGCTCCTACGACAATCGCCCCGACGCGCACTGCGCGATTCCCAACCTCTACTTCGGTGGTGATCACGTGCGCAACCACATCGACCTGGCGACCATGGAGGGAGCCAACGAATCCGGACGCGCCGCCGCCAACGCCATCCTCGATGCCGCCGACGACCCGAGTCCCCGCGCGCAGATCTTCCCGCTGGTATCCCTGCCCGCGTTCGCTGCCGCCAAAGCCATCGATGCCGATCGCTTCCGCGCCGGCCTCCCGCACCTACTCGACGGCTGAACCGCGCCGACAACGCCCCCGTTCGTGACCGGGGAATCCCACGTCGACGTTGCGGGCACCGACAACCGCGTTGGTGCCGGAAAATGGGCAGGTCCGGGGCGACACTGGGAGCCGTGGACATCGACTCCCCGGACAACACCCCGCAGGCGCCCGCACGGACCAGAATGCCGAAGTGGCTGCCTCGGGCGATGGTGCTGGCCCTGGTGTTCTTCGGGCTGTTCCTGCTCGCCGACTGGGCGTTCCACCGACTGACCGGGCTCCTGATCGTCCTGTTCGTCGCGTTCTTCGTCTCCCTGGCGATGGAACCAGCCGTCGCGGTGCTGGTGCGACGGGGTGTTCCGCGCGGGCTCGCCACCGGCCTGGTGTTCGTGGGCACCTTCGCCTGTGTACTGGCGTTTCTCGCCGCGCTGGTGACGCTGTTGGTGGAAACGGCGACCAACCTGGCCCATGAGACGCCACGCCTGCTCAACGAGGGCGTCGACTGGATCAATAACACCTTCGGTCAGCACTTCACGGTGCACGATCTGAGTCAGCGGCTGCTCCACGAGTCCGATCTGATCGAGGGCTACGCCCACACCGCCGCCGACAACGCCTGGGGCGTGTCGACAACGGTTCTCGGCGGTCTGGCCCAGATCCTGACCATCGCACTGTTCAGCGTCTACCTCACCGCGGGCGGCCCGCGGGTTCGGCGCACCGTGTGCTCACTCCTGCCACCCGCCCGTCAGCAGACCTTCCTGCACGCCTGGGACCTCGCCATCGACAAAACCGGCGGCTACCTGTATTCGCGGGTGCTCCTGGCAATCATCTCCGCGATCGCGCACGGGGTGTTCCTGTCGATCCTGCACATCCCCAACCCCATCGCCCTCGGCGTGTGGTTCGGCGTGATCTCCGCGTTCATCCCGACCATCGGCACCTACATCGCCGCGATCGTGCCGGTGTTCGTCGCGCTGACCGTCGACCCGCTCGACGCGGTGTGGATCCTGTTGTTCGCGGTCGTCTACCAGTGGTTCCAGGACTATCTGCTGCAGCCCCGGATCACCGCGCGCACCGTCGACGTCAACGCCGCGATCGCACTGCTGTCCGTGCTGGCCGGCGGCGCGCTACTCGGAGCGGTCGGTGCGCTACTGGCCATCCCGGCCACCGCGACTTTGCAGGCGTTCCTGTCCGAGTACGTCAAGCATTTCGCGGTGGCCGAGGATCCGCGCATCGAACAGACGACAGCACGCCGGAAACGAACCGCAGCCGCGCCCACCCACGACTGAACCGACCCAATACCTGCGAATCGGGTCCGGGCACTGTTCTCCGAGTGGTAGCGTCGCGCCACCAGTAACACGGTTACTCATGGATGCGGCAGACGTCGAGCCGCACCCAACTACTGCAGCCGCCCGACATCTTCCCGGAAAGGCGGCCCCACCGACGGGGCCGACACCCAACCCATGACCTCCTTGTTCACACGGACGGCGCGACGCTGCGCCGCCGTCGCGGCGGTAACGCTGCTGATGCCGCTCGGTGCGGCGTCCACCCAGCCTGCCGCCGGTTCCCCGACGGCGCAGGCAGTGAGCCCGGCCGACTGCCTACCCGGTTCCGTCCCGGAGACCGGACTGCAGGGCGATGTGCCCGCCGCCGACCGTGACAGCGGCCGCACCCGTGACGGATTCCGATGCAATATGCGTCTGCTCGGCAGTTCGGCAGGCCGTGGTGGCGGCATCACCTCGGTGACCTACGACCACTGCGCCTACATCGGCACCTTCTTCCCTGGCAATCTGCTCGGTCCCGACATGGGTGTGCGGGTGCTCGATATCGCCGATCCGACCGCGCCGGTACAGACCACGACCCTCACCGAACCAGCCATGCTCGCGGGGACTTGGGAGAGCCTCAAGGTCAACGCGGCGCGAAAACTGCTGGTGGGCGCGGGTGTTCCCGCACTGACCGGTGCCGGACTGTTGTCGGTGTACGACATCTCCGACTGCGCGCACCCGCGACTGCTCAATCCGGGTCCAGGAACCGATCTGGCGCTGCCGGTGCCGATCACCGCCCATGAGGGCGGCTTCTCCCCCGACGGGCGCACCTACTGGGCCTCGGGAACGGCACCCGGTCTGCTCAGCGCCGTCGATCTCACCGATCCGGCGAGCCCACGCGTGATCTGGCAGGGCCTGCCCGGGTTGTCGATGCACGGATTCGGCATCTCACCCGATGGCAACCGGATGTATCTGGCCAACAACATCGGCGGGATGAAGATCCTCGATGTCAGCGCGGTGCAGCGCCGCGACGCCGAACCACGCGTGCAGGAACTGGCCGACATGCCGTGGACCGACGGCTGGGCCACCCAGCATGCCGTTCCCGTGACCTACCGGGGAACGCCGTACGTCTTCGCCGTCGACGAGGCAGGCTCGGGCGGGGTCAAGCTCATCGACGTCACCGACGAGCGCCGACCCCGGCTGACGCAGTCGATCAAACTCGCGATCAACCTGCCCGAGAACCAGGACAGCCTGATCGCCTCGGCCTCGGGCGGCTCACTGTTCGCCTACGACGCGCACTACTGCGCCGCCGACCGGCAGACCGACCCCACCGCGCTGGCCTGCAGCTGGACCTCCTCTGGCATCCGCGTGTTCGACGTGCGCGATCCCGCGGCGATTCGCGAGATCGCCTACTTCAACCCGCCCGCGCGCACCAACGAGAACGCCGAACTGTGGAACTCGCCGCACGCGCTCGCCTCGATCATCGGGCCACCGCTGCTGGCGGCCCCGACCGTGGCCCAGGCGATGTTGCAGGGGCAGTTCGATCCGCAGCAGGCCCTCAGTTCGCGCACCGGCACACTAACTTTCGGTGATCTGTCCACGGACTGGTGCTTCTCGCCGCCGGAATGGCGCGGGAACCAGCTGTGGACCACCTGTGCGGACAACGGTTTCGTGGCGCTCGAGCTCGCACCGACGGTGTACACCCCGCCTGCCGATCAGGCATCGACCACCGGGTCATGAACCGGCACAGGCTTTTCCGTGTGTCGGCCGTGGCTGGTCTCGCCGTCTTACTGATGGCGATGGGCATGGCGCTGCGGCCGGTGCTGATCTCGGATGAACCCACGCGGCAGCCGGTGCTGAACGCGACCGAAATCGGCTTCGTGCAGGACATGGTCACCCATCACAGTCAGGCACTGATGCTGGTGCAGCGGCTCGACCCCGGTGTGGAGCCGTCGGTGGCGACGCTGGCCGACCAGATCGCCGACTCGCAGCGCACCGAACTGGGAATGCTGCTCGGCTGGTTGCGGTTGGCCGGCGCACCGGTCACCGCCCCGCATCCGATGGCCTGGATGCAGCAGTCCGGGGCACACCCGCATCGGGCCGCCGCCGCATCACCCGACTCGGCCATGCCGGGAATGGCGACAACCGCAGAACTCGACCAGCTCGCCGCCGCCCGCGGCCCACAGGCCGAGGCGCTGTTCTTGCGACTCATGCAGCGCCATCACTACGGCGGTATCGAGATGGCCGCCGCCGCCGACGCACTGCTCACCGGCGGCGAAGTCGAGCGCACAGCGCGCGGCATGCTCACCGAGCAGGGCCGCGAGGCCGGTCTGCTCGACCTACTACTCGCTCGACGTAGCGGCTGAACCTCCGCTCCTGATCGTCGAACCACCCCCAAGAATGAAAGTTGCTGACATGTCCGAGTTCACCCGCCGCTCACTGCTGACCGGCGCCGCGGCTGCCGGGCTCGCCCTGGCCACCTCGCGCACCGCCTCGGCCCACAGCGGCACCGCGGTCCGCACCGGCGGCGTGCCGCTGACCAGGCACGAGCGCCGGGCCGTCGTCATCGGTTCCGGATTCGGTGGCGGCGTGACCGCGCTGCGACTGGCGCAGGCAGGCGTCGATGTGCTGATGCTGGAACGCGGCAGAAGGTGGGAGACCGGCCCCAACTCCGAGACCTTCCCGCGCGCTTCTCAACCCGACAAGCGCCTGCTCTGGCACCGCTCCAACCCGGTGTTGTTCGGCCGTCCGATGGTGTTCGAGCCGTACGCCGGTCTGGTGGAGGCGGTGGCAGGGGCCGGGATGACCGCGCTGTGCGCCGCGGGCCTCGGCGGCGGCTCGCTGATCTACCAGGGCATGTCGTTGCAGCCCACCCGCGAGGTGTTCGAGACGCACTTCCCGGCCGAGCTCGACTGGGGGCTGATGGACCGGGTTCACTATCCACGGGTCGCCCGCATGCTCGGGCTGGCCACCGCGCCCGACGAGCTGGTCAACCACGAGAACTACCTGGCGGCAAGGATTTTCGCCGATCGCGTGCGCGCCGCGGGCATGCCGCTGTCGAAGATCCCGATGCCCATCGACTGGGACTACGCGCTGGCCGAACTGCGCGGCGAGATGAAGCCGTCCTATACCAACGGCGACGGCGCGATGGGTGTGAACAACGGCGGCAAGAACTCCGTCGACGTCACCTATGTCGCAGCGGCCGAGGCCACCGGCCGGGTCGACGTGCAGACCCTCCACGAGGTCACCGACATCGAACGCGCCCCCGACGGCCGTTGGGTGGTGCGCGTCGACCGACTCGACATCACGGGCACCGTGCTGGAGAACAAGATCATCACCACTCCCACACTGGTGCTCGCGGCAGGCAGCCTCAACACCACCCGCCTGCTCGTGCGAGCGGGCGCGAAAGGCCAGATCCCCGACCTGCCCGACGGTCTCGGCGGCGGCTGGGGCACCAACGCGGACCGAATCTATGTGTGGCGCAACCCGTCCGCCGGATTCGGCACCGCGCAGGGCGGACCGGTTGTGTACGGCAGCAAGAACTGGGACGACCCGAACGCGGCATTCACCGTCATCCAAGCCTCGATTCCACCGCTGACCGTCGACCCCGGCAGCACGATGCTGGTCGGCTACGGCGTGAGCACCGGGCGCGGCGAGTTCGTCTACGAGTCGGGCACCGACAGCGCGACCCTGCGCTGGCCCGGCGACGGCGACCGGGCAATCCAGGACGGCCATATCGACCCCGCCGTGCGCCGCATCGCCGGACCCGACAGCATGCTCCTCGACACCAACTCGGTATTCCCCTCCACCTGGCATCCGCTCGGTGGCGCGAACATGGGCACCGTCTGCGACCTGGACGGCCGGGTGCTCGGCCAGCGCGGTCTCTACGTCATCGATGGCGCACTCATGCCCGGTAACACCGCCGCATGTAATCCTTCGATGACGATCGCCGCCGTCGCCGAACGCGCGCTCGACAACATCGTCCACACCGATGTGGGCACGGTGATCTGAGCCGTAGACACCCGTCGCCGCGCACCGCTGCCCGGTGCGCGAGGTCCAGGATCACGTCGGCCCGCGCACGCCGCCGCATTGGCGAAATGCGCGGGTCGGCGCGACCTGACGTCGCGCACCCCGGTGGCCAGGTCCGCAAGCAGCGCGCGGACGAGGTTGGCCGACCGCAGCCAGGCTCCCTCGCAAAGTTCGGCCAGACGAAGCGAGAGCAGCCTCGCACGCTCGGCCGACGGACGGCCCACAACAGTGATGACGACCTGCTCCAAGTCACCGCCCCAGAGACGAACAGGTCCGGGGTCGTCGCGGCAGTCGTGGATCATGCTGGTTGGAGAATCTCCCGCGGGATGGGGACGGTGTGGCTCGCGAGATACTCTCCGATGGCCTTGCCCTGGGCATCGATCCTCGTGCAGGAGGACACTCCGTCCTCGAGGAAGCCGGTGACGACGAAGTTGAGCCCGAGCAAATTGTCGAACCGGTAGCGGTCGATGGGGAGGCCGGCTGCTTCCGGCACGAGTTCCACGAATCGCTCGACCGTCAGGTAGGTGGTCAACCATTCGTACGCTTCGGCTGTCCGCACCCAAATGCCGACGTTGGCCTTACCGCCCTTATCGCCGGACCGAGTGATGGCGATATCACCCAGGACTGCCGGCGTCGTCGGCCCGAATCGAGAAAGGTCGGTGACTCCCCCGGGCTCGGGAGCAACCGGCTCGGTATCCTCACCGATCAGCCAAGGCACCCTGATGTCCGGCCGCCCATCGATGCGGACCACAGGCGATACGAGCGACTTGTCGATCAGGCAGGGCCACTGAACGCCGAACAGTCGCCCGTTTTGGGGCGTTGTGGTCATGAAGTGGCCCGGAATACTGGCCAAGCACATCTGGACGATTCTGTCGGAGAAGCCCGTTCGTCCAACCTTGGTGGCGTCGCGGTCCCGGACGTGCAGGATGACCAATGCGGTCGCTTCGTCGTAGGTGCCGTCGATCGGCTTGTTCGGGCCGATGACCGACCAGCGAAATCCGTCGAAGGTCTCGGGGGTGCCGACACGCCCTTCGATCTGGCGTTTGAGCCAGGCGATCTTCTCCGGGATATGTGCGCCGGTGACGCCGATGGTCATCATATTGCGGTAACCACCCTCGTAAGTCAGCGAGAGCTTCGTGGTCGTCGTCGGGCGACTGCCTCGGACGCCGGAGACCTGCACGCGATCCTCACCCAGATCGGCCAGCCGGACCGTGGCGAGGTCGGTGATGACGTCGGGGTTGTGGTACTTCGGGCTGCCGACCTCGTAGAAGAGCTGTGCCTTGATGGTGTCGACGGTGACGACACCGCCCGAGGGTGCGCTCTTGGAGATGATCGAAGTGCCGTCAGCGGCGATGTCGGCAAGGGGCAGTCCCGGGTGCCCCAAATCCTCGTGCTCGTAGAAGTGCCCGTACATGCCGCCGGTGGCCTGGCCGCCGCACTCGATAATGTGGCCGACGACAACAGCCGATGCGAGCTTGTCCCAATCCTCTCGGTCCCAGCCGAAGTACCAGGCAGCGGGCCCGACGACGAGAGAAGCATCCGTCATGCGGGGACAGACCACAATATCCGCGCCTGCATCGAGTGCTTCGACGATCGGCCAAGCACCGAGATAGGCGTTTGCGGTGAGGATCTCGTGCTGGGCGAGGTCGAGCTTCTCCCCGGTGTCCATGTTCGCGAGCACCGCGCCACCGAGGTCACTGTCGAGCGTCTCCCGTAGGTTGTCGCCGACCACGGCCGCGACCGTCAGGTCGACGCCGGCCTCGCGGCATACCGCCCGAATGGCGGCGGCGCACTCCTCCGGCGCGAGGCCTCCGGCATTGGCGACAACCTTGACGCCCTGGTCCTTGATCTGCTGCAGGTTGCCTTCGAGCTGGGCGACGAAGGTGCGAGCATAGCCGGGGCCACCGCGCAACTCGGCCTTGCGGAGGATGAGCATCGTGAGCTCGGCGAGGTAGTCGCCCATCAGCACATCGACGCCGTTGTCCAGGAGTGTTTTCATGTTGTCCGGGCAGTCGCCGTAGAAGCCGGAGAAGGCTCCGATTCGCAGTTGAGCCCGATGCTGATCGGTCGTCATTTTCCCTCACCTCGCAAATCGATCTTGCCGTTGTCCTGGCCGAGTTTGGGTGCGGCCCATCTGATTCGGCCCGGTGTTCGCATCAATTTCGGCACCGGCGCCGGCATGCGAACGGTGCCGTACTCTTCGGTCTCGACGGAAACAAGGCTTCCGCGTTCGTTGATGTGCGGGTCGGTGGCCAGGTCGCTCGGCTTGAAGACGCGACCGGCGACCACCCGCACCTCGGTCAAGCGCTCAATGGCTATATCGGAGCTGTGTTTGGCGACCCAGCGCCGCAGCGCCGCCGCTGCCTCGACCGAGCTCGACGTCTCCAGTGTGTAGTCGCCCTCGCTGCGCAGGAAGGCGATCAGGTTGTCGATCGTGGTGGTCGTCGCCGCCGACACCACGACGAATGCACCGTCGGCGGCGGGACAGATCTCGGTCACGAACGCGCCCGCGAACGGAAAGGACGCGCCGTTGCGTTCTGCGTCGATGCCGAGCTTCTCGAAGAACGGGATCTGCCACTCGATCATGCGGAAGAGACCGTCATATATGCCGAGGTCGATCATCTGCCCCTTGCCCGAACGATCGCGCTCGAAGAGCGCCAGCATCACCCCCCATGCGCCATACAAGCCGGTGATGAGGTCCGCGAGCGAATAGCCTGGGTGCACCGGTGGTGCGTCCTTGTAGCCGGTGATGTTCGTAGCACCGCTGAACGCCTCGGCGATTTTCCCGAATCCCGGCCGGTCGCTATAGGGGCCGCCGCGCCCGAATCCCGAGATGCGCAGCATCACCACCCGTGGATTGAGCTTCTCCACGTCGTCCCAGCCCAGCCCGTATTGCTCGAGGGCACCTGGGCGATAGTTCTCCACGATCACGTCGCTGGAGGCCACCAGCTCCTTCACATACTGGTTGTCATCGGGATCGGCCAGGTCGACCTCGACACTTCGTTTGTTCCGGCTGGTCACGGTGAACCACAGAGTCTTCCCGCCGTCCGGTCCCATCCGGCGCAAACTGTCGCCGGACCCAGCGCGTTCGATCTTGATCACCTCCGCGCCGAAATCAGCGAGCAACCCACCACAGAATGGTCCTGCCATCGCATGGGCGAACTCGAGAACCCGAATACCATCCAGGGGCATCGCATCGGACACAGCTGAGTCCTTTCAAAGTGCAGACGCGGGCCGTACCTATCCCGCGTCTTCTATAGAACGAATGTATACTTGAGTCTAAAGTTAGACAGAACTCTATGCCAGGGTCGATGCCCGGTCAAGAGTTTTCGATTGCAACGAAAGGTGGCCCATGGCTCAGAAATCAGGCAGCGCACACACCGAAGCCGCTCCCGACCAACCCGGCTACATCGACCCCTCGTCGGACAGGCGCACCCGCAGTCGCCAGCGACGTCGCAACGAGGTGTACGCAGCCGCCGTGGAACTCTTCATCGACCGCGGCTTCGACCGCACGACAATCGACGAAATCGCCGAACGTGCGGATGTTGCCCGCGCCTCCGTGTTCAACTACTTCCCGCGCAAAACCGCGTTCCTCGATGAATGGACCGCGCGCCGTCGCGCACGCGCCACGGCCGTGACGACCGCGGTGGCGGGCGAGACACTCGATCAACTGCTCCATCGCTATATGACCGAGATGGCAAAGATCAGCGAGGAGACGCGCGACGAGACCCGCGCCATGCTGTCGGCCACGCTGCAACAGACGAACTTCCTGGCCAATCCGGAGCTGGCCGACGAGCTGGCGGCGCTGATCAGGAATGGTAGAGACGCCGGGGCCGCGCCGGCGTATGTCAATGCCGAGCAGGTCGGGCTGATCCTCGCCACGGCCTACTTCGCGGTCCTCGCCAGGTGGATTACCCCGGATACACCCGAGTTCGACCTCGAGCGCGAACTACTGATGCTCGTCGATACCGTCCTCTACGGTGCCTACTCACCGCGGCAGGCCGAACCCCGCCGACCGTGAGCGGCACGCATCGAGCGACCCACGCACCGCCTCCGGGGCGACGAAACTCGTCAGTCCCCGAAGGTGAGTACGAGGCGGCCTCTGGTACCCCGAGCGGCCAGTCGACGATGCGCGTCGGCCGCCTCGGCGGCGCGGTAGGTGCCCGCCACTCGCAGTTCGAGCTTTCCGTCCTCGACCAACTCGCGGAGCTCGTCGAGTCGATGCGTATCCCGCAGGTAGTAGCGGACCTTCACCGCGTGGAACGTCACCCCGTCGATGGGCGGTCCTTCGTAGTGACGCACCGTCGCGATACGACCGCCTGCACGCACCGCTCCGGCGACCTTCTCGTTCAGCACGGCGGTATCGACGAGACCGTCGACGCCACCAGGCGCCGCCGCCCGGAATCGGTCGGCAACACCGTCGCCACGCTCGACGACGACGTCTGCACCCAGGGCCTCGACGAATGACCTGTCGGCAGGTGAGGCGTCGCCGACGACCCGGAGACCACGCGCCTTGGCGAGCTGGACGGTATATCCGCCGAGTGTGCCCGCCGCCCCGGTCACACCAACCGTCTGCCCAGGTGTCAGGCCGAGTTCATCCAGGCACGCCAGTGCGGTGAGCCCGTTCATGAGTAGCGTCGACGCCGCGATGTCATCCACTCCGGCGGGCGTTCGCACCACAGATTCGACCGGCAGGACGATCTGCTCGGAGTAGGCGCCATGGGTGCCCTTGGGGAAGACGACCCCGGCGACGTGCTCGCCGACCCGGAGGTCTGTCTCGGTGCCCGGACCGATCTCCTCGAGGATGCCCGCGATTTCCATGCCCGGCACGAGCGGCCTGTCCTGATCCCGCAATTCCGGTGCGGGTTTCCCGTCCAGCGCTCGAACGCCGGCACGCCGGAGAGTGTCGGTCGGGCTGACAGCGCTCGCCCGGACTCGAATGCGTACCTCTCCGGGACCTGGTACCGGGTCGGGGAGGTCGACGAGCTGGAGGACCTCTGGGCCTCCGAAGTCGAAGTGACCGATGGCCTTCATTACTGCCTTCCGATGTCGTTGCTCAGTAGCTGCGCGGCAGACCGAGGCTGCGCTCAGCGATGTAGTTGAGGATCATCTGGTTGTTGATCGGGGCGATGCGCTGAATGCGGCTCTCGGCCCAGAAACGCCCGATGTGGTATTCCCTGGCGTAGGAGTAGCCGCCGAAGACCTGCATGGCGTCGTCGGCGGCCTGGAACGCCGCCTCGGAAGCGAGGTACTTCGCCGCGTTCGCGAGCGTGCCCACGGCCGCACCGCCCTTGGCCTCGTACTCCGCGACAGCCTGGTAGACGACCTGGCCTGCCGCGAGCAGGTTGAGATAGCCGCGGGCGATCGGGTGCTGAACGGACTGGTTCATGCCGATCTTCCGGTCGAAGACAACACGCTCGTTGGCATATCGGGTGGCGTTCTCCACCGCCCAGCGCCCCATTCCCAGCACCTCGGCGGCGATGTAGAGGCGCTCGCTGTTGAGGCTGTGGAGAAGATGGTAGAAACCCTGGCCGATTTCACCGATGATCTCGGCATCGGCGACCGGATGGTCACGGAATACCACCTCACACGAGGCCACAGCATTGCGTCCGATCTTGGGGATCGGGCTGATATCGATGGTGTCGGCCTCGAGGTCGGTCATGATGAGCGTGAGCCCCAGGCCTTTGCGCTGACCGGGTTCGGGCGTACTCGTCCGAGCCAGCAGCATGATCTTGTCTCCCTGGAGAGCCCCGCTGTTCCAGACCTTCGCACCGTTGATGACCCACCCGTCCCCCTTTCTCGTGGCGCGGGTGGAGATCTGCGTGGTGTCGGTGCCGGCATCCGGTTCGGTGACACCGAAGGTGACGAACAGATCGCCAGAGGCGATCTTGGGCAACAACTCGCGACGCTGCTCCTCGGAGCCGAAGGTGAGCAGCGAGGGGATGCAGAGCTGCGGGAGGTGGACGGCGCTGGCCGCGTTGAGTGCGCCACCGGCGGCCGCGACCTCCTCGAGGATCACGACCATATCGCCGAGGCTGCCACCCCCGCCGCCGTACTCCTCAGGAATGACCACACCGGAGAAGCCCGCGTCGGCGAACGCACGCCGGAAGTCCTCGGGAAAGATGTGCTCGCGGTCGTGTTCCTCCCAATAGTCCAGACTGAACTTCGAGCACAATGTCTGGACGGCCTCGCGCAGGTCGCGCTTGATCTCCAAGTGCGGAAAACGCTCTATCGCCATTTCCTACAAGTTCCTTTCGCGATCGTCAGGTTCAGTGCCCGGTCCACACAGGCTTGCGCTTCTCGGCGAACGCCCGCGGCCCTTCGGCGGCGTCCTGGCTGGTGTAAACCCGGTAGAAGATCTGGTGGGCGGCGGCAAGCGCGGCGGACTGTCCGACTTCGGTCGCCACCTCGACGGCCTGTTTGGACGCCCAGACGCTCAGCGGAGCGTTCCCGGCGATGACCTCGGCCATTGCCACGGCCGACTCGAGAAGCTCATCGGCAGGCACGACCCTGTTGATCAATCCGACCTCGTAGGCCCGGTGTGCGCCGATCGGCTCGCCGGTCACCAGCAACTCCATCAGGATCCGTTTGGGAAGCATCGAGATCAGTGGCACCGCCCATGGCGCGCCACGGCCCCGTTTGACCTCACTGATGGCGAACGTCGCTTCGTCCGAAGCGATGGCCAGGTCGCAATTCTGAGCGAGGAGAAAACCGCCTGCCATCGCAAAACCGTTGACCGCGCCGATGACCGGTTTGGTCAGTCGCCCCTTGCTGCCGAGCATGATGAAGGAGTTCTCCGGCGGAACCGCCATCTGGGTGTCGGCCATCTCTTTGAGATCTCCGCCGGCACAGAAGGCCTTCCCGTTCCCGGTGAGGACGGCGCAGCGCAGATCGTCATCGGTGTCGAACCGGTCGAAGGTATCGCGCAGGGCTTCGCGGAGTTCGGCGTTCAGCGCGTTGCGCTGGCCGGGCCGGTTCAGTGTCGCGATCAGGACGTGACCGCGCTGTTCGAGGTGGAGTACCTCGGTGTCTGGATATCCGTCCAGCATTCGGTATGTCCTTCCGTGCGGGGTCAGTCGACCAGTTCGAGGATGGTCGCGTTCGAGACCCCGCCGCCCTCACACATGGCCTGTAGCCCGTACTTGGATCCGGTGGCCTCCATCGTGTTGAGCAGCGTGGTCATCAGACGACCACCGCTCGCGCCGACCGGGTGGCCGAGTGCGATGGCGCCACCCCACTGATTCACCCTGCTGATATCCGCACCCGTCTCGGCCCGCCACGCCAGCGGCACCGAGGCGAAGGCTTCGCTGATTTCGAACGCGCCGATGTCGTCGATGGACAATCCCGCGTTCCCGAGGACCTTGCGGGTCGCCGGGATGAGCGCCGTCAGCCGGATGACCGGGTCGTCGCCTGCCACCGCTGCCGAGTGCACCCTGGCGCGGATCGGAAGGCCGAGTTCCTTCGCCTTCTGGCTGGTCATCAGCAGCAACGCGGAGCTGGCATCGCTGATCTGGCTGCTCGATCCGACCGTGAGCAGCCACTCGATCTGGGGGTAGAGGCGAGAAGCCTCCTCGTCGACAAATGGCGACTGCAGCCTGGCCATCGACTCCAGTGTGCCGCCGGCGCGGATGCCTTCATCCACGCTCAACTCATCCATCTTCACGAGCTCGTTCCCGAACGCCCCGTCGAGGGTTGCCCGGTGTGCCTTCTCGTGACTCGACAAGGCGAACTCGTCCAACTGCTCGCGGGTCAGACCCCACTTCGCCGCGATCAGTTCCGCGCCGACGAACTGGTTGGGAATGCCGTTCGGGTAGCGGGCGCCGAACATCGAGCCGTACAGGTCGGTGCCGTCCGGCGTATCGGAACCCATCGGCACGCGACTCATCGATTCGACACCGCAGGCGATCGCCACGTCGTAGCCGCCGGCGATGATGGTGTGGGCAGCGAAATGTACCGCCTGCTGGCTGCTGCCGCACTGGCGATCGACCGTGGTCGCGGGCACGCTGTCCGGAAATCCGGCGGCGAGTAGCGCCGTACGGCCGATATTCAGCGCCTGCTCGCCCAGCTGGGTCACACAGCCGGCGATCACGTCGTCGACGATTCCGGGATCGATGCCGGTGCGCTCGACCAAAGCTGCGATGGAGCGCGCCAGAAGGTCCGCCGGATGCACGTCGTGGAGGGCTCCCTTTGGACGACCCTTGCCGATCGGGGTGCGCACGGCGTCGACGATAACGGCGTCTCGCATGGTTCAACTCCTTCGGATCTGCTGAATGCGCAATGCAGCCAGAAATGTATATTTAAGTCCGTTGTTAGACTCAAGTCTAATGCGGATCGGCAAAGCAATCAAGAGCGGATGGGCTGCCGTTTACTGCGTCGGTGGGTCGAGTCGAGGGAGCACCGGCCGCTGGTACGACATATCGTTGCGGTCTCGAAAACCCTTGAAGTTCATGGCAAGTCGCTCGCGCATATGCGAAGCGTCAGCGGTCGCCTGCCAGTCGAAGATGAGCACCCTCGTCTTGATCCGCCATTCGTCACCGCGCTTCTCGAAATGATCTATATAGCGGCCGCCCAGCAATTCGACCGTGCCACTCACCTGGTTCTTGATCGAGGCGAGGAAGTAGGTCTCGGCATTCGCCCCGGCTGCGCCATCGAACTCCACCCAATGATTGGTGACTGCGTGCTGACCGGCCTCGCGCCCTTCCTGGAGGGGCAACCACCAGTCGAGGAAGTCGTCGACGGTGCCGTTGACGGTTCCATGGCAGGTGTGGGCATCTTCCCAGTAAGCGGATCGGAACAGATCTATGTCTAGACGATCGAGGCCGCGTGTATAGCGGAGCACGCATTCCCAGATCGCATCTTTGTCGGCCAGTCTTTGCAGCACGGCGGATTCATTCATGCTGAAGCGCCACCCCTTCCGGTGTTCATTTGCTATTACAGGTGAGATCGATAGGCGGTTTCGGGGTGAGTGCCCCCGACGCCACTAGTCGAAGAACGGGTGATCCGCGACGGTGAGATCGTGGCTGGGAATGACTGCGCAACCGAAGCCTTCGATCTTGTCGAACGTGCGGAAGTAGTCCTCGAGGCTCGTGAACGACCCGGACGGAATGTGCGCAATGCCGGCGTCGCCTTCCCAGTTCGCGTAGCAACTGATGCAGTCGCCGGCGATCAGGTACCTCTTCGACGCCTGAACCAGCACGCCCTGGGAGCCAGGGGTGTGCCCCGGCAGAGTAACCACGTCGACGCCCGGCATGAGCTCATAGTCGCCGTCGCGGCCGACTGTGCGGCCGAAGGCTTTGGCCCAGGCAGGCGACATGCCGGGCTTCCGCTCGTAAGATGCGCGGCCGGTCGGGAGAGGATGCGCCGCATAGTGCAGTTCGCTGCCCTGAACGAGGATTTGGGCATTGGTGAAGAGGTCGTTGTTCGAGCAGTGATCCCAGTGCAGGTGGGTGTTCACCACCACCTCGATGTCCTCGGGTTTCACTCCAGCCTTCGCGAGCGCGGCTCGCGGCTCCTCATCGGGGAGCTGGGTCATATCGAAGCCGTGACGTTCCTTGACCTCGGCCGGGGTACCCGGACCGGTGTCAACGAGGAGAAGCTTGTCGCCGCCTCGCACGAGGAACATGTAGATAGCGAAGTCGATCCCCTCGAATTGACCACGTGAGAAAGTGAGCGCGGCTTGGGAAAAGCCGTGAACAGTGCCGACTTTGAGTGCTTGAACCGTGAGCGCCATGTGATCCCTACTCCGCGCCGTTACCGACCGACGGATGCCAATTGAGCTGCTGCGCGAGCGCTTCGCCGTAGATCAGGTCGAGCTGCTCCTGAGCCAGACCCGGAATCTCTGCGAGATAGAACCGGCCGTCGTGATAACTGTGCAGGGGTGCCGTGCGGCTGTAGTCGCTGCCCCAGTACACCCGTTCGGCGCCGAACGCATCGACGAGCCGGGTGATGGGCTGCCAGATGTCCTTGAAGGGATGGACATCCACTGAGAGCGACGGCGCACCCGTGAGCTTGAGTCCGATGTTGGAGTACCTCGCCAGGTCGGCGACGGCATCGATGTGCTCGAACGGCTCGGCGGGCCGGTAGCCGAGGATCGGCGGAGCGTAGCCGGTACCCAGATGGTCGATCAGGAAGAAAACGTCGGCGTTTCGCTCGAAGAGCTCGACCAGCCGAGGATCGAGAGGATGCCGCAGCGACAGCGTGACCACCAGGCCGAGGTCGGCGCACAGGCCGAGGACATCGTCGAACTCCCCGCGGGCAACACGCTCCGGCTCGCGCAGCTCCAGGATACGAACGCCAACGAGGCCACGAGCCGCGGCGGCCTCCAGATGCTCGCCGAGGCCGGAGGCCAGGTGGTCGATCAACCCCGCGACCCGAAAGCGCTCGGGATGTTCGGCGGTCGCTTCGAGCTCGAGCTCCAGACCGGTGCCGTACATGCCGACAGGTACCAGGAGTGCCGCGTCGACCTCGGCTTCCTTCATCTCGGCGAGCGCCATGCCCGGACTGTTCGTCTGGCCGGCGTGTTGGAGGTAGCTCGGCCGATCCGGGATGTACTGAGGACGGAACTCCGGTACCCACGGGCGACTCGGACGATCCGAGTAGAAAGTGTGGATTTGAGCGTCTATGACCACCATGTCGATGTGTTCTCCTAGCATCCGGTGCCACTTCTCGAGCGAGTAGCCCGACTAAAAATGGATCGTAGATTAATGATGTACTCGAATCCATGCAATCGTCGATCTGGCGCGCGGAGAAGAGGGCGAGTTCCGAGCGCGGCGATTGCCGACTCATTCCGGCGCTCGGCCGGAGACCAGTAGTGGGACCAGTTCCGCGAGTTCGGCAACGGTCCACCGCGCCGGCTTGTCGATCATCCGTCCCGGTAGCCACCGCTCATAACGCTGGACCGTCCCACCACGGGCGAACAGGATCTCCCCGGTGAGCGGGCAGTCTCTGGTCGCAAGGTAGGCGATCAGTGGCGCGACGTTCGCCGGGTCCCACTCATCGAAAATTTCGGCGCCACAAGGAACTCGGATGGCGTCGGCCAGCGCCGTGATCCCGAGCGTCATGCCGGTGCGACCGGCCGGCGCCACACAGTTGACGCGCACACCGTAGGGCGCCAGTTCATCGGCCGCGACGTGAGTGAGGGCGATGATGCCGCCCTTGGCGGCCGCGTAGACGGAATGACCGGCGATGGCATTCAGCGCCGATCGCGAGGTCGTGTTGATCACGCAGGCCATGGCGGGCTGTCCAGATTCGTGCACGCTCATCCAATGCCGCGCCGCCGCGCGCAACGTCAGAAAGTGGCCACGCAAATGGACGTGCATGATCGAGTCCCATGCACCGAGCGGTGTCTGCGCGATCGGGCCTTCGTACCAGTTGCCAGCGTTGTTGACGAGCACGTCAAGCGCGCCGAACCGCTCGAGGGCCACCGCGACCAGCGCATCCGCTGACTCCTCGGCCCCGATATCGCCCAGGTACGCAGCGACCTCGGCCCCGGCACCGCGGAGCTCGCCCACCAGCCCGGCGAGTGGATCGTCACCCGGTGTCGTACCACTGGTGCCGTGGTCGGCGAGCACGAGGCGCGCGCCTTCAGCCGCGAAAAGCCGGGCATACTCCCTGCCGAGACCGCCCGCCGCACCCGTGATCACTGCTACTCGACCGGCGAGAGACTCACTCACCGCGACAGCCCTCGATCGAGACCCGAGTTCGTCGTCGAGTCGAGTGCCTCCTAGCCGCGCTGGCGCGAGGCATACCAGTCACCTTCGATCGTCAGACCGCCGTCGACACGAAGGGTCTGGCCGGTGATGAACGAGGCCTGAGGGGAGAGGAGGAACATGATCGCGGCCGCGATCTCCGCCGGGTCAGCGAACCGGTCCAGCGGTGTTCGCGCGATCACTGGCGCGGCGTCGAGTTTGCCGTCACTCACGAGACGATCGATCATCGGAGTGCGCACGTATCCGGGAGCCACGCAGTTGACCCGGATGTCGGGCGACCACTCCACGGCCAAGCCACGGGTAAGGCCCTCGATGCCGGATTTCGCGGCGCCGTAGTTCGTGCGGCCAGGAAGGCCGACCGATCCCGCGATGGACGAGATGTTCACGACCGCGGCGCGATCACTGTTCGTGAGGTACTGATGGGCGGCCCGGTTGACACGCATGTGCCCGTTGAGGTGGATATCGATCATGCGCACCCAGTCCTCGTCGGCACCCTCCGCGGCGATGATGGGCTGAGCGATGCCGGCACAGTTGACGACCGCGTCCAGTCGACCGTCGAACCTCTCTGCCGCCGCCCGCACGGCGTCGGTGACCGCGGCGTCGTCGCGTACATCGGCGGGGATCCCCACGGCGACGTCGGTCCCCAGCTCATCGACCTTCGCCCGCACGGCTTCCGGACTCAGATCCAGGATGGCGACGCGGCCTCCGGCGGCGGCCCACTGGTCGGCAGTGCTGCCACCGATCCCGCCGGTACCGCCGGTCACGAGGAGCACGGGTTTGCGATTGTCGTTCACGAATACGAATCCTTCTGATCGAGATTTGTCCGGTCGGATGCGCAGCGATCAGTTGATCGTCGCGCCGCTGTCGACCCGGTGGACCTGGCCGGTGATGTGAGGCGATTCGTCGGACGCGAGGAACAGCGCCGTGTTCGCGATGTCGACTGGATCCAGGACGCCGAGTAGGTGTCGTTCCGCGAGCTTCTTCGCCCGCTCTGTCTGCGCCCTGGCAGCCACTCGCGGGCTCAGCGTGGTGCCGGGCGCGATCGCGTTCACCCTGACGTTGTCCGACGCGTAGCTGAGCGCCATGGCCCGCGTCATCGAGGCGACACCCCCTTTGGCGGCCGAATAGAAGTCGCGCTGCGGGATGGCCATCAGGGCCGTCATCGAGGTCAGGTTGATGACCGAACCGCCACCGGCCCGGATGATCTCGGGCAGGGCGAACCGGCAGGCGAGAACGGTGCCGAAGAGGTCGACATTGATCACTCGCCAGAACTCGTCGAGCGGTGCTTCGGTGACGCGTCCGTCGCGTCGAGAGGAGCCTCCGGCCGTATTGCACAGTGTCGTGAGGCCACCGAATTCGCTGACGGCCCGCGCGACCGCGCGCTCCACCTGTCCGGGATCGGTGACGTCGCAGGCGAGCGCGAGCAGTCGCTCACGATCCGGGGTCGCCACCGACTGCGTCACCGCTCGGGCGTCCAGGTCGGCGCCGGCCACGAGCGCCCCCTCCTCGAGGAACCGCCGGACGACGGCGCTCCCGATGCCGCCTGCCGCACCCGTGACGAACGCGATCTTGCCCTCCAGCCGCGCCATGACCTACCCGTCCATCTTCTGCAGCAACTCACCGAGGAGGTGCTCGAGCCGGGACTCGCCGCCGACCGTCTCGCCGCCGATCTCGAGGAACGTACGAATGGCGTCCGCAGCCTCGGGGCGCGCCGCCAACTGCTGGAGCGCGAAGTTCTCATCACGCAGACCCTCGGCGAGTGGTGTGGAATCGAACTGCGCGATCAGTCCCTTCGTCCGCTTGATCACTTCGGGGACGCATTGCGCCACTCGCCTCGCGTAGCGGTCGACATAACCTCCGATCTCCGCCGCAGGCAGGGCGCGCGTCAGATACCCCCACCGTTCGGCCGTCTCAGCGTCGAGGTCCAGTGCGCCAAGGATGAGCTCGGTCGCCCGGGAGCGTCCCACCAGCCGTGGGAGCACCTGCGTGGCCCCTCCGCCCAGGCCGGTTCCCATCGGGACACCGAAGCTGTTGAAAACGGCCGATTCGACTGTCCCGTAGCGCAAATCGCAGGCCATGACGATCGCGGCGCCGCCGCCGGTCGCGCGTCCGTCTACCTGGGCGATAGTGACCTTGTCCATCGAACGCAGACGCTCGGTGATTCGATGAACGGCGTTCATCGGCACCTCGTCGCGAGTACTCGGCACCTCGGCCATTTTCAATTTCTCGAAGTCGTCGTATTTCGCATGGCAGAGGAAGAAGCCGGGCGTCGAGCTACCGAAGACAGCAACCACGACCTCGGGATCCACTGCCAGTTCCGTTGTCACCCTGTCGAACTCGGCGAGCAGCTCGCCCGTGATCAGGTTCATCGGCGGGTGCGCGATCTCGACGGTGACGATCCGGCCCTCTCGATGCACGCGAAGCAGTTCATATCCTTCGACGTTCACTCTTGTCCTCCACTGCTTTCCGTCGTTGTTCGTTGTCCGCGTCAGAGCAGGCATCAGCTGACGTCGACCACGGCCTCACCGCGAACAGTGGTCGTCCCGTCCCGCAGAGTTATCGCGAGTTCGACTGTGGCCAGGCCGTTCTCGATCCCGACCACACGTCCGGAGCACACGAGCTCGGCGTAGAGCGGCGTGATCGCGGTGAACCGGGCCTGATAGGAGCGAATGCGCTCTTGGGGCACCCACTCGGTGAGGTACCGGCCGAGATAGGCCATCGAGAGCATGCCGTGAGCGAAAACGTCGTCGCGGCCGCGGGCCTTCGCGGCATCGATATCGATGTGGACGGGCTGGTGGTCGCCCGACGCACCTGCGAACAACGCAAGTGTGCGCCGAGTGATCCGGTCGATTTCGAGTATGGGAAGCGCGGTCCCGACAGTGAGGTCGTGGTTTGTCATCGGCCCGCCTCCTGGTGGAAGACACCGAGAGTGCACAGCGCGTCCGCGATCGGCGTGCCGTCGTTGCGGGTGATCCGGGTCCGCTTCACCACGAACTCCAGGGCGCCGCCCTTTTTGATGTACACATCCGCGATGCTGCGATGGAAGGTCAGGGTGTCGCCGGCGAAAGCGAGGTTGTGGTATTCGAACGCCTGCTCACCGTGGGTGGTGCGATCGAGGTTCACCCCCAGGGCGGCGAGCCACGAGAGTGGTTGGGGTAGCTCGAGTTCCAGCGCGTTGCCCAGGAACGTCGGAGGCACGACGACGTCAGGGTGGCCCGCCATTTGCGCGGCCGCACGATCGAGGTAAACGGGATCGGTCAGCCCGATCGTCTCGGCGAAGAAGCGCAGCCTGCCGCGCTCCATCTCGAACACCACTGGTTCGATCAGCAGCCGCAGGGCACTGTCGCGGTCGATGAGGTCGGTCATCTACTCGGCTCTCTTGGAGAAGGTATGCGACTCAGAGGTTCTCGTAGACGGCCCGGTAGTACGAGCCGTTGAGCTGATCCCTGCCCGAGTAGCACTGGTTCATCGTGTAGGCGAAGGTGATGCCGCGCTCGACGTCGGCGATCGCGCACGACCCTCCGGTGCCGTACCAGTACGCCGTCTTCTTGCCGGGGCGCAGGAACGGCAGCGGGCCGCGTTTGTTGTCGGTTTCGTCGGCGAGGGCATAGCCGATGCCCCATCGGATCGGCCTGTTGTAGTACATGTCGATCCCGTTGGCCTGTTCCGAGAAGATCAGGTCGATCGTGGCGGGAGTGAGGAGGTCGACACCACGCGATACACCGCCGTTGGTCAGCGCCGAGATGATGCGTCCCAGTCCCCTGGCGTTCGTGTGGCCACTGCTTCCGCCGAACTCGGTCCGCCACCACTGGGGTGAATTGAAGACGGTGAACGGATCGCCCATGGTGCCGGCAAACGAGCCCGCCCTCGTCTTGGCGTTGATGATCTCGGCTGGCGTCTGCAGGTCCTCGGGTGCCGCCTCCGGCGCGGGGCCGTCCTCGACGGGGTAGATCGTCGCGATCCGACCGAAGTCTGCTTCGGCGACGCCCAGCTGGAACGCGGCATCGAGCGGGGCGGCGAACTCGGAGGCGATGAATTCCCGCAGCGTCTTGCCGGTGACGCGGCGTACGAGTTCACCGATCAGGTGACCGTATGTGCTTGCGTGGTAGGCGCTCGCAGTGCCTGGCTCCCACCAAGTTGATTGCGCGGCCAGTCGCGAGGTCGACGCTTCTATATCGAAGGCGTCCTCGAAACGGAACGGCTCCTCCCAACCCGAGACGCCACTCGTATGGCTCATGAGGTGGCGGACGAGAACCTTGTCCTTGCCGTGCTGAGCGAACTCGGGCCAGTAGTCCGCGACCGGGGCATCGACATCGAGTCCCGCGCGGTCGGCCAGCACCAGTACGGCAAGGCTGGATACCGTCTTCGAGCCCGAGAAGACGTTGACGATCGTGTCCTCGGCCCACGCATCGGAGTGCTCCCGATCCTTCCAGCCACCCCAGATATCGATGACGTCCGCACCACCGATATTGAGGTAGAGGCTCGCGCCGACTTCCTTGCCGAGGTCGATATTGTCCGCCAGCAACTGTGCGACGCGCTCGAAACGCAGGTCATAGGCGCCATGAATGTCAGCCACTTTTTTTCCTTTCGTACTTCACACCGCGCCGTTGTCGCGTAGCTTCTCGATCTGCTCGGCGGAGTAGCCGAGCAGCTCCGTCAGTACCTCGCCGGTGTGCGCGCCGAGCGCCGGTCCGGTGCCAGATACCGTGGCTTCGAAACCCGAGAATCGGCCGGCCGAGGCGGCCATTCGTACCGGGCGGCCGGTTTCCTCGTCGAATACCTCGACAATGGAGCCGCGGGCCGCGATGTGCGGATCCCGCGCGATCTCCGCCGCCGAGTACACCGGCCCACAAGCGACGCCTGCCGTCGCGCAGATCTCGACCAAGTCGGTCAGCTCATGAGAGCGGGTCCACTCTTCGACAGCTCCTTCGATCTCGTCGCGATGCGAGATGCGCTCAGGGTTACTGTCGTACTTCAGTAGGTCGGGTCGGCCCATCAGGTCGACCAGTCGCTTCCACAAAGTTTCCGTCGACGCAGGGATGCAGACGAACCGGTCGTCCTTCGTCGGGAACATGCCGTTCGGGCAGATGAGTGGGTTGGAATTGCCACTTCGCTCCATGACGGTGCCGTCCTCGGCATGGGCCGCTATCTGATCCTCGAGGATTCTGAACATCGGCTCGTACAGGCCGATGTCGATCAGCTGAGGTTCACCGGTCAGGTCGCGCTGACGCAGCGCGAGCATCACGGCGAACGCGCAGTACATGCCGGCGATACCGTCGCCGAGCATGGGGTACCCCGACTGCGACGGCGGCGAGCCAGGGAAACCCGTCCGGAAAGTCAGGCCGGAGAATGCCTCGGCGACACGTGCGAACCCTGGACGATCCGCGTATGGCCCGGTCCGGCCGTAGGCCGTGAGCTGGAGCACGATGATGTCGTCGCGGACCGCGACGAAGTCGTCGAAATCGAGGCCCCATTTCGCCAAAGTCTCAGGGCGGAAGTTGAGCAAGACGATGTCGCATGACTTAGCGAGGTCCATGAGAACCTGCCGACCCTCTGTCTTGCGGAGATCGAGAGTCAGACTACGGCGATTCTTGCCTACGACCTTCCACAGCAACGACACCTTGCCCCGGAACGGCGGGTAGCGGCGCATCGTGTCTCCGGCGCCCGGCTGCTCGACCTTGATGACCTCTGCTCCGAATTCCGACAGGAACGAGGCTGTCGTCGGCGCGGCCAGCAGAGAGGCCGCATCGAGGATTCGAACACCCGATAAGGGTCCCACCCGTGGCGCCATCTAGTTGTCCTTCCGATCGACTTCACTTGGACTGAAGATCAAAGTTAGACAGCAATCTAGATTCAAAGTCGGCGATAGTCAAGGCGCACCCCAGGATGTAGGGGGAGCGACAGTAAGGGACCAGCAGCTCTGCCAACTCGGCACCCAGGTCCAGGGCGCGCCGAACGTAGCGTGGACCCCAGTGTGATCCAGATCAAATTAGCCCTTGACTGTGACCGTCACCATATCTAGTCTCAAGTACAATCTTGATCTATGGTCCATCCAATGAGGGGGTTGAGCGTTGGAAGCCTACGTCGGGGTCGCGAGAAGAGTCTCGAATCCGGTGCGAGTCGGACTTGTCGCCCCTCCCCCATCTCCGCGATCCGATTCGCCTCCGACAGCAGGTCGGACGACGGTTTTCACCCCACAGACTTCCCTGCTTCGAATCTCAACAGAAGGAATCCGGCATGACCCGAACTCAGATCAGCGTCACCCGTGCCCGTCGCCATTTCGTGCGCCGCGACAAGTCTTCCGTGAAGGCACTCGATGACGTGTCGTTCGACGTCGAGTCAGGAGAGTTCCTGGTCCTGCTCGGGCCGTCCGGCTGCGGAAAGTCGACGTTGCTGCGTGCGATCGCGGGACTGGAGCAACTCGACTCGGGAGCGATTTCCCTCGATGGCCGCACCGTCGTCGATACCGACCGACGGATCGAAGTGCCAACCGAAAACCGTCAACTGAGCATGATGTTCCAGTCGTACGCGCTCTGGCCGCATATGACCGTGGCGGAGAACATCGCGTACCCGCTGAAAGCGCGCAATATCAAGAAGGCCGCGACCAAAGGGCGCGTGAACGAGGTACTCGCCTCGGTCGGTATCCCCGAATTGGAATCACAGTACCCCGGGCAGATCAGCGGCGGTCAGGCCCAGCGCGTTGCCCTCGCCCGGGCACTGGTCTCGCGCGACAACATCGTTCTGTTCGACGAACCACTCTCCAATGTCGATGCCAAGGTCCGCGAACACTTGCGCGCGGAGATCGCTCAGCTGCACCGTGAGTCGGGATTCACGGCTGTCTATGTCACCCACGATCAGGAGGAGGCGCTGACGCTGGCATCCAGAATCTTCGTTCTGCGAAACGGGAAGATAGTTCAATCGGGAACACCCCAGGACATCTACGATCGGCCCAACTCTCGATACGTCGCCCAGTTCATGGGCTCGGTCAATGAACTCACCGCGACGTACACGGGCGGCTCCGGGGAAGGACCGTGCTCCGTCGAGACATCGCTGGGGCGTATCGAAGTCGAATACCCCGACCGCGTCAGGGGTGCGCTGACGGTGTTCTCACGCCCGGAGGCCTGGGCCATCACGCGGCCGGACGCGCCATCCGCGGTGATGGGACCCCGCTTCTCCGGGGTGATTCGCGAGGTAGTGTTCCTCGGATCGGTCTCCGATATCAGGGTCGACATCAACGGCACCGACATCGTTGTGCGATCCACGGACCGGCAATTCACCCGCGGAGACCACGTAGTCGTCTCGATCGAATCCGGGCGTCTCATCGGCCGGCCGGACGCGGACGAGTTCGATGACGCTCCCGTCATCGCCTCCGACGACGAACTCGAGTTGGTCGGCGGCGCGGCATCATGAATATCTCCGCCACGAGCTTCGCCCGACCGAGATTGCCCAGGCCGAAGTCGCCGTTCAATACGTTCGTAGCGGCCGTCTGTGCCGCGCTGACACTGCTCATCATCTATCCGCTGGTCGGCACGATCTGGAAACTCTTCTCGGGTGCCGAGGGCTCAGTGCTCGATTCCCTCGTCGATGTCTACGGCAATCCGCGCCTACCCACGGTCCTATCGAATACCGCACTCGTGGTCGGGGCCAGCATTGTGGTCGCGGTGATCGTCGGGACGACCCTGGCCTGGCTGAACGAGCGTACGAACGCTCGGGTCGGCTGGTCTTCCGATGTCCTACCGGTCGTTTCGTTGCTGGTACCGTCCACCGCCGGTGCGATCGGCTGGCTACTGTTGGGATCTCCGTACGTCGGCTACGTCAACGGCGCTCTGCGGAATCTGGGGAATCTCATCGGGGTCGGAATGCCCGACCTGAATATCTTCTCCCGCCCAGGCATGATCTTCGTCTACTCCCTCTATCTGATCCCCCAGGTTTACCTGGTAGTCGCCGCCGCGATGCGCAATATCGACCCGGCGATGGAAGAGGCGGCCCGCGTCAGTGGTCGGCGTACGATGCGGGTGTTCCTGACGGTGACCCTGCCGGCTGTCCGCCCTGCCGTTATTTCCGGAGCTTTGCTCGCACTGATATACGGGCTTTCGATGTTCTCGATTCCGCTCATCATCGGTACTCAGGCAGAAGTGCCCATCTTGACCGTCGAGATCGTGCGAATGGTGACGGTCGACTATCCGGCCGACCTGCTGGGTGCCGCCCTGCTGTCACTGCTGTTGCTGCTCGCCGTCCTCGCCATGAACTCCGCAGCCCGGTCTGTGAGCAAGCGTGGCAACCACGCGACCATCGGCGGAAAGGCGAGTGGTCAGAGCGTCTATCGCTTCGGCTGGGGTCCCAAACTTCTTGCCCGGATATTCATGTTCGGTTATGTGACCATCGGGTGCCTGCTGCCTGTTGCAGCGCTCTGCCTGGTCGCGCTGCAGCCCTACTGGTCCGGTGAGTTCAATATCAACTTCCAGTTGGATGCCTTCCGTGGGATCTTCGAATCCGGCACCCAGACGGCCCTGGCACTGCGAAACAGCCTCGGGCTGGCCGTGATCACCGCCACGATCTGCATGGGCGTCGCGATCTTGGTCGCCTATCAGATCGCCAGGGCCAAACGGTTGGGTGAACCACTCAACGCCGTCACCAAGCTGCCCGGAACCGTTTCGCACGTCATCCTGGCGATCGCGTTCTTGAGCGTATTCGCCGGTCCGCCGTTCAGTTTGGGTGGCACCGTCGCGATCCTGTTGCTCGTCTACGTGGTGCTCTACATAACGCAGGCCACGGTCTCTGCGCAGTCAGCGGCGCTTCAGGTCGGGAAGGACCTCACGGAAGCGTCTCTGGTTGCGGGGCGGGGCCCGGGTGAGACGCTGCGCCGGATCTCCTTGCCGCTCATGACCCCTGGAATCGCGGCGGGTTGGGTGTTCGTCGTCGTCCTGGTGATCGGCGATATCACTGCGTCCGCAATCCTGGCCGGCACGAACAGTCCGGTCGTGGGATTCACCATGCTGAGTCTGTTTCAGAACAGTACGTACACCTCACTGGCGGCATTCGCGACCATCGTGACCCTGCTGTCGACGGTAATCGTGGTGACGACGCTCGTCTGGACGAACAGGTCCCGGGATCGGCTGAAGCGATGATCCCCCGGCGCGCCGTCGATGGTGAAACGCCTGATGCGGAAACAAGTCCGGCGGATTCGCCGAAAGCGCCATGAGAACTCAGGAGAGTAAGGCAATGCACTCGATGACAGGACAATTCGCTCGTACAACCCGTGCAGCCAGGAGGCGGAAACTGATCGCCGGGGCACTTGCCGGTGTGTTGAGCGTTCTGCTCACCGCCTGCGGGCAAGATGACTCTGCGGCCATCGCCGCGAAGACGGACTCGCTGACCGGGCCGCAGAAGGAATGGTACGAAGAAGCGGTCGAGGAGCCACCGATGAAGTACTACTCGATACACGACCCCTCTCGCCTGGAAGACACGGTAAAGGCATTCGAGGATAAGTACCCCGGACTCGAGGTCGAACCGCTTCGCCTCACCAGCGGCTCGTTGATGGTGCGCTACTCGCAGGAACGCGAATCCAATGCCCGGACAGCGGATATGGTCACGATCGCCGATGAAAAATTCGTCGAAGACGGCCTCTCAAAGGGTTGGCTCGCACCGACAGACAAAGGCAACATTCCGTCACTCGCAAATCTCGACGATGCATGGTTTAACCATGGGCTGGCAGTGGCAGGCATCCTACCGCTCGGCATCGCCTACAACACCGAGCTGGTAAAGAACCCGCCGAAGGATTGGACCGACGTCCTCGACGATTCGTACCGCGGAAAGATCGCCTTTCCGGACTTCCGGGCGAGCCCGGTGTACGCCGAGCAGGGCAAGCTGTGGATCGATAAGTACGGCACAGATTTCCTCCGCGGCCTGAAAGACCAGGAGCCGATCCTGGTGGACAGCATCGTCCCTGGCGCGCAAATGATCGCGACCGGTCAGGCCGAGATCATGGTGCCCACGGTTCCGTCGAATATCCAGCAGTTGAAAGAGGCGGGCGCGCCAGTGGATATGGCCTACCCAGAGAACATCGTCGGCACCCAGTTGTTTACTGCGATAGGTACCGACTCACCAGCCCAGAACACCGCCAAACTCTTCCTCGACTTTCTCTTCACCGAAGAAGGCCAGGAGGCGTTCATCAACACGACCGGGGTATCGCCGATCGGAAGCAAGGGCAGCATTCCGCTGCCAACCGGGTTTACTCGAGTCGGCTATGGCGTAGTCGCCGAGACTCGGAAAACCATGCAGGCCATATTCCAGCTGTCCTGACACCGAAACGCCGCACATAGCCGAACCACATCTACACGGAAGACCACGATGGCCAGCTCGCGAACTGCAGTCAAACAACAGACCAAGGATGCGCACAGCCGCAAGGTCGCCCTCGGCGGAACTATCGGAAATGCCGCCGAGTGGTACGACTACAGCATCTTCGGTTTCTCCGCCGCATATCTTGGGGCAGCGTTCTTCCCTTCGGATAATCCCACCACTTCGCTGCTCGCGTCCTTTGCCACGTTCGCGGTCACGTTCCTGTTCCGTCCACTCGGCGGAGTATTCTTCGGCGCCCTGGCCGATCGCATGGGTCGCCAACGTACCCTCGTCATCGTTGTCGTCGGAATCTCAGCCGCGACCACGCTGGTCGGCCTCCTGCCGACACATGCCTCCATCGGTGTCGCTGCCCCGATCCTGCTGGTGCTTCTCCGGATCATCCAGGGGCTATCGGCAGGAGGCGAGATCGGAACCTCGCTAAGTTTCCTCGCAGAGCATGCGCCGCCCGAACGACGGGGATCCATCTGCGCCAGCCTCAATATCGGCGCATATATCGGCGGGCTCATGGCATCCGGAACCTTCGCCTTGTTCTCCGTGACGCTCGGCGCCGAAGACATGCAGTCGTGGGGTTGGCGCATTCCCTTCCTGCTGGGTGCCCCGCTCGGAATCGCCGCATACTACATCCGTTCACGTCTCACCGAAACACCGGATTTCGAAGCGCTCCAGGCAGAGCAGGCGACCTCCGAATCGCCCATCGCCGAGGTCTTCCGCACCAGCCATCGAGCCATGCTGCTCTGCTTCCTCATCACAATGACGCACAACATGGCCTTCTACGCGATCTTCGTCTACTACCCGAACGCGCTGTCGGCGGCAGGCGGCGGCAGATCGACCTACGCCTATCTCATTGCTCCCGTCACCTACGTGGCCGCACTCATCGCCCTCCCCATCGCGGCCGATCTGTCCGATCGCGTCGGACGAAAGCCGGTTCTGATTGCCGCATGCGGCAGCTATCTCGTTCTCGGGTTGCCCGCGGCATTCCTGTTCACACACGGCACTCTCTGGGCCACAGTGACAGGAGCACTCGTATTCGGCGCCGTCCTCGGCACGTATTCGGGGGCGCCGTTCGCCGCCATGGCCGAACTCTTCACCGCCCGCACAAGGACGACCGGGTTCTCGATCTCCTACAACGTCTCCGCTGCGATCTTCGGCGGCCTGGCCCCGCTTTATCTGACGTTCCTAGTAGACGCAACCGACTCGTTCCTGATACCCGTGGTGTGCGTCATGTCGGCTTCCGTCATCACCATCGTGGCCACCCGATCCATGCCCGACCACGCCGGGAAACCACTACGAATCCGATAGGCCGTTGTGGTTGTTCGCCGACGCAACCGATCAACTGCTCAGCTCCAGTCCGGTTCTGCCCCTCAGTTCGTCGAGCGAAATACCGTACGTCGACCGAACACGCACGCCCTCGGCGGCGAGCTCGAACACCGCGTGGTCGCTGTAGATCCGGCTGACGCAGTGTCGTCCGGTGAGGGGATATGTGCACTCCTCGACCAGTTTCGATGCGCCGTCGCGGGTGAACAGCGACATCATGACGAAGACCTGCTTCGCGCCGATGGCGAGGTCCATCGCGCCACCCACGGCCGGGATCGCGTCGGCGGCGCCAGTGTGCCAGTTGGCGAGGTCGCCGGCGCGCGAGACCTGGAATGCGCCGAGCACGCACACATCGAGGTGGCCACCGCGCATCATCGCGAAGGAGTCTGCGTGGTGGAAGTACGAGGCCCCGGGCGTCTCGACGACGGGCACCTTGCCCGCGTTGATCAGATCGGGGTCGATCTCGTCGCCGACCGCGGCCCTGCCCATGCCGAGCATCCCGTTCTCGGTGTGCAGGACGATGCCCTGCGCTGGCTCGAGATGATCGGCCACCGTGGTGGGCTGGCCGATACCGAGGTTGACGAAGGCGCCGTGCGGGATGTCGACTGCGACCAGCGCGGCGAGTTCATGCTTGTCCAGCGGACCCCGATCGGTGTGTTCGACGGTCATCCCGCTGCCCCTTCCTCGGCCAGCTCGGTGACGCCGGCCAGATGCACGACCCGATCCACGAAGATGGCCGGAGTGATGATGTTCTCCGGGTCCAGTGCGCCGGTCTCGACGACCGCACCGACCTGGACGATGGTCACGCTCGCGGCGGTGGCCATCACGGGTCCGAAGTTCCGGGCGGTTTTTCGGTACACGAGGTTGCCCATGCGGTCGGCGCGGTGTGCCTGGATGAGCGCGAAGTCACCGCGGATGGGGTATTCCAGCACGTAGTCGCGGCCGTCGATGGTGCGCTGTTCCTTGCCCTCGGCGAGGGAGGTTCCCACGCCGGTGGGCGAGAAGAACGCGCCGATGCCCGCGCCCGCGGCACGCAGCCGCTCGGCGAGGTTGCCCTGCGGCACCACCTCGAGTTCGATGCGGCCGCTGCGGTAGAGCTCGTCGAACACCCACGAGTCCCGCTGGCGCGGAAACGAGCAGATGATCTTGCGGACGTTGCCTGTGGCGAGGAGGGCGGCCAGCCCGTGGTCGCCGTTGCCCGCGTTGTTGTTGACCACGGTGAGGTCTTTCGCCCCGTGCCTGCGCAGTGCGTCGATCAGTTCCATCGGCTGGCCCGCGGTGCCGAACCCGCCGATCAGCACAGTCGCACCGTCCGAGATGTCGGCGACGGCGGCGTCCGCATCGGTCAGGTGTGCGATGGTCACTGCGCCTCCTCGTTCTCCAGCACGACGGCAAGGCCCTGCCCGACGCCGATGCAGATGGCGGCCACGCCCCACCGGTGGCCCTCGGCGCGCATCACAGCGGCCAGTGTGCCGAGGATGCGGCCGCCGGAGGCGCCGAGCGGGTGGCCGAGGGCGATCGCGCCCCCCTTGGCGTTGACGATGTCCGGGTCGATCCGCCAGGTGTCGAGGCAGATCAGCGACTGCACCGCGAACGCCTCGTTGAGCTCGACGGCACCGACATCGGACCAGCCGATACCCGCTCGGGCCAGTGCTTTGCGGGCCGCCTCGACAGGTGCGTAGCCGAAGCGGTGCGGCTCGACCGCGTGGGCGCCCCGCCCCGCGATGCGTGCCAGGGGGTCGCGGCCGATCCGGTTCGCCGCGGCGGCTGAGCCGAGCAGCACCGCCGAGGAGCCATCGCTCAGCGGCGAGGCGTTGCCCGCGGTGATCGTGCCGTCGGTGCGGAACGACGGCTTCAGGCCGGCCAGGGTCTGCGGAGTCGAATCCGGACGGATCGCTTCGTCCCGGACCAAGTCCACGCCCGGGACCGATACGACCATGTCGTCGTAGAACCCGGCATCCCAGGCGGCGTGGGCGAGTCGGTGCGAGCGGGCGGCGAACTCGTCCTGGCGCTCCCTGGAGACGCCGTATATATCGCGCAGCTGCTCGTTGGACTCGCCGAGCGAGACTGTCCACTCCTTCGGCATCGACGGATTGACCAGGCGCCAGCCCAGTGTTGTGGAGACCAGTTCGGTGTTGGCCGCTGGGAAGGCGCGCGCGGGCTTCGGCAGCACCCAGGGAGCGCGTGTCATCGACTCCACACCACCGGTGAGCACGACGTCGGCATCGCCGGTTTCGATCATCCGCGAACCGGTCATCGCGGCGTCCAGAGACGAGCCGCACAACCGATTGACGGTGGTGCCCGGCACCGAGACCGGCAGGCCCGCCAGCAACCCCGCCATGCGCGCGACGTTGCGGTTCTCCTCCCCGGCGCCGTTGGCGTTGCCGAGGACCACCTCGTCGATCTCGGCCGGGTCGATTCCGGTGCGCTCCACAACTGCCCGCAGCGACGCGGCGGCGAGGTCGTCGGGCCGGGTCTGGGCGAAAGCGCCGCCGAAGCGGCCGAACGGTGACCGTATCGCGTCGAACACATAGGCCTGCGGCATGCCGGTCATCGTGTGGTCCTTCCATCGGGGCCATGCAGCGTTTGCTGCGCGATACGAAACGCGGTGTTCGCGTCGGGAACACCGCAATAGATCGCGGACTGCATGATCACTTCCTTGATCTCGTCGTCGGTCAGGCCGTTGGTGCGGGCCGCGCGGAGGTGCATCGCGAGCTCCTCGTGGTGGGCCCGCGCGATCAGCGCGGTCAGCGTGATCATCGACCGGCTACGGCGATCCAGTCCGGGTCTGGTCCAGATGCCGCCCCAGGCGTAGTCGGTGATGAACTCCTGGAATTCGCGGGTCAGGTCGGTCGCGGCGGCGGTGGCGCGGTCGACATGTTCGTCACCGAGGACGGCCCGGCGCATGGCCATGCCCGCCGTTCGGCGGTCGGCCACGGTGACCACGGCCGGCTCGATGCCCGCTGACGGTTGGATCTGGGCCGCCTCGCGGATGATCCGGGCTGTCTCGGCGGGAGCCTCGGCAGGCGCGAGGTGCGCGACGCGGTCCAGGACGACGAGCCTGCCGTCGTCGATGCCATGTGCCAGTTCGGCCATCGCAGCGACCGGCGTGGCGAGGTCGTATGCCCCCGCGAGGGCGATGACCGGCGTACCGATCCGGGCCAGGTCGGCGCGCACGTCGAAGGTCGCGAGGGCGTCGCAGACGGCGGCGTACCCAGCCGGATCGGTGTCGCCGACCGAGTGCAACAGTGCCGCGGCCGCGACCGGATGTTCATCGACGAAGCCGGGCGCGAACCAGCGCCGCGCCGAGGTCTCGACCATGACCGATGAGCCTGCGGCACGGACCAGAGCTGCCCGCTCCCGCCACATCGTTTCGTCGCCGATCCGCGCGGCGGTGCAGGCCAAAACGGCGGCGGTGATCCGTGCCGGCTGGTCCAGCATCAGTTGCAGGCCGACCGCCCCGCCGATCGAGTCGCCCGCATAGTGGTAGCTCCCGCCGGGTTCGCCACGCTCGGCGAGGACACCGTCGATAAACGCTTGCACGCCCTCGGCCAGCTCGGACATGGTGAATCCGCTCGTGACCTCGGCACGGTTGTGGCCGTGGCCGGGCAGATCCCAGGCGACGACATGGAAGTGACCGGTGAGCATTTCAGCCGTGGCAGACCACAGGGCAACGGCGGAAGTGCCGAGCGAGGGGCCGCAGACCAGCAGCGGCAGACCTGCGGTTCCGCCGACCTGCGCACCGGAGATGGTCGGAATGGTCATCGTGATCCTCCGGACCGGGCGCGCGCCACGATCTCGTCGATCAGGAGATCGATGCTGCCCAGGTAGTGGGTCGGGTCGAAGTCCGGTTCGGGCGAACCGTCGACGAGAGCCGCGAGACTGCGCTGTTCGGCGAGCAGGGCAGACGACGCTGTGTGGACCAGCCTGGCCATGCGACCGGTGTCGACATGCAGGCCGGCCAACAGTTCGGCCGTCTGGTCCGCGGCGGTCAACGCGTTCCGGGCGAGCTGGACCAGCGGCGTCCATTCGGTGTGCCACGAACCGTCGGGGCGCTCGTCCACAGCGGTCGCGGCGGCGAGGTGCAGCTGGGCGGCGAGGCCGGGAGCTGTCAGGGCCGCCCGGCGCACCAGCACGGAAAGGATCGGGTTGGCCTTGTGCGGCATCGTCGACGACCCGCCCCGCCCGGTGCCTGCCGGCTCGGCGAGCTCGGCGATCTCGGGGCGGGCGCGGACCAGCACGTCGCCTGCGATGTGACCCCAGGCGTCGATCGCCCGGGTGAGAGCATCGGCGATGCGACTGATTGGGGCGCGCACGGTATGCCACGGGGGCGCCCACGCGAGGCCGAGCCGGGCGGCGGCGGCCCTGGCCAGCGTGACCGCGTCATCCCTGCCGCCGGTGAGCCGCAGCAGTTCGGCCGGCGCGGCGAGGGTCCCCGCCGCGCCGCCGATCTGCGCGGGCAGCCGGTCGCGTGCGTTACGCAGATCGTCGCGGGCGTCGAGGACGCCGTACAGCCACTGCGCTGCCTCGAGCCCGAAGGTGGTCGGGACGGCATGCTGGGTCAGGGTACGACCGGCCATCGGGGCGCCACGATGCCGCTCGGCGAGCTCGACCAACGATCCGACCTGCGTGTCCATCAGGGTGAGCACAGCATCAGCCGCCTCGCGCAGGCCCAGCACGAGCGCGGTGTCGAGCACGTCCTGGCTCGTCAGTCCGCGGTGTACCCAGCGTGCGGCCTCGGGGTGCGCCGCCGCCAGCCGCTGGCGCAGGTGCTTCACCAGCGGGATCACGGGGTTACCACCGGACTCGGCCGCCGCGGCGAGTGCGGCCGGGTCGATATCGTCGACGGTTCGGCACAGATCGACCGCGGCTGCCACCGGGGCGACGCCGGCGTCGACCAGGGCGGCCAGCCAGGCGGTTTCGACCCGCAGCATGGCGTGCACCAGTTGCCCGTCGGAGAGATGGTTGCCCGCGCGATCGTCACCGGGCCACAGCAGCGCTGCCATCAGCGGTCCCCGAATTCGAGGAAGACGGTCTCGCCGGGCCCCTGCAACCGGATGTCGAAGACGAAGCCGTACTCGTCGGGACTGGCGACCAGGGTGGCGCGCCGGTCGCCCGGCACCGTCGACAACAGCGGGTCGGCCGACACCGCGCGGTCGTCGAGCGGCAGGTACGCACGGGTGAGCAGCCGATGCAGGAGGCCGCGCGCGAACACGGTGATCGCGAAGAACGGAGCACGACCTGCCTCGGTGGCACCGGGGCACAGCGTGGTGAAGGAGAAGTGACCGGTGTCATCGACCGGGGTGCGGCCGAAGCCGGTGAACGTCCACCCCTCGCGGGCCCGCGAGCCCTCGACCTGTGGCACTGTCCCGGCCTCGTCGGCCTGCCACAGCTCGATGAGGGCGTCGGGTACCGGCATGCCTGCTCCGTCGTAGACGGTGCCGTGCAGTCTGATCGCCCGCGGATGGGCGGCGGGGACCAGGTCGGCGCCACCTGCGAACGGCAGCGCGTAACCGAAGAACGGGCCGACGGTCTGGCCAGGTGTCGGCGCGAGCCTGCTCATGCGGACTCCTCCATCGGGGTGCGATGGCTGCCGGTGAGAACGATGTCCCAGCGGTAGCCGGTGGCCCACTCATGGCGGGTCACGTCGTGGTCGTAGGCCGCCACCAACCGCGCACGGGCGCCTGGATCGACGATCGCCTGATAGATCGGGTCAAGGGCGAACAGCGGATCGCCCGGGAAATACATCTGCGTGATCAGCCGCTGGGTGAAGTCCGAGCCGAACAGCGAGAAGTGGATATGCGCCGGTCGCCATGCATTGTGGTGGTTCTTCCACGGATACGGACCGGGCTTGATGGTGGTGAAGGCGTAGTGGCCTTTGCCGTCGGTGAGGGTGCGGCCGACGCCGGTGAAGTTCGGATCGACCGGGGCCGGATGCTGGTCACGTTTGTGGATATAGCGGCCTGCGGCGTTGGCCTGCCAGATCTCGACGAGTTGATGGCGCACCGGACGTCCGTCTCCATCGAGTACCCGGCCGGTCACCACGATCCGCTCGCCGATGGGTTCGCCGCCGGACTGGATGGTCAGGTCCGACTCGAGCCGGGCGACGTCGCGATGGCCGAACACCGGGGCGAACATCTCGATCGTCTCGGGATCGGCATGCTGCGGGTCCTTGGTCGGGTGGCGCAGCAGACTGCTGCGGTAGGGCCGGTAGTCCAGTCTGGGCTGGGTCTCGACGATTCCGGTGGCATCGTATTCCGCGCTGATCGCGGCCATCTCGGCATCGACGTCGGCCTGTCCGGCCGACGCCGAATCCGGGTCGGTCAGCGGCGCGGTGGGCGTCTGCTGGCTCTGGGTCACGACGGTACCGTAGCCCCGGCGCGGGGTCGCTGACTTGCTCCAGATTCCACTCAGCGAAAGAATGATTTCTATGGCAGGCAATTCCTCTCGCCCCGGTCTCTCGGTGACCAGCCGCGCACTGGCGATCCTCGGCGCGTTCGATCAGCGTCACCGGCGACTCACCCTGACCGAACTCGCGACCCGAGCCGACCTGCCGCTGCCGACCGCACACCGGCTCGTCGGTGAGCTCCTCGCCTGGGGCGCGCTGAGCCGCACTGAAGCCGGACATCTCGTCATCGGACGCCGACTCTGGGACATCGGACTCCTCGCCCCCGTGCAGTCGGGACTGCGTCAGATCGCCTCGCCCTACCTGCACGACCTGTACGGCGCGACGTTGGCTACGGTGCACCTCGCCGTGCGTGACGGTCACCAAGTGCTCTACCTCGACCGACTTTCCGGACACGCTTCGGTTCCGGTGGTCAGCACGATCGGGTCCCGCCTGCCACTGCACGCGACCGGCGTCGGCAAAGTGCTGCTGGCGCACGCGCCCGCCGACATCCGAGCCGACGTGCTCGCCCACCTCTCACGGATCACCCCGTACACGGTGAACCAACCGGGTCAGCTCAGCCGCCAGCTCGACGCGGTGCTCACCGACGACTACGCCACGACCGTGCAGGAGATGAGCCTGGGCGCCTGCTCGGTGGCCGTCCCGATCCGGTCGGGTGGCGCGGTTGTGGCGGCGCTGGGCGTTGTGGTGCCCAGCCTCAACCGCAACCAGGCGCGGCTGGTCAGCGCTTTGCAGGTCGCCGCCCGCGGCATCGGGCGCAGCATCCCCGGCACAACCTTGGACTGAACATGATTCCGCTGGACGGAAGAAGGACATGGCCGTGGTAGCACTAAGAGGCCGAGAATTCCGCCTATGCCCCCCTCATCCACCCAGAGCCGCACACAGGTCGCCATCGTCGGGGCCGGTCCCGCAGGGCTCATGCTCTCGCACCTGCTCGCCCGGGCCGGAATCGACTCCGTGGCGGTCGACCTGCGCAGCCGCCAGGAGATCGAGGAGACGCATCGCGCCGGGATCCTCGAACAGGACTCGGTCAACCTGCTGGTCGACACCGATGTCTCGGATCGCGTGCACCGCGACGGCTACCGCCACGACGGCATCGAACTGGCCTTCGGCGGGAGCGGGCACCGGATCGACTTTCAGGGCCTGGTCGGCGCGTCGACCCAGCTCTATCCCCAGACGGACGTCTTCATCGATCTCGCCGACGCCCGTCGGCGCGACAGCGGCGACGTCCGCTTCGGCGTCACGGACGTTTCCGTCGACGACCTCACCTCGAACGCGCCGGTGCTGCGATTCACCGACACCGACGGCACCGGCCACGAGATTCGCGCCGACTTCCTCGTGGGAACGGACGGATCCCACAGCCTGTGCCGCCACCAGGTTCCCGACGATCAGCGCAAGCAATACTTCCGGGAATATCCCTTCGCCTGGTTCGGGATCCTCGCCGAGGCTCCCCCGAGCGCGCCAGAGCTGATCTACAATCATTCACCGCGCGGCTTCGCCCTGATCAGCCAGCGCACCGACACCCTGCAGCGGATGTACTTCCAGTGCGACCCATCCGAGAACATCGACAGCTGGTCCGACGACCGGATCTGGGACGAATTGCAGGCGCGGGTAGGCGCCAACGGCTACACCCTCGTGGAGGGCCCGATCACCGCCAAGTCGGTGCTGCCGTTCCGCAGCTTCGTTCAGGAACCGATGCACTACGGCCGCCTGGTCCTCGCCGGCGACGCCGCGCACACCGTGCCGCCGACCGGGGCGAAAGGTCTCAACCTCGCACTCGCCGATGTGCGGGTCCTCGCCGAGGAGCTCGAGCGGGCGATCACGATCGGCGACACAGGGCCGCTGGCAACCTACAGTGCGCGGGCCCTCGGCCGGATTTGGAAGGCCCAGCACTTCTCCTACTGGATGACCACGATGCTGCACACGCTGCCCGACGCCACCCCGTTCGATGTGCGACGCCAGGAAGGCGAACTCGCCACGGTGACCGGCTCGACCGCAGGGTCGACCTATCTCGCCGAGGCGTACACCGGCTGGCCGGGGAAGTGATCGGCTTGACACTCCCCCGTCAAGAACCCCGCGGCAACCAGCTCGGCCGCGACGTCACCGGCTTTCTCCCCGACCCGACGACGGTCCCCGGTACCGCGGGATTCCGCCCCGAAGACGACGCGGTATGGCGCCTGGCCGTCCAGCATCTGCACGTGCGCAGCAACGACGTCCACACCACCTACTCGTACGGCCTGGCCACCGCGCTCTGCGATCTCCATGCGGAGGCCGACCGCGATGTCGTCCTGCCCGCGATCATCCTGCACGACACCGGATGGTCGAAGGTTCCCGAGCACGAGGTGCTCGCGGCCATCCGTCCCGGCGGTGGCCGCCGCGATGTGGTGATCCGCCACGAGAAGGAGGGTGCCGCGATCGCCGCAGCCATCCTTTCCGAACTGGGCCACGATCCCGCGAAGATCGACGAGATCGTGGCCATCATCGATGGCCACGACTCCCGGCCGACCTCACTCTCGCTCAACGACTCACTGGTCAAGGATGCTGACAAGCTCTGGCGACTGACCCCGCACGGCGTGGACACTGTGATGGACTGGTTCGGGCTGACCAGGCCGCAGGCGCACGCGTTGATCGGCAGCCGGGTCCACAACCAGCTGTTCACCGGCGCGGCGCGAACCATCGCGCGGGCACTCGCGGCGGTCGCGACGATCGACAGCACGCCACAACGGACCGCGCTCGGCTGAGCGCCTCCCGTCACCAGCGCGACGACGGCAAACCACACCCGAGGAGGCGTGATGCGCGGTGACGGCCGAACCGTAACCTCCAAGGCGCTGGCACTACTCGGCGCCTTCGAGAGCGGCCCCAACGCGCTCTCACTGAGCGACCTCGCCGAGTTCGCCGACTTGCCCCTGCCCACCGCGCACCGGCTCGTGGGCGAACTCGTTGGATGGGGCGCGCTAGAGCGCGACGAGCAGGGCCGCTACACCGTCGGGCTGCGCCTGTGGACCGTCGCCCAGAACGCCGGACGTCATCTGCGCGACACCGCCCGGCCCTACCTGCAGGATCTGTTCTCCCTCACCCACGAGACCGCGCATATCGCCATCCGCGACGGCAACGAGGCGCTGTACATCGACCGGATCTACGGTTCGACACGTGTTCCGCGGGCCTCCCGGGTCGGCGGTCGGCTGCCACTGCACGCCACCGCGGTGGGCAAAGTGCTGCTCGCCTACGAGGAGGACTGGGTCCGTGAGGCCTATCTCGCGCATCGGCTGGAGGCGGCCACCAAACACACGCACGTCGTCCCGGGGCGGCTGGCCGCCGAACTGCGAAAAGTGCGTGACGAGGGCTTCGCGACCACCCAGGAGGAGGTCAGGGAGGGGTCTTGTTCGATCGCGGTGCCCGTGCGGCTCGACCCCCATCCTGCGGCGATCGGGCTGGTCATGCTGTCCAACCAGGGTGCGACCATGACGCGCCACCTGCCGACCCTGCGCGGCATCGCGCACCGGATCGAGACCGCAGCCGGCCGACCACAGCCCAGCCTGGCCCGGATTCCTCGCCGTTCGATACGGCCCCCTGATCAGCAGCGGTAGCGAGTCATTTCCGTCCAACGGAAGGCCTGCATGGACGGCGACAGTGGCCAGGGCCACGATGAGATGGTCATCACATGATGGCGTGCCACACATGACAGGAGGCGGGATGACGTCGACCCACAGCCCGGCCGAAGCAACCACCGGGTGCCCGGCCCATCACGGCTACCAGCCTTTTGCCCAGGACGATCCGTTCCCGGCCTACGCTGCCCTCCGCGCCGCGGAGCCGGTGATGTACGACGAGCGGATCCGCTATTGGGTGGTGAGCCGATACGACGACATCAAAGCGGTGTTCGAGGACTGGCAAACCTTCTCCTCCGAAAACGCGCAGGCACCGGTGCGCGAACGCGGCCCGCAAGCCACGCGGATCATGGCAGAAGGCGGCTTCACCGCGTACTCCGGCCTCTCGGCGCGGATTCCCCCCGACCACACCCGCATCCGCAAGGTCGCCGCCAAGGCGTTCACCCCGCGCCGATTCAAGGTGCTCGAACCGCAGATCCGCGCCAACGTCGTCCGGCTGGTCGAGACGATGCTGGCCCGCCCGCAGCGACGCGGCGACCTGGTCGGAGACCTCGCCTACGACGTGCCGACGATCACTATCCTCACCTTGATCGGCGCGGACGTGAACCAGATCGACACCTTCAAGCGCTGGTCGGACTCCCGCGCCGCGATGACCTGGGGCGACCTCTCCGACGATGAACAGGTGCCCCACGCACGCAACCTCGTCGAGTACTGGACCGAATGCCGCCGGCTGGTAGCCGAGGCGCACGAGACGCAACCGGACAGCCTGGTCGGCGACATGATCCGCATGCAAGCCGCCGGCGACCCGATCAGCGATCACGAGATCGCCTCCCTGTGCTACTCGCTGCTGTTCGCCGGGCACGAGACCACGACAACGCTGATCTCCAATGCCCTGCGGGTGCTGCTGTCGCATCCGGACCAGTGGCGGGAGCTGGCCGAGGACCGCAGCCGGATCCCCGGCGCGGTCGACGAGGTGCTGCGCTACAGCCCCTCCATCGTGGGCTGGCGACGACGGGCCTTGCGCGACACCGAAATCGGTGGCGTGGCGATTCCGAATGGTGCCGACATCCTGTTGCTCATGGGCTCGGCCAACCGCGACGAATCCCGCTTCGCCGACGGTGAGTCCTTCGATATCGCCCGGCCCAACGCCCGCGAACACCTGGCCTTCGGCTTCGGCATCCACTACTGCCTCGGCAACATGCTCGCCAAACTCCAGGCCAAGATCGCCCTCGAGGAGGTTGCCCGCCTGGTGCCCGGCCTCCGCCTCGCCGACAACGCCGAGATCCGATTCGGCGACAACCTCTCCTTCCGCGCCCCCACCGCGGTCCCGGTCACCTGGGAGGACTGACCCGTGAACGACTACATCGTCTTCTTCGACAGCGGCGCCGAGCCCACCCTCGAGCTGCTGGGTGGCAAATGCGCCTCGCTGGTCTCGATGACCGCGGCGGCCATGCCCGTGCCGCCCGGATTCGCCATCACCACGGTTGCCTTCAACCGCTTCATCGACGGCAGTGGCCTGCGCGACGAGATCCGCACCAAGCTGGCCGAGATCGACCCCGACGACGTCACCAGCGTCGATCACGCCTCGGCCGAGATCCGGGCCGCGATCGAATCCCGCGAGGTCCCCGACGACATGCACGGTGTGTTCCGCACCGCTTACGACGAGCTCATGTCGCGCTTCACCGACGAGGTCCCGGTCGCGGTGCGTTCGTCCGCGACCGCCGAGGACTTGCCCGGCGCGAGCTTCGCCGGCCAGCAGGACACCTACCTGTGGCTCACCGGATACGACGCCGTCCGCGAGCACGTGCGCCGATGCTGGGCCTCCCTCTACACCAGCCGGGCCATCACCTACCGGCTCCGCAACGGCATCCCCGAAGCCGACCTGTCCATGGCCGTCGCGGTGCAGAAGATGGTCAACGCTCGCGCCGCCGGAGTCGCCATGACCCTCGACCCAGCCAACGGTGACCGCTCCAAAATCGTGGTCGACGCCTCATGGGGTGTCGGCGAGATGGTGGTGTCCGGGCTGGTGACACCGGACAACATGCTGCTGGACAAGGTGATGCTCACCGTCGTCCGCCAGCACATCGGCGACAAGCACGCCGAACTCGTGCCCGACCCGGTCACCGGCTCGCTCGTCGAACGCGAAGTCGCGGCAGAGCGTCGCGCGGTCCGGTGCCTCTCCGATGACGAACTGACCGGCGTGGCGGCCCTGGCCAAGCGCGCCGAGAAGCACTACGGCTGCCCCCAGGATGTCGAATGGGCGCTCGACGCCGACCTGCCCGCCGGAGCCGATCTCCTGCTCTTGCAATCGCGCCCGGAGACGGTCCACTCGCGCACCCCCGCGCCTGCGGCCACGCCGCCTGCTTCGAACAGCAGCGGCTTCTCCTTCGCCGGTCTCACCTCCTCCCGCACTCATCGCTGAACATGAACTCGCACAAAGGAACCCCATGACCATCGAGCCGACAATGAAGTCCTTTCCGAAGCCCTCGGAGATCGAGGTGCCCGCGGGAGCCGAAGGATGGGAGGACCTCTACCCGTACAACCTCGTCTTCAGCAACGCGCCCGGTAGCGACGAGAAGTTCTGGTTCTGTGACAGCCAGCACTGGCCAACGGTTTTCAAGCCCTTCGAGACCATCGGCGGCGAGTTCGCGGTGAAGTGTCTCGGGCAGTACAACACCAGGCATCTGCTGATCCCGCCGGCCAACGGCATCGAATTCAAGATCCACCTCGGCTACCTGTACATGAGCCCCGTCGCAGTACCCGAGGATCAGATCGCGGCCAGAGTGCCGGAGTTCGAGCGGCGTGCCGGTCACTATTTCCAGAACTGGGACAGCCTGCTCGAGGCCTGGCACGCCAAGGTCCGCGCGACCATCGACGAGATGGAAGAGCTCGAGTTCACCGCGCTGCCCGATGCCGTGCCGTTCGACGACATCGTCTCCGGCAAGGCCATGGACGGTTCCCAGGTATTGATGGAGAACTACGACCGCCTGATCGCACTGCTCTACCGCAATTGGCAGTACCACTTCGAATTCCTCAACCTCGGTTACCTGGCCTACCTCGACTTCTTCGGCTTCTGCAAGGAGGCCTTCCCCGGGATTCCGGACCAGGCCATCGCGAAGATGGTGCAGGGCGTGGACATGGAACTGTTCCGGCCGGACGACGAGCTGAAGAAGCTCGCGGTCCAAGCCGTGCAGATGAACCTTCAGACGGCGTTCGCGAACCCCGACGACGTCGATGGCACGCTGCGAGCGGTCAGGGAGGCAGGCGGCGAACAGTGGCTCGCTGCGTATGAGACAGCGCAGGACCCCTGGTTCAACTTCACCGTCGGCAACGGCTTCTACGGCCACGACAAATACTGGAAAGAACATCAGGAAATCCCGCTCGGCTACCTGGCGGACTACATCCGCCGACTCGACAAGGGCCAGAACATCATGCGGCCCGTCGACGAGCTGATCGCCGAGAAGGAACGGATCATCGAGGAGTACCGCGACCTCCTGCAGGGCGAGCCGCGCGAGCGGTTCGACGCCAAACGCGAGCTCGCTGCCACCGCCTACCCCTACGTCGAGAACCACAACTTCTACATCGAGCACTGGACGATGGGCGTGTTCTGGCGCAAAGTCCGCGAGCTTTCCCGGGTGTTCACCGACGCCGGCTTCTGGACCGACCCCGCGGACATGCTCTACCTCAACCGCAACGAGGTGCGCGACGCGATCTTCGACCTGGTCACCGGCTGGGCGGTCGGTGCCGAGTCGACTGGACCGCATTATTGGCCCACCGAGATCGAGCGCCGCCGTCACATCATCGACGCCCTGACAACGAATCGTCCGCAACCTGCCCTCAATACGCCGCCCACCCAGATCACCGAACCGTTCACGATGATGCTCTACGGCATCACCACCGAACAGGTCCAACAGTGGCTGGCCGGCGAGGAGTCCGAGGACGGCGCCATCACCGGTATGGCGGCCTCGCCGGGCATCGTCGAGGGCGTGGCGCGCGTGGTCACCTCGGCCGACCACCTGTCCGAGGTCAAGGAGGACGAGATCCTCGTGGCCACGATCACCGCTCCCTCGTGGGGCCCGATCTTCGGCAAGATCAAGGCGACCGTCACCGACATCGGCGGCATGATGAGCCACGCGGCCATCGTCTGCCGCGAATACGGCCTGCCCGCGGTGACCGGCACAGGCTCGGCGTCGACCACCATCCGGACCGGCCAGCGCATTCGTGTCGACGGCAACACCGGCCGCGTCGAGATCCTGGAGAGCTGAGCCATGTCGCTCTCCGATCACCCGACAGCCGCCCGCACGGTCCTGATCACCGGCGCGGCGGGCGGCCTCGGCCGGGCTTTCGCCCTCGGCTTCGCCGGCCGCGGCTACCGGGTCGCGGTCGCCGACATCGACACCGACGGTGCGGCCGAGACCGCCCGCCAGGTCGAAGACTCCGGCGCGAGCGCCTGGCACGGGCGCGTGGATGTCACCGATCCGGCATCCACCGAGGATCTGGCCGATCGGGTCGCGGAGTTCGGCGGCGGCTCCATCGACGTTCTGGTCAACAACGCGGCCGTCTACGGCACCGTCACCCGCTCTCCGCTGGAGAAGATCGACCCCGCCGAATGGGACTTGGTCATGTCGGTCAATCTCAAGGGTCCGTGGTTGATGACCCGCGCGGTCAGCCCGCACCTGCCCGCGGGCGGACGGGTGGTCAACCTCTCCTCGGCCACCGTCTACAGCGGCTCGGAGAAATGGGCCCACTACGTCGCGTCCAAGGGCGGCGTCATCGCACTGACGCGGGTGATGGCCAAGGAACTCGGCCGCCGCGAGATCACGGTCAACACGATCGCGCCGGGCTTCACCCTCACCGAGGCCAGCCGCGGGCTGATGGACGACGCCGAGTCCTACGGCGTCGACCGAGGCGCCCTGCGGCGGACGAGCCGACCCGAGGACATAGTCGGCGCCGCGCTCTATCTCGCGGGCCCCGACAGCGGTTTCGTCACCGGACAGACCCTTGTCGTCGACGGCGGCCGCCAGTTCATCTGACAACGACTCCAGGAGGAACGACATGCCCAAGGTCACTTTCACCGACTACACCGGCGAGTCCCGCACGATCGCGGCCACCGTCGGTGACTCGGTCATGGAGACGGCGGTCCGCAACGGCGTACCAGGCATCGTGGCCGAATGCGGCGGTTCGCTGTCATGTGCCACCTGCCACGTCTACGTCGACGACACCGACGCCGCGTCGCTGCCTGACATGGCGGAGATGGAAGACGAGATGCTGTGGGGCACCGCTGCAGAACGGCGGGACAATTCCCGGCTCTCCTGCCAGCTGAAGGTCACCGAGGGCTGTGACCTACACGTGACTACCCCTGCGACTCAGGTGTGAGCGAACATGACGAACGGACTTTTGATCATCGGCTCCTCCCAGGCAGGGGTTTCGCTCGCCACCTCGCTGCGGGCGCTCGGCTACGACGACCCGATCGCAATGCTCGGTGACGAGAACCACCGCCCCTATCAGCGGCCGGCTCTGTCCAAGGAGTGGCTGCAAGGCGAGATCACCAACGAATCACTGATGTTCCGCTCCCAGGAGTACTGGACCGAGCACCACATCGATGTCGTGAAGAACGAGCGGATCATCCGCATCGACAAGCACGACGACGGCTCCGGGGTCGCCCACGCCATGTCGGGCGCAGAGTTCGCGTTCGACCGGCTGGCGCTGGCCGTCGGCGCGCGGCCCCGCAGACTCCTGCTCAACGGCGTCGACCTGCCCGGCGTGCTCTACCTGCGCAATGCCGACGACGCCCTCGAACTCAAGGCGCGCGTTCCCGACGTGCGGGACGTGGTCGTTATCGGCGGCGGCTTTATCGGCATCGAGGCGGCCGCGTCGCTGAACGCGATGGGCCGGTCGGTCACCCTACTGGAGGCCGCGCCCCGGCTGGTCCCGCGGGCGGTCGGGGAGCAGACCTCCGCCTATCTGCTCGACCATCACCGCGCCGCCGGCATCGACATCGTGCTCGACGCCTCGGTCCACCGGATCGTGTCCCGCGGCGACCGGGTCGGCGGCGTTCAACTCGCCGACGGCCGGGTGATACCCGCACACCTGGTGCTGGTCGGCGTCGGCGTCATCCCCAACACCGAGCTGGCCGAGTCGATCGGCTTGGTGTGCGACAACGGTGTGCGAGTCGACGGGTCGGCATTCGCCTCCGATGGGGTCACCGTGGCAGTCGGCGACTGCGCCAACCTGCCGAACCCATTGCCCGGCGCGCCGGCCGGGGACCGTGTCCGGTTCGAGAGCGTCAACAATGCGATCGAACAGGCCAAGGTGGCGGCATACGCCATCGCGGGCCGGCGCGAGGAATACGCGGGCATCCCCTGGTTCTGGTCCAACCAGGGCAAGGTCAAGCTGCAGATCGCCGGACTGTCATCCGGCCACGACCGCACAGTTGTCCGCGCAGACCGCGAGCGGGGCAAGCACTCGGTTCTGTATTACCGCGGCGACCGCATCCTGGCCGCCGATTGCATCAACCATCCGTTGGACTTCATGGCGGTCCGCACTGCGCTGGCCAAGGGTTCACTCATCCCGTTTGAGGCCGCCACTGATCCGTCAGTCCAGCTCAAGTCAGTGACTGTCGACCCGGCCACTCTGGTCGCGGCCGACTGAGGAGGCGAACACAATGCCCACCGCGCTGCCCGATGACCGGCCGATCCCAGCCCCCGGACCGGTCGACACCTCCCCCATCTCGTTGACCCCCGCGTTCAGTGCGGACCTCGACCCGATCTGGAAGGCGGTCGTCCCCGAAACACGCGCCCGCTCCAACGACATCCACCTGCCGATCTCGCTCGCCTACGCCGAGCGACTGTGCAACGTCTTCCCCGATGCCGACCGACAGCTGGTGCGGGTGGCGATCCAGCTGCACGACACCGGCTGGGGCCGAGTCGATGAGGACCGCATCCTCTCAGAGGGCTTCTCCGGCGAATGGCGCAAGGCCGAGATCCGCTTCGAGCATGAGCGGCAGGGCTGCCTGATCGCTCGCGAGGTCCTCCCTCCGCTCGGCTACAGCGACGAATTCGTCGAGCAGGTATGTCGCATTATCGACGGCCACGACACCCGTCATGTGGCGTACTCGCTCGAGGACGCGCTGGTCCGCGACGCCGACCGCTTGTGGCGGTTCGACCACGCCGGAATCGCGTTGGCCTCCGGGTGGTTCCGCATGGACCCAGCCGTCTACACCGATCGGCTCGAAGCGCAGATCGTTCCCGAGCTGCTGACCGCTCCCGCGATCGCGATCGCGATGGCCGATCTCGAACGCTCCCGATCCCTGCTCAAAACGAAGGTGATCCGTTGAACGCCACCGAAGTTCAGCCTGTGCATACCCGCCCGCAGCCGCGCTGGACGTTCACCGATGACTACTACCTCGACGGTGCCTGGACGCGCTCCACCGGGAGTGCCCGGCTCCCACTGGTCGACCCCGCCACCAGCCAGGAGTGGGGCGCAGTCCCCGACTGCTCGGCCGAGGACGTCGACGCCGCGCTCGCCGCCGCCGACCGTGCCTTCCGCACCGGTCCGTGGCCGCAGACGACCCCGAGCGAGCGGGCCGTACTCCTCCTGCGGATCGCCGACGAGGTCGAGGCGAGGGCCGGGGAGATGGCGACGACCAACACCCTCGAAAACGGCTCGCCCATCAGCGAAACCCGTGGCGCGGCCGCCAATGCCGCAAGCATTCTCCGGCATGTAGCCGGGCTCGCGTCCTGGCTCGAGGACGAAGACGTGCGCCCGTTTCCGGCAGGTGGCGCCGAAACCATCGTCGGTAAGGACCCGGTGGGGCCGTGTGTACTGATCGCACCGTGGAATTTTCCGATCAACCTCATGGTCGTCAAGCTCGCGCCCGCACTGCTCGCCGGCTGCACAGTGGTGATGAAACCGGCGCCGGGTACCTCGCTGTCCATCCGGTTCGTAGTCGAGGCGTGTGCGGCCGCGGGGTTGCCGGCTGGTGTGATCAACCTGGTCACCGGCGGTGGCGAGGTCGGTGATCGGCTCGTGCGTCATCGGTTGACCGCCAAGGTGGCCTTCACCGGATCCACTCCTGTCGGCCGCCGGATCGCCGCCACCTGCGGCGAGATGTTGCGGCCCGCCACCCTAGAGCTCGGTGGCAAGTCATCCGCGATAGTGCTGCCCGATGCCGACCTCGAGCAGATGTCGTCGGCGCTGATCCGCACATGTCTGCGCAACACCGGGCAGACCTGCTACATCTCCACCCGCATCCTCGCCCCGGCGTCACGTTACGACGAGGTGGTCGAGATGGTCACCAGCACTGTTGCGGCCGCGCCACAGGGCGACCCCTTCGACGAACGCACGGTATTCGGGCCGATGGCCTCGAAAGCTCAATATGAGGTTGTCCGTGGGTATCTCGACACCGCGCGCGAGGAAGGTGCGCGGGCCACCGTCGGCGGACGGCCCGCGCAGTCCGATGGCGGCTGGTTCATCGAGCCGACAGTCTTCGCCGATGTCACACCCGAGATGCGGATCGCGCGGGAAGAGATCTTCGGGCCGGTGATCTGTGTGCTGCGGTACGACGACATCGCCGAGGCGATCACGCTGGCCAACGACACCTCGTTCGGGCTGGGTGGTGTCGTCTTCTCCGCCGATCCGGTTGCGGCGCAGGCAGTTGCCGAGCGTATGGACACCGGATCCGTCGGCGTGAACTTCTTCGGCTCCAACCACAATGCCCCCTTCGGCGGCAGGCACGATTCAGGTATGGGCGTGGAGTATGGGATCGAAGGTTTGTCGCAGTACATCACCTACAAGTCGATCCACCGCTGCATAGGCTGACTCGAGCACAGTCGCGAGTTCATCGGCAGTAATCGGTGCGGCGTGACCGGACAGCTTCGACAGACCACTCGAATAGTCCGGCATCGTCGTCGCGACGGCGTGTGAGCAGACGTTCCACGCGTGCGAACCGGATCAGATGGGCATACGTCTCCCCCAGCGCTTGGCGCTGAGCTCCCGCGTCGAATTCGTCGAACGGTCACGACCATCCGATGGCGTGAGCCACCTCCAACACGCTGGTAGCGCCGCCCAGTACTACGCCCTCGATCTCGTCGAGCCGAAGGGTGTGATGCTCCGCCAACACATCTACCCGATCGGTCAACCGATCGAAAGGCCATTCGTGCCCGGGTAGCACGAGCGTGGATTCGTCGATGTTGCGCAACAGATTCAGCGAATCAACGAACTCCCCCAACGGATCCACGCCTGATCCAGGCCGTTGTACAGGGTCTCCCTATTCGCTCGACATCTGCCCCCTGAGCATCACGCCCGGACGGCCGCATCAGCGCAGCCGCGGGGATGCCGACAGCGTCCACGGATCACGCGGTCGACGATGAACTCAGCGCGGGCCGAATGGTCCGGAGCACACGCTCCTGCCAGCCCGGTCTCACCTCGCCCGACCTGGCTCGTTCGGCAAGGTAGGCACCGACGATGCAATCCAGGACCGTGTCGACATCGAGCTGTTGCCGCAGTTCATCACTCAGGATTCGGTCAAGGGCCTCGGCCAGTGCACGGCGGTGTTGCATCAGCAGCGACCGGATCAGCTCGGTTGATTCCAGGTCATCCTCGGCCAGCAGGGCCGCCGCACCACCCGCACCGATGCCACCTTCGATGGCATGCTGTGACTGACCGACCACCCATTCGAGCACCGCCTCAGCCGTTGCATTCGTGGGCGGGAGCTCCGGCTTCGCAACCGAGACCAGCGCTGCAGCAAGCATGTCACTGCGGTCGCGATAACGCCGGTAGATCGTCGTCTTCGCGACGCCCGACTCAGCCGCGACTGCCTCCACCGTGACAGCGCGCGGTCCTCTGGCGCGCAGGAGCTCCATTGTCGTGGCGGTGATGCGCTCATCACGCGCATTGGTCGGGGTCGCGCCTTCCAATCGCACGCCTTCCTCTCTCAGTCCGATACCTCACTTCGAGGACAATCTAACGCCCATTGATGCTACGCTACGCGTATCGTAGCAATTCGAAGGAGGAAGCGATGCGAGCAACTGTTCGGACAAATACGGCAGGTTGGACAGCGTTTGCGGTCGGCATTGGGACCGCCGTGACCCCAGCCTGGGCATCCACGACCCCGGCAGGAGCCGCCGCCACTGGAGGGTTGGGCGTACTGACAGCCGTTTACGCCGCGTGGTCGCTGATCGCACGGGACCCGACGAAGGACCATTGGGCGCTTTCCGTGGTCGGCATAGTCCTGTTCATGACGCCGTGGGTCGGCGGCTTCGCCGCAGACACGGCGGCATGGGTGGCGTGGATCGCCGGGGCGTTGGTGATGGCAGCAGGCGGCACCGCTTACGTGCGAGACGAAGCTGCCAATACGACGCAAGAAGCTCGTATCGAGGAACTGGTCACCTACCGGCTGCAACATCATGATCGAACCGCGTCCGAGACTCGCGGCTGACGCCATTTCCTGTCACAGCCTGCCTGCTCATTGTCAGCGCCTCGCACGTGGGCGTGCAGCTGGCGATCTCGCGGCGTGAGCTCGGGTACGAGAATCCAACCACGGCGAACCGAGTCGGTCGGCTACCAACAGGAGTTTGCCGGATGGCGCACCCCCCAGAACTGCCCAGGATCGACAACCCCGGGAGGAGATCTAGCGGCGCGCGCAGAGCCTCCACGTCGCGGACACCGAGTCGTGCTCCACGTGGCCGACACCCTCGAGGTGAATCAGGTACGCCATCGTCTCGCCGACCGCCGACAGCCTGGCGGTGTCGACGACCTCGCCCCATGGTCGACGGCGCCGGGTGCGCGCCGCAATCTCCCATGCGGTCGCAGACCCTGCCGCGAGCAGATCGAGGACCTCGGCCGATCGGGCGCGACGGCGAACAAGCAGATCCCTGATGCGAGCGGTCGGGTCAGCGAAAATGTCCTGGTGGCCGGGCAGCCCGAGACGGGCATCAAGCCGGGCCAGTCTCGCGAGTGAGCGCTCGTGCTCTGCCAGTGGATTCGAGCTACTCAATGGGCGGAAGGTCGCGGAGTAGTTGATGCGCGGCAGGATAGTGTCGCCGGTGAACAGCAGTCGCTCGGATGACTCGAAGTAGCACAGGTGTCCCGGAGTGTGCCCCGGGGTGTGTATCGCGCGGATGTGAAATGGCCCGTGTGTCAGGGTCCAACCGTCCTCGATGGCTACATCAGGCTCGAACAGACTGACCTGCTCGGTTCCGTTCTCCACCTGACGAATCGCTGTGGCGTGAACCGCCCGCGGGGCCCCCACCGCCGCGAGCCACGCCTCGGTAGCGTCGCGCAGCACAGCGATGTTGGAATATCGGTGCTGCAAAGATCCGGCATCCAGGTTGTGCATGGTGACTTCGGCTCCGTGGCGACGTTGAAGTTCTCCTGCGAGACCGCAGTGATCCGCGTGCGCATGGGTGAGGAGCACCTTCTCGACATCTGTCAAACGTGCCCCGAACTTCGACAAGCAGCGCTCCAACAGTTCTAGAGAGCCTGGTTGGAGCCATCCGCAGTCGATGAGTACCACCCGGCCATCGTCGACCACCGCATAGGCGTTGACATGGCCGATGGTGTGGCCTTGTAGAGGCAGTCGAAGCGCCCATACACCTGCGACCACCTCGCGCACGTCGCTGTCGACAGCTGCGGTCGTCGAGTTCACGGTGCCACCTTCCGAGGGTTTAGCATCGGTCTATGGCTGCCGCAAAATGGCGTTCTGACCGATATTCAGTGGACTGAGCACAACAATTCTGCACGGTGACGTCAAGCCCCAAATCGGCCCCCGGAGTGGCGACCGCGATTGCCGTCACCGCAGGCAGGTGGAGGTCGTCCCTCCGAAATCGACCGCTTCAACACGTCCTCGGCGCGGGCACGCATAAAGCAGTTTTCGGCGCTGCATTTCTCGGCGATCATCAGAAATGCCATCGCCGCGAAGCGCGAATGGATGGGCCCGGGATCGTTGTTGCAGTCGTGGACCGCAGGTTTGGGGTCGAGCGGATCTGGCATCGCCATCAGGAAATTACCCAGTTTCGTTCACAAGGAAGTCGGGGTAACAACAACGCGGCAGTACTCGCGCGCACGATCGCGTTGCCGTCGGCGTGTGTTGCATTGAACGCGATCACGAATCGACGCGCAGCACTTACGCAAGCCTCATAGAACAGGTCCAAGCACTCGCCCCCGACATCGGACCAGTGGACCTGAACGATGACGTCACCTTCTGCGATGCCAGATTTGAAATGCTCAAACATGATGCGTACCAAACGAGTCGGATTGTGTGACGGGTTTACGGCGCCTGCGCGACCGATACCTTCAGCAGGGGCGGGCGAATTCCGCCGCCGAGCAGTGTGCTCGATGGCGGGAGAATTACTACTTCGCCGGCGCGGGCGCGGGCTGGTTGATGGTAGTGAAGTACTGGACCGCGGCCAGAATCGCGACGGGTGCGGTCACCAGCAACTGACCTGCCACAGTCCCCAGCGCACCGACGGCCAGGACACCACCGAGGCAGCCCACAGCCGCCGCCGGGATGAACGGGCCGAACAAACCCACAATCGTCGCCGCGGCAACGGTAGCCCCGGCGATACCGCCGAGCACACAGCCGACCGTCGCACCGCCGAGACCCCCGACGAGGGTTCCGACCGACGCACCCAACGCGATGGTCGAGGTCAAACGACTCCAGGCTGCCTGTTCACGGTCGTACTCGTTCTTCCACGGCGCCTTGTCCTCGAAGGGCAACGCCACCGGCTTATAAGCGGCGTGGGCCAGGTCGAACCGAGGAGTCAACGTCGCGGTCCGGTCACGGATCTCAGTGGCGATCGGGAACACGAAATCATCGACCCGGAAAGACAATTCGGTCCCGGCCAACACGGTCCCGTCCCCGGCCTTGACCTTGAACACGCCATCCTCCTCCGCCAGTGAACCAGCATCGGTCGAGATCACTGTGGCCGAGCCGGTTACCTGCGCGGTGTAGTTGACGCCTCCTTCGCCGGATGCGGGGCTGGCGGAGGTGATCCCAGCGGGGACTGACAGTGCGAGCGTGGCCAGTGCTGCCACGAATGTTGCCTTACGCATAGTATTCAACTTCCTTGTCCGAGATATTGGGTGCACTTCATTTCAGTGACGCTTCCGAGCAATTCGGACGGTCAGTACCGCTTCTGGATCAAAGTTCCAGGTGCAGGACAGTTGGCATTGATCGACGGGATCGGCGATGGTTGCCGCGCAGGCCAATTGATCACCACTCGCAGGTGATCAGCTGCCGCGCGGGCTGGTGAGGTCGAAACAGTCCTTGTCGACCTCGTCGTATCCGATGCTCACTGCTGGGTCGTGGCCGGGGATCACATCGACGTCCGGCCGTTCGTCGAGTAGCCGCAACGAATCGTAGGAGTCGAGCATCTGCCCGAGGTCGGTGAAAAGATAGAACGGACGCTTCCGCCTGATCTCGTCGTAATAGTGCACTGCGTCGGATGCCAGCACGATGTTCTTGTCGTCGACATCGATGTCGGTGATGATCTGTCCTGGCGTATGCCCTGGGCATCGAGTGATCCGCACGCCACTGGCACCGACCTCGCCACTCTCATCGACGAACTCCAGCCGTTCCTCACGGCGTAGCGACTCGAGCAGTTTGACTTCACTAGCTTCGACCGGCCAGGAGAAGGCCGGCACATCACGGTGGCGGCCAGTCCAGTACTCATACTCTGCCCGCGACATATGGAAGGTGGCATTAGGAAACAGATGAGTGTTGCCGACGTGGTCGAAGTGCATATGACTGAGCACTACATGGTCGACGGCTGCGGGATCGACGCCCATCCGTGCGAGCAACTCGCTCGGTGCGGTGGTGATTTGGCGCTGCCGGGTCTGTCCAACCTTCTCGTTGAAGCCGCAGTCCACCACGACCGTCTTCCCCCGTGACCGGATAAGCCAGAAGAAGTAGTCCATTCCCACCGGGGCGTCTGTCTCGCCGTACAGATCGTGGCGATAGAACGCCTCACTCGTCATACATTCGGGACGGGTCGCATATCGGAGCGCGTATACCTCCGTAGTTGTCTCGCTCATCTCGGTCCTTTCTTACTCAGATTCACATTTGGGGAAGGCCGCACTCCGGCCTCAGCTCGGTGGCTATTCGGGTCCGGAGGAACGGACGATGCCGAGCAACGCATGATCGAGCCCTCCGTCAACGAGAATGTGCTGCCCGGTGACATAGCCCGATCGATCGCTTGCGAGCCATAAGACAGCGTCTGCGATGTCTTGCGGCAGCCCGATTCGATGCATCGGAACTGACTGTTCGCGCGCGTCTTTGGACTTCGCGTCGGTGTAACTTCCTTCGGTCAAAGGCGTTCGGATGAACCCCGGACCAATCGTGTTGCTGCGCACACCGCGCTGCGCCCACTCGACGGCGAGCTGGCGTGACAACATGATCACCGCGGCCTTGCTCGGCGAGTATGCCCCGAGATGAGGTGCTGCGTTCGTGCCGCAGATCGATGCGATGTGTACGACAGAACCTGCGCCGCGTTCGAGCATGCCGTCGACAAAAGCACGACAGCAGTTCAGATAGCCGGTCACGTTCACATCGAATGTTCGCTGCCAATTGTCCAGTGAGGTTTCCATGAGGTCACCTGCTCCGACGATCCCGGCGTTGTTGACCAGCACCTCCACCTGCCCGAGATCGGCTCGAACATCGCCTGCCAGAGCGGAAACCTGCCCCGGATCGCTGGTATCGCAGACATACGCGACTGCCTTGACACCGGTCTCGGAGTTGATCATCTCTGCGGTCGCGAACGCACCATCCCCGTTCAGGTCGACCACTGCGACCTGCACACCGACACGAGCCAACTCCAGGGCGGTTCCCCTGCCGATACCGCCGCCGGCGCCGGTCACGACCGCAGTCTTGCCCGACAGCCCTAACCACGAATCGTGCGACGTCATTCTGTTGCCCATCATTGTTACCCCTTGCGTTACTTAGTCAGATCGATGTTCGTGCGATCTCGGCTGATCGCGGCCGCAATGAACGTGAACGAGAGCGCGATACTCACGACGAACGCAACCGGGACCCATGAGCCCAGTTCGTGGACCAGAAATGTGGCCAGCAGCGGAGATAGTCCACCGGCGACCGCAGCGCCGATCTGGTACCCGAAGGACAGTCCGCTCAGCCGGACCTTGGTGCTGAAGAGTTCGGCGAGGAATGCACCCATCGGTCCGTAGATCAGCCCGAGGAACAGCAGTGCCACTGCGAAGGCGGTCAGCACGCCGGCCGCGGAGCCCGACAACAGAAGTGGGAAGAAGGCGAAGCTCCACACGCCGAGTCCGATCGCTCCTGCCAGCATCGGTAGTCGCCGACCGAAGCGGTCCGACAGGGCACCGCCCGATACCACGGCGATGAGATAGATAATCTGCGCGATCGTCACCATCGCAAGGAGCAGCGACTGATTCGAGACCCCTTGATCGACCGCGAAGGGAATGCTGAAAACCATGATGATGTAGTACGCGGCGAACAGGCCGAACGGTACGGCGAGCGCAATCGCCAGTTCCCGACGATTCGATCGAAAGAGTTCGGCCAATGGGGTCTTGACGGTTTCGTGCTTCTCCAGCGCCTCCTTCATCATCGGCGTCTCGCCGAGCCGACGGCGGATATAGAAGCCGACAATCAGCAGCAAGGCACTGAGCAGGAACGGGATTCGCCATACCCATCCTTCGAACTGACTGTCACTGGAAACCGCGGTGAGGATCGCCATCAGACCGGAAGCGAGCAGGAAGCCCAGCGACGCGCTCGCGCTCATCAGGGCGCCGTAGAGTCCGCGGCGACCGCTGCGGTGACTGTGTTCGATCACCATCAACGTCGCGCCACCGTATTCGCCGCCGACGCCGAGACCTTGGACCACCCGCAGGATCACCAGGATGATCGGCGCGGCAATTCCGATCTGATGGTAGGTCGGCATCAGCCCGATCAGGGTGGTCGAGACCCCCATCATGGTGAGACTGATGAACAGGATCTTGCTTCGACCGATCCGGTCGCCGATGTGACCGAAGATGATGCCGCCCAACGGACGCACGAGGAACCCGACCGCGAACGTCGCCCAGACCAGCATGGTTCCGATGAAGCTGTTGTCGCTGGGAAAGAACAGGTCCCCGAAGACCAGGCCGGCAACGGTGGCGTACACCAAGAAGTCGAAGTACTCGATGACGGTGCCGATCATGCCCGCCACGACCACACGTTTCGTCGACGGCCCGTCGCTCGGGTCCGGTGGTGTCGTCGCCGCTTCGAGGGGCGGGTCACTCCATTCGGGTGCGCTGGTGGTGGTCATCGAAAACTCCTTGCCTGTGTTGGCCGGTGTTCCACTCGGATGGCGCCAACGTGTGCAGATGTGTGATCTCGTCAGCCGACGTGCCGAGCTCGTCGGAGAATGCTTCTTCGGTGCCTCGGGGAGGCCAGGATCGAGTTGCGTGGTTATCCGGCGGTCAGTTCAGAACGAGCAAGCGCTCTTCGGTCATGTCACGGATGGCATACTTCGGTCCCTCCCTGCCGATTCCGCTGTCCTTGACGCCCCCGTACGGCATCTGGTCTGCCCGCCACCTCGACGTGCCGTTCACGATGACGCCACCGGTGCGGACTTTTCTGAACGCGGTCATGGCCAGGTCGAGTGAGTTGGTGAAGATCCCGCACTGCAGCCCATAGGGACTCAGGCTTATCTCCCTGAAGATCGGCTCGATGTCGTCATACGGCTGCACAGTCATCGCGGGGCCGAAGATCTCGTCGGCCACGACATCCATCGCGGAATTGACGTCGGTCAGGACAGTGGCATTCAGCTGCGCGCCGCTGCGGCGACCACCCCGCAGAATGGTGGCTCCATCGGCCACCGCGCGATCGATCATGCCCAGAACGCGCTCCGCAGCGGCAACATCGATGAGCGTTCCAACCTCGGTTGACTTCTCGAGCGGGTCGCCGAAGCGAATCGCGTCGATCTCCTTCACGAGGAGTTCGAGGAAGGCCTCGTACGCCGACCGCTTCACGTAGACGTTCTGGACCGACACGCAGCTCTGACCGGCGATCATCATCGCGTGGCGAGCGCAGGCTTTGGCCGCGACCGCGAGGTCCGCGTCATCGCTCACGAAAGTTGGCCCGACCCCGCCGAGTTCCAATGCGACACGCTTCATTCCGACGCTGCTGCGAATCGCCTTACCCACCGGAATGGACCCGGTGAAACTGACGAAGTCGACTCTCGGATCGCTGACCAGGCCGGGCGACACAGTGTCGCCGTACAGGACGTTGATCGCCCCTTCCGGGACATCAGCTTCCAGCACTGCCTGGGTGAACGCGTGCACGGACAGCGGGGCTTTCGGGGATGGTTTCAGAACGACGCTGTTGCCCGCGGCCAATGCCGGGCCCAACTTGTGAGCTGTGAGGTGGACCGGGCCGTTGAAGGGCGTGATTGCCGCGACAACTCCCACTGGGAACCTCAGTGTCATTCCGATGCTGCCAGCGCCGACGGCAGAGGCATCCATGGGAATGTGCTCCCCCTCGATCCGCACGGCTTCCTCGGCCGAAAGGCGGATCGTGTCGGCAGCTCGCAGGGGCTCGTTCACGGCGTCGGAGATCGCCTTCCCCGACTCGCGCGCGAGAATCTCGCCGATCTGCTGCGCCCGCTCGGTCACGCTGTCTGCGATGCGGTGCAACAGCCTGGCCCGTTCATAGCCCGGCATTTTGGCCATCACTGCGGTGGCCCGCTGCGCGGCATCAAGGGCATCTCCCAGATCCCGTTCACTCGAGACTGCCATCGTGCCGACGACGTCTCCCCGGTAGGGGTCGCGGACCTCGTGCAAGATCTCTCCCGAGCGCCACGCACCGCCGATCAAGGCTGTGGCGTCTGCCGGGTCCCGCCGTTGAATGGCTGATTCCATGTCGTTCTCCTCAACTTGTCTGGTAACCGTCACAGTGACGGCGGATCTCCGAGGCCGCGTGGCTAACCCGAGGCAGGGAAGATCAGCTTCTCGTTGTGGTAAAGCAGCACCGACTTCACCGGAACCGTGACGGCGACGGGATCGCCAGGACGCAGGTCCTGGTCGTGCGCGTGCTGGGCGAACCACTGCGTGCCACCCAGATCGACGATGTACTGGCGGCGGCCCCCTTCGCCGAGGACGACCTGGGCGAGGTTGCCCTCCATCACGATGCTGTCGCCCTGCGCGTAGGCCTTCTGGTCGTCGTCGAGCCGGAAGACGTCGGTGTCGCGACCACGGACGAAGAGCTCGAGCTTCTGGTTGTTGACGCGCCCACGAGCCAGCGCGGCGCTGCCGCTGATCACGCCGGTCTTGCTGCGCAGCACACCGTCGATCACCTCCACCGAGGTCTGGTTACGCACCCCGAGGAAGTGGGCGGCGTAGGGAGAAACCGGGCGCGCGTAGACCTGCTCGGGTGGCCCCATCTGCTCGATGCTGCCTGCGCGCATCAAGACGACCCGATCTCCCATCTCCAGCGCTTCCTCCTGGTCGTGGGTGATGTGCAGGGCGGTGTAGCCCAGCGCACGGTGCAGCCTCATCAACTCGATCCGCAGGGAGACCCGCAGCAGCGCGTCGAGGTTGCTCAGCGGTTCGTCCAAAAGCAGGATCGCCGGCTCGTAGACCAGCGCTCGCGCAAGGGCGATGCGTTGCTGCTGACCGCCGCTGAGCTCAGCGGGGAGCCGCTTCGCCAGCGCCTCGCACTCGAGAGCCTCGAGCACATCGGTGACCCGCTTGTCCCAGGTGTTCTTGGGCTGCTTGCGCATGCGCAGCGGGTAGGCGACGTTCTTCTCGACCGTCATGTGCGGCCACAGCGCGTAGTTCTGGAAGACCATGCCGACCTGGCGCGCGTTGGGCTTGACGTTGATTCGCTGCTGGGCGTCGTAGACCGGGCGGCCCTGCAGGCTGATCGACCCTTCGGTCGGGGTTTCGAGGCCGGCGACACACCGCAGCAGGGTGGACTTCCCGCAACCACTCGGCCCGAGGATCACGACATACTCGCCCGACCGAATACTGAGATCGACATCCTTGACCGCGTGCACGGTCCTGCCCTTCGCGACGAAGGTCTTGCTGATTCCGGTCAGGGTGGCGCTGTCTGTCGGTGGCCCACTGTCCTTCTGCGTCATCGTGTCGGTGTTGGCATTTGTCATGAGTTCCATGTCCTGCTCCTTACATGTTCTGTAGTGCTGACCTGCCACCGATCCACACGGTGACGGCGAGTAGAGCTCCGGTAACGGCCGACATCACGAGTGCCATGACGGCCACCTGTGGGAAGACGCCGCCTTCCCAGAACTCGAAAATGGCAGTGCCCATGACGTGGTTGCCCGGCGAACGCAACATGACCGAGACCGCGAAGTCATGGGACAGGAGCACGATCATGACGGCCAGGCTCGCTGCCATTCCACGCTTGGTCAGCGGAAGCGCAATGTGGACAATGGTGCGGAACTGGCTCGCACCGCAGACTTTGGAAGCTTCGAACAACGACGAATGGACTCCGACGAGGCTCGAGTGCTGGGATCGCAACGAGAACGGCAAGACGATGAACACGTATCCGACGACGAACAGGGTCAATGTGCCGTACAGATTGAACGGCGGTCGAAGGAAGACGTAGAGCACCGACAGCCCGAGCATGGCCCGAGGAACCGCCAGCGGTCCGACGAAGACGAAGTCGAGAATGTACTGGACGGGCCGCGGGGCTTTCACGACACCGCTCATCACGAGGGCCCCGAGGAACCCGAGGGGAAGTACCACCAGGGCCGCGATGACGGAGGTCGTGATGCTGTTCCACACGGCGCCGGCCACAACGGGATTGGACAGCGTCGCTTCCACATGCTTCGTCGTGAACGACAGGTTGGCGAGATCGCCGTTCCAGAAGGGCGAGAAGGCGACCAGCGTAATGGCGAGCAGTGGAAGGACGCACGTGACGAACGCATAGCCGACGACCGCCGCGAAAGCCCAACGCGAGGGTTGCACCGAGACACTCCCGCCGACTCCCTGTGTGACATAGCGTCTTTGGTCACCGATCACGGCTCGCTGAAGCAGGATCGAACCGATCCCGAGAACGAGCAGCGGCAGTCCCAGCGCCGCGGTTGCGGCATAGTCGATCGGGAACTTCTCGCGGATGTGGAAGATCTCCGTGGTGAGCACGTCGATGCCATCGGCCGAGCCGAGCAGCAACGGGGCGGTGAACTGACCGAGCCCGAGCAGGAACGCGACGACGAGTGATGCCACGAGAGAAGGACGCAACAGCGGGAGCGTGATGGTGATGAAGCTGCGGAACGCGGAGGCACCGGAAAGCTTGGCGGCAGCGACGAGGCTGCCACTGATCTCGTGCAGCCTGGCGAAAACGAAGGCGAAGACGATACCGGTCAGCTCGGTGCCGGTGATGAGGATGATCGCGGGCATCGAATAGACGTTGATCGGACCTTCGCTCATCCGGTCGAACAAGGGCAGGCTCCGCAGAAGCGCATTGCCGTAGCCCACCGTTGGGGCGAAGATGAAGATCCAGCCGACGATGCTCGCCACCGGGGGAATAACCAGGGGGAGCTGAGGAAGGAACGCGGCCAAACCTCGCCATCGGACGGGGACGCGCATCACGAGGACCGCGAGGGTCACCGCGAGAACCGCAGCAACGAGCGTCGCTCCGGCGGCCAGCGCAACAGTGTTGAAAAGGATGGTGGAGAGGTGCGGGACCTCCGTCAGACCGCGGATGGCCGCGGCGTCGTCGCCGAAAGCTCGGGCGTAGAACAGCACGATGGGTGCGAGGACGAACAGCGCGAGGCCGACTGCGAATGCGTACCAGGCGGTTTTACCGCCGTACCTGGTGAGCAGGCCGGAGATCGACCCTCGGGTGGGATCTTCGGTGTTGGTAGTGGTGGCTGTGGCAGTGGTGGTGGTCACGGGTCACCCCTTCGGGCGTAAGCAGATTCGTGGTGGGATGCGCGCCATGCGGGCACGCCCGGTGAACTCATCCGAACAGCGGCGCCCATTCGGACTTGATGAACTCGTCATGGTTCTGCTGAGTCCAGCCGCTGTCCTCTGGCGTCGGAATCTGGCCCCACGGGATCGATCCCGTCGTTGCCACCGGGGTCGACGCCGGGGAATGGTGCGCGACGAATTGCCCCGCTCCGTCCTTGCTCATCAGCCAGTTGACGAACAACTGCGCGGCGTTCGGGTGCGGCGCATTGTTCAGCACGGCAGCGTGATACGGCACGCCCGAGGTCGCCTCGTCGGGGACGATGTAGTCGACCGGGGCGCCTTCCCCCTTCAGGTCGAGCACTGTCGAGGGAGCCAATCCGATGCCGTAGTCGATCTCGCCGGCGGCCAAACCCTGGGCGAGCGGCACGTTGCTGCTGTAGACGGTGTAGTCCAGACCGGCGAGACGCTTCAAGAAATCATCGCCGTACTCCTTCTGCCAGCGGGAGTACAGAAACGACTGGGCGGTGGAGATTTCGCCATCGATGATGCCGATCTTCGCGTTCGCGGCAACGTCGAGGAACTCGCTCATGTTCTTCACCGGTCGGCCCGTTTTGGTGTTGTAGCCGACGATGTAGGCGTTGGAGAAGACGAAGGGATAGCTCTGCCCAGCGAGGTGCTTCTCCCAGCCCGCGGCTGCCTGCTCGGGACCGACCTTCAGAGCCGCGAACCGGCTCGCCTCGTTGCTCGTGTCGAACCAGCCGGACTGGGAGTGCATGGTGACGTCGGCGCCTTGTGCGTTGACCGCACCTTCCTGGTCGAGCCGGGTGATCAGGTCACTGGTAGGCGCCCGCTCGACGGTGACGGGAATCTCGGGGTACGCCTGCTCGAACTTTTCGAAGCTGATCTCCACGCCGCTCAGCGACGAGTACACCACCAGGCCGCCCTCGCTTTTGGCTGCGTCGACGAGCGCGTTCCACTCGGTATCGCTCGCCGCCATCGGCGGACCCGATTCGGCGGTAGGGCCCGATCCCGAACTCCCGCATGCCGTGAGTACTAGCGACATTGCGACAGCGGCGGCAGTCAGGATTGAACGGTTGATGTTGCGCCTGCTCCGCAACGGGCTCTTGGTCGATGCCATGGCCTGGTCCTCCGGTGAAAGTATCGGGGTGTTCTGCACTGATTTCTGGATGTCCTGCACGAGTTCAGAAGAGAAAGACAGCCTTGCCCGCTGTCTGCTTGTCGAATTCCTGGTAGGCCTCGGTTGCCTGGTCCAGGGACCAGCGGTGGGTGAACAAGTCGTCGACCGGCAGATTCCGGCGCGCGACGAAGTCGGCACAAGCCATCTGCTGGACGCTCGACATCGACCACGACGTCATCGCGGTGATTTGCCGTGAGAGGAACGTACGGACGTCGAAGGAAACCGTGCCGCCCAAGCCCACGGCGCACAGTCGACCCCAGCGGGCCAGCGCGGCCATCCCGGCAGTCGCGGCGGCGGTCGACCCCGAGGTCTCTACGACGGCGGCGGCGCCAACACCTCCGGTGAGCTCCAGGATCGCCTCGACGGGATCGACCGAGTTCGGGTTCACCGTTTCCGCGGCACCGAACCTCGAAGCCTGTACCAGTCTGTCGTCGGAGAGGTCGACGGCGATGACCCTGGCGCCACGCGCTGTTGCCAACATGGTGGCCGACAGGCCGACCGGACCTTGCCCGAAGACCACGAGGTCGAGCCCGCCCACCTCACCCAGGCGCTCGAGCGCACCCCAACCGGTGCCGGTACCGCACCCGATGGCTGCGCCGGCGGCGTAGGACAGCGCGTCCGATAGCGGAAGTGCACATGCCGCAGGCACTTTCATGAACTGCGCGTGTGCGCCGTTGGCATTCTTTCCGTAGACCTTCACGGGGCCCGAGGTACACATCTGTGTCCAGCCCGACCGGCAGCTCGCGCACGTGCCGCAGCCGGAGTAGTGGTGCACCATGACCCGCTGTCCGACCCGCAATTGAGTGTCGCCGACTCCCGGGCCGAGCGATTCCACGACGCCCGCGGGCTCATGCCCACCGATGCAACGGCTTTCGGGAGGCGTGCTGTCGGCCTCCGCTCGGTAGTAGTGCAGGTCGCTGCCACACATCCCGGACGCCATGACACGCACCACGACCTCACCGGGGCCCGGGGTCGGGTCCGGGAAGTCCGCGAGAGCAACCCGCCGGTCGCCTTCGAATGTCAAGCCTTGCATCGCAACTCCTTATTTGTGGGCGCCGCACACTCCGATGTGGGGATCGACTCGGTCGGCACTGTGTGATCTCGGGATCCTGTGTGGCGCCCCAACTGGGTGCCAGCCGCCCGATACCTCGGGGACGATCGCTCGATCAGAGTCGATCCCCTCCAGCAGAATCTGTGTTCTGCCTCACTACGAACATGCACATATTGCACCTGATTTCATAGTTTGTAAACCCCCTAGGATCGACACCGCGAAAAGCGCAGCAAATCATGGACCGGACTCTAGGGGCGCGAGGATGATCAACAAATAGCCAGTTCACAGCGGTGATACCGACCATCGGTGCAGCACATAGCCCGAGATCCTCGAGCGAACAAGCTCGTCGCGCACGCAGGGTGGCAACCTTGACGATGCCCTCGATTCTGGGATAACATGTGCATATTCGACTCGATCTCAGCGGCTGACTGACGCGGTCGAAGGTCGCACGTTGTTCAGCGCTCGACGTTCATGGGAACGGCCGACCGGCCGCAACAGGGACACTTGTTTTCTGACTGAAGGCCATGTCGGTCAGGCCGACGAGTCCACCGCGACATGGCTCACTCACAAGATCGAAGGAGCACCCTATGTCTCGCGAGATACCTGTTATGCCCGACCATCGGCGGCCAGTCGACGGCGCCGAACGCAACGACTCTCGCCTCATCGCCGCTGTCAAGGCTGCGACTCCCCCGTCGGTGCAGCGCACGCCGCCACGACGAGAGAAGTCGTCATTTCTGCTCGCGGAGACGATCCTGAACGACATCCTCGAGGCACACCTGGAGCCGGGAGATCCGTTGCCTCCCGAGAAGGAGATGGTCGAGAAGTACGGGATGGGCCGGACCACGGTTCGCGAAGCGCTACGCCTGCTCGAGTACCAGGGCGCGATCCAGATCCGCCAGGGCCTCAACGGCGGTCCTTACGTGCAGGCTCCGGACTCCCAGCACTTCGCGAAGACGATCTCGTTCATGATGCGGATGGAGCGAACCCCGTTCGAAGCGATCGTCGAGGTCCGTTCCGCCATCGAACCGATGATCTGCCAGCTCGCCGCGGAGCGGATCAGCCCCGAGGCTCTCGACGAGCTCGAGCGGACGATCACCGGAATGCGCGAGATATTCCATGACCGCGGTCAAGTAGCTGCGTTCAACGATTTGAACACCCGCTTCCACAGCGTGATCGCGTGGTCGTCGGAGAATCCCCTGTTCCACCATCTTGCCGATTCCCTACACGGAATCATGGATGGTGCGGTCGTGGGAATGAGCTATTCCTCTCGCCGGTACCTGGGCGTGATCGCGGATCACCAGCTGATCTACGACGCTCTGCGCGAGCGGGATCCCGACGCCGCATACCAAAAAATGGCTTTGCATTTGACTGAATGGGAAGTCTACGCGCGCCGCAACTTCGCCGATGCGTTGAAGCGCCCCATTCCGTGACCTTCCGAATCTCCACGACGCGTGTCCAATAGGGAGATTTCCGTCGTGGGGCGACTGCACCCGGCACAGCCGCGCCTCTCGCCGAATTCGACCGTTTCAAGGAGTGAATTTGTGATGTTCGGCTTGACCTACGAGCAACACGCCATCGTCGACACCGTCCGGAAGTTCGTCCGCGAGCAGATCCGGCCGCTCGAGGATGAGCTGGATCCGGATGAGAGCAGGCTTCCCACAGCGGAATACGCGCGGCTGACCGCGTTGACGAAGAAGATGGGACTGTTCAATCTCGATCTTCCGGAGAAGGACGGTGGCCCCGGCATCGACCTGGCCACCCGGTGCCTGCTCGCGATCGAGATGTCGCAACATCGGGCAGGCCTCTATGCCCCCTGCTATGACGTCTTCGGGCAAGCCGGTCAGATTCCGTTGCTGTCCGCGTGGGCGACGCCGGAGCAACGCGAGAAGTACCTCATCCCCTCGATCGAGGGTGACAAGCGCGTGGCGTTCGCGCTGAGCGAGCCGACCGGCGGCAGCGATCCGGGGCGCAACGTCGAAACCCGGGCGGTGCAGGACGGCGACGACTGGATCATCAACACCGACAAGCTGTGGATCAGCTCCGCGCATGAGGCCGAGTTCACGCTGGTGCTCGCGCGCACCGGCGGTCCAGGACGCGATGAGCTGACCTGCTTTATCGTCGATACCGACACCCCAGGGTTCCATGTACGCCGGATCGCCCACACGATTCGATCGACGCACCCGAAGACGGAAATCCGACTCGATAACGTGCGTGTGCCGTCGGCGAACATCCTCGGCGAGGTCGGCCGTGGTTTCCCGCTCGCCGACGAGCAGCTGAGCCGAGATCGGATCCCGTACAGCGCAGGATGTATCGGACTCGCGGTGCGAGCCCAAGATCTGACGATCGAGTGGACCAAGATGCGCGAGTCCTTCGGTGAATCACTGTCCGAGGACCATGGGGTCGCCTGGATGTTGGTGGAGAACGAGCAAGACATCCGTTTCGCGACGCTGATGGTTCTCAACGCGGCCGCGGCGGCCGACGCGGGTCGCCCGTTCCATACCGAGGCGGCCTTGGCGAAGATCGCTGCTACCGAAGCCTCTTCACGGGTCATCGATCGCGCGATCCAGCTGCATGGCGGCATGGGTTTATCGCAGGAGATGCCGCTGGCGCGGTGGTATCGCGAATTGCGGGTTCGCCGAATCGGTGAGGGCGCCACCGAGCTCCAGAAGGTGATCGTCAGCCGCGATCTGCTCGGCAGCCCGTACTCGTTCTTCCTGGATCGAGCGTGAGATGACACGTGCCGTGGTTTCAGTGTCCGGCCGAGGACTCAGCTGCCCGATCAAGAAATCTCGAAGTTTGTTGACACGATGTGAGGAACTGTGACAGCCAGAGTGCACAATCGACACGACGTATTCCGGCCGAGCGCCGCGTTCACCGCCGCGGCGAACGCGGGCCCAGAACTACACGCCGCCGCCGACGCGGACCGTCTCGTGTTCTGGGCGGAGCAGGCTCAGCGGCTGCACTGGGACGTACCGTTCACCGAGGTTCTCGATTGGTCCGACGCACCGGTGGCGAAATGGTTCAGCGACGGACGCCTCAACGTCGCCTACAACTGCGTCGACCGCCACGTGCTCGCGGGTAACGGCGACCGGGTCGCCCTCCACTTCGAGGGCGAACCGGGCGACACTCGTGATCTCACCTATCACGATCTGCTCGCCGAAGTGAGCAAGGCCGCCAACACCTTCAGCGATCTCGGCTTGGTCGCCGGCGACCGCGTCGCGATCTATATGCCGATGATCCCCGAGGCGATTGTCACGATGCTGGCCTGCGCCCGGCTCGGCCTGACACACTCGGTTGTCTTCGCCGGCTTCTCCGCCAGTGCCCTGCGCTCACGGATCGATGACGCGGCGGCCAAGCTCGTCGTCACCGTCGACGGACAGTGGCGCCGAGGGCGGGCCGCACCCCTCAAGCCCGCGGTCGACGAAGCGTTGGCAGGCGCAGCCGAGGACCCCAAGGATGCGGGCGCCACCTCGGTCGAGCACGTCCTGGTCGTCCAGCGCACCGGCGTGGACATCGACATCACCGACGGCCGTGACCTGTGGTGGCACGAGACCGTCGACAAAGCGTCCGACAGCCACGAGGCGCAGCCGTTCGATTCCGAACATCCGCTGTTCATCCTCTACACCTCCGGCACCACCGGAAAACCCAAAGGCATCATCCACACCTCCGGCGGCTACCTCACCCAAGCGTCCTACACCCATCACAACGTCTTCGATCACAAGGCAGGCCAGGATGTGTACTGGTGCACTGCCGACATCGGCTGGATCACCGGCCACAGCTACATCGTCTACGGCCCGCTGTCCAACGGCGTCACCCAGGTCGTCTACGAAGGCACACCCAACTCCCCCGACGAGCACCGCCACTTCCAGATCATCGCCAAGTACGGTGTCACCACCTACTACACCGCACCCACCCTGGTGCGCACATTCATGAAGTGGGGCAGGGAAATTCCCGACGCCAACGACCTGTCGTCGATCAGGCTCCTCGGCTCGGTCGGCGAACCGATCAACCCTGAGGCCTGGAAGTGGTTCCGCGAGGTGATCGGCGGCAACATCGCCCCCATCGTCGATACCTGGTGGCAGACCGAGACCGGGGCGATCATGATCTCCCCGCTGCCCGGAATCACCGCAACCAAACCTGGTTCCGCGATGGCGCCGCTGCCCGGAGTATCCGCGAAGATCGTCGACGACGGCGCCACCGAACTCGACGCGGGCAACTCCGGCTATCTCGTGATCGACCAGCCATGGCCGTCGATGCTGCGCGGCATCTGGGGCGATATGGACCGCTACCGCGACACCTACTGGTCCCGCTTCGCCGACCAGGGCTGGTATTTCGCGGGCGACGGCGCCAAATACGACGAAGACGGCGCCCTCTGGGTGCTCGGCCGGGTGGACGACGTCATGAATGTCTCCGGCCACCGCATCTCCACCTCGGAGGTGGAATCCGCCCTGGTCGGGCACCCTGGTGTCGCCGAGGCCGCCGTCGTCGGCGCGGCCGACGAGACCACAGGCCAGGCCATTGTCGCGTATGTGATCCTGCGCGAAGGCATTGAGAACACCGGCGCCACCCTCGTCGCCGAACTCCAGGCTGTTGTCGCGCAGGAGATCAGCCCCATCGCCAAGCCGAAGCAGATCACGATCGTCGCCGAGCTGCCCAAGACACGCTCGGGCAAGATCATGCGACGGCTCCTCCGCGATATCGCCGAGGGTCGCGACCTCGGCGACACTTCCACCCTCGTCGACCCGAAGGTGTTCGGACCGCTCGAGGTGCGCTGATGACCACGCGCGCCGATACCCGATACCCGCCGCGGGGAAGGCGTCCGGCCGAGCCGTCTGCGCACGACAGCCGATGAGAAAGGCCACGGCGCGTCGGTGGCTGCTACCCACACTCGTTTACGCCGCGCTGACCAGCGCTGTCGTCAGCTCACTCGGCATGCTGCTGGTCCCGACAGTCGCGGACGCCCTGGCCATCTCGGTCAGCTCCGCGCAGTGGATGCTGACTGTGAACCTCCTGGTCGGGGCGATCGCGACGCCGATCATGGGACGGCTGAGCGACGGGCCACACACGAAGCGGATCCTGCTGATCTCGCTGATCGTCATCGCGATCGGCTCGATCATCGCCGCGACCGCGACCGATTTCGCGATCTTCCTGGTCGGCCGCGGTTTGCAGGGCCTGTCCTACGGCGTGGTCCCTATGACGATCGCGCTCGCGCGCCGCTACCTCCCACCGGCGGCCACCACACCGGCGATCTCGACCCTCTCCGTGACCGTGGCTACCGGACTGGGAGTCGGATACCCACTGACCGGGATACTCGCCAGTCTCCTCGGCTTCCGTGCGGCGTTCGGCTTCGCGGCGGTGTTCGTCCTCAGCGCTGCCGCGGTGTTGTGGGTCGCGGTTCCCAACGGCTCGGATGCTCGAATACCGCGCCCGGCCTTCGACCTGCCCGGGGCGATCGGTCTCGGGCTCGGTCTGAGCGCACTGCTCCTGACCGCCAGCGAGGGATCGAACTGGGGTTGGCTGTCCGCGCCGACCCTGGGCGTCGGAGCTGCCGCCCTTACCCTGCTCGGGACATGGGTCTGGGTGGAGCTGCGCGCGAGCAACCCACTGATCAACTTGCGGGTCATCCGCAATCGAGACGTCCTGCTCGCGAACGGAACCGCGATCGGACTCGGTACCGCGCTCTACATGAGCCTGTCGATCTCCAGTCTCATCGCACAAGCACCGCATTCGACCGGCTACGGAATCGAGCTTCCGTTGTTCTGGGCCGGCTTCGTCATGCTTCCGCTGTCGGTCGGGAGCCTGAGCGCGAACCGGATCGTCCGCGTGGTGTCGCGGCGGGTAGCGATGACGAGTTTCCTGCCGGTCGGCGCCTGTGTGATGGCCGCCTCCGCTCTTCTCTTGCGGTTCGCGCACGATCAGTTGTGGGAAATCTTGGTGGGCATGCTGCTGTTCGGCCTCGGCATGGGCACCACCTACGCGGCAATGCCTGCTCTCATCGCACGCAACGTGGCCATGGAGGAACTCGGCAGCGCGGTGAGCTTCAACCAGGTGCTACGGACGGTCGGCGGCGCGTTCGGCAGCGCTATATCCGGTGCGGTCCTCGCCGCTCATCTCGCCGCGGATATGCCTCCGACGAACCAAGGAATCGGCATCGCGCTCACCATCGCCGTGCTCGTCAGCGGCGCTGTGTGCGCTGTCCTCGTCGGCAATTACCTGTATCGATCATCGCGGCGCCGGACACCCGGGCCGCAGTCATCTGCCACAGATCATGGGGCACTGCGGGATCGATCAGCACCGTGGAAAGGACGTGATCGATGATGTCGCGGACCAGCCACAGCTGGAGCTCAGTGTTATCGCGCAGCGTGGGGAAACAGACCTCGCCCGCGATCGGAGGACCATTCCTATCCCGGTACCCGCCGGGCGTGCTCGGCTCGTCGCTGCGCTCGGCGGCGGTCACCGCCGCGACCGTGATTGTCAGCTGCCTCGTGTTCACCCCACAGCTCGGCTTGATCGCCCTGATGGGCGCGTTGATGCCGTACTGGGAGAACGGACGTCCCCTGTGGGCGCGCGTGCGCGGCAGTGCGCTGGTCACCGCCGCACTCACCTCGTCGATGGCGATCGGTGTGCTCGTGGCCCCCTATTCTTGGGCGATCGTGCCGGCCAGTGTCCTCGTGATCGTTGTTGTCAGCGCGCTCTACTACACGTTCGTGCTCACGCCGGGCCCGAGTCCGGTCATGCTGTTCTACGCGGCCGTGCTGGGGACATTCTTCGGTGCTGATCAGCACGTCGGTTGGCGCATGGTCGCCGTCACCGCGTTTGCCGCGGGGTTGGCCTCGGTGCTTCTGATCCTGCCGCTGCTGTTCAACCCGCACGGGCCCGGACAGCGGGCGGTCGAGGCAGCGCGCAAGGCTGTCGATCTCTACCACCAAGCCGTGGTCGGTAGTGCTGAACAACGATTGGCCCGAAACGCCGCCTACCAAGTCGTGAACACCGCCTGGCTCACGCTGGAGTCAGCCTGGCCTGCCAGGGGTCCCTCGCACGAGAAGCTCGCCGCCGACCTCGCCCAGATCACTCACAGCCTGGACAACACGGTCGCCTCCGGATCGCACCTCGACTCTGTTGGACATCCGATATCACCTCAGGTATCCCGGTCACCTACGCGGCCGAGCTGGCGCTTCCTTGTCTCCCACGCGATGCGTTTCGACTCGGTGGCATGGTTCACCACCTGGCGCATGGGCCTGGCCGCGGGCATCGCCGGCTACCTCGGTCACGCAGTTGGAATCGGCCACCCGTACTGGGCGATCCTGACCGCCACGATCGTCATCAACCAGTGGCGCGATCGGGTCGCGACGACTCGGCGCGCCCTGAACCGCGCCGTCGGCACGCTGCTCGGAGTTGTTCTCGTGTGGGCGGTTTCAGCGCTGAACCTGTCGCCATGGTGGACGGTCGCCGCCGTCTTGGTCTTCATGGTCGGTCATTATCTGGCGATTCCCGGAAACTACGCGGTGGCGCTGATCTTCATCACCCCGATGGCACTGTTGCCGGTCCAAGCCAGCGGTGGCGGCGGTTCCGTCGCGAATCTCACCTACGACCGCGTCCTGGACACCGTCGTCGGCGCTGTCACCGCAGTCGCGGTCACCTGGGCTACGAGCTTGTTCTTCCCTCGCCGACTGGTCAGCTCTCAGTCGGCTCGTTCGATGGCGACAATCGAAGCGATAGAGCGACACGCCCAGGGCGGTGACCAGCCCGCGCTCGGATGCGTGCCGTCCCACGCTGAATTGCACTACGAACTGATCCACTACCAGAGCATCCTCGAGCGCGCCGTCGCCGACGACCCTCGCCTGGCGGACCTCGTCGAGAAGGAGAATCGCGTAGCCGACCGCGGGTACATCGCACTCGCGCGCGCGTCGACGCCTGCACCGTCCGACCGTCCTGCGAAAGGATGTGCCGACGTGCTCGGCGATCAACAGGGCATCCTCCTACCAGGGAAGCACCCCGAATGAATCTCGGCGGCCGGTCACCGTGCCCGGAGGAACCCGATATCCACCTCACTATCCAATTGGCCAGTGTGCGAATGGATTTCGCGGCTTGTCTGACCGCCGCGCTGGTGTTCGTGCAAGACATGGCCGCCCGCCGGCCCTGTACCGTCGCCGTCGATTCCGGGCGCTGCGTTGGGCTTCCCCGACTGCCGAACGAACGCTTGTACTTGCTGCCCTGACCGGGTGAACACCGTACGTGGCCGGGTCAACGCCTGGTCAGGCCGCGGCCGACTGATGCCCTACCGATCCGAAACGCGGCTGACATCGTCGAACGACATCGGCTGCGGGGCTATCCTCGATAGAGGCGAGCGCATCAGCGTACCGCCGGATGGCCGTGACCGAATCGAGCCGAGATGGCCGACAACATGCCGACCCAGCGCAGCTCGGCCTCGGGGATCGCGGCGGAATTGACCGCCGAGGGCTTCGAGGACGCCGAGGAGATCGGGCGCGGCGGTTTCGGAGTGGTCTACCGGTGCGCACAACCCGACCTGGACCGCGTCGTCGCCGTGAAAGTGCTGACCGCCGAACTCGACCCCGACGGACTCCAACGCTTCGTGCGCGAGCAGCAGGCGATGGGCAGGCTGTCGGGCCATCCGCACATTGTCGCGGTCTTCCAAGCCGGCACCACCCACGGCGGGCACCCGTACCTGGTCATGCCGTATCACGCGCGCGGCTCGCTCGAACAGCGTATTCATTCTGTCGGACCGCTCGACTGGGCAGCGACGCTGCGGCTCGGCGTGAAGATGGCGGGCGCGCTCGAGACCGCGCACCGGGAGGGCATCCTGCATCGCGACGTGAAGCCGTCCAACATCCTGCTCAGCGATTACAGCGAACCCGAGCTCACCGATTTCGGGATCGCCCGGATCCAGGGCGGGTTCCACACGGCCACCGGAATCGTCACCGGCTCCCCCGCTTTCGCCGCGCCGGAGGTCCTGCGCGGCGCGCAGGCGACCGCCGCCGCCGATATCTACGGTCTCGGCGCCACCCTGTTCTGCGCGCTTACCGGGCATGTCGCCTATGAGCGGCGGGTGGGCGAGCAGGTGCTGTCACAGTTCCTGCGAGTGTCCGCGCAGCCGGGACCCGACCTCACCGACCAGAATGTACCCGACGAGGTCAGGGCCGTCATCGAGCACGCGATGGCCACCGACCCCGGCGACCGGCCCGACAGCGCTGCCGCTTTCGGCGCGGAACTGGTTGCGGCCCAGCGCAGTACCGGCAGCCAGGTTGACGTCCTACGAGTCCCGAGCACCCAGCGTCCGGTCGCGGTGCCGATCGCACCGGCAGTGCGGACCCGCGAACGCACCACCGCGCCGCCGACGCCTGCCACAAAATACCGCCCACCGACGCCCGCGCGCGCCACCCTCGCCAGAAAGCGACTGCTCGAGCAGCTGCGCGCGAGCGAACGCACCCGGCTCACCGCCATCCACGCACCCAGCGGATTCGGCAAGACCACCCTGGCCGCACAGTGGTACGACGAGCTGGTCGCGCACGGCGCCGCGGTCGCGTGGCTGACCGTCGACGAGGACGACGACAATGTCGCGTGGTTCCTCACCCACCTGGCCGAGGCGCTGCGCCCCGCCATCCCTGCGCTCGCCGAAGATCTCGACCGGCTGCTGGAAGACAATCCCGACGACCCGACCCGCGCCGTACTCACCGCGCTCGTCGACGGCCTGCACACCAACGACCGGCGGGTGACGCTGATACTCGACGACTGGCAGCGGGTCACCGACCCCGCCTCGGTGGCGGCGATCCGGTTCCTGCTCGAACACGGCTGCCACCACCTGCCCCTGATCGTCACAAGCGCCGCGCGACTCGAACTTCCGCTGAGCAGGCTGCGCATCCACGGGGAACTCACCGAACTCGATGCCGCGACTTTACGTTTCGATCCCGAGGAAGTGCGCGCGTTTCTCACCGAGGCGGGCGGTGCGCACATGACGGCCGACGAGATCGCCGAACTCACCCGCGTAACCGACGGCTGGGTCGCGGCACTGCAGCTGACAATGCTGTCACTGCGGGCGGGCGAGGACCCGGCGCACCTGCTCGACAGCCTCGCCGCGCACCCCGACATCGGCGCGTTCCTCGCCGAGAACGTACTCGGCACATTGGATCCGGACACGCTCGATTTCCTCATGACGACATCGATCTGCGAACGCATCTGCGGCAGTCTCGCCACCGCACTGACCGGCCGCGCCGACGCCGCCGACCTTCTCGCCGAGATCGCCGACCGTGGGCTGTTCCTGGTGCCCATCGGCCCCGGCCACGACTGGTACCGCTACCACCAGTTGTTCGCCGGATACCTGTGCCGCAGGCTGGCTCAGGACAGGCCGGAGGAGATCGCGGGGCTGCGGCTGCGGGCCGCTGAGTGGTTCGCACACCGCCATCTGCTCAATGACGCGGTCGAGCACGCGCTGGCCGCCGACGACCCCGAACGGGCGGCCGATCTCGTCGAAGAAGGGGCGGGATACCTGCTGGAGCGGTCGAGAATGTTGATGCTGCAAGGCATTTTGGCCAAACTTCCCGCCGGAGTGTGCCGGGCCCGGCCCCGAATCCAGCTGTTCGGCGTCTGGATCAACCTGGTGCCGAGCAGACCCGGGGCCACCGCTGCCGCCCTTGCCCGCTTCGAGACCGCGCTGGCCACGGCCGCACCGGCCGAGCCCGAACTCGCCGATCTGCGCGCCGAGGCTGACGTCGCGATCAGCGTCCGGGAGATGTTCGCCGACCGGGTGTCGGAGCTCGATGGCCTGATCGGCGACGCGCTGACGCGGCCCGACACCTTTTCCCCGCGCATTCCGGGTGTGGCCGCCAATGTCGCAGCCTTCGCGGCGATTCACCGCTTCGACTTCGATGAGGCGCGGCAGTGGCAGCTCTGGGCGGCGCCGTATCACGAGACAACCGGCCCGTACCTGTCCGTGTACGGGCAATGTTTCGCCGGGCTCGCCGCCAGCGAGCAGCTCGACATCGTGGGCGCGGAGGAGCTGTTCACGGGCGCACTCGACACCGCACGCACAACGATGGGTCCCGCCGCGCACGCGACCCGTCTCGCCTGCGCACTGCTCGGCGAACTCCGGTATGAGACAGGCAATCTCGACGCCGCTGCGGATCTTCTGGAGCAGAGCAGGGAACTGTCGACCGAACGCGGCGCGGCGGTCGACTTCATGCTGGCCACCTACGCCACCGGCGCGCGGGTGCGGGCGCTGCGCGGCGACCGGGACAGCGCTCTGGAACTGCTCGAGCAGGGTTTGTCCCACGCCGGAAGTCTCGACCTGCCCCGCTTAGCTGCCGGTATCCGCAACGAGCGGGTACGACTCGGCGTTGCTCTCGCTCCGGACATGGCGGCAGAGGTGCTGCGTCCACGAATGATCCGACGCGACGACGGAATCGCCACCGCTATAGACGAATTCGACGAGGACTCCGCTGTCCGGCTACTACTGGCGGCCGGTCGACCAGAACCGGCGGCCACGCGCGCTGAAGCTCTCGTCACCGGAATCGACCCGGCGCGCAGGCCGCGGGCCGCAATGCGTGCGGGTTTCCTGCTCGGCGGCGCGCTGCGGCAGACAGGCCGCTCAGCCGAGGCCGATCGTATCGTCGCACCGTTGATACGTCGATGCGATCGTCTAGGCTTGGCCCACGCCGATCTTCGGGAGATCAGGGAGTAGGGATCCCGCTTCCCCAGTTCGGCACTACGCGCGATTTTCTCGAGCAGATCCACCCACATCCGGCGGTCTCCGATGCGGCCAATCTCGGCAGTGCACGTAGCCTGGTGTCGCGCGGCACCTGGGTGACATGACCACCCGAGAGCACGAACAACAGATCACTCCACGAGCGCTACGGTGAGATCCACGCAGTCGTCGTCGATCATCTTGAATCGTCGCATGACCTCGGGGTCGTGGCCGGCAACGACAACCGTATCGGGTCGCTGCGAGAGTTCGTTCAGACGCTCATACCCGTCATACATGCCCTCGAGGTCGCAGTACACCCAGAAGGGGCGATCTCGATCCTTCTCCTCGTAGAAGTGAAGGGCATCCGACGCGAGCACAAGGTTCTGCTGCCCGTTCTCGATCTCGGTGATCATCTGGCCCGGAGTGTGACCGCGGATCGGCGTGACGGTGATGCCCGGGAAAATCGTCTCCGCCTCCGCCCCCTCCACGAAATGTACGCGGCCGGCCCGATCGAGTTCGACAAGCATCTCGATCTCCTCGGCCTCGGCGAACAGCGCGAACATCTTCCGCTTGGCGTACCGACCGGTCCAGAAGTCGAACTCGTCCCGCGACACAGTGAACGTCGCGTTCGGAAAGAGACCGATATTGCCGATGTGGTCGAAGTGCATGTGGGAGATGACGACATGGTCGACTTCGGCAGGTGTCACTCCGAAGCGTGCCAGCAACTCGACCGGGTCGCAGGTCTGGAAGTAGCCCCGAGGACGCGCACGTTCATCGTCGAATCCACAGTCGACGAGGATCGTGCGGTCCTTGTTGCGCACCAGCCAGAAATAGAAGTCTGCGACAATCTCTTCGTCAGGTTCCCCATATGCCTTGTAGTTCAGGTACTTCGACGACTTTGTTGTCTTCGCCGAGCCATAGCGCAACGCATAGACCTCGTACGATTCGCCGTTAACCGACATCACTTCGCCTCTCGCATCAAATTCGACTTGTTCGGTTCTCGAACCAGAAGTGTTGCAACGATCCCGGTGATCCCGGCCACCAACACCACAGCGGGAACCCAGCGAACCCCGGCCGCTGTACCGCCCGACGCCACGAGTATTGCCGCGAGCAGAGGAACAAGACCTGCCATTGCACCACCGATCTGGTAGCCGATGGAAACACCGGTGTACCTCGTTCGGGTGGGAAACAGTTCAGCCAGAAAAGAACTCAGCGGACCGTAGACAGCGGAGTGCCCAACCTCGCACAAAATGAGCAGGATGAGGATGGTGCCGAAACTACCGTTCGCCAGCTGACCGAACAGCAGATAGACCCACGGAACGGTGAAGGCGAAGCCCGCGATGGTGACCACCTTGCGACCGATCAGGTCGGACAGATATCCGAAGAAGGGGGTAAGACCCAGCGCGAGCACACCGACCAGGGTTTGCGCACCGAGTATCGAGGCGACGTCGCCGTCGACCGCCCGGGTGAACGCCGTCGCGTAGGTGATGTAGATCTGGTATGCGATATTCGCACCCGCAGAGAGCGCGATTGCCACGAATACCTGACGCTTGTAGCGGCCGAACAGGTCGAGCAGCGGCGTGCGTTCGTGCTCCTCGCCGTCGTCTTCCGACTTCCTGAACGCGGCCGATTCGACGACTCCGAGGCGGATCCACATACCGATCACGACAAGCACCGCCGAGGCGAGGAACGGAACTCGCCACATGTACTCGTCCATACCGTCGGGCAGGCTGCTGATTCCCGTGAAGGTCAGCGTTGCGAGCACACCGCCGCAGAAAACACCCGCGCTACCGATGCCACCCCAGAGTCCTCGCCGGTCCTGCCTGCAGGATTCGACGATCATGAGGATTCCACCACCCCATTCGGCGCCTGCCGCGAAACCCTGTACGAGTCGCAGGACGACCAGAAGGATGGGCGCGGCAAGCCCGATGGTGGCCTGTCCCGGCATGATCCCGACCGCGAAGGTGCTCAGGCCCATCATGGTCATACTGACCACCAGGACCGATTTGCGGCCGTACCGGTCGCCGAAATGGCCACCGACCACACCACCGATCGGGCGCGCCAGGAACCCACTGGCAAAGGTGCCGAATGACGCGATCGCTCCGACGAGCGGCGAACTGCTCGCGAAGAAGATCGAGGGGAAATACAGCGCTGCGGCGATCCCGTAAATGTAGAAGTCGTACCACTCGACGGTATTTCCGAGATAGCTCGACAACACGATTCGCCGACGCTGATTCGCCGGTGTTTGGTAGGAGGTGGGGGTGGTGGTGTCCACCATCTCAGTGGCTGACCGGTCTGTCATGAAGAGTCTCACTTTCGTTGTCGGTCACTTCACGATGCGAGTCGATCAGTGACCTGCCCGGCCTGAATCCGAGCAGGACGGGCCGCTGACCAGCGTGTGGTTCCGAGCCGATCCTGGGACCACCACGGACCAGCCACCCGGCCGTCGGTACGGGGAGGTCGCTGACGCTGGTCATACGACCTCCCTGTCCGACTTCGATTCAGCACGCGCAAAATCAGCGCGATTCCGGTACCCACATAACGATGTCGGGCCAGATCAGGAAGATCACACCCAACACCAGAAGTCCGGCCGCGTACGGCATAGCTCCTCTGAAGACCTCACCGACAGGACGATTCGCCGCCTTGGCAACCACGAAGACGTTCAACCCGAGCGGCGGTGTCACCAACCCGACCTCGGCGAGAAGGACCACGAATATGCCGAACCAGACCGGGCTGTACCCCAGTGCTTCGACGACGGGCACCATGATCGGCACGGTCAGCGCGATGATCGCGATCTGGTCCATGAAGAAGCCGAGGACGACATAGAACAGTCCGACCACCAGCATGACTCCGAGAGCCGGGAACGCGAGGTCCTCGATCCAGTCGACGATGACCGGCGCTACCTGGGTCTCGGTGATGAAGTGCCCGAACACATGTGCCGAGATCACGATGGCGAAGATCATCGCCGACGACTTGACGGTGTCGATGACAGCCTTGGTCAGCGGCACGATCTTGCACCGGCCCTTGATGACCACCAGCAGGAACGCCGCAAGACAGCCGAGGGCAGCCGCTTCGGTCGGGGTTGCTACGCCCAGATAGATCGAGCCGACGACTGCCAGAAAGACGACGACGATCGGAGAGGCCTTGAGGCTCGCCGCAACCTTCTCCGACATCGGCGTGGCCTCGCCCGCCGGTGCCGAGTCCTTGTTGCGAGCGATGGTCAGATACATCGTCACGATGATCGCCAAGGCGATCAGCAGTCCGGGGAAGAAGCCGGCAACGAGCTGCTCACCAACACTCGTCTCCGCGGTGATCGCGTAGAAGACCAGGGCGATGCTCGGGGGAACCATCGCGGCGAGAGTTCCCACCACCGCGACCAGGCCGCCGGCGGTGCGCGGGTGGTAACCCTCCTCGATCATCTTTCCGGTCGACGCGTGCGCAAGCGTTGCGGCCGACGCGGTCGAGGATCCGGAGACCGCGGCGAACGCGGTACCCGCGCCTACCGCGGCCACCGCGGTACCGCCGCGTACCCGGCCCACGACGGCGCGGGCAGCGTCGAACAAAGTGTCCAGCATTCCGGACACCAGCACCAGTTGCGCCATGAGAATGAACAGCGGGATCGCGCTCAGCGTGAAACTCGTGACAGAACTGGCCGGAATCGTCTCGAGCACACCGTCGATGACGTTTCCGCGACCGATGACGATCAGCCCGGCCAGACCGCTGACCATGATCGCGAAGGTCACGGGGACCCTCAGCAGAATCAGTGCGATCAGCAGCAGGGATATCAGTAGTGCGCTCATTACTCGGCCTCCACGATGACGTCGCCCGGGTCGTAGTCGGTTGCCAGTACGCTTGGGCCGGCGGCGATCTCACGACCCAGGTCGATCACCGCGATGACGAACGCCATGGCCGAGGCGATCGGAACGAACGACTTCCAGATCCAGTCGGGGATACTCAGCTCTGCCGACCCGCGAGGTGGGATCTCGTTCATCGCCACCGATTCGAGCGTAGCCAGGAGCCCGTACCAGAAGAGCAGGGTGAAAACGACCGTGACGAGAACGTGTGTGATGACAACCATGCCCTTCTGTGACCAGAAGGGAAGCTTCTCGAAAATGCTTGTCACGGCGACGTGGGCGGCTGTTCGATAGGCCGTCACGATGCCGAAGAACGCGGCACCTACCATCAGATAGCTCTCGGTGAAGGCAACGTTCCATCCGAGCGGCTGACTCAAGACTGTCCGGGCGAACACCTCCAGACAAGTGAGCAGGACCAGCACGACAACGCACGCGCCCGCGATGACGCCCGCCACCGCCGAGAGCGCATTCTGGAACCGGTCGAGCCGGGGGTGGTCGTCTGTCTCGAAACCGAACATGGTCCGACGGGCATCGCCGGTGGTGTTGAGCCGGACCAGCATGGGGTTGCTGTGATTGTCACTCATTTCCGGACTCCTCGGCGAGAACGCGCTCCCAGTCCATCAGGACCTCGGTCGCGGGAAGCCCCATCGAATCGAGATCCGATTGCCAGGACGCGCGAGCGGGGGCACCGAGCGCGCTCCACACCTGCTGCTGTTCTGGTGTGAGCACATTGAGGTTCGTTCCGTCCTTCGCCATAGCATCGCGGGACTGGACCAGCAACGTGTTGAGGCTCTGGCAGACGCTGAGTTCGGCTGCCGCAGCGGCCTGTTGGACGACACGTCGCTGCTCGGCGTTCAGTGCGTTCCACGTCTCCTCGGACATCGAGTAGAGGACCGTGACAGCGCCGAGATTCGCGCCGATCGTGCTCTGCGACAGCACTTCACTCAACTTGTACGGCGCCATGGAAATCGGGCTTGCCACGGTTCCGTCGACGGTGCCTCGCGACAGTGCCTCGTACATCTCACCGAGCGGCATGCCCACACCCGCGGCGCCCATCTCGTCGACGACGCGGTCGACCGCACCGCCCGGAGAGCGAAGGATCGCTCCCTTTTCCTCCGCTGGATCCATGACTGGTTCGTCGCCCGTGGTCATGAGCTCGTAACCCTGGAGGAAGACGCTCCACAAAGGGACGATGCCGAGCTTGTCGACCTCTTTCTCACGCAGGACCGTTCCCTCCGCCACCGAGCGGGATACGGCACGTGCGCCCGCGCACGAGTCCTCGGTGGAACCGGGAAGGTCGAACACGCTGGACATCGGGATCAACGAGGACAGGTATGCGGGGACCACACCCGAGATATCCGCGATCCCGGAGCTGAGCATTGTGGGGACGTCCTGGAGTTTGCCGAGCTGAGCGCTCGGGAAGAACTCCAGATCAATGCCGACAGCGGGCCCGTTCTTCGCCAATTCCTCGACGAATACCAGCGAGCCGTTCTTTGTCACCGGATGTCCGAGTGAATAACCGTCGGCGAATCGCAGGACCGTGCGTTCTTCGTCCGAATCTGTCGCCGCACAACCCGCGAGAAATAGGCTGGCCACGGCGCCGATCGCCGCAAGCGACCGGACTGCGGGAAATCTTTTCGAACCGTGTCGCTCATCGAGCTTCCGGGTGGGTGGCGGCATTGCCTTTCCTCCTGTGTAACTGCAGATCGGAGAATCCGAGGACCCTCGACGATTCCCATGGCGCGATGTATTCACGGCATCCGCCTGAGCAGGGAAATATTTTGATGTCATGGAATTTCATGGAATCGACGGCGTCATCAATCCCCGCCGCCGCAACCTCGACCAGTGCCGCAAGCGGCGTGTCGGAGTCTTACCTTGCAGACCGTCCGGAGTGATTCCGGTCACGAGACCACGATATAGCCATACTATGCACATAGTCAACAGGTTATGCGTTACTCACGGATCGGACACCATTCGCCGCGACGACCGAAGCGAACCAGCGCAGCATTTCTCGGGAAGTCCCTGGACATGACAACGGGCGCCGGCCCACTAGGACCGACGCCCGTCGAAGACTGCTAAGCGGGTCTGCGCGGAGATCCGCCCCTGTGCGTGGCCCCCGCCCACGACCACGGGACGGTTTCCTCGAGCACCTGCGGGTACATCTTGTTGGCGTACTTCTCCCATTGCTCGAGATGCACGGTCATCGCTGCCGCCGCCTGATCCGGGTCACGTTCACGCAGCGCAGCGGCAATCGCCTCGTGCGCCGCGATAACACCTGCTCGGCTCTCCTCCGAGTACCGCAACCCGACGACCGCGCCGTCCATGATGTCGAGGAGAGAATCCGCCAGCAGCTGGAACAGCGGATTGGCCGACGCCCACCCGACGACGTTGTGGAATCGGGTGTTGAGATCGTTGAATCGCCGACTGTCCTCGTGCGAGTCGACCATCACCTTCATCTCATCGATCGTCCGCTGCAATTCGTCGATCGCCGTATCGGAGATCCGCTCAGCGGCCAGCCGGCAGATCATCGGCTCCATCGCCGTGCGAACCTCTACGATGGTGCGAAACGGGGTCCGCTGGAGCTGCATCCGGAAGCCGATCGTGCTCGCAAAGTGAACGGAGTTCGGCAGCTGGACGTACGGGCCACCGTTCAAACCCTGCTTGATCTGAATCGCACCTTGGTATTCGAGCAGCCGGAGTGCCTCGCGAACCGTGCCACGACCCACCTCGTACTTCTCGACCATCGCCTTCTCCGGAAGGAGCGCGTCACCGGGTTCCAGATTGTCGTCAACGATGTCCTGCAGGATCTGTTCCGCCAGCAGGAACGACGACTTGGCGGGCACCGGACGTGAAGTCGTCACCGGCGGCAGACTCTCGCCGGACCGATACCAATTAGCCTTGACATCGGGAGTCTTGTCCCCGCTCATCATCGTCCTTCCCTGCCTTCGCGTATCGGCGTCCGGACTCTCAGTCGGCTCGGCCTATAGAAGGGTCAGCGTATAGCGCGGACTCCGAGACGTCACAAAAGGCGCTGCGCACATACGTGCAGAGTGCACGTCCGTCATGGTCGACCACCGAGTCCTCGAAGTTGATGACGCCGAGGTGCGGACGACTGGTCTTGACGATGTCTCGAACCTTGGTCTCGACGTAGATCGTATCGTTCGGCCGCAACGGCGAACTGAACCGAACCTCGTCGTAGCCGGCGAGGGCGACCAGCTTCACGCCCAGGCCGGTGAGCCGAGGCCGCACCGACGGTGTCGCCAGCCCGAGAGCGAAGGCAATAATGCATGCTCCCGCAAGATTTCGCTCGCCGAAATCGGACTCGAGCATGAGCGGCTTGTTGGTGTGGTACTCCGCAGTGGTCCAGGTCAGATTGGTCATGGCGCTGAAGTCACCCTCGGTGATCGTTCGCCCCTGGCTCCGTGCGGTGAACGTGAACTCGGACGGAAGGTCGAAGGTCTCTCGTTTGTCTGCCATGATCACTTCCTGGTCAAGAAGAACCGGTACGGGTTGTTGATCAGATCGCGGCCCACGATGATCTTCTGGATCTCCGTCGCGCCCTCACCGATCCGGCGGATTCGCAGCTCGCGGAACCAACGCTCTAGCGGCAGTTCACGGGAAACGCCGAGGCCACCGTGGAGCTGGATGCAACGGTCGACCACACGGAAGGACGCCTCGGTCGCGGCGATCTTCGCCAAGGCCGCCTCGGTCCGGAACGGGCGGCCCGAGTCGGCAGCAGCGGCCGCGTTGAGCACCATCAGGGTCGCCTGACGGATGTCCTGCTCGTTCTCGACGAGCATCCAGTTCGCGCCCTGATGATCGGCGAGGCGCTTGCCGAACGACTCCCGCATCTTCGTCCACTCGATGGTCATTTCCTGAGCGCGAAGAGCGAGACCGATCGTGCCCGCGCTGTACGGGATCCGGTTGCGGGTCAGGCGCTCGTTCGCAAGGTAGAAGCCCTTACCGATCTCACCGAGGATGTTCTCCTCTGGAACGCGGACGTTCTCGAGCTGAAGCTCGGTGCCGGGGTCGGTCGAACGCATCGTGTGGACGATGCGGTGCACGTTGAATCCGGGAGTGTCGGTATCGACGATGAAGCACGTGATGCCGTCACGGCCGGGGCCACCGGTGCGAGCGAACACGAGGGCGAACTCGGCTTCGTGCGCGAAGCTGATCCACAGCTTGCTGCCGTTGATTACCCACTCGTTGCCGTCCTTGACGGCTTTGGTGCGGATGTTGCGGCCGGGGTCGCTACCGCCGGAGGGCTCGGACAGCGCGAAGCACGCGCGCTTCTCCCCCGTGATGGACGGCTGCAGGTACTTCTCACGCTGGTACGGAGTTGCCCATGCGGACAGCAGCGGGATCTGGCCGGTGTGGCCGAAGGCTTCGAAGCACGGCGCGTAGAGGCCGGCGCGGTGCTGCGACATCTCGATCGCAAGCAGACAACGGGTGACCAGGTCGATGCCCGGTCCGCCTTCCTTCTCTGGCAGGTCGAGGTTGTACAACCCCATCTGTTTGGTCTTCGACACGAGCCGTTCGTAATCGTCCTTGGGTACACCGGTGCAGTCGGGGTCGAGGGTGTCTTCGAGGGGGCGGATCGTATCCCGGACGAACCCCCCGACCATGCTCAGCAGATCCTGCTGTTCATCGGTGATTTCAAACATATTCCAACTCCTAAGCTATTCGGATCTAACGGTTTTCGATCAGATGCTCGGTGATCGACTGCGTTCGGATCAGTTGTCGATCGCGAGACGTCCGCGGAACTCCTCGCCACGTTCGGCGACCTTCGGTGGCAGCTCGCCGAACCGGGACCGGTGCGCGAGGACGAGTTCGGTGTAGCGGCTGATGTACTGGACGTTGATCTCGTAGCGGAACTGCATTCCTTCGACCGCGTACTCACTCGCTAGAGCAGTGAGCTTGGATCGAAGACCGAACGGCTCGGTGGCACCGGCGAACCCGATGTCGATCACCGTTCCGTCGGCGTCTCCGATCTCGTACACGCCGGTCTGGACCGGCGCATCGGCCAGTTCGTCGGCGGAGCACTTCAGCCACGGCTTCGTCATGAAGATACTCATCGGTTCTGCTCCTCCAATAGCGACCTGGGCAGGTCGACCTGCCGGCTTCTGATGAACTCGGCCAACCCCTTGGCCTGTGGGTCGAACCGTCCCCCGGAGGCAGCGCCGCCACCGAGAAGCCCCCGGATCAGGAAGTTCACCGCCTTGAGATTCGGTAGCTCGACTCGGAGGACTTCGTGACCTGCGGCCTCGGGGAAGATACCGAGGAAGGCCTCGACGGTCAGGTGCTCACGAAGCCATGCGTACGCCGTGTCGGATCGACCCCAGATTCCGACGTTGGCATGCGCGCCCTTGTCTCCGGACCGGGCGCCGAAAACCTTTCCGAGCGAGACCGTCTCGGTCGGTCCCTCCGGAACATCGGTGCCGGGTGCTTCCGCAACGAACACCGCGGGTTGGGCAGTCTTCTTCTCGGAACCAGGGAACTCCGCGGTCGAACCGTTGGGCAGCACCACCCGCTCGGTGATCAGCTCCTGCGGAACCAGGCACGGCCAGGCCAATCCGGTCTGGGTGGGGCGCTGCTGCTTCTCGTCCTGGAAGTAGATCCCGGGATAGCTGGAGAGCGCGAGACTCATCGCCGCATCGAAGATCCGGCGCCCGAGCTTGTCCTTGTCGTAGGACGAGAACTTCGCAACGAGTTTGGCGACGGAGAGCTCGTTGAGTGTCGCGCCGGGCTGGTCGGTACGGACAAGCCGGAAGTCCACCGAATCGAATTGCGCGGCTCCCCCGAGCGCCTCGAGCATTCCTGCTTGCGCCAGCGCGGCCTTCGCCTCGACATCGTCGCCGGGGATGGCGAATGTCATCGATTGGTTGTAGGTACCGACGCAATTCATCGTCACCTTCACGGTGGACGGCGGAGCCTGCCCCCGGACACCCGACAGCCGAACCCGATCGGGCCCTTCCTGTGTCAGCTCGATCGAACCGAGATCGAGCGTCACATCGGTGTTGAGGTAGTTACGTTCGCCCACCTCGTACACCAGCTGAGCGGTGACGGTGCCGACCGAGACCAGTCCGCCGGTGCCCTCGTGCTTGGTGATCGTCGAGGAGCCGTCGGGGTAGATCTCCGCGATCGGGAAGCCCGGGCGGATCGGGTTCTCGATCTCCTCGAAGAAAGCATAGTTACCGCCGGTGGCTTGAGCACCACATTCGATGACGTGACCGGCAGCCACCGCGCCCGCTAGGCGGTCGTAATCGGCCATGTCCCAACCGAATTTCCACATCGCCGGACCGACTACCAGCGACGCGTCGGTGACACGAGGGCAGATGACGATATCGGCGCCGGCGCTCAGCGCGTGAGCGATCCCGCGCGCACCGAGGTAGGCGTTCGCGGTCGCCGGGGTCGGTGAGCTCTCGCCGTGGACCTCGCCGGTATCCATGTTCTGGAAGTCGACTCCAGCCTCGCGGAGCTCATCCAACCGGGGCATGAGGTCGTCACCGGTGATATAGGCGATGGCCGGAGAGACATTCTTCTCGGCAGCCAGGTCTCGGATCGCGTCGGCCAGCGCCTTCGGATCGAGTCCACCTGCGTTGACAACGATCTTGATACCGCGGTCTACGCAGGTCCCGAGAACCTCTTTCATCTGCGTCAGGAACGTCGACGCATACCCGGGACGACCCGCGCCCTTGGCTTTCCACAGGATGTACATGGTGAGCTCGGCCAGGTAGTCGCCGGTGAGAACGTCGATGTCACCACCCTCGAGCATCTCCCGGGCAGCGGACAAGCGGTCGCCGTAAAAGCCGGAGACGTTACCGATGCGCAACGCCGCGGTCATCGCTTCTCACCCTCTCCACCGGCGACGGCCGAGCGGTGCGGAAGGAAGATGTCAGCGTCACCGATGGCGCAATCGGCACCGTCGGATTCGCGCACCTCGCGCAGTTCTACCCGCACGAGCACGCCGCCATCGACCGAATCATCGATGGACTCGACCGTACCCCGAACCGCCAGAAGATCTCCGGGGCAAGCGAAACGACGAACCGAGTACTGGAGTCGGCGCAGATCTCCGTGTTCGCCCGCCCATCCCGTGCACAGGCTGGTGAAGAACGCTCCGTGCAGGTGGGACTGTACGAGAACGTTCGGGTAGCCCTCGGACTCGGCGTAGGCCGCGTCGAAGTGGATGCGGTGAGCGTTCCACGTGACCGCGCAGTATCGGAACAACTGGACTTCGGTCGGGCGGTGGATCACCGCGGGGATCGCGTCCCCGACCTCGATATCGTCGGCGAACCGCTCGATATTGTTGACTGCGGTCGTCGTCATCGGCCGAGCACCGTCCTCACAGAAGTCATGATGAGTTCTCCGTCTGCGGTCACGTACCGATGACGGATGCGGATAACGAACATCAGCCCGGACTTGGATTCACGCGCGGCGATGTCCTCGAGTTCCTCGGTGAGAATCACCTCGGTTCCGGCGATGAGCGGGGCGTGGAAGAACATCTCCTCGCCGCCTCCCATAATCCGTACGCCTTCTGTGGGGATCCACTGCATCTCGGCCACGGGCGTACCGTCGATCCGCAGATCCTCCTCTGGTCCGCCGTCGGTCCAGTCCATGTAGGACGGCAGGCAGTTCGGCGGAACAACCAGTCCGGCATAACCTTTCGACCTCGCGTACTCTTCGTCGAAGTACAGTTGGTCGGTCTCACCGATCGCGCGTGCGTACCGCTGCGACATGAGCGGGTCGATGGTCGCCCGGATGGGGTGGGAGGTGTCACCGACGTGCTGCCGGATCCGCTCCACAAGCTCCATGGTCACGGCCATGCGTTGGCCCCTTTCTGCTAGATGGCACCCGAGCTGCGAAGGCGCTCGATATGGTCGGTGGAGTAGCCGAGCTCCTCGGAGAGGATGTTCTCGGTGTCGCGCCCCAGCGGACCGACACGGGTGGGTTGGACGGTCGCGGATTGCGACAGAAAGATCGGATTCCCGAAGGTGATGAAGCGTCCTTTGTCATCGTCGAGCCACCGGACGACGCCATGCTCTTCGACGTGCGGGTCGACCAGCAGCTCGCCGAGCGTGACCACGGGAGCATTCGGTATCTGCGCGTTTTCCAGCTGGGCGGACAGCTCGTCTTTGAGTTTGCCCGCAGTCCACCGGCCGACGACGGCGTCGAGGTCGTCCATGTCGGCGCACCGCCCGGCCATGGTGTCGAAGCGACCCTCGTCGGCCGCCGGTTCGTTCATCAGGGCCCGCAGTCGCGTCCAGTGCGCATCGGTCGGGCAGATCAGCGCGATCCACCCGTCCTTGGTCTGGTACGCGTTGTACGGCGATACCGCGAGCCCGCCGTTGCGGTTGCCGGTTCGCTCGGGGATGGTTCCACCGCTGTGCACGTAGCCGGCGATATTCGACGCAAGGCTGGGAATGATCGCGTCCTGCAGCGCGACCTCGACATGCTGCCCCTTGCCGGTGTGCTCACGGTGATAGAGCGCCGCGAGCACACCGGACAACAGGTGGGCCGATCCCATGAAGTCGACGACCGAGGGACCCGTGCGCAGCGGCGGTCCCTCATCGAACCCGGTGGTGCTCATGATCGCGGACCGCGCCTGGACCGTGAGGTCCATCGCGGGCCTGCCCGCCAGCGGCCCGAAGGACCCGAAACCCGTGCCTGAAGCCATGATCAGTCGGGGGTTCTCCGCCGAGAGTGACTCGAAGTCGAGACCGAACCGTTCCATCGCACCGGGCGAGAGGTTCTGGACCAGGATATCGGTGTTCTTCATCAGGTCGCGGAAGACTGCCCGGCCCTCCTCGCTCTTGAGGTCGAGCCGCATCATCCGCTTGCCCGCGTTGAGGAGGTGGAACTGAACGGAAGCACCCTCCTCGTCCGCCGTCGGCAGTCGACGATACGGATCTCCGGCCGGGGCCTCGACCTTGATGACCTCGGCTCCCATGCGTGCCATCAACATGGTGGCGTAGGGGGCGAAATAGAACTGGCCCAGATCTACGACCCGGACGCCTTCGAGAGCCGTCATGTCAGGGCCTCCTTGATTTCGATTCTCATGGGGCGATCTGTTGCCGCAACAGCGGTTCACGTCGCGGACAGATGACACCGGGGCTTATATAGACATACTATGCGCCTATTTATGTAGGGTCAAGAACCCTGCACCATCACGCAGAATTTCGCCGTCAGATCGACAGCGTCTGGTACTCCAGGAACTCCTCGATACCGATTCGGCCCTGCTCACGCCCGATTCCCGAGAGCTTGAAGCCACCGTGCGGAGCCCGCTTGTCCACCGGCGCACCGTTGACCCGCACGCGCCCCGTGCGGATCTGCTCCGCCACCGCGAGTGCGCGTTCCTGGTTTCCCGACCAGACCGCGCCCGCCAGACCGTACTGAGAATCGTTGGCGATCCGGACCGCATCCCCGTCGTCCTCGAACGGGATGACCGTTAGCACGGGCCCGAAGATCTCCTCCCGGGCCAGCGTGTGCTCATTGGTGCCGAGGAATGCCGTGGGACGAACGTAGGAACCGGTGTCGAGGCCATCGGGTCGTCCGGTTCCTCCCGCGAGGAGGGTCATCCCCTCGTCGATTCCCTTTTGGATGTAGGCCTCGACGCGAGCGCGCTGCGCCTCGGATGCCACCGGGCCGAGCTGCGACGCGGAATCGAACGGGTCACCGACGACGAAGGAGTTCACCTTCTGCGCCACAAGCTCTTTCACTTCGTCGACACGCGAGGCGGGAACCAGCATCCGCGACAGCGCACCGCACACCTGGCCGGACGAACGGAACGCATCCTCGATACCCACGTCGACCGCGTGCGCGAGATCCGCATCGGGAAGGATGATGTTGGCCGACTTACCGCCGAGCTCGAGCGCGACACGCTTGACCGACCGTGCGGCGAGCTCCATCACCCGGCTGCCGGCGCGAACCGAGCCGGTGAGTGAAACCAGCTCGACGAGGTCATGCGTGGCCATGGGCTCGCCGACCTCCGAGCCGGAACCGGAGACCAGGTTGAACACACCGCGCGGAAAACCTGCCTCCTCGACCATTTCGGCGAAGATGAAGGACGTCAACGGCGCGATTTCACTGCCCTTGAGGACCACCGTGCAGCCCGCAGCCATGGCCGCACCGGCCTTGATCGCGATGGCGCGCAGCGGCGCGTTCCATGGCGTGATCGCGGCGACCACACCTGCTGGAACACGCCGGATCCGGGTCTCACCGAGCTTCTCTTCCCAGGTGATGTCGCCAAGGTACTCCGCAAGCATGCCGAGATCGGCGATACCGGCACCGGTCTGGTTGACGCGGGCACGCTCGATCGGATGTCCGATCTCGCTGACGATGGTGCGAAGGATTTCCTCCTCGCGGCGCAAAGCGATCTCGTGGAGGCGGTGGAAGTATTCGACGCGTTCGGTAACCGTGGTGGTCGACCATCCACTGAACGCCGCGCTCGCGGCTTTCACCGCTCGGTCGACGTCTTCGGCACCGCACGTCGGTACCTGCGCGATGTATTCGTCGGTCGCCGGGTTCTGGACGACGATGGGGTCGGTCTCGGAAGCGGGCGCGGTCCACTCACCGTCGATGAAGATTTCCTTTTTGATGATCATTGGATCGTTTCCCTTCAGTAGTCTGCGGTGCGATCAGGCGTGCGGATCGAGCATCTGGCGGATCACGGTGGCGCTGTGGAGATGATCCAAGGACTCGTTCAGGTCGTCGAAAGTGATAGCGCTCGACTGGAGTTTGTCGACCGGAAGCTTTCCGTCACGGAAGAGACCCAGATACCGGGGGATGTCGCGCTCGGCGACACCCGAACCGAGCATTGCCCCGCGAATCACCTTGTCCTCGGACACCAGTCGAGTGTTGAGGAATTCGAGGCGGGAGTCGGCACGACCCACCCCGACGCACACGATCTCGCCGGCCTTGCGGGTGTAGTCGAATGCGGCGTTCATGGCGTTCTGATTCGCGGTCAGCTCGAATGCGAAATCGACACCGCCAGCGGTGAGATCACGGATCTTGGCGACAAGTTCCGGGTCGGCGGCATTGAATGTGTGCGTGCATCCCAGTTCTTCGGCGATATCGAACTTGCCGTCCAGCAGATCGATTCCGATGATGATGGACGCTCCGGACGCCTTTGCCGCCATCACCGATGTCAGCCCGACGCCGCCGAGACCGACGACGGCGACGGCGTCGCCGGGGCGGACACGTGCCGCGTTGATCACAGCTCCGGCACCGGTGACGACCGCACAGCCGAAGATGGCGGCGACATCGAGCGGGATGTCCTTGTCGATCTTGACCAGGCTGCCGGGTGTCGTCACCGCGTACTGGGCGAAACATGAAACGCCGCTGTAGTGGTACAACGGCTCACCGCGCAAGCTCAGTCGGCGTTCGCCGTTGGGCAGCAGACCCTGGGATCGACTAACGCCGATCCGGTCACAGATTCCCGGACGCCCCGCGGTGCAGTACCGGCACTGCCCGCACCCTCCGGCGGCGGACATGACCACGTGGTCGCCCGGCTCGAGACCGACGACGCCGGAGCCGACCTCACGAACGATCCCGGCGCCTTCGTGGCCACCGACGACCGGGACAGTCCGCTTGCGCTGCCCTTCGACGACCGACAGGTCGGAATGACAGACACCGGCTGCGCTCACCTCGACGAGCACCTCACCCTGGTACGGCCCGTCGAGATCCACCTCTTCGATATGAAACGGCTTGCTCGCGGCAAATGGCTGCGGCAGCCCCTGCTCGACCATGACGGCGGCCTTCATACGCATAGGAAACGACTCCTCGGGTTGTTCTCGGTGTGCTGCGGCGGATCGCGTTCTTCGGGTCGGAGACACTCGCTCCACATGGCCCCGGACTGTGACCGGCATCTCGGGACTTCCTAAACTATGTGTATAGTATGCATCGCTGAGTTGCAAGCGGGAAGAATCACCGAATAGCCCGCTGATCGTCGCTGGCGACGCGAAGCCCTCGAAAATCTGCCCCTCCCCCCCGGAAGGCGTTTGAGCACCATGAACAGCACCGTGAAGACCGATTACGACCTCAAGATCGGCGATTCCTACGAGCGCGGACAGGGCGAGACCATCTCGGTCACCAATCCGGCGACCGGACAGGTGATCGCCGAAGTTCGGGCCGCATCGCTCGACCAGGTCGAACACGCAGTTGCTGCCGCAGACTCGGCGGTCGGTAAGTTGGGCTCACCCGAGGAACGCAGCGCCGCTCTGCACCGGCTTGCGGACATCATCGAAGCCCGCAAGGACGAAATCCTCGACCTCACGATCGCGGAGGTGGGAACCCCGCTGTCCACGGCTCCGGGACTGCACCTGGATTCTCCGCTCAGGGTTCTTCGCTTCTCCGCCGAGTCCGCATTGATCGACCGTACGGAGTACCTCGGACGGCAGGATGGCCCGCCGCCGAACGAAGCCAAGGTCATTTATCGGCCGGTGGGTGTCGTCGCCGCCATCGCCGCCTACAACTATCCGCTCATGTTCGCTGCGATGAAGGTGGGTTCGGCTTTCGCGGCGGGCTGCCCGAGCGTCATGCTGTCGTCGCCACACTCACCGCTGATCCTGCTCGAGTTCGCGAAGTGGGCCGACGAAGCCGGTCTGCCGGCGGGAGCGGTGAGCTCGATCGCGGGCGGCGTCGACATCGCCCAGGGGCTCATCCGGAATCCGCGAGTCGCCAAGGTCAGCTTCACCGGATCGGTTCCGGCCGGGACCGCGGTGATGAAGAGCGCGGCCGACGGACTGCGCGACGTCGTGCTCGAGCTGGGCGGCAAGTCCGCCGCAATCGTGCTGCCATCGGCGGATCCGGCGCAGGTTGCCGGGCCCATTCATTCCCGCTACCTGCGTAATGCGGGGCAGGGCTGCGCGTCTCCGACGCGAATCCTCGTGCAGCAGGACCGCATGCAGGAGTTCATCGAGGCCAGCCGCGAGTACTACGCGACGGTCCGCGTCGGCGATCCCCGAGACGCGTCGAATCTCGTCGGACCTGTCATCAGTGAACCTCACCGCGCACGCGTCCAGGAGTACATCGACTCCGCGATCGAGGACGGCGGCACGATCATCGCGGAGGGTGCACTGCCCGACACCGACGGTGGATGGTGGGTGCGCCCCACGCTGATCGGAGGACTTCCGAACGACGCGCGCATCAACCAGGAGGAGATCTTCGGCCCCGTCGCGACCCTGCAGCCCTACGAAACCATCGAGAACGCCATCGCCATCGCCAACGACTCGTCCTTCGGGCTGCATGCCAGCCTCTTCGGCCCGGTCGACGAGGCCCTTGCCATCGCCGACCGCTTCGACGTCGGCCTCGTGACCGTCAACGGCGGCGGCCCGACCCGCACCGACGCACCCAACGGCGGATGGAAGACGAGCGGAGTCGGCCGCGAACGCGGGGAAGCGGGGATCCGCGAATTCCTCGAGCCCGTCACCGTGCAATGGCCCGTCACCGACTGACTACGCCTTGGGCGGTGCCTCGACATCGGAGAACACCTGCACCGCGTCGGGCAACCGAGCACCCTGGACCTGGATCGCCGCGACCGCCGCAGTCAACTCAGCGATTTCGGCCGCGCTGAACTCGACCGAGGCGGCCCCGTTGTTCTCGAGCATGTGTGCCATCTGCGTCGTACCTGGAATGGGAACGATCCATGGCTTCTGGGCCAGCAGCCAGGCGAGCGCGATCTGTCCGAGGGTGGCCTGTTTGCGGGCCGCCCAATTCTTCAGCAGGTCGACCAACGCCAGGTTGCGCGGCAGGTTCTCCGGGGAGAAGCGGCTCTCGATGCCCCTGATGTCGCCTTGGGCGAAGCGCGTATTCGCATCGATCGCGCCGGTGAGGAAGCCGACGCCGAGCGGGCTCCACGGCACGAATCCGATCCCGAGTTCCTCGCAGATGCCGAGTACCGTCTGCTCCGGTCCACGCCACAGCATCGAGTATTCGCTCTGTACCGCGGTCACCGGCAGGGCGGCGTTGGCGCGCCGCAAGGTGTCGGGACCCATTTCGCACAGGCCCCAGTTCAGCACCTTGCCTTGGTCCTTCAGTTCCCTGACCACACCCGCCACATCCTCGATCGGCACCTGTGGGTCGACCCGGTGTTGGTAGAGCAGGTCGATCCGGTCGGTGTTCAGACGCCGAAGCATGCCGTCGACGACGCGTCTGAGGTGATCCGGGCGGGAATTGGTCTGGCCGCTGCGCCGCTGTCCGGTTTCCTGATCGATGTCCCAACCGAACTTGGTCGCGATCACGATCTCGTCGCGGAACGGCGCGACACCTTCACCCAGAATTCGCTCCACCTTGTGCGGACCATAGGCCTCGGCGGCATCGAAGAAGGTCACCCCGTCGTCGTAGGCGGATCGGATGATCTTGTGCATATCCGACCGGTTGGGCAACGTCGTCTGATAGGTGCGGCTCATGTTCTGCACGCCCAAACCGACCGCGGACACCGCGAGATCGCGGAGCTTGCGTCGCTGGGTCAACGTCGCGGTGCCGTTGTCATTCGACGCGGGTGCGGGTTCTGACGATTGTGCGCACGCCGTCCCGACGAGTGGTACGGCGGCGACAATTCCGGCTGCCGCCAGCAGACCACGTCGACTGAGGTTGATTCCGTTTTCTCCTGGCATGTTTCCTGCCTTCACATGGTGAGTTGTTCCTGATGAATTCGTCGTGAAGAGACGCCCATTCGGCGTAGTAGGCGCTGATTGGCCAGCACGGCCGGGTTCGGGCCGACCACAAAGAAGGCACCTTCGGCCAGGGTCTGTTTCGGGAGCAATTCTGTGAGGTTTTCGCGGTGGAATCGTCCGACACTGATGTTCACCTGCATGCGACCGTCGGCCGCGGCCTGGTATTTCTCGAGGGTGTCGCGATAGTAGGCATCCTCTTCGCTGCGAACGGCCCACAGCAGGTGGATGTTTCGCGTGGTGTGATGGGCGGCGGCCAGGCTGAGCAGTGGCGCGACGCCTGCACCCATTCCGAGCAACACCAGCGGGGCCTGCTCGTCGTGTTTCTGGACGAGGGATTCGAAGCGCCCGTACGGTCCCTCGAAGCGCACCCGGGCGCCCACCGGAACGTCGGTGAGCTTGCGGGTGAAATCGCCGTGCTGACGGATCGTGAACTTCAAGGTCCGCTGATCGTCGTCGGTCACCGAGAACGGATGCCATTCCCTACTCACCCCGGATTCACCTTCGACACGCAGGAAGAAGAAGTCGCCCGGCCGTACCTCGGCCGCTTCGGCATCGAGTTCCACCGACACCTTGCGAGTGCCGTGCTCCGGTTCGTTGGCGATAACCGCGCCCGCGAGGTAGCTGTCCGGCGCGATCCACTTGCGCCAGGCGTAGACGCTCAGCACCGTCACCGTGTAGAGGTCGAGCAAGACCATGAACGGGAAGTACTGGTTGACCCGGATGAGTTGGTGCGCGTGCAACCAGATCATCCCCACCACAACGAGATTCAGCCGATGAACCCAGACTGAGAACTGGTGCCGGAAGACGACTTCGAGTACCTGTTTGGCTTTCAGGAGCACTGTCACCCGGTCGACGAGCCAGCCGCTCAGGAAGAACACCGAGAAGCAGAGCACTCCGAGCGCCAGATAGAACGCCCAGTCCCCCAGGAAGATCGCCAGCTGGTTTCCGGAGTAGGAATTGTCGCGATGAACGAACGCCATGGACACCGCGGCCAGACCGAGCATGCCGTGCAGACCGTAGATCGCGGGCAGACCGACGATCCGCTCGAGCCGTCTCGACCGGACACTCAGCAAGATGGACAGCAGCCACCACGAATAGGCGGTGAGGCCGATGACGATGTAGAACCTGAGTTGCTCGGGCTCCCTGGCCATCGAGTAATAGGTGAATATCAGCGGCAGTGGGAAAATGACCGCGCAGCTCCAGAATGCGAGTGTGCGCAGCAGATTCATGCCACACCCTGACTGACCGACACGGGCGAACCCAGGGCGAAGGCACGCACATTCTGCAGATTGTCGTAAACGCACACCAGCATGACCAGAACAGCGACAACGATCAGAATTGGCTTCTTGAGTTTCGTGCTCACGTGCGTCCTCAGACCATGCCGGCGAGCCAGCTGCGGACTTCGGATTCGGCGTCGTTCATGTCGTCGCGCGAGATCGTGAACGCATCGCTGACCACCGTCGAGTTCGCCAGCTTGTCGGCGATGATCTCGACGGTTCCGGAGAGTCGACTACCGCCGTGGGTGGTGAACGGAATGACGGCCTTGCCGCCGAAGTCGTGTTTTTCCAGGAAGGTGTACACGGGCATCGGCATGTCGTACCAATAGATCGGGTAGCCGATGAAGACGGCGTCGTAGTCCGCCAGGTTCGGGATGAGCGCCTTCAATTCCGGCCGAGCGCCGGACTCTTGTTCCCGCAGCGCCTGCTGTTCGAGAACCCCGAAGTCGAGCGGGAGGGGTTCCACGGTCTCGATTCGGAAGATGTCGGCGCCCAGCCGGGCTTGAATCAGTTGCGCGACAAACTGAGTATTGCCGAGGACTTGTCCGTCGACGACATGCGTGCTGTTCGCCTCGTCCTCGTTCATCCCGTTCGGATCATCGGTCAACGGCAGCGAGAAGTACGCGACTAGGGTGCGTGCGCCGTCCACAGCGCGGTCGAGCGCCACATCCTCGCCACCGCTCCACGGCATTCCGCTCGAAGAACATCCGGCAGCCGCCACACCGGCCAGTGCCAGCCCGGTCAGCGCGAAGAATTTCCTACGTGATGTGTCTGGCATCGGGCGGTGGCCCCTATCGTGTCGGTCGGCTTATTGCGCCGACGCGCCGACGACGTCGGCAGTCAGGCTCGGACTCGAGGCGTCCTTTACTCGGACATTACGTACGTCCCGCCACATGAGGGAGGACCTGTCTTTACACTGATCACCAGTTACTCCCGCCCGGTCATCGGGCGATTCACTCAGATCACGCGCGGGCGGGTCAGGTAGAACTTGGCGGCGGCTGTGGTGGGCCGTGACGAGTAGTGCAGTGCGTGGACCTCGTAGGACGCGGGATCGACGGTCAATCGAACACCCGCCGCTCGATCACCAGCGGGTCGTGGCTTGGGATCACTTCGCAGTCGAAAGTCTCGATCCGGCGCAGACTCTGCTCGTAGGCGACCAGGTCGGTGTAGAGACCCGCCGGGATATGGGCTACCTCGGCGTCACGGGCCCAGTTCTCGTAGATATACACGCAGTCACCCGCGATGAGATAGCGAGTCGAGGCCGCCTCGACCAGGACACCTTGTGATCCGGGCGTGTGGCCGGGCAGCGTGACCACCGAACTTCCGGGGGCAAGGGTGACGTCACCGTCCACCGCGAAGATCTGATCTTCGGCCCGCATCCAGGCAGGTCGCAGATCGTTGATCATCTCGAACTGGCGTCGGTGCCATCACACCGGATCGCGCGCGAAATCGAGTTCACGCTGCTGCAGGACGACGCGCGCATTGGGAAATAGGTGGTTGTTGGAGCTGTGGTCCCAGTGCAGGTGGGTGTTGATCACGGTGGCGACGTCGCCCGGGTCGATGCCGAGCGTGCGCAGGGCGGCGTCGGGCCGCTCGTCGTCGGTCTGTTCCACCCTGAGGTTGTGGAACGGTTCGCCGCCGGAAGCGTCGGCCCCGGTGTCGACGACGGTCGGGCCGTCCGGACCCCCTTCGATCACGAACATGATCAGCGGGACATCGATCGTCCGGCCCCGCCCACGCAGGTAGGTGTTGGCTGGTCGCTGGAGGCCGAGGGCTCGGCCGGTGGACAACGCGGTGATGGTCAGCGCCATGTCTTCTCGCCTCCTACGGTGGGATCCGCACTGAGGTCGGTGCCGCGTGTCTCCCACACGGCGATCGAGCAGAACAGGCTCACCACGCTGTAGCCGGCGAGCAGCACTCCGAAGCTGAAACTACCGAACCGATCGATCATGCCCGTCGCGAGGACCGGCGGCAACGCGCCGCCGACGATGGCCGCACCGCTGTAGGCCAGCCCAGCCGCGGTGTAGCGGTAGCGGGTGTGGAACAGCTCCGACAGGAACGCGCCCGCGATGCCGAACCCGTGGCCCGCGATGCCGAACGTCCCGGCCACCCCGAGGCAGAACGCGGCAACCGACTCGGTGTCCAGAATCGGGAACAGCACCAGCCCCACGGGATACTGACGACGCAGGTGCCGATGAGGACCTTGCGCCGCCCGATGCGATCGGAGAGCGCGGCCGCGGACACCATCGACAGCCCGTTGATGACGTTGCCGATCATGCCCGCGCCGAGCACGGCCGCGTAGCTCAGATCGAGGGTCGCGGTGCCGTAGTTGGTGAGGTAGGCGATGCTGATGTAGCCGAACGCGAAGGAGAACACCAGCGCGCCCGCGCCGATCAGGATCTCGCGCCACTGATTGCTCACCGCGTCCTTGAACGACAGCGAGCTGCGATCGTGACGGTCGCCCTCCTGCTCGAAGACCGGCGTCTCCTCCAAACTCAACCGCACGTACAGACCGAACGCGACCAGGACGATGCTGATGAGGAACGGCACCCGCCAGCCCCAAGCCGCGAAATCGCCGTCGCTCATGACCGTGCTGGTGAGCAGGAAGGTCGCGAGCGCGAGAATGTTCGCCACAGCCCCGCCCAACGGCGTGAACGCGGACCAGAATCCGCGCGACTCCTTCGGGGCGTTCTCGGCGGTGAACAAGGCCGCGCCCCGCCCACTCGCCACCTGCCGCCATGCCCTGTGCGGTCCGCAGCAGGATCAAGGCCACCGGTGCCACGATGCCGATCGACGCGGACGTCGGGAGCAGGCCGATGAGCACGGTGGCGATGCCCATCAGGCTCATCGTCGCCACGAGGGTCTTCTTCCGCCCGAGCCGATCACCAAAATGCCCGAACAGCACTGCGCCGACCGGCCTGGCGACGAACGCCACGCCCAGCGTCGCGAACGAGACGATCGTGCCGGTCGATTCACCGAGGGCGGGGAAGTACGCGTGGGCGAAGACGAGCGCAGCAGCTGTGCCGTAGATCCCGAAATCGTAGAACTCGATCACCGTGCCCATGAAGCTGGCGAAGGCCACCTTAGGCATGGTGTTCGGCGGCGCGTCGGCGGTGGATGCCGTTGCCGCAGAAGGTGATTCTGCGAGTGCGTGGGGTGGGTCGTAGGCGGTCATCGAACCACCGTGTTTCTATATCCGGATAGTTGGACTTGATTACGAACACGGTACGCATGATCCACATCCCACGTCAAGTAGTGTCCCCACCTGCGAAAACAACAAGATCGATAGGCGGCGAATGCAGCGGGGCCAGCCGGGGAGGCCTTGACCTGTGACTGCCATCACGCCTAATGTGTTCCAACATGAGAACAACTGACCGTATATACGAACTCGACGGGCGGCGGTGAGATGGTCGTAAGCATGGCTTTGCCGGTACCTCCGTCCGGCGGAGAACCAGGGCCTCGCTGGCAACGCGAGTCCGACCGAGCACTGCGGCTGACCGAGCGCGTGTTCGAGTCCGTGGCGCTGGCGGCGCTGGCGATCATGGGCAGCGCCTCGGTCAACATTCCAGGGGCGGAGGAATATGAAGCGCTGCAGCGTGGAACCGTCGACAGCGCGGTGAATACCCTGGAATCCATTCTCCCGTATCGCTTCGACGAGGTGATCGATTCCGCGACCACCAACGCGCGCATCGGCGCCTCTCTTGTGGTGATGGCCGTATCGCAGGACGTTTTCGATGGGCTGCCCGCGAATGTGCAGAAGGCCATGGATGAGGCCAATACCGTGGCTATGGCGTCGGCGGCCGCGGCGACCGTCAAGCAGCGCGAGCTCGGCATGGAGAAGACGAAGGGCGATGTCGATTACTACGAGTTGACCGCGGAGCAGCTCGCCGTGCTGGATCCGATGCTGCTCGAGGCCAGGCAGCGGTGGATCGACCAACGCGAAAAGAACGGCGACGCAGGCGGATTGGTCGTCGACGCTTGGCGCACAGCGCTCGAACGAGCCGAAGTCAAGGCGTCGACCACAGCGACGACGGGAGCGGGGAAATGACAGCCAACTTCGACATTCCCGCGACGAGCCGCGCTGCGGTGATCACCGAATTCGGCGCCGACCTCGAGGTCCGCGAACTCCCGATCCCCGATCTGGAACCCGGTGCACTTCTCGTCCGTATCGAAGCGGCGACGGTCTGCGGCAGTGACGTGCATGTGTGGGACGGTTCCCTGCACGCGGGTGGAGTTCGCCCGATCGTTCCACCGGTCGTGCCGGGTCACGAGATGACCGGGGTGGTGGTGTCGATGGCCGGTGACGACATCGGCTACACCGGCGGCGGCCGGGTGGCCATGGGCGACCGGATCGTGTTCACCCAGGGGCGGTGCGGTACCTGCTACCACTGTGCGGTCGCCGGCCAGCCGAACCTGTGCTCGCATCGCAGGAACTATGGCGACAACTGCGATAACCATCCGTATCTGGTCGGTGGCTTCGCCGAGTACTGCTACGTATATCCGTCGTCGCGCAAAATCAAAGTCCCCGATGACGTCGCGCCGGAATGGGCGTCGGCGGGCAGTTGCGCACTGCGCACCGTCATCGCCGCGTACGAGCGGCTCGGCCGGATCGAACCATGGCAGACCGTCGTCATCCAGGGGCCGGGACCGCTAGGACTGTTCGCCACGGCGTTGGCCAAGCGGTCGGGCGCAGCGCGCATCATCGTGATCGGCGCACCGGCCGCGCGGCTGGAATTGGCCCGTGAGTGGGGCGCGACCGATCTCATCTCGGTCGATGACGCCCCGGACGCCGAGACCCGGGTCAGCACAGTCCGTGAACTGACCGGCGGGAACGGCGCGGAGATCGTGCAGGAGTGGTCCGGTGCGGGCAGCGCGTTCGCGGAAGGTCTCGACATGGTGCGCCGGGGCGGTCGGTTCCTGGTCGGCGGGCAGGTCGGTCCACATCACGTGACGATTCAGCCCGCGAAGATCATGAAGAACCATCTCGACATCATCGGGTCGATGTCGGCCGATGATTCGCACTATTGGAAAGCGATGCAGTTCTTGAGCCAGGCGAAGCAGGAATTCGATTTCGACCGGCTCATGACGACACGGTACGGCTTGCACGACGTGACAGCAGCGCTGCGGGGAATGCAGAACCTCAGCGAGATCAAACCGGTCATCGATCCGCGCTTGCTGGCCTCGTGACCAGGCATGTGAACGCTCCAGAGCAGAAGAGGACACCGCAGTGAAAAGGGAAACTCAGATCTACGTCGGTGGTCAGTGGCAGGAATCCACCGCCGATAGCGTCATCGAGGTCGTCAATCCAGCGACCGAAGAAGTCATCGCGGAGGTGGCCCGCGGTACCACCGCAGATGTCGACGCCGCGGTCTCCGCGGCGACCGTCGCATTCGATGATTGGTCCCACTCCACTGTCGACGATCGGGTAGCGGTCCTGCGCGCATGGGCCGATCAGATCGAGGCCAACGCCGACGAGGTGACCGACACGATCGTCGCCGAAATCGGTCAGCCGGTGACATGGGCTCAGCGCGCATCCACGGATATGACGGTGCGGGATCTGCGCAATTTCGCCGACGCGCTTCCGGAGATTCTCTGGGCGGAGCAAGTGGGTACGGCGTCGGTGCGGCGCCTGCCGGCCGGTGTCGTCGGGGCGATCACCGCGTGGAACGGCCCAATTCGATCGGTGTGCCTCAAGGCGGGTGCGGCCATCGCGGCCGGATGCACCGTCGTACTGAAGTCGAGCGAAGTCGCGCCGCTGACGCCGTTCCTGCTGCCCGGCTACACCGAGAAGAGCGGGCTGCCTGCGGGTGTACTCAATATCGTCACGGGGACCGGGCCCGAGGTCGGCGAGGCGATGGTGACCCATCCCGGCGTCGACATGGTGTCGCTCACAGGCTCGGTCCGGGCCGGCAGCCGGGTGATGGAACTGGCGGCCCGGTCGATCAAGAAGGTGGCGCTCGAACTCGGTGGCAAGTCCGCCAATGTGATCCTGCCCGGCGCGGATCTCGACCACGCGATCACCGTCGGCATCCAGGACGCGTTCCGCAATTCCGGTCAGGCGTGCGGTGCGCTCACCCGGGTACTCGTACCGCGGAATCGACTGGCCGAAGCCGAAGCCCTGGCCGCGCTGACCGCGAAATCCTTCATCGTCGGTGATCCGACCGACCGCGCGACGCACCTCGGTCCGCTGGCCAACCGCGATCAGTACGATCGGGTGCGATCACACATCGAGCGCGCCATCGGCAAAGGTGTCACCCTGGTGGCCGGTGGACTCGACCGACCCGAGGGACTGGATCGCGGATTCTATGTTCGCCCCACGGTTTTCTCCGGTACCAACGACGACCGGATTGCTCGTGAAGAGGTCTTCGGGCCGGTGCTAGTGATCATTCCGTTCGACGACGAGGACGATGCTGTCCGGATCGCCAACGACACCGATTACGGTCTCGCGGGCGGAGTTTGGGCTGCGGACCCTGACCACGCGCGCGCTGTCGCCGGCCGGATCAGGACTGGCCGGGTGCGGATCAACGGTGCACCGATCGACATGCGGGCACCGCACGGCGGCTTGAAGCTGTCGGGCATCGGACGGGAGATGGGTCGCCACGGCATCGAGGACTACCTGGAGTACCAGTCGCTGCACGGCTGATCGAGGAGGTCGGCGAGGCGTCCCAATCCTCGCCGACCACCTGCTCGGGGCTAATTGCCCAGCGGCGCATGCCATTCGATCGTGCCCGAGTTGCGCACGCGCGTTCCCAGTCGACCGTCGTGCTCGAGCCGGTGCAGGTGCGCATAGGTCTCCCCCAGCGCCTGGCGCTGCGCTCGCGCGTCGAATCGGTCGAACGGTCGCGACCAGCGGAGCGCGTTAGCCACTTCCCAAACGGTGGCAGCCCCCTGCTCGACGGCCTGCGCGATCTCGCCGAGCCGGTGGGCGTGGTGCTCGGAGAGCACGCCGAGCCGGTCACTCAACCTGTCGAACGGCCATTCGTGGCCCGGTAGCACAAGCGTGGATTCGTCGATGTCGCGCAACAGATTCAGCGAATCGACGAAGTCACCCAGTGGATCCGCGCTCGATCCGGGCCGCTTGGACACGTTCGGGGTCACCCGGGGCAGCACATGGTCACCGGTGAACAGCAGCCCTCGGCTGCGATCGTGGAAGCACAGGTGCCCCGCGGTGTGGCCGGGCGTGTGCACGGCGATCAACGCGCCGTCAGTGTCGGGAACTGAATCACCGTCGGCCAGAACGACATCCGGCGGCACCGAGGCCATCGACGTGACCAGTCGTGTCACTTCCCCCGCCAGTCCGTCGTTGCGCGGGACACCGCACGCGCGCAGCCAGTCGGTCAGCTGCTCAGCCTTGTCGGCGCGGTCCCCGCCGCCGACAACGTACTGGGTTTCGGCGGCGTGCACCGCGATCCAGGCATCGGTGTCCGCCTTGATCCGTCCGGCGAGACCATAGTGATCCGGATGCACATGGGTGGCCACGACTCCGACGATCTCGTCGAGCGCGGCACCCGCGCGCTGCAGCCCGGCTTGGAACACCTGCCATGCCTCGTCGGAGTCCCAGCCGAGATCGACCACGACAATGCCGCCGAGGACGCGCACGCTGTAACAGTAGGAATAGCCGAGAACACTCGGAAACGGCATCGCGGTCGCCCACACCCCCGGACTCACGCACGACGCGATCAGCCGCCGCCAGCCCCGATCCTCGCTCGCCGCCGCATTGTCCGCACCTTCCAACGCCGTTGACATCTGGCCGCCCTCCTGGTTTCGTAGTTCGTATATCCGACCTCCAGTTCGTAAATTAGCACGAATCGGCGACTAGGGTCGCCAACGGAAGGACTCTCATGAGCGCGCTCGACACAGCCTGGAATTTTCCACACAGCGTGCACACCGGGTCGGTCCCGCTGTTGATCGACGGGACCTGGTCGACATCGGCATCCGGACAGACCACACCCACCTACGATCCCGGCACCGGCGATGTCATCGCTCAGGTGACCACGGCAGGCCCACGCGAGGCCGAACTCGCGGTGGCTGCGGCCCGGCGGGCCTTCGACGACCAGCGTTGGACTCGACTCTCTTCGGCGGCACGCGGTGCGATCCTGTGGCGCGCCGCCGAACTGATGCGTGAACAGGCCGACGAGTTGGCCGCCTGGGAGAGCCGGAACATGGGAATCCCCGTTCCGCAGGCTCGCGCTATGGTCGACGAGGCGGCCAATCAGTTCCAGTACTACGCGGGCTGGACAGACAAGATCCATGGCCACACCGTCGATGTCGGCCCGGCTGAGCGTCGCGTCCAGGGCTACACCCTGCGCGAGCCGGTGGGTGTGGTGGCGATGATCGTCCCGTGGAACGCGCCGCTGATCTCGGCGTCGAAAAAGCTGGCACCCGCCCTGGCCGCGGGATGCACGTGCGTGCTCAAGCCCGCCGAGGAAACCCCGCTCACCGCGCTATGGCTCGGTCAGATCCTGCACCGGGCCGGAGTTCCCGACGGCGTGGTCAACGTGATCACCGGGCCGGGCGACACCGTCGGCGCCACGCTCGCCGAACATCCCGATGTCGATGTCGTCGCTTTCACCGGGTCGACCGAGGTGGGCCGCTCGATCGTGCACGCGGCCACCGGAAACCTCAAGAAGCTGCAACTGGAACTCGGCGGCAAGTCACCGGTGATCGTCATGGGCGATGCCGATCTGACCAGAGCGATCCCCGGGGTAGCGGGTGCGGTTTTCTGGAACACCGGGCAGGTGTGCGCGGCGGGCACTCGACTGTTCGTCCACGAGTCGGTCTACGACGAAGTGGTCGCGGGTGTGGCAGCGCACGGACGTCGCCTGCGAGTGGGTTACGGCACGGAGGCCGATGTCGATCTCGGCCCGCTGATCTCGGGCAAGCAGCTCAACCGGGTCAGCGACTATGTGGCGAGCGGGCAGGCACAGGGCGCACGGCTGGTCACCGGTGGTCGACGGATCGGCACCGACGGCTACTTCTTCGAACCCACCGTCCTCGCTGATGTCGACCAGTCGATGAGGGTCATGCGGGAGGAGATCTTCGGCCCCGTCCTCGGCGTCATGCCGTTCTCGACCGTCGACGAAGCCGTCGAACTCGCCAACGACAGCTCGTTCGGCCTCGCCGCGAGCGTGTGGACCGCCGACGGTTCGGTCGGGCACGCCGTCGCGCGCAGGATCCGCGCGGGACGGGTCGGGATCAATGTCCATCGGGCAGGTGGGGTCTACCTCCCGGCCGGCGGTTATCGGCAGTCCGGCTGGGGTCGGGAGAACGGCGAGCGAGCCCTCGACAGCTATCTCGAGGTCAAGTCCGTGGTGTCTACGCTGGCTTGAGGACCCACCAGCGCGAGCGGCTCCCGGCACGTTCACGTATGTGAACTATGATTTGTATTCGCGTACTGAACGCGTTGCGGTTCCGGGCGAGTCACGGCATCATCCGCATGGCGACTGGGAAGGGACGAGATTCAGCATGACCGCTGCGGCGACAGGCCCCAATGGTGAACCCGAACTGCAGAATCACCGAACGATCGACCGGGTGACCAGGATCCTCGAAGAGGTTGTCTACAACCCAGGGATGACGTTCGCCGAGCTCACCAGGGCAATCGACGCCCCGAAGAGTTCGGTGTACGGATTCATTCGGGGGTTGGTGGCTGCGGGCTGGCTGCATCAGGCCGACTCCCGCTTCTATATCGGACCCGCGCTGCACGGTCTGACGCTGGCTAGTGGACACCTGCGGGCGGGCTCTGTCACGGATGCCGACCTGCAGGAATTGCACACCGCGGCAGGGGTCACCGTCTTCCTCGGCGTGCAGGCGGGGACAGACCTAATCTACGTTTCCGAGGCGGGTGCCGACCTGCTGGCAGGTTTCGCGGCGCGCACCAACATTCGGCGCGGGCTGCTCGAAACGGCAGGCGGCAAAGCGCTTCTCGCCGAACTTCCCGCCGACCAGCGCGATGCGTACCTGCGCAAGCGTGGCCAGGAGGAAGTTCACCTCGTGGACGAATTCCTGAGCGAATACGACGACATCAAGCGCACCGGAATCGCCCACAACACCCTGCACGGCGGCGCCAGATACGCGCTGGCCACGGTGGTCCGTGGGCCGGGCGGTAAAGCCGCCGCCGAGGTAACCCTGGTCGGGCGCACCGCTGACGTACAGCCGCGCGAGCGGGAACTGTCGACATTGCTGCTCGATCACGTCGAACGGTGGCGCCGCCGGTCCGGCGGCGCCTGAGCCGTTCGCCGCGCTCAGAAGACGAAAACCCCTTGCCGGACTGCTGACCGTCGAACTCGACGCAGGCTTCGACGGCCTGCGCCAGCGACCAGCGGTGACTGAACAGCTGATCGATCGGAAGATCGTGTCTCGCAACGAATTCAGCACAGCGAAGCTGCTGAACGCTCGACAGTGACCAGGACGTCGCGACAGTGATCTGGCGCGAGAGCAGTCGTCGAACATCGATGTCCACGTGACCACCCAGCCCGATCGCGCACAACCGGCCCCAGGGCGCCAGCGACTCGAGCGCTGCGGTGGCAGCAGCCGTGGCACCGGAGGACTCGACCACCACACCCGCGCCGCCACCACCGGTCAACTCCCGGATCGCCTGCACCGGATCGGCGACGGCGGAGTTGATCGTGTCCGCGGCACCGAAGGTCCGCGCCTGCGCCAATCGAGAATCGGCGAGATCGACCGCGATCACGCGCGCTCCCCTGGCGGCGGCGAGCAGGGTGACCGACAACCCGACCGGGCCCTGACCGAACACCACCAGGTCGACGCCGCCGACGTCACCGAGGCGATCGAGTGCGCCCCACGCAGTTCCGGTGCCACAGCCGATCGCCGCACCCGCCAGGTCCGACACCGCGTCGGGCATCGGCAACACCGATTGTGCCGCCACCGCCAGGTAGGGCGCGCGCGCCGTGCGCGTTCTTGCCGTACACCGTCGCGGGCGCGCTCGTACACATGTGGGTCCAGCCCGCCCGGCACGGCGCACAGCCACCGCACCCCGCGTAGTGGTGCACCATGACTCGATCCCCGATCCGGACCCGGGCAGGGTCGACACCTGCCCAGAGCGCTACCACCACACCCGCCGGCTCGTGCCCGGCGATGGTCTGCCGGGTGCGCGGGTCCGGTTCCGCCCGGTAGTAGTGCAGGTCGCTGCCGCAGATCCCGGACGCGGTGATCTGCACGACGACCTGGCCGAGTCCTGGCGCGGGATCGTCGCAGGCAACTGCGATATCCTGCTCACTTCACTGCCGACCCCAGCGGTAGTCGAGGCCGTGGCCTACGACCCGTCGGGTGTGATGGCGGCCCTCACGCCAGGTTCGGTGTGGTTCGACCTGTCGACCAACTCCTTGGAGCTGATTAAGAAGCTGCACCTCGATCTCGACAATCGCGGGATCAGCTTCTTCGACGCACCGGTCAGCGGCGGACCCGCGGGCGCCGCCGCGGGCACCCTCGCGATCTGGGCAGGCGGCGACACCCCAGTGTTCGAGCAGCACTCCTGGGTGCTCGAACACCTCGCCGATCGCGTCAGCCGGATCGGCGACATCGGCGCGGGCACCACCGCGAAGCTGTTGCACAATGTCGCCGGCGCCGCGATCAACGCGGTCAGCGCCGAAGTGATGACCGTCGGAATCAAGGCCGGAATCGAACCTGCCGCACTCTACGAAGCACTGCGCTCGGGGCCGCCGGTCGCAGGCGCACCTTCGATGCGATCGCGCCCCGATTCCTGGCAGGCAGATTCGACCCGCCGAGCTTCCAGCTGCAACTCGCCTACAAGATGTGCGGCTGGCGCGGGCCCTGACCCAGGATGTCGGCGTCCCGACGCGGATCTGCGATGTGGTGTTCGACGAGATCAGCGCGGCCATGGAGCGCGGCTGGGGCGAACGAGATGCCCAGTCCTCGCTGCTCTTACAACAGGAACGCGCGGGCATCGATCCGATCGCGATATCGCCGGACGTACTCGACGATATTCGCGATCGGACCTGACACCTCACATCACGCCGCCACCGTTGATGTGCAGCACCTGCCCGGTCACATACCGGGCGGCCGGAGTGCACAGGTAGTCGATGCCGTGGGCGATGTCGATGGGCTCGAGCAGCACGCCCATCGGGTTGGCTACGCGGGAGTCGCTGACCGATCCGCGTGTGCCATCGCCGTAGACCGCCGACGCCATCGGCGTATCGGTTAGCCCGGGTGCGATCACGTTCGCCGTGACGCCGTGTTTCGCACCCTCCTGCGCTACCGACTTCGTCAGGGCGATGACCCCAGCCTTGGACGCCGCGTACGCCGCCCGGTCGGCGAGTACACGCACCGCGCCGCCGGAGCTCAGCGTCACTACGCGCCCCCAGCCGCGTTCGATCATGATCGGCAGGCAAGCCCGAATTACGTAGAACGTGCCCGACAGATTGACATCGAGCACCTTCCGCCACAGCTCGTCGGGATGCCCGGCAACCGGATGCGACGCGTTGATGCCCGCGCTGCACACGAGTACATCGGGCATCCCCGTCATCGCCGCGAGGTCGGCGGTCGCGGCGGCAACCACCGCCGGGTCGCTCAGATCAGCGGAGCGCCACGGCAGATCGGCATCCGGCGCTTGCAAGTCGAGCACGCCGAGGGGGGCCCCCCCGGGGGCGCCCCCCCCCCCCCCGGGGGGCGCGCGTGCCCCGGGGAGGCCCCGCACCCCCGCCGCGGTTTGCGCCCCCCCGCCCCGG
>NZ_JBHXNJ010000001.1:381693-396613 GCF_042719655.1 Nocardia sp. NPDC058518
GGTGGGCGGCTGCGCCACCCCCCGCCGGTCCCCTACCCAACGCGGCTCGCCACGCCAGCTAGTACACGCCCCCGCCCGGGGCGCCCCCCCCCCCCCCCCCCCCCGCGCCCCCCCCCCCCCCCGCGCGCCCGCGACCGATTCCCGAGGATCCGCCGGTCACCCAGGCGACTTTGCCGACCAGCTCGCCGGTCATCTCAGGCGTCCCAATGCCGCTCGTACTCTGCGGGTTCGACCGGCTCGGCGAAGCTGGTCACCCCGAGTGACGCCGAGGTGTATGTGACGAAGCAATCGGGCGCGGCGCCGTGCCAGTGTTCTTCGCCGGGCGGCGTGAAGACGACATCACCCGCTTTGATCACGTAGGCCTCGCCACCGCGGGTGACGATGATGCCCTTGCCCGATCCGACGATGAACAGCTGCCCCCGCTCGTGCGAGTGCCAAAAGGTGTGCTCACCCGGCTTGAACATCGCCCCGTTCACCGAGATGCCGTCAGCGGTGAGGATGTTGTCGATCAGGACGTCTCCGGTGGTCGCGCACACCTTGGTGCCCGGCTCTGCCGCCAGATCGTTCCGCCCACGTTCATAGGTCGTCATTACGAACCTCCAGTCTCAATTACGAACACCATGACCGTAGCCGACATAATATGCATGTGCTACACATATTTTGTGAACGAACCCATCACGGCCATCAACGAGCACCTGCGCCGCCTGCACCAACTCCAACAGCGCCCCGGCTATCGCCGAAGACTGCTCGACGGCATCGACGGCGTCGCCAACATCGGGACCCTGCGCATCCTGCGGGCGACCGAACGGGCCGAAGCCGCCGGCAGATCCCCCTCCGTGCGCGATATCGCGCACGACCTCGGCATCGAACATTCGACGGCCAGCCGCGCGGTGAACGAGACGACACGACTCGGCCTGACCGAGCGTCACGCCTGCGACGACGACCAGCGCCGCGCCCGGATCGAACTGACCGAGCGTGGCCACGCGGCGGCCGACCGCGCGACCCGCAACCGGCAACACATCATCGCCGCGGCGCTGACCGGCCGCTCCGACGAAGAACTCGAACAGCTCGACTACCTGCTGGGACACCTCATCGACGGCCTTGCCCGCCTCGAAGACATCGAGACAGCTGTTGCCGCCGACCACTGACGCCGACGCACGGACCACCCTCGCGGTGCCGCCGCGCGGACCTCTGCGCTTGCTGCTCGATCGGTCCTTCGGTTCGTTCTTCGCCGGACGGCTGTTCACCTCGATCGGGGTCTGGCTGCACAGCATCGTCGCGGCCATCGCCGCCTACGACGCGACCGGGTCGGGGATTGCCGTCGGCGTGGTCAGCGTGGTCCAGTTCACCCCGCAGTTGCTCCTCGCTCCCCTCGCGGGCGTGTGGTCGGATCGGGGAAATATCAAACGGCAGATGAACCTCGGCCGGACCGTGATGTCGGTCGGGTCGTTCGGCTTGGCCGGGTGGTATCTGTTCGGCGGCGCCGAGAACGGCATGGCGGCCGTCGTCGCGATCACCGTCACCTCGTTCGTCGTCGGGCTCGGTCTGGTGATCGGCGGACCAGCCATGCAGTCAGCCATGCCCTCGCTGGTCCGCCACGCTGAATTACCCGCCGCAATGGCACTCAACACCGCACCGATCACTATCGGCCGCATCGCCGGGCCGGTACTCGGCGCACTCGCCTCGGCCGGTGGCGGCTACGGTATCGCGTTCGCCGCTGCCGGAATCGCCAATCTGGTGTTCATCGCGCTGATCGCGACGATCACCTTTCCGGCCCCGGTCCACCGGCCGGGTGGGAGCGGGCACTCCATTCGCGAAGCGCTGCGCTTCGTTCGCGCCGATCCCCCGATCCTGCTCAGCCTCATTGGCATCACCGCGGTCGGATTCGCCTCGGAACCCACGGTCACCTTGGCGCCGCCGTTGGCCGCAGAGCTCGGTGGAGTCGCTGCCACGGTCGGGGCCCTCACGGCCGCGGCAGGCATCGGCGCCGCCTTCGGTGTTGTCCTGACCTCGCTGTTCGCCCATCGAATCCGCCAAGACCGCGCCGCCGTCGTCGGCATCGTCATTATGATGTGCGCCTTCGGATCCTGCGCGGCCCCGCTCCCCCGCTACGGCGCGATCGCCGCGTTCGGGTGCGCGGGGTTCGGCTTCATCGTCGCGGTGGCGAGTCTGAGCACGGTGTTGCAGAGTCGTCTTCCCGCGGCACTGCGTGGACGGGTGATGGCGCTGTGGCTGATGGGATTCGTCGGCTCGCGCCCCCTCGGCGCACTGACCGCGGGATCGCTCACCGACCTGGTGTCGGTGCAGGCCGCGTTCGTCGCCGTCGCCGTGGTGCTACTCGTCTCCGCCTTCGTGTGCAGACCCGGGGTCCTTCGCGGCCCTGCGCCGGATGACAGTACCGATGGCACTGGCCAGAATCAGCGCGGCGAAAAGGCGAACCACCTGCAGGGTCACGATCAGGCCGACGTCTGAGCCGGGTGTGCCGACGGCGATCGCCGTCACGGCGGGCAGCCCGGCAGGCGTCGTCGCCAGATAGCCGTCGAGCGGGCTGACGCCGACCATCCGGGCGAACACCACGCCGACCGCGGCGCACGCCAGCACACCGAGCACGAGTTGGATCACCGCGTAGGGGAACAGCCTGGCGAGGATACCAAGGGTGCGCGGAGTGAACGAGAATCCCACCGCCAAACCGATGACGGCATAACTGAATTCGAGAAACGCGGACGGAACGACCGGCGCCGCGGCCACACCCGCAAGGGTCAGCGTCGTCGCCAACAGCATGGGCAGAATCAGCCGGGAGCCGCCGAACGTGAGCCATTTCGCGGCGAGCAGACCAAGCCCGATACATCCGACGGCCATCGCGACGTTGCGCCAGTCGTAGTCCGCTCCCGCCACCTCGGCATCGGGCGCGCTCGTCCCACCGACGAGCGGCGCGACGATCGATACCGTCGCGATCACGATGATCACCCGGAAGTACTGAACGGCCGAGACGATCGCCTCATCGGCCTTCAGCTCACGCGCAATCGCCGATACCCCGGACGCCCCACCGGCGACCGAAGCCAGTATCGCGGTCGACGTGCTCACCGCGGGTGAGAACCGCAGCACCTGTCCGGCCAGCAGCGTCAGCGTCAGTGTCGCGGCGACCGCACCGAGGATCGGCGCGGGCTGATCGACTATCCGCCGCGCGACTCCCACTGTGATCAGCGCGCCCGCGCCCGCGCCGATGATGGCCAGCCCCAGATGCCGCACCGGGTCGGGAAACCGGCGCTGCTCGCGGAACACCAGCACGAAGGCCGCTCCGGACAGGACTCCGGCCAGCAGGAAGGGCGACGGCGCGTCGACGGCGACCAGCCCGAATGCGGACGCGGCGAAGAACGCACCCAGCGCCGCGGCCTTGCCGACATCGCGAAGTCTGTTCGGCCCGTTCTCCATCGGATCAGCCCTCTCTGAGTCGGTTACCACCGCAGTGACGGTTGACACAGGACGTGCCGACTCGTACTGTCGGATGTAATTACGAACATTCGTCTGTAATTACGAACAGATCGTAGCAGCTGCGATCTCGGTTCGTCGGCATGTGTGACGCAGATCCGCGCCGTGGCGGGACTAAGAAATGGAGGCGGCAGGTGACTGCCCTTGAAGGTGTCAAAGTGATCGATGTCGGGCAGTTCTACTTCGCGCCCTACTGCACGATGCTGATGGCGCGGCTCGGTGCCGAAGTGATCAAGATCGAATCCCCGGACGGCGATCCCTATCGCCGGCTGCCGACAGTCGATGAAGACGGCACGCCGATCCAGTTCCGGTTTCTGAACTCCGGCAAGCGGACCATCCGGCTGGACTTGAAAGACGCCATGGGACAAGATATTTTGCGCCGCCTGGCCGCCAATTCCGACGTCGTGGTGCAGAATCTCTCCCCGGGCGCGATGGATCGGTTCGGACTCGGTTACGAAGCGCTCAGCGCGCTGAACCCGCGCCTGATCATGGCCTCGGGCACCGGATTCGGGTCGTTCGGCCCCTACGCAGGCGAACCCGCGATGGACCTGACCATTCAGGCACGCACGGCGGTCATGAGCACGACCGGCTTCGAGGACGGCCCGCCGATTCGCACGGGCCCGTCCTTCGTCGATTTCATAGCCGCCACCCACCTGCTGGCAGGTGTCCTGGCCGCGCTGTATCAGCGCACCCATACCGGACGCGGCCAACATGTCGAGGTCGCCCTGCAGGACGCCGTCATCCCGGCGCTCACCTCGAACATCGCGGGCCTGCTCGCCAGCGACTATTCCGCGCCCGAACGCACCGGTAACCGGCACGGTGGCCTCGCGGTCGCCCCGTACAACGCCTACCCGACCATCGACGGCTGGATCACCGTTCTGTGCCCGACCGACAGCCACTGGCAGCGCCTATGCAAGCTGATGGACGATCCGGCGACCGACGACGACCGATTCACCGCGATGGCGGGCCGGTGCACGCACATCGACGAGGTCGACGCCATCGTCGGGCGGTGGACACGGACCCGCGCCAAGAACGACCTGACCGAAGATCTCAAGGCGGCCAAGATCCCGTGCGCACCGGTGGTCGAGCTGCCGGAACTGCTCGACGACCCGCACGTCCGGGCACGGGGCATCGTGCACAAGGTCACCGACGCGCAGGGCAGTTTCACGACTCTCGGCTCTCCCGTACTCCTTTCGGACTCTCCGATGGTCGAGCCACGTCGGGCGGGCAGGCACGGCGAGCACACCGCGGAGGTGCTGCGCGATGAGCTCGGGCTGACGAATGAAGAGATCGAACAGCTCCGCCTGACCAACACCATCTGAACTGGAGACATGCCGACCATGAGCACTGATACCCTACGACTGCGTCACGTGACGCCCGAATTCCGCACCTATTGCGGGGACGACGCCCTGGGCGGACTGGCCCGCGAGCTCGAGCGCGCGGGCACCGAGCGCGCCGTGTTGGTGTGCGTGCCCGCGATCGCCGAACACACCGAGGCGATGCGACGACTCCACAACGCCCTCGGTTCCCGCGTCGCCGGTGTCTTCGACGGGGTTGTCGAGCACAGCCCGCTGCCCGCCGTCGAAGAGGCACGGACCTACCTCGGGAAAGCCCGCGCCGATGCGGTGATCGCGGTGGGCGGTGGTTCCGCGGTGGTTACCGCTCGCGCAGCCTCGATCCTGCTGGCGGAGGATCGCGACATCCGGGAGTTGTGCACCCAGCGCGGCCCCGACGGCAGCCTGGTCAGCCCGAAGCTGTCGGCGGCGAAACTGCCGCAGTGGGTAGTCCCGAGTACTCCTACCTCGGCCTACGCCAAAGCCGGTGCCGCAGTGCGTGATCCGGCAAGTGGTGAGCGATTGGCCCTCTACGATCCAAAGATCCGGGCCAAGGGCATCGCCCTGGATCCCGTCCTCGCGGGCACCGCGCCCGCCCGGCTGGTGTGGACTGCGTCATTGAACGTGTTGTCGATGGCCGTCGAGGGTCTGCTATCCAGGACCGCCGACCCCCTGGCCGACGCGCTGCTCTGCCAGGCGCTGCGCATGGTGGTGCACTGGCTGCCCAGGTTGCGCGCCGAACCCGATACGACGGCGCCGCGCCTGCAGCTGATGCTCGCCGCGCTGCTCAGCGGCCAGGGTAGCGACTATACCGGTGGCGGACTGGCGCAGGCGTTGTCGCACGCGGTGGGTCCGCGCTCCTCGGCTGGCAACGGAGTTGTCGAAGCACTGCTGCTGCCGCATGTGATGCGCTTCGATGCCGAAGCCGTGTTGCATCGGTTCGCACAGATCGGCGATGTGCTGCGTGCACCGGACAACTTCCCCGAGGCAGTCACCGTTGCTGTCGAGCAGTTGCTGGCCACCCTCGAGGTTCCCACTCAACTGCGTGATGTCGGCGTCACCGCGGATGCGCTGCTCGAGTCGGCGGACCACGCGATGGACGACTGGGCCATCACCGCGGGCCCACGCACCCCTGATCGCCGTCAAGTCATCGATCTGCTGACGACCGCGTGGTGAGCACCCCCACCCGGTAGCCACAGCCAACCAGGAAAGAGACGAAATCCCATGACCACAGCAGACACCACCAGCGCGACGGGTATCACCGGCGAACTCGCGGCGGGCAAGTTCACTGACCAGATGCTCGCCGAGATGCGTGATCTGATCGGTACCGAGCTGCGCACCGACGCCTGTGTCAACAACGAGTACGCGACGCGACTGGCGATCCTCCGGTTCGCCGAGGGCATCGGCGACGACAACCCGCTCTGGGTCGACGAGGAGTACGCCACCGCAGGCCCGTTCGGCACGATCGTGGCGCCCCCGAGCTTCATCTTCGCCTGCCTCGGCTCGGTCCAGGTCGGCTGGCGCGGCCTCGGCGGCTTCCACGCCGAAACGAATATGACCTTCCACCAGCCGATCCGGGTCGGCGACAAGATCACCGCGACGGTGGTCTTCGACGGCTTCGACGGTCCCACCGAGAGCAGCTTCGGCGGCAAGCGGATCAAGGACTACCTGCGCCAGGAGTACCGCGACCAGGACGGCGAGCTGGTCGCCACGTTCATCTGCTCGCGAATGCGCTTCGAACGCACCGAGATGCAGGCGCGCCGTGAGTCACGCAAGATCGAACTGCCGCACCCGTGGACGCCCGAACAGCTGGAGAATATCGAGGAGCGGATTCTCGCCGAGGCGCCTCGTGGCGCGACCCCGCGGTACTGGGAGGACGTCGAGGTCGGCGACGAGCTCGACACCGTCATCAAGGGACCGCTCGGGCTCACCGACGAGATCGCCTACATCGCGGCGGGCGCGGCGCCCGTGCCTCGACTGTCGGCCCACGGGGTGGCGCTGCGGCGCTACCGCAAGCACCCGAAGTGGGCCTACCGCGATCCGAACACCCATGCGCTGGAACCGGTCTACTCCGTCCACTACAACGACTACGCGGCGAGTCTGCAGGGCGCCCAGGTGGCCTACGACGTGGGCATCCAGCGTACCTGCTGGCAGATCCACGGCCTGACGAACTGGATGGGCGACGCGGGCTCGCTCAAGTCGCTGCACGGCCAGTACCGCTCGCACGTGTACCTGTCCGATGTCGTCGAGATCGGCGGCCGGGTCCTGGCCAAGGAGATCGACGCCGACGGTGACCACGTCGTCCGGATCGAGACCTGGGCAACCAACCAGCGCGAACAGAACGTCATGCCGGGCTCCGCCGTGATCGCGCTCCCCTCCCGAGGGGCCTGAGATGCAGACCAGAATTGTGGTGTGGGGCACCGACGTCCAGACCGAGATCGTGCGTGGAATTCCCTTCAAGACCTATGCCGAACGCCCGCGCCACGTCGCCGACCTGCTCGAGTTCGGTGACCGGTGGGCCGATCGCGCTCACATCGTGCAGGGCGAGCGGATCATCACCTTCGCGGCGCTGCGCGGCGCGGTAGCCGCGAAGGCACGCGAATTGTCCACCGCCGGTATGTCTTCCGGTGACCGGGTGATGTTGCTGGGATGGAACAGTCCCGAGTGGATCATCAATTTCTGGGCCTGCGTCACGATCGGCGCGGTGCCCGTACTCGGCAACGGCTGGTGGGGCGCGGGCGAGGTGGCCGACGCAGTCGGCACCGCGCGCGTCCGGTTCGCACTGGCCGACAGCCGGGGCAGCACGAAGCTCCCCACGGGACTTGCCACCGCGCGCTGGGAGTGCGACGCCGCCGAACTCGACGAGTACCCCGACCTCGCCGATCGCGGCGCCGAGGACGACCCGGCGGTGATCGTGTTCACCTCAGGAACTTCCGGTCGCCCCAAAGCTGTTGTGCTCGCGCATCGTTCGCTGCTGGCCGGCCTGCAGATGCTGCTGCACATCACCCGTCGCTTCCCCCAGCAGGTCGACGAGAGTACTGGCGACGCGGGCCTGCACACCGGACCGATGTTCCACATCGGCGGCGTGCAGACGCTGATCCGGGCGATCATGGTCGGCGACACCCTGGTGATGCCCTCTGGCAGCTTCGATCCGCGCGAGGCGCTGCGCCTCATCGAGGAGTGGAAGATCGCGCGCTGGAGCGCCGTGCCGACGATGGTGTCGCGGGTACTCGAACATCCCGATGTCGCCACCCGGGATCTGACGACGTTGCGCTCGGTGACCGTCGGCGGTGCTCCGGTGCACGCCGAGTTCGCCGAGCAACTGCGCCAGGGCCTGCCCGGTGTGCAACCACGGGTCGCGACGGGCTACGGATTGACCGAGAACGGCGGACAGGCAACGGCCGCCTCCGGTCGTGACACCGTGGAACGACCCGGCTCGTGCGGTCGCGCGCTGCCGTGTGTCGAAGTGCGGATCGACGGCGCCACCGAGCACACCGACGGTGAGATCCTGCTGCGCAGCCCCACGCAGATGCTCCACTACTACGGCGAGGACAGCTCGCCGATCACCGCGGACGGCTGGCTGCGCACCGGCGACCTGGGCCGCGTCGATGACGACGGCTTCGTGTGGATCACCGGACGCGCCAAGGACATGATCATCCGCGGTGGCGAGAACATCGCACCCGCGGCGGTCGAGGCGGCGCTGGCGAAGCTGCCCAGCGTGGTCGAATCGGTGGTTTTCGGTGTGCCGCACCGCGATCTCGGTGAAGAGGTGATGGCGGTCGTCGTTGTCGCCGACGAGACCACCGCCGACGACCTCGCCGGGCATGTTCGCGCGAGCATCGCCTCGTTCGCGGTGCCGACGCGTTGGCGGATCGAGCGTGACCCGCTGCCGACCAATCACGCCGGAAAGATCGACAAGCCGACAATCGCCGCGCACGCGCGCGCCGAACTCGCCGCAGCGGAAGGTGCCCAGCTATGACCGGCTCGATCGGGGTGAGCGTCGCCGACCACATCGCGGTCGTGGAACTGCAACGCGCACCGCACAATTTCTTCGATGAAGCACTATTGACGGAACTGGCGGACACTGTGTCGTCATTCGACGCCGACACCGACGTGCGCGCCATCGTCCTGTGTTCACAGGGGCGCCACTTCTGTGCCGGGGCGGACCTTCGTGGCATGGGCGCCGACGGTATTCGGCAGGTGTACCGCCAGGCCTTGCGGCTGTTCGGTGCCCGCACGCCGATCATCGCGGCCGTGCACGGTCGGGCCGTCGGTGGCGGCCTCGGCTTGGCGATGGCCGCCGATTTCCGTGTAGTCGCCCCCGACGCCCAACTGACGGCGAACTTCGCCCGACTGGGCTTCCATCATGGGTTCGCCTTGTCGGTGACCCTGCCCGCCGCGGTCGGACGCCAATCGGGCCAGGACCTGCTGTACACCGGCCGGGTGGTCGACGGCATCGAGGCGGCCGCACTCGGTCTGTGTGATCAGGTCGCCGAGGATCCCCGCGCAGCGGCAACCGCCTACGCCCGCGAGATCGCCGCGGCCGCACCGCTGGCTGTCGCCGCGATCAGGGCGACGATGCGCCGGTCGCTGCTGTCAGAGGTGATCACGGCGCTGGACGTAGAGGCGACCGCCCAAGCCGCACTGCTGGACACCAGCGACTTCGCCGAAGGGATCGCGGCTTCGGTCGCCAAGCGGCAGCCGACCTTCACCGGCGCGTAGTTGTGGACACCTGATGATCGTGACACCGACACCGACACCGCGCCCGCGGCTGTTCGGCCGCGGCAGCCGGCCGGAGTCCCGGCGGATCACCGAGGTGCTGCGCCGGGAGACCGTCGGCGGCGTCCTGTTGATCATCGCGGCCGCCATCGCACTCGTCTGGGCCAATACGCCCTGGGCGAGCGCGTATGCCGGCCTGCGGGACTTCCGTATCGGCCCGACGGCGCTGCACCTGAATCTCACACTGGGTCAGTGGGCCGCCGATGGGCTGCTGGCGACCTTCTTCTTCCTCGTCGGCCTCGAACTCAAACGCGAATTCGTCGCAGGCGATCTGCGTGACCCACGGCGGGCCGCGCTGCCGGTGATCGCGGCAGTGGGCGGAATGGCCTGTCCCGCACTGATCTACCTCGCGATCAACAGCTGGGGACCCGGCGGCGCGACGGCGGGCTGGGCGGTCCCCACCGCCACCGACATCGCCTTCGCGTTGGCGGTTCTCGCGGTGATCAACACCCATCTGCCGACCGCGCTGCGCACGTTCCTACTCACCCTCGCCGTCGTAGACGACCTGCTCGGGGTCACCGTGATCGCGATCTTCTACACCGACGACCTGGACCTGCGCCTGCTCGCGCTCGCCGCGGTACCGATCGCGCTGTTCGCATTCGCCCTGCGTCGCCGCGTCAGAACACCGTGGCTGTTGATTCCTTTGGCGCTGTCGGCCTGGTGGCTGGTGCATCTGTCCGGTGTTCATGCCACGGTGGCCGGGGTACTACTCGGGTTCACCGTGCCGGTCGCCGCCGCCGGACCTGGTATCGCCCATCGGCTCGAACACGTGATCCGGCCGCTGACAGCGGGTTTCGCCGTCCCTGTGTTCGCGTTCTTCGCCGCAGGCGTCACGATCGGTGGTGTCAGCGGATTCACCTCGGCACTGGGTGATCGCGTGACGCTGGGCATCATCGCCGGACTCGTCGTCGGCAAGCTCGTCGGCATCACCGCGACGACACTGCTCACCGCGAAGCTGACCCGCGCCCGACTCGACGACGAACTCGCCTGGATCGACGTGGTCGGCGTCGCCCTGCTCGGCGGCATCGGCTTCACCGTCTCACTGTTGGTCGGTGAACTCGCCTTCACCGGCGATGCCACCCACGGCGACTTCACCCGGATCGGTGTGCTGTGTGGCACGTTGTCGGCGGCCGCCCTCGCAACAATCGTGCTCCGCGCCCGCAATCGCAGCTACCGTGCCCTCACTGATTCCAAGCGCCGCGACGACGGCATTCCCGAGTCCCGCAGCAGGATTCACTGGCGCAAGCATGGCCGGCGCGACGCTGTGACCGTTGACACTTTGGTTCGCGACCAAGTACCGTCTGAAATGGTCGCAATACCGCCCCTATGTACGTATATACGAACGTTGCGGCTGGTGGGAATTGCCGCGACGCACACTCCAGCCGGTGGCAAGGGAAGAGGATCCATGGACATCTCCGCACAGACGACCCCGATGCCGCTCGACGGATCGGCCGGATCGACCCAGCGAGCCCTACAACGATTGCTCGATCACCAGGCTATTCGCGACCTCGTGACGCTGTACGCGATCGCCCGCGACGACCATGACATGGACGCTCTGATGGAGTGTTTCGCCCCCGACGCGACGTTCGTCAGCCAGGGCAAGGAATACACCGGCCATGACGCGCTGCGCGAATGGTTCGGAGTGAACATGAAGCGCAACGCCTTCAGCCTGCACATTCCGAACTCGCAGGTCATCCATTTCGACTCGGACAGCACCGCGACCGGCCAGATGACAGGTCACGGCGAGTTCGCCCACGAAACAGCCTTCATGGTGTGCGCGTACCGCGACAGCGACGTATACGTCAAACGAGACGGGCGCTGGTACCTCGGACGTCGCGCACACAGCTTTATCTACGCGGCACCGAGCGACCAGCTCGATGTCCTCGGCCGCGAACCGCTGACCATGCGATGGAGCCATGTCCCCGAACCGCGCGAGGCGGATTGGCACCCGCTCGGAGTCTGACCCCTTCGTCGACGACAGAGGGCCCGATCGCCGCATCCGAGAGTGTTCGTCTCGAGCACTCAGCACAGATCGGCCGACCGACCATCGTCGGGATCAACCTCTTGTCGGCGCCGTCCTCCTGGTCGCCGGCGACGTCCAGGGTTGTCCCACGTTCGGGCACGGCGAGCGCGTCGTGCCCGAATACGCGGTGCCGCGATCTCCGCAATCCGGCGTATCCAGAAAGGCATAACAGCGATGACCGTCAATGCGCGAGTCGCAGTGGTGCGGATGGACCGACGGGAACTCGACATCGAGTCGGTGACCCACAACGAATTCTGACCGAGCCACGTCCCGACGATATCCGAAGGAATCCCATGAACTCCTCCACGACTGTTGTCTCCGAGACGATTTCGCAGGCACTGGCCGACTACGCGTGTTCTACGTCGCACGACGCAATCCCCACCGAGGTCCGTGAACGCGCACGACTGATCATCGTCGACGAGATGGCAAGCTCCTGCTTCGGTGGCCGGAGCATCGCCGGTGGCCTCGCGGCGCGGTATGCCGAGAGCTTCGCCGGTGCATGCGAGTCCAGCATTCTGGGCAGTGGCGCGGTCGTGCCCGCACCACTCGCCGCGCTCGCCAATGGAACAGCCGGGCATGGCGAAGAGGTCGACGGCGCCCACGTTGTCGGCGGACACCCTGGCGCGACCATCGTCAGCGCGGCTGTCGCCGTCGCAGAGAAGCAACGTTCGACTGGAGCGGAACTGCTGAACGCCGTCGTCCTCGGCTATGACATCGGAACCCGGATCGTGCAGGCCTGCGGCGGGGTCTTCGGTGTCCGCGACCGCCTTCACCTGCACTCCGATTTTCTGTATGCACTCGGGGCCGCCGCCGCATCGGCCCGTCTTCTCGGCGTCGACGCTGCCCACCACCGCTACGCACTCTCACTGGCCACCTTCCAGTCCAATGGCCTGTTCGCCCTCTTCCAGGAAAACCGGCACATCAGCAAGTCCTTCGGCAACGGCCAGTACGCCGCTGCCGGAGTGAACGCTGCCTTGATGGCGGCGATGGGCTTCGAAGGCGCGGAGGACATTGTCGGCGGAACTCATGGCTTGCTCGAGGCGTGGGGCATCGACGACGGCGCGCAGGCCGTCCGCCACGGCCTCGGCGATGAGTACGCGGTGATGTCGGCCAACTTCAAGTTCGTCAACGCCGGCTATCCGATCCACGCCGCGGTCGAGGCTGCGATGGGGCTGATCACGGACAATTCGATCCGCCCGGACGACATCTCCGCAATCGATATCGGCATGCCACGTAACGCGATGCGGGTGGTGAGCGACCGGGACATGCACAACATCTGCGTGCAGGACATGGTCAGTGCGGCAATCGTCCGGCGAGGCCTGAGTATCCGCGAAGTTCCGTTCCCGGCCATCCTCGCCGACCCCGGATACCACCGCATCCGAGCGCTCGTGCGGGTCTCGGTCGACCCGGAACTCGACCGAGACCAACCGAACGGTCGCGGAGCCCGGGCGACACTGACACTGCATTCCGGCGATTCCCACTCACTGCTCGTACGGGCTCCCCGTGGTCACAGCAGCCGGGGTGGCGTCACGTGGGCGGAGCTGAGCGGGAAGTGGCACGACGGACTTCCCGACCGTGATGTGGACCGGATCATCGCGCTCGGTCGCGACCTCGACAGCCTGGACGACGTCACGACGCTCACCGGCGCGTTCAGCAGAATCCGATGACCCCTCACCCGGGTGATCCGGACACCCCCGTTGAAAGGAGTTCTACGATGACGGAGAAACCCGACCCGACCACCGAGACATATGATCTGGCAGCCGATCTCGCGAGCTTCGCAGCCGAACTGTCTCTCGAGGACCTCGGCAGCGACGTTGTGTCAGCGGTCAAGACCAACATCTTCGACACGATGGCATGCGCGATCGCCGGATCCACGGCACCGGCGATCAGCGTCGTGGCCGAACTCGTCGACAGCTGGAGCGGATCCCCCCAAGCCGACGCGTGGATCCTGGGCGGCCGATACCCAGCGCACCATGCCGCGTGGCTGAACAGTGCCATGGCCCACGCACGTGACTACGACGACACGCATGACGCCGCGATCCTCCACGCCGGTGTCTCCACGGTCCCCAGTGCGATCGCAGCGGCGCAACTTCGCGGTGGGATCGATGGAGCCGAACTGATCGCCGCGATCGCCGTCGGGCTCGAGGTCACCTGCAGGCTCGGAACAGCAACCGAGATCGACATCGTCGAGAGCGGATATATCTACTCCTCCCTCCTCGGCTATTTCGGTGCGACGGCTGCGGCCGGGCGTGCGCTCGGACTGAACCGCGAACAGATGTGGGATGCGTTCGGCATCGTCTACAGCTCCGCTGCCGGTAACCACCAGGTCACCCGCGACTCCTCGCTGATGAAGCGGCTGCAACCGGGCCTCGCCGCGCAAGCAGGTGTCGTGGCGGCTCAGCTCGCTCAGCGTGGCATCCGTGGCGCACGCAACGTCTTCGACGGAGCAGACGGCTTCTCCAGGGTCTACCTCGGCGGCCGCTTCGATTCCGCTGTTGCCCGCAAAGATCTCGGCTCCCGATTCGAGCTGCTCAACCTGAGCTACAAGCCGTATCCGTGCTGTCGCGACACCCACTCGACCATCGATGCGGTCCTGCAGGCCCGGCAGCGATCGGGTCGCCCCGCAACCGATATCCGGACGATCGAAGTGGGGGTGACCGCCCCCGGATTCCAGATGGTCTGTGTACCCGAGGAGGTCCGCAAGGCGCCGAAGACAATTGTCGAAGCTCAATTCAGCATTCCGTACGTGGTCGCCGCCGCGTGGACCGACGGTGAAGTCGTCCTCGACCACTTCACTCAGCAATCTCTGGAACGCACAGACCTCATGGACCTCGCCGCACGAGTAGAGCCCGGCATCGACAAGGACATCGACCGCGACTGGCACCGCTACGTGACGCCGAGCCGGATCCGTGTCGAGTTCGACGACGGCGAAGAACTTGACATACGTGTCGACAACGCGAAGGGCCATCCGACCAACCCGATGCAGCAGGCCGACTTCGTCGCCAAGGCCGACAACTGCGCATCCCGGTCTGCGAGACCGCTCGGGTCAAACGTCGTCCAACGGCTGAGCGACACCGTCGCCACACTGGAGACGCTGGACCGTGTCGACCGCTTGGTAGGGATTCTGTCGCCACGTGAGTGACCGCGTCGGCTCCTCGGTCGGGATGTACCGTCCGGTCGCTTTCGTCGGGGCCAACTCGCTGTCGTAGTACTTCCGGACGCCCGCCAGGCCCCCCCCCCGGCCCGGCCCGGGCGGGCGGGGGACAGCTCGCCGGGGGGGTTCGGACCCCCGGCG
>NZ_JBHXNJ010000001.1:396623-494556 GCF_042719655.1 Nocardia sp. NPDC058518
CCGCGGCGCCCCCGGGGGGGTTTTGACCGCGCGGGTCGATTTGGGGGGGCCAACCCCGGGTAGTTCTAACTCCCGCCCGCGCGCCGCCCCCCCCCCCGTACGGGTCGAGGGCAGGCGTCGTTCAGGTCGCGGTGGGTGTTCGAACCGCGGCCTCGTCGGTGAAGTGGCACGCGGCCTTCACCTCGGAGCTCGGCCCGACCGGCGAGAGCGAGGGCACCTGCGTCCGGCACCGTTCCGGCGAGCCGAGCTGGCTGTACAGCCAGCACCGGGGGCGGAACCGGCACCCGGCCGGCTGGTCGTAGATCGACGGCGGCGACCCTCCGATCGTCACGAGTTCGCTTGTCGGCCTTCGGATATCCGGTACCGCACTGATCAGCGCCCGCGTGTACGGATGACGTGGCGTGTTGAAGATCGTCTTCGTCGGCGCGACCTCGGCGAGCATGCCCGCGTACATCACCGCTACCCGATCACAGACGCTGCGCACCACCCCGAAATCGTGGGTGATGAACAACATGGCCATCCCGGTCCGCTTACTGAGCTCGTTGAGCAGTTCGAGATAGGCCGCCTGTACGGTGACGTCGAGCGCGGTCGTCGGTTCGTCGGCGATGAGCAGTTCGGGTTCCGCGGCGATACCGATCGCGCCGACGACGCGCTGACGCATGCCGCCGCTGAACTGATGCGGATAGTTCGCCAACCGCTCGCGGGGCTGGGAGATCTTCATCTGCTGCAGCAGTTCCACCGCGCGCTCGGTGAGGCCCGCACCCCGCAGTGCGGTGTGCAGCCGCAGCGGGTCGCGCAGTTGCGCCCCGATGGTGAATACCGGATTCAGGGCGCTGAGCGGGTCCTGTAGCACCATCGAGATATGACGCCCGCGAACTCGGCGCATCTGGTCAGCGTTCTTGGTGAGCAGATCAGAGCCGTCGAACGTGATCGAGCCTGCGGTGACATGGGCGATGGGTTTGGGCAGCAACTGCAGGATCGCCGAGGCGGTCAAGCTCTTGCCGGAGCCGGATTCGCCGACCAGACCGAGCGTTTCGCCGCGGTGCACTTGGAAGGTCACCCCGGAGACCGCGTGGCCCACGCCCTGTCTGGACCGCATTTCCACGGTCAGATTGTCGACCGAAAGGATCGGGTCGCCGGTACCCGCTTTCGCCGGCTCGGCGCGTTGGTCGATGTCTAAGGAAGTCATTGGAGCCTGCCTTTCGCAGGTCGGACGCGTCAGGTCAGACCGTGTCACGGGTGCGTGGGTCGAGGTATTCGCGCAACCAGTCCCCGAGGACGTTGAGCGCCAACACGATCAGCGCGATGGCGATACCGGGGGTGATGGACACCCACCAAGCAACGCCGATGTAGTTCTGGCCTTCGGAGACGATCGCGCCCCACGAAGGCGTCGGCGGCGGAATGCCTGCACCGAGGAAGCTCAACGACGCTTCGAGCATGATGACGTAGCCCATATTGATGCTGAGCAGCACCATGATGCTGTTCATCACGTTCGGCAGAATGTGTACGAGCATCGTTCGCGCGCGCGAACAGCCTGTGACCTTGGCTTGCGCGATGAAGTCCTGTTCGCTCAGTGACATCACATCCGAGCGGATGACACGGGCGAAGCGGGCCCACAGAATGATCGACACCGCGATCACCACCGAGGCCGCGCCGGGTCCACGCGCCGCGGCCAGCGCCAGGGCGACGAAGATCGACGGGATCGCCAGCGTGGCGTCGACGGCCCTGGAGATGATCGCGTCGGCACGACCACCGAAGTATCCCGCCACGAGGCCGACGAAAATCCCGACCGCCGCAGAGATCGCGAGAGCGACGAGCACCACCATCAGGGTCACACGCGCACCGAAGATCAACCGGGTCAACAAGTCTCGGCCCAAAGTGTCAGTGCCGAGCCAATGCTCCGCCGACGGTGGCTCGAGCCGGTTGGTCAGGTCGGGTGCATAGGGGTCGCCCGGTGCAACCCACGGTGCGAAGACACCGGCGATGAGGAAGGCCGCGATGATGATGATCGCGGTCCACGGCAGGCGCCGTAAGCGCACGCCGCGCACGGCCGACACTCGCTTCGCCACGGCGTCGGCAACAGACGGTTTGGTCAAGGAAAGAGTCATCGTCTACCTCACACTCCCAATCGAATCTTCGGATCGAGGTAGGCCTGCAGCACGTCGAACACCGTGTTCACCGCGACGACCAGTACGGCCGAGATGAGGATGATCCCTTGTACCAGTGGGTAATTGCGGGCGACCACTGCGTCGTAGAGCAACAGTCCCACTCCCGGCCAGGCGAAGACCTTTTCGATCACCGTCGTGCCCGCGACCAGCACGGACATGTAGACACCGAGAAACGCCACCGCCGAGGACAACGAATTGCGCAGTGCGTGCTTCCAGCGCACCGAGCGCTCGGACGCCCCGGTGATGCGGGCAAGTTTGATGTAGTCGCGGCCGAGCGAATCGAGCATCGACGACCGCACCAGCCGCATCATGCCGGCGATCATCAGTAGCGACAGCGAGGCGACCGGCAGCACGTAGTGCGTCCAGTCCCCCATTCGCGATGCGGGCAGCCAACCGAGTTCGACCGCGAACACCCGAACGAAGACCAGCCCGAGCCAGAACACCGGCAGGGCGATACCCAGTGTCGCGAAGATCAAGACGGCCTTGCGGACAACGCTGAAGCGTGAGGTCGCACCGACGACGCCGAGCACAGGGCCCACGATGATCACCACGATGAAGGCGGGGATCACCAGCGCGAGACTGTTGAAGATGCGCTCACCGAACAGGGTCGAGACCGGGACGCGGTGGGTGAACGACATGCCGAGGTCACCGGTGAGCAGGTTGGCGAAATAGATGATGAATTGCTCGTGCAGGGGTTTGTCCAGGCCGAGCTGTGCGGCGATGGTGGCGCGCTGGGCCGGTGAAGCCTCGAGTGGAACGAGATTGTTGAGTGGATCGCCGGTCAGTCGCGACAGCACGAAGACCAGGACGGCCAGAATCAGGATGGTCAACGCGCCCTGGCCGACGCGTCGAACGATGAACGTACCCATCTACCGACCTTCTTCCGGCGACACGGCGGCAGGCTCCGCATGTTTCAGAGCGTCGAGCAATGCCACTCGCTGTGGGGCGAAGGCCGCCTGTTCGGTGAAGTGACACGCGGCCTGATGGTTGCCCGAGATCTGGCGCAGCACCGGCGCTTCGGTCCGGCAGCGATCGGGGTTGCCTAGATCGGTAGCCAGCCAGCAGCGGGTGTGGAACCGACAACCCTTCGGCGGGTCGACGGGTGACGGGATGTCGCCCTGCAGAATGATCCGTTCGCGGGAAGGCGCGGAATCGTCAGTGGGGATCGAGGCCGACAGCAGTGCCAACGTGTACGGATGCAGCGCGTTGTGGAAGATCTCGGCGTTGCCTCCCTTCTCGACCATTGTGCCCAGATACATCGCGGCTACTTGGTGCGCAAGGAACCGCACGGTAGCGAGGTTGTGGGTGATCAGCACGTAGGAGACGCCGAACTGGCCCTGAATGCGCTTGAGCAGGTTCAGGATCTCGGCGCTGGTGGACACATCGAGCGCCGAGACCGGTTCGTCGAGCACGATCACCGACGGTTGGGTGGCCAGCGCCTGCGCGATCGCCACCCGCTGTTTCATACCGCCGCTGAGCTGGTGCGGAAACCGGTCTGCCACATCGGAAGTCAGGCCGACCGGGGCGAGCAGCTTGTCGACATCGGCCACCGCGTCTCGGCTTCGCTTGCCGTCGATGGTGATCAACGGTTCGGTGACGATGTTCTTGACCCGTCGACGCGGACTCAGCGCGCTCGACGGATCCTGGAACACAGCCTGCACGGATCGCCGATAGGTCCGCTGGTCGTCGCCGTCGAGTGTCCAGATTCCCTGACCGCGGAAGAGCACGTCGCCCTCGGTGGGCTCGCCCAGTTGCAGCAGCAGTCGCGCTGTCGTGGATTTTCCGCAGCCGGATTCGCCGACGATCGCCAGGGTTTCGCGCTCGGCGAGGTCGAAGGACACGTCGTCGACCGCGTGTACCGCGCCGCGCGTGCCCGACCACGGCCAATTGCCGCGCAGTGGAAAGTGTTTGCGGAGTCCCCGCACCGACAGCAGTGGGGGCGGTTCGTCGTCCCGTGCGACGGCGGTCGGTGCACGCGACGGTGTGGTGGTCATGAGCGCCCCGAGACCGCGAGCAGACCGCTGACTTCGTTGACGTCGTCCACCGACTCGAGTGCCCGGCAGCCGTGGAAGAGCTGGTCGAATCGGTACTCGCCGATCCGGCGCACCAGCAGCTCCTCCCACTTGTCTCGCACGTCGTCCCAGGTCGGAGCCGGGGTCCGGAAGCGGTGGCCCCGTGGATGTTCGACCATGTGCGAGACCGGGCCGCCCGGCAGGTCGATCGTCACGTGCGCGCCACGCCCTTGCGGCTGAACCCGATCGAACTCCGCGTCGCCGATCAGCTCGACGAGCGATTTCAGGCGCAGCACCGTCGGGTCGTTGTGCAACAACGCCGAATGGGCTTCGTCGAAGCCGAGTTTGCCCGCGACCAGGGCGACCGCGACCATGTGCTGCAAACAGATGGTCGGCATCGACCGGTTGTCCACGACGCTGGCCGGGTGCGACGGCATCCGGACGGTAATCCCCGCGATATCGGCGAGGTCGAAGCCGTGTTCGGCGTGCAGCCCGAGTACGGCTTCGACCGGCGCGTGGATGGGATAGCCGGCGGAATAGAACTTGAAGTTCGCGCCCATCACCGCGTAGTCGGAGCCGAGGTCCTTCGCGAGGTGTTCCTCGCGACCCGGCACCGCCCAGGTGTCGATGATGCCACCGCGCGCCTCGAAGATATTGTCGCTGGCCTCGAAACCGGTTGCGGCAAGTACCGCGCCGCTGACACCCGCGTGTGCGGCCTGGCCGGTGACGAACGCCTTGCTCATGTGCCGGCGCTCGCCGTACGGTGCGTTGAGCGCGACACTCTGCTGCAATGCCAGTGCCGCGGCGAACAAGTGCCGGTTCGCGTCTAGTCCGAGCAGCCGCGCGCAGCCGAACGCCGCACCGAGCGAATGCAACGAGCCGGGATCTATGCCGTGGTCGCCCATCATCGGTGCCAGACCACCGGTCACCGAGATCGTCCGCGAACCGACGTCGTAGCCGAGAGCGACCGCGTTGACCAGCTCGCGGCCGGTGCTGAACTGCCGTTCGGCCAGTGCGGTCACCGCTGGCACGATGATCGCCGCCGGGTGGCCGGTGCCGAGGAAGTCCGAAGTGGCGTGCACGCTGTCGAATTCGTCAGCGTGGCCGGCGGTGCCGTTGGCCAGGGCAGCCAGCGGCGCCGGGCACCGGACCTGCGACCCGAGGACCGAGGACTGACCCGCACCACCGAACTCGGCGGCATAGCGACCGATGATCCGGCCTGCCGGCAGCTCCGCTCCCACGAACCCACAGGCCAGCTGATCGAAGATGATGAGCTTGGCGCGATCGGCGACCTCGGCCGGTAGGGCTTCGTAGCGGGTCGCGGTGGCATAGGTGGCCACCGCGTAGGCGGAACTCTCGGTCAGGGATTCCGCGGCGACTTCATGTTGTTTCAACACGTGATTTCCCGAATCTTTAGATGTGACAAAGGCCGAACGCACTGGTGTGCCTAGGAGGAACCGGCGGGCGCCTGAATGGTTTCGAACGTCCGCCCGAGGAACGGGTAGGCGGGGATAGTGGTCCACGCGCCGACCATCTCCGGGTTGACCGCGAAGACCGCGTCGGTGCTTGCCACTTCGAGCACCGTCCAGGTTCGAAGGAAACGCTGGTAAGCCTGCTCGATCAGACCTCGACGCTGGGCCGGGTCGATCGTCGCGGCAGCCTGGTCGATCAGCGCTTCCAGCTCGGGATCCTTGACGCTCTGCACCGCGCCGCCGTGCTCCCGGATGTAGGCCGCGAACGAGCCGATCACGTCGAATCGTGTTGCCGCGCCGTGCACATTCGTATCGCCGGCGTTGTAGGTGTCGTCGGGCTTGATGTTGACGAAGTGCGGCCGGTAGGAGTTGTAGTCGGTGGGCACGATATTGGCCTTCACACCGATCTCGGCCCACTGAGCGGCGACGATCTCGGCGATCTGGCTCAGTCCGGGAACACCGGGGCGCGCGTAGGAGAAGATCTGCAGCTCGAACCCGCCCGGGTAGCCGGCCTTGGCGAGCAGGTCGCGGGCGCGCACCGGATCGTAGGCGTTGGCTTGCGCAGCCCACTCCCGGTAGGCGGCCACATCGATGTCGGCGGTAGCCGGTGAAGTGTTGAACGGTGTGGTCTTCAGCCCCGCGTAACCCTCCAGCACGGAGTCGACGATCTCCTGACGGTTGATACCGAGCGAGAGCGCAAAGCGCACATCAGGATTGCCCGCGGGCTCCGAGCGCGACGCATCGCGCCATGAGCCGGGAAAGAAGATACCGATCTCGCTCGAATCCTCGACGGCACGGATCTCCATCCCGGCGGCTTCCAGCGGTCCGGCCTGATCCGGGGAGACGCTGGCGACATCGATTTCGCCTGCTTGCAGCATCGACACCTGCGTCGATTCCTCGCTCACCCGCAGTACTTCGACCCGCTTGATCGTCGGAGTGCGGCGCCAATGCGTACCGACCGCCTCGAAGTTCATCGAGTCGCCGGCCACCCGATCCACGAACTTGAACGGCCCGCTGCCGACTGGCGCCCGCTCGAGCAGGGCGCGCTGCTGTTCGAAGGACTGTCCACCCTCGTTGAGCAGGTAATCCTTCGGCATCACGATGCCGACCACCGACTCGTGCGGGGAGACCAGGTAGGGAAGCGAGGTCTGCACCCCCTTGGTACGAATGGCGATGGTGTCGGCGTCGACCAGGTCGACGCCCTCGATCTGTTCGCGGGCCAGTGACGCATTGCCCGTCGCCGCTTCGGGATTCATCATCCGCTCGAGGCTGAACTGCACATCGTCGGCGGACAGTTCCTCGCCGTTGTGAAACGTGATGCCCGGCCTGATGTCGAAGGTCCAGGTCAGGCCGTCGGTGGAGAGGTTCCAGGATTGCGCCACACCGGGGGCGATCTCACCGTTCGCGCCGATCTCGAGCAGCGAGTCCCACATCAGGTACTTCGCCACGCGCATCCCGCTGTTGGTTTCCATGGCGGGATCGAGCGCGTCGTTCTCGAAGTCCGAAACCGCAAGTCGCACAGTCTCACCGGGTACTCCCGAGACATTGCCGGTGCACGCCGCGACGCTCCCGACGCACGCCACCACGGCGGTCACGACCGCGACTGAACGCTTCTTGATATAGCCGACCATGTGTTGCTCCCTCATCGGTCGCCAGCAGAAAATCGCGAGCCACGGTTCGGCATCCGAAGGGGTCGAACCACTCGTGACATGTTCGCAATTACGAACATTTGCTTGTTATTTCGATCACGGCCAGCATAGGGCGCAGATCACATCTGTGTCAACGGTCACATCGCAGCAGGTAAGGGGCCTGATGCCGATTCTGTCGACGCCCACTTGCGTACAGGCATGGCTGCAAGCCCAGGAAACTCGAGGGCGAAGTCGCCTCGTGGCGAACGGAAGTCATCCGCGATCAGCACGCGGATGAGGAGGTAGCTAGGCCGAGCGCGCTGCGTCGTGCTCGAGCTGACGAAGCCGCTCTTCGGTCGGACTACCGGGCTGCGCGGGCACGAGCGCGAACATGAACCAGTCGGGATGGTCCGGAAGGATCATGGGTTCGTAGCTCAGTTCCAGGTCACCGACCTGCGGATGATTGATCCGTTTGGCGCCACTGCGGTGGAAGCGAACATTGTGTTCCCGCCAGCGAGCGCGAAACTCGGCACTGTGTGCGTCGAGCTCGTCGATGAGTTCCGCGAGCCCCCCGTGGTCAGGTGATTGGCCCGAGTAGGTGCGCAAAGTGGCGACGATTCCGTCGGCGCCTTCTTCCCAATCAGGGAAGAAGCTCCGCGATTCGGGACTGAGGAACGTGAATCGGGCGACATTGGCGCGACTGATCGGATCGGTCAGAACCGGGCCGTAGAGTGCTCGCCCCAGCGCGTTGGCGGCGACGAAGTCCAGTTGACGATCACGAACCCACACGGCCGCACCGGTGGCCACATCCAGGAATCGTCGCAAACCCGCGGGTACTGTTGTCGCGTCGTGCGGGCCGGGTCGCCCAAACGTCTTCCTCGCGCGCGCGAGATCGTGCAGATGCGCAGTCTCCGCCGCGTCCAAACGCAGCGCGAGCGCGATGCTGTCGATCACCTCGGGGGACACGCCGCTGATGTCGCCGCGCTCGATCCGCGCGTAGTAGTCCACGCTCACCCCGGCTAGCGCCGCCACTTCTTCACGCCGCAAACCGGCCACCCGGCGTCGCCCGCCACCCAGAATACCCGCCTTATCAGGCGTGATACGGCCGCGACGACTGCGAAGGAACTCGGCGACGTCTGCACGCTGGGGCATGCACATCACCCTAGCGCCGCCCCGGCACACACCTGACAAGGGTGAACTGGAACTCGCGGGCGCCGATGATCATGTCCACGTTTCCCGAGGGCCTGGACCTCACCGGCAAGACAGTGCTGCCGTTCGTCACCTATGTCATCAGCAGGCGAACCTGCACCGCTGAGAGAGATCAGCAGCCCAGCGACTCCACGAAGGTGGTGGCGGCGAGGACCGAGATCGCGACCCCCCACGCCCACGCGGCCAGCCGGTTCGGTGGGGGCGAATCGTCGTCGTGGGAGTTCATCGTTCGGAATCCTGGGTTTGCTCGGTGCGCGTCGCGGCCAGGCTGCCGAGAAGTCGAACACGTTCCTCGGTCGGCGATCCCGGTTCGCTGGTGAATCCGAACATCGTCCAGCCTGCGGTATCGAGCAATTCCATTGCTTCATAGGCGAATTCGAGGTCGCCGACCTCGGGGTGATGAATCCGCTTGATTCCGGTGCGGTGAATGCGGACGTTGTGCGCCGACCAACGCGCGGAGAAATCGTCGCTGCGGGTCACGAGTTCGCCGATCAGGTCGGTCAGATCTTTGTCGAGGGGATTGGCGCCCGCATAGGCATGCAGGGTGGCGACGATATCGTCGGCGCCCTTTTCCCAGTCGGGATAGAAACTGCGCGACGCGGGACTCAGGAAAACGAAACGGGCATTATTGGCGCGATTCGAGGGATCGTCCAGCATCGGCGCCATCAGCGCCTGACCCAACGGATTGCCCGCGATGAAATCCATCCGCCGATTACGGACCCACGTCGGGGTGCCGGTGATCGCGTCGAGGAAACGCTGCAGAGTCGGCCGCACGACCTGATCCTTGGCACTTTTGCGACGCCGCGCAGCCTGTGGCTCGGCGCCCCTGGTGAGCGCGCGCAGATGCTGGGTTTCGGCTTCGTCGAGTTGAAGGGCTCTGGCCAGGCTGTCGAGGACTTCGTCGGAAACCCCGGTCAGGTTGCCACGCTCCATTCGGGCGTAATAGTCGACGCTGATCCCCGCGAGCATCGCGACTTCTTCGCGCCGCAAGCCGGGAACACGCCGATGCCCGGCACCGGTCACCAGTCCGGCCTGCTGCGGGCTGATCCGCGCGCGCCTGGTCAGGAGAAATTCGCGGGTCTCGGTCCGGTTGTGCATACCATCGACCGTAGGTCGATTCCGCAGCGTGAAGAAGGACCTGCCAGTACCTGGAACAGCAGTCCCTTCCACCTCCGCTCACCCGAGCGTCCAATGGTTGGAATGCAGACCGAATGCCTCATCGACCGCCCGCACGCCACCCGAGCAGCGAACACCCGGGTGGTTCTGGCGATCGTCCTGGTCAGCTACTTCATGATCGTGCTGGACAATTCGATCATCTTCACCGGCCTACCTGATATCGCCGCCACCCTCGGCCTGTCGGAATCGGGACTGTCGTGGGTGCAGAACGCCTACACCCTGGTTTTCGGCGGCCTCTTGCTGCTGGGTGCGCGTGCCGGTGTGATCTCCTCGGCGCACTCACGTCGACCCTCGGTATGGGCGCGCTCGTCTACGGCATCGTCAATGCTGGCGAGCGCGGCCTCGCCGCCCCGATGAGCTTCGTACCCATGACGATCGGGGCCGTGGTATCGGCGGTGTTCGTCGCGAACGAGTCGCGGGCGCAGCAGCCGATCATGCCGCTGCGATTGTTCGCCAGCAGGCAACGCAGTGGCGCGGCGATCTCGCGATTGTTGTTCGCGGGCGCGATGATCGCCTTCTTCTTTTTCACCACCCAATTCCTGCAGGGCGTCTACGGCTGGAATCCACTCCAGGCCGGGCTCGCATTCCTGCCGATGACGATCGTGCAGTTCGTGTTCTCGCTGTTCGTGCCGCGACTCACGCAGCGATACGGCACCGGTTGGGTGCTCGTCACCGGATTGGCTTTTGTCCTTGCGGGCATGGCCTGGATGACGCAACTGACGGCCGACACGTCGTATGTTGTCGGAGTGACGTTGCCAATGGTGCTGATCGGATTCGGGCAGGGCTTGGCGTTCGGACCACTCACGGCGGCCGGAATCGCCGGCGCCCACATCGACGACGCGGGCGCCGCATCGGGCCTGGTCAACACCGCCCACCAACTGGGCAGCACCCTCGGCGTAGCCCTGCTCACGGCCGTCGCGGCGGGGGCCACGACCATCGCAGCCCGCGTCGTCGACGCCTACATCGGCGGCGCCGTCATGCTCGCCATCGCATTGCTCGCGGCCGTCGTGCTGATCCTGCCCGCCGAACGTACCGCCCGTTCCCGTCCCAAGGGCTCGGTCATCGAGTCCGCCGCCCATCACTGAGTTTCCACCGATCGAGAGGAAAATTTCCATGCAGACTGTCACCCTCAACAACGGCGTCGACATGCCGATCCTGGGATTCGGGGTCTTCCAGATCCCCGACGACGAAACCGAGAAGGTGGTCATCGAAGCGCTCGAAGCCGGATACCGGCATCTCGACACCGCCGCCAGTTACGGCAACGAAGAAGCGGTCGGCCGCGCGATCAAAGCCAGCGGCATTCCTCGCGAAGAGTTGTGGGTCACCACCAAACTGTGGGTTCAGCCCTCCGGGGAGGACAACACGAAACGTGCTTTCGAACGCTCGCTGCGCCGACTCGGCCTGGATTACCTCGACCTCTATTTGATCCATCAGCCCTTCGGTGACTACTACAGCGAATGGCGCGCCATGGAAGCGCTGCACAAGCAAGGCCTGGCCCGGGCCATCGGTGTCTCCAACTTTTACCCCGACCGGCTCGTCGATCTGATCGACCACAACGAGATCACCCCCGCGGTCAACCAGATCGAAACCCACCCGTTCTTCCAGCGCCAGGACTATCAGCAGCAGATGATCGAGCTGGGTGTCCAGATCGAGTCGTGGGGTCCTTTTGCCGAGGGCCGCAACAACCTGTTCACCGACCCCACCCTCACCACCATCGCCGCGGCGCACAACAAATCCGTCGGCCAGGTGGTGTTGCGCTGGCTCACCGAACGCGGCGTGGTCGCCATCCCGAAATCGGTTCGCCCGGAGCGCATGGCGGAGAATTTCGACATCTTCGATTTCACTCTCACCGCTGACGAAATGGCGCAGATCGCCGCCCTCGACACAGGCGCCTCACTGTTCTTCGACCACCGCGACCCGACCATGGTGCACCAGCTCGGCACCCGCCCGATCGACTGACCCGACCACCCACACGAAGGCGGCATCAGCAATGACGACCTGGACGCCCGAGGAACTCGACAGCCTCGGCAACGCCGAAGAACTGCACATCGCCTCGCGACGCCCCGACGACACGCTGCGCCCCTTCGTGACCATCTGGGTGGTCCGCGTCGACGACGACATCTACGTCCGTTCGGCCCACGGCGCGACCAACCCCTGGTACCGGCGGGCGATGGCCGTCGGAAGGGGCCGGATCCGCGCAAGCGGAGTCGAGCACGACGTCGAATTCACCACTCCCCCTGCCGAAGTCACCGGCGACATGGTCGACGACGCCTACCACGCCAAGTACGACCGGTACGGTCAGGCGATCGTCGGTCGCGTCACGGGCGCGGACGCACATGGACAGACCATCCGGCTGCTGCGGAGCTGACCGGATGACCCGCACCAAGCCTCCGAGCAAGGACATCTCACCGCTCGATCTTCGGCATCTGGTCAGTAACCAGCTGGGGCTCAACACTTCCCAGCGTTTCGCCGCGGGCAAACCGGTGGACATTGCTGGCCGTGATGATCGTCCGCCTGCTCATGAACGCCGGCATCGGATCCGCGTTCGACGAACACCCGATGCTGTTCGTGGTGCCGTATCTGCTTTGTAGGATCGGACCACCGCTGTCGTGGTCGATCACCAGTCATGAACTGCGCAAACACTATACGGCCATGGTGATCTGGTTGCGGTGCCGGAGTGCTCTGGATCGCGGGAGCCGCCGCTTCACCGCACGCGCGGCTGTGTGGTGGGTGCGGCAGCCGTCGTCGAAGTCGCGGGCACCTGGCTGGCACATCCACTACCCGCCAGCCGCTTTCACACCGGTGAGGTCGAGTACGCCCCAACACATGCGCGAACACAGCCCAGTTCCTGATCATCGCCCTCGGCGAAGCCGTCCTGACAACCGGCAACGCGGTGTCGGCCGCGAAACTCGCACTCCCGATGTTCATCACAGCCGGCCTGGGCATGATCGCGGTCATCGCACTGTGGACGCTCTACTTCAGCCTTTCGGACAAACTCGTCGACGAACAAGCCGCCGAAACCAGCGACCCCCTCCGCGTAGCACGCCTGGCAGTGAACACACGATTCTCATCCTCGCCAGCCTCATCCTCTTCGCCGTAGCCATCGAACTCGCCGTCGACGACCCCACCGGTGAAACAGCCACTGCCCAGGCCATGCTCATGTTCGGCGGCCCGACCCCGTACCTCACCGTCCAAGCGTGGTACCTCCACGCGATAACCGGGAGAACCGCGACTCCTCACGATCGCCGCGCTCGTCACGGCAGGAGGAATCTCCACACTGCTCCCGGTAATCGCGTCAGCAGCCCTGCTGTGCGTCATCCTCGTAGCCGCCGTCTGGGCATCTGCCGAGGCAACCGACGTCGGCAAGGGACGCGTTCGAAATCTGCACCCGACAACCGCAAATAGGCGCTCGCACAAGAAGCAGCGCCCCTCCGGTTGCCCGGTGGGGCGCTGACGTAGACGACTATGGATGAGTGCCGACGTGCATTATCGGCGGCGCGGCAGGGACGATGTGGATGTCGACCTGCGGCGCGTACCAGACGCTGACACAGCAGGCGCCGACTACCACGGGCCACTTCAGCTTCTTGGCGATCTTGCGGAAGCTGATGGTCAGTTTGCCGCGCACGGTGACGTCGACAGTGACATCTGCGGCATCGCCCTTCGACTTCGACGAATCTTTATCTGAGCGAGACGAGCCGGGCGTATTCTTGCCCACGTGGCGCACCTTCCTGGTTGGGGACCTGATTGCTGTTGGTGAACTAACCGGTGTGTTGCTGGTGGCGTTTCCCGGGCCATGGGAGGCGCCACTTTTTCTGTACCGAATTCGATGGCACGGCAACGAGATTACTGCCGGATCGGTGCAGTTCCACCAGCGCTGGACGACCCAAAGTGAGGGTCGAACACCAACGTGAGGTGGGCGTGGACGCCAGCACATCGACGCGGTGAATTGGCTTCACATTGGCTCAAGATCGATGAGGAGAACGACGGTTTCGTGGCTGGCTCCGGTGCACGTCCTTCGGACCAATCGCGCGTCCGCAACACCCAGAACCGCATCCTGAATGCGGCGCAGAACCTGGTAGACAACGCCGCGACCAGTGGCCGATTCCTGGCGACCCCGTCTCGCGCGCAGATCGCGGAACTTGCGAGGGTGCACCCGAACACAGTCCGTACCCACTTTCAAGACTGGAGCGCGATCTGCGCCGCGCTCTGCGAGCGATACCGGGTAACCCCCGGCGCACAGCCTCCCGAGAATGTTCGAACCTGGGCCCAGCAGCACTTCGACCGGGAGTCCACCGGCAGACCAGCAGCTGCACCGATAGGCATGGAAGAACTTCGCGATCGCTACGCGGCTGCCAGCATCGGATCTGACGACACCGAACTGGCCCTCGCTGCCACAGACTTGGTGGACAAGCTCTCCAGTGCCCCGGCCGACTTGCCAGCGCACGCCCACGAGATCGTCGACTGTGTTCGCACGGTTCGGGCACGCGTCGGCATCAATAGCTCCGAGTCCGCACTCCACACCGTGGCCGACCTTAGTGACGCTGCGGTTCAGGCGCACCGCCATCTCGCCACAGGCCCACAAGCCAACAGCGGATCCGGTGCGGAACCAGCGCGACTCGTCCTCGAAGCCGGGCAGCACGGCCGCGCTGGAGATGGTGCCGCGCGAGCGCACCAGATGGTCGATCAGGCACTGCACGAACCACAGAACCTGCAGGCGATCATCCAGATCAAACGCTGGGACAAGGAGATCAGCGAGAAGTTGAACTTGCGGGTTCGCGCCGTGTTGGCCCAGTTCCACATCGACCGCGCCGAGGCGATGATCTGCCGAAATCCTGAGGATGAGATCGCCTCGCTCAAGCGCGTTGTAGCCGCCCTCCGCCAACTCCAGCAAAACGAACGACCGGCTCTCCCCGAGCATGCAGACGTCGGCATGCTCGTCGCACGATTGGCGGGAGTCTGGCTGGCTTACACAGACCTGTTTGGAAACGGCGAACTCCGCGTCACCAGAGCCGAACTGTTGCGGCTATTCAAGACCGATGAGCACGAGTCTCGCCAGCTCAAAAAGGATGCCCAATCGCTGTTCAAGCTTGTCGACGACAAACCCGTCGAAGCTATCGAACTGCTGCGTGCTCTCAGATTCCGCGGCCCCGGCGACTTCCTGATCGCTCGCCATCTTGCCGCGCAGGCCGAGATGAGCGACGAACAGATCAAATACCGATTCGGTCAGGCGCTCGGCACTCCTGATCGCGTGCGGATCTTCCTGCTCAATCGCGCGAAGTCATGCTATCAGCGTGTGCAGGTGACGTCCCGGCTAACCGGGTGCGCCGCGGCCTTGGCAGGGATGGCGCAGGCAGAACTGATGCTCGCCGAGCACAGGATCGACGAACTCAGCCGCGGTGGACCGCTGCCGACGACACCGACCGGTGACCAGACGATCGAGCACCTACAGCGGAACATCAACGATCTGGTCCACCGCGCGATCATCGGCGAATCACTCGACCCCCGCCAGGTCGCCCTTCCTCGCGCCACGCGAGGTCTCCCGGTCTAGCTCCGTCATTCAACGGCGTAACCGCGTGACCGCCATCAGGAATGGCGAAGGGTATCCTGACCTGCGATAATGCGACTTGCGACAGTTGAATTGATCGAGGTTTGGAGCACCCTTCTGGTGAGGAAGCCTATCTCCCGTATCCGCGCCTGGTCATCGGTGGCGACGGCGCGGGTGTGGTGTCACACGTGGGTGCAGCACTACTGCTGCATACCGCCGAGAAAACCGGATTGACCAGGGATCTATCGCAACGGTTGGGGCCGTGGCACAAGCCGATGGCCATCCACGACCCGGGCAAGATCGTGCTGGATTTGGCGATTTGCCTCGCGATCGGCGGTGACTGCGCTGCGGACCTGGCGTTGCTGCGGGCCGAACCTGGCATGTTCGGCTCGGTGGCCTCGGATCCGACCGTGTCGCGGACCATCGCCGCGCTGGCCACTGATGCACCGAAAGCGTTGGCGGCCATCGCTGCTGCCCGCGCACAGGCACGCGCACAAGCGTGGACGCTCGCCGGTGACCACGCCATCGATCACGGGACCGGAATCGCCGATCCGTTGGTGATCGACCTCGATGCCACGTTGACCGACGCACATTCGGAAAACAACACGCCGCACCCACATTCAAGCGCGGCTTCGTGTTTCATCCGCTTTGGGCGTTCATCGACCACGGCGAGGCAGGCACCGGTGAGCCTGCCTCGGTGATACTACGACCGGGCAACGCGGGGTCGAACACCGCCGCGGACCACAAACAAGTTGAATGAGGCACTGGCACAGCTACCTCGGCGACGACCATGGCGGGTCGGGAGAAAAGTGCTGGTGCGCACCGATTCTGGCGGCGAAACACATGAGTTGCTCGACTACTGCCACCGTCGTCGGGTGCGGTACTCGATCGGATTCACCCTCACCGACGACATCGTCGCTGCCATGGATACCCACCTGCGCCCCGAGGACTGGACTCCGGCCTACGACTCCGACGGCCACGTCCGTGACGGCGCGTGGGTCGTCGAAGCGACCGGACTCACCGCGTTGGCCGGGTGGCCGTCGGGCATGCGTCTGGTCGTCAGGAAGGAGAGACCGCATCCCGGCGCTCAACTGCGGTTCACCGACCGCGACGGGCTGCGGTTGACCGCGTTCGTCACCAACACCACCCGAGGTCAGCTCCCAGGCCCGGAGCTGCGCCACCGCCGACGGGCCCGCCGCGAACACCGGATCAGAAGCGCGAAAGACACCGGCCTGCGGAATCTTCCGTTCCATAGCTTCGACGCCAACCGCGTCTGGCTCGCGCTGGTCGCGCTCGCGATGGACCTGACCACGTGGATGCAAACCGTTGCCCTGCACGACCACAGTGCGACAGTCGAACTCAACGCACCCGCCGACTTGACGTCGACTCGACCCATATCCAGGCGCCACCGCCGCGCCGCCGCCTCAACCGCCGCGATATCGGCGCTGCCGTCCTCGGAAACGTCGCTCGAAACCAGGCCGTAGGCGCGCATCAGATCGCCCCTCGCCGTGCCCGGACGCCCTGTACCGCAGGCAGCGCATCGCCAGCGACGGGTATCGGTAGCCGCGCCCAGGTCAACGTCCCGCCAGTCGGCGGGCAGTAACGGCCATGTGGGACATCCAGACCAAACCGGACCGGATCGTTGACCCGGATCGCGGTTTCCGACACCTGCACCTCGAGGTGGCCGCGTTGTCGTATCAGCCACACCTGCACCAAATTGTGGGGTGGCGAGAGCTGAGGGTACGCCGCTGACAGCTCCGAAAAGATCGACGGCTCGCCCACCGCTGTGATCTCGGCCAACACACCCAACACCAACTGTTCAGCCTGTTCGACCAACGAGCGCAGGCCCTCCCGAACGAGCACGTCATGGATCTGCATCCGCGCCGCGAGAACCGCATCCGGGAACAACGGAAGTTCGAACCTCCCGATCAGATTGCGCGGCACAAGGTCTCGCGCCTGCTGCGACGATCCTGAGATATCTCGACTGCGGCGCTGCGAGCGGTGCACAGCATCGACCTCGTTGTGGTCGAGGTACCAGAACTGAGTCCGGCGCCGTCCGGTCAACTCGTTGACGAGCTTGCTGCGCTCGGGATTCCTTCCTGGCGCGAGGTGCCCGGGATGAGGTGTGATGACATCGCGTGCACCGGTGTCGTAGGCAGCGTGCAAAAGCCGCCAAAGCTCCCCGGTCCTGGGCCCGTCTTCGCGGAAGATCTCCGGCAGGAACCAACCGTCACGCTCAGCAAACTCACCCATGGCGGCCTCGATCTCCCTCAGGTCGTCGCCAGCTAGCTCTAGCCGCAGATAGCCGTACATGATCGGCCGCATCAGGGTCTCCTTCGCGAAACGCACCCAGCATGCGCGGCGGGACGAACCGCGCACGCCGGAGAGGAAATACAGAAATCGAGGCACTCCGGCGGTTCACCGCCGCATGGTGCGTCCACCAGAGGGGCGACGCGCGACCGGCGCGAGGAATCAGAGGCATCCCCCCGGGATACGCTGATGCGCTGAGAGATGCTTTGGCTCAAGGGAAGTCCTCGGTGTCGGAGTGGCTGTGACCAAGCCCTTTGAGGACACCGTGAACCCCGTGTCGGCCGACAGTGGTGCACTTGGTGCAATCCGGTGCACTTGGTCCTATCGGACGGCAGCCGGGACTAGGCTCACCCGCATCACACCGCCGATGAGCTGGGGATCAGGAGGCAGACGCGGTGACCGAATCGCAGTTGGCGACGTCGCTACAAGACCTGGGGTGGCAGCCAGAAACCCTGGCGCGCAAGCTTGTTGAATACGCCGCTCTGCACGGGCGACGCGAGCATGTTCACGAGAAGACGCCCTACAAATGGCTGGCCGGTCACCGCCCCCGGGCTCCATGGCCACAGCTGATCGCGGCTCTGCTCAGCGCCGAACTCGCCCGCCCGATCAGCCCGGCAACGTTGGGCTGGGCCCCGAACGGCAAGTCCGATCAGCAGCCGTTGCTGCCCGCGTACAGCGGACTGGCACTACCGTGGACCGTCGAAGGGGCCATGCATGCAATGCGGGCAGTGACGGAGGCTGATCCTATGGACCGGCGAGTATTTCTCACCACGATGGGCGCCGCGATGAGCGCGCCTGCCCACGAATGGCTGCTGGCCGAGCCGGTCGCACACCTCACCCGCACAGGCAAGTCTCGCCGCGTGAATGTCAGCACCGTCGACGAGCTCGACCTCATGAACGCCAGCTTGCGCCGCCTCGATGACGGCGGTGGGGGTGACGCGCTGCTGCTGATGGTTCGCGCGCACCTGCGCCAGGTCGTGGCACTGATCGGTAGCGGCAGCTACAACGACCTTGTCGGACGACGTCTTTTCAGCAACGCCGGTGAGTTGTCGCGTCTGGCAGGATGGCTGGCGTTCGACGCCGGACAACATGCCCGCGCACAACGTTTTTGGCTGGCCGCGCTTCGCGCCGCACACACCGCGGGTGATCGCGCTCTGGCCGCCAACACCCTCGGCTTCATGAGCTGCCAGGCAAAAGACATCCGGCAGCCACATGAAGCCGTCACCCTCGCCGAAACCGCCCGCCGTGGCTACCTCGATGCCAGCCCGCGCGTGTCAGCGATTCTGGCGCTGCGCGCCGCGGAAGCACACGCCACCAACGGATCAACGACCCAATGCCGTCGCGCTATCGACGACGCCTTCGCCCATCTGGACTCCCCGACCACGACCGCGCCGGACTGGAGCTACTGGCTCAACCCCGGCCACGCCCACGGCCAAGCCGGCTTCTGTTATCTGAAACTCGGCGACCACTCCGCCGCCCGCCGACACTTCCGTCTAGCGCTACGTGTATCGGGCACCTCAACACGCTCCTGCGTGACCTCACCCCCCCCCACAATCGCCGGCCAGCGGTCCGCCGTCTCGCCGACCAAGTCCAATCACTTCGGGCGACGCCCTCGACTGTGGGATAAAAACATCGATATGACGTCGCACCCGAGCCCGATACCCGGGGCCTCGCCTCGGAATTCCTCCGCTGCACCCGTGAAGCACGCTCGGCAAGTCACCGAGGCCTCCATAACTACTACGCTCATCCCACATCGGTTCGACCACCCGGTCTCCGTCCAGCTGATGGCGGAGTACGCCAAGGAGCGGCGGCCGATGGTCGGCTTCGACGATCCCCCGAATCTCGATCGACCAGCGCAATACGAACCCCATCAAGGGCTGTTCATCGTCGCGTACGCCGCAGGCGAGCCGGTCGCCTGCGGTGGACTCCGCACGTCATCGCTTACCGAGCGGACAGCCGAGATCCGGAAGATGTTCGTGGTGCCGAACCATCGCAAACGCGGAGTGGCCCGACTCGTCCTCTGCGGTCTCGAGCAGTTCGCGTTCGAGCACGGCGTAGCCCGGATCATCCTGGAGACCGGCTCGTACAACCGGGCCGCTATGCGCCTCTACGCCTCGGCCGGGTACACACCGATCCCGCCCTATGTGCCAGGTCGGCCTGATTTCAACCGAGCCTTCGCTAAGCCGTTGAAATCAGAGCCCGTCCCCGCACCGACAGGATCGTGCTGAACGTATGGCTGCGGAACGCTGATTGCCCGCGACACGACGCTGACCGAACTACCCGACCCTTGGTTCGCTGAGAAGGCAGCCGGACCACGGGACACACCACGCGGCCGCTCGAGAACTCAGCGAGTCATCGGCGCATGGTTCGGACTACTGTTCATCAAACTGATAACAATACCGTTGCCCTATTGGTAGCGTCTCCGAGAGGCTTACTCGAACCCTCGTCGCGCTCGATAATGCGCCGAACCTCCGCCGAGCCGAGCTTCGCCCACGGCTGAGGCTCCCGCCAGGCGTGGGATCCCCTGTTGCGTCCACGCTTCCAGATCGAGGTAGACCATGGCCACCGAACAGCGGCAACTAGATGAGTTGGGTTACTACCTATTGGCCGGCTCAGGCGGGGGCGGTCCGGTCCACCTCACCGACGACGCCCGCAAGGGCGAGGCACTCGGACTCGGCACCGCGTTCATCTCCGAACGCTGGAACGTCAAAGAGGCCGCGTCGCTCACCGGCGCTGCCTGCGCGGTGACAGAGCGAACCCGGGTCGCTACCGCCGCGACCAACCCCAACACGCGGCACCCCCTGATCACGGCGTCCTGGGCCACGACCATGCACAGACTGTCCGGGGGACGATTCACTCTCGGTATCGGGCGCGGCGTCGCGGCAATGTATTCCGCGTTCGGCATCCCCGCGGTGACAACCGCACAGATGGAGGATTGGGCCGATGTCATGCGACGACTGTGGCGCGGAGAATTGATCATCGGCCATGACGGCCCCTTGGGCTCCTACCCCGTGCTCGTTCTCGACCAGAGCTTCGATGAGGACATCCCACTCGCGCTGGTCGCGTTCGGCCCCAACACCTTGTCGCTCGGGGGCCAGGTCTTCGACGACGTCATATTGCACACGTACTTCTCACCGGAAACTCTTCAACGGTGCGTCCAGACGGTCAAGCTCGCTGCCGAGAAGGCCGGTCGCGATCCCGGCTCGGTGCGGGTCTGGTCATGCCTGGCCACCGTGGGCGACCATCTCCCGGAACAGCTTCGCCTGAAGAAGACCGCCGCTCGGCTCGCGACATATCTGCAGGGCTACGGAGACCTGCTGGTGCGCACGAACGGCTGGGACCCCGGCGCCCTCCAGAGATTCCGCTCAGATCCGATTGTGACCTCGATCGCCGGTCCGATCGACGCCGTCGCTACCGCCGACCAGATCGAGCACATCGCCACAGTGCTGCCACAGGAGTGGCTGGCATCAGCGGCCACCGGGACACCCCAGCAATGCGCCGACCGCATCCGTGAGGAATTCAGCTACGGCGCCGACCGCGTGATCATGCATGGCTCGACCCCCGACGAACTCGCCCCCATCGTCGCCGCGTACCGCGACACGGAGCAGAAGAGGCCGGTGAGATGAGCGCGACCGTACCGATTCCGCGCGGCGCCGCGGACGTCACCCGCCGGTGGCTGCAGGCCGTGCTCGGATCGGATGACGCCACGGTCGTGGTCGAGGATGTCGAGATCTCCCGGATCGGCACCGGTCAGACAGGTGCGACGTTCCGAATCACGCCACGTTATGCCAGCGGAGAGCACGGCTTCCCATCGACTTTCGTCATCAAACTGCCCGCCGACGATGATGGCGTGCGCGCAGGTGTCACGCTCGGCTATCTCAGCGAAATCACCTTCTACAGACGGGCTGCCGAGCAGACCAGCGTGCCCACACCGCGCTGCTTCTACAGCGATATCACGGCGGACGGCACAGATTTCGCCCTGCTCCTCGCTGACCTGGCCCCTGCGATTCCTGGCGACCAGATCGCGGGCTGCGATACCGATGCGGCGCGTCAGGCCGTCACCGCATTGGCCGGCTTACATGGGCCGAGTTGGTGCGATCCGCGCTGGCTTGACCTCGCTGTAGCAATGCCCAAACCGGGTGATGTAGCAGCAGCGGGCGGCCTCGGCGAGGTGGCACGGATGGCCGCCGACATCACGCTCGGCAAGGTCGGCGCGCGCATGGATCGTCGCGACCGTGAAACTTTCTCGGAGGCGCTCGGCCTGGTGACGCCCTGGCTGCACGCCGGCACCGAAACCGGACGCTTCGCCTTGATGCACGGAGACTACCGACTCGACAACCTCATGTTCGACAGCACGACCAACAGCGTCAGCGTGGTCGACTGGCAAACACTCGGCATCGGACTACCTGCCCGCGACCTCGCCTATTTCACCGGCACCAGCCTGGACCCCGACACCCGAGCGGCGTGCGAGGAAAGCCTCGTAGAGGTGTACCACCGGGCACTCCTCGACTACGGCGTCACCGGATACACACCCGAAACATGCTGGCAGGATTACAGATTCGGGATGGTGCAGGCCCCGTTGATCATCGCTCTCGGTGCCGCCTTCGCAACTCCGACAGCACGTGGCGAAGAGATCTTCCTCGTCATGTTGGAGCGTAGCTGCCGGGCGATTCGGGATCTAGGGACACTCGCATTGATCGGCGCGACGGACTGACGCGCGGGACGAAGACCGCAGGCCGTTGAAGTCAGACTTGCGCAGGGTCGTACCGTAAGGGGTACAGTAAGTCAAACGTTTACGCCCGCGATGGTCTCCCCGGAGGTCTCGACGGCGTCGTCCGTGTTGGATGCCGATCGCCCGGTTTCGACGACGGAACGGCTCCGACGACACCACCGGATGCGAAAGGACAAAGAATGACAAAGCTGGACTATCAGGCAGTTGATGTCGACAACCACTACTACGAACCACTGGACGCGTTCACTCGCCATCTGCCCAAAGAGTTCAAGCAGCGCGGGGTGCAGATGCTCAATGACGGCAAGCGGACGCTGGCGGTGATGGGCGGAAAGGTCAATCAATTCGTTCCCAACCCGACCTTCGACCCGATCATCGAGCCGGGTTGCCTCGACCTGCTGTTTCGCGGTGAGATTCCCGAAGGTGTCGATCCGGCCTCGTTGATGAAGGTGGACCGACTGTCGGAGCATCCCGAGTACCAGAACCGCGACGCACGCGTGACCGTCCTGGACCGGCAGAACCTCGAGACCGTCTTCATGCTGCCGACCTTCGCCTGCGGGGTCGAGGAAGCGCTCAAGCACGACATTCCCGCGACGATCGCCTCGGTGCACGCTTTCAACCTGTGGCTCGATGAGGACTGGGGATTCGATCGTCCCGACCACCGCATCATCTCGGCGCCGATCATCTCGCTCGCCGACCCGGTGGCGGCGGTCGAGGAGGTCGAGTACGCACTGGGCCGTGGCGCCAAGATGGTGCTCGTCCGCCCCGCGCCCGTACCCGGCGTGACTCGCCCACGATCCCTCGGAGACCCCCTGCACGACCCGGTGTGGGCCCGCCTGGCCGAAGCCGGCGTGCCAGTCGGCTTTCATCTGTCCGACAGCGGATATCTCGCCATCAACGCGCTGTGGGGCGGCAAGGCGACATTCGAAGGGTTCGGGAAGAAGGATCCGCTCGACCAGATCCTCCTCGACGACCGTGCGATCCACGACACGATCGCCTCGATGATCGTGCACCAGGTGTTCACTCGTCACCCGAAGCTCAAGGTGGTCAGCATCGAGAACGGCTCGTACTTCGTCTACCGGTTGATCAAGCGTTTGAAGAAGGCCGCGAATACCGCGCCGTACCACTTCACCGAGGATCCGGTGGAGCAGCTGAAGAACAATGTCTGGATTGCACCCTACTACGAGGACGACGTCAAACTCCTGGCCGAGACCATCGGCGTGGACAAGGTCTTGTTCGGCTCCGATTGGCCGCACGGCGAGGGGCTCGCCGATCCGACGACCTTCACCGCGGATATTCCGCAGTTTCCGGAGTTCTCTTACGAGGACACACGAAAAGTGATGCGCGACAACGCACTCGACCTGATCGGCTCGAATATCGGCCTGGAATCACCCAGCCGCTGATCAGAGGGATGACCGAGAGAAAGCGTGCGGCTCCCCCGTCACCGACGGGGGAGCCGCATCGCGTTTCGGGGGTACTGCGACCATCGCGTCACAGTGATCGGACAGCAGTCACTTCGCCGTGAACTTGGTGACGTCGAGAATCAGCACGACGCGATCGTAGACATCGTCGGGCAGCCCGGCCTCGGTGTCACCGTACAAGTCGTTCAGCTCACGATAGAAATCCCCCTCGGCGTCTCCCAAGACCGTGACCAGCCATCCCTGGGTCTGCAGCGATCTGCCAGGGATCTCCGGATCGGTGATCAGGAAGGAGTAATTCGGGTTGGCCTGCAAACTGGTGAATTTGCGCCGTGGGATCGTGTGGCTCATCCGCAGATGCGCGCCATCCCATTTGAATCGCATCGGCGACAGGTCGGGGGAACCGTGCGGGGTCACAGTTCCGAGCACACCGACGATCGGGCGCTGGAGTAGGTCTTCGTACTCCGCGGGCACTCTCGAGTTCATGAGGGACTCCACTATCGATTCGCAGTGAGATATACGGTTCCGCACCAGCGTGCTGCTCTTCGCCGCAGCGAGAATCGGCATATCGTCCTAGTTACAGTATGTACTACTGTATACCATCATCGAGTCGGGGTCGTCTGAAGTTGCTTACTCGGCCCACCAGGCGCATCGCAGGTCAATCTCCTGCGATGACCCGCTCCCCGAAGCACTTCACGAATTGCGCGGCGGCGGTCGGACTCGAGCCGTCGACGTGCACAACAGCCCAGGTGGCGCCACGCTTTTCGAGGTCGGCCAGATACACCGACGCCGCCCGCACGGTATCGGCGTCGCCGAAGTCCAGGTGCGGGCACACGACCTGGATGTCAACCGTGTCGGCATCTCGGCCCGCTGCCTCCAGACCATGGCGAAGGTCGGCGACGGCGGCACCGAACGCCTCGGCGTTCTCGATAGCGGTCGTTCGCATGGCCGCGGCCATTCCCGCATCGGCGATGATCGGCATCCACCCGTTGCCGTGCCGGACGACTCGACGCCGAGCCGCCTTGCCGTTGCCCCCGATCCAGAGCGGCGGGTGCGGGCGCTGCGCGGGAGGTTGCAACCACAGAGGTCCCGGTGCACCGAAATCCATTCCGGCAACAGGCGTTTCCGGGTCGGTCCAAATTTGACGGAGGGCGCCGAGCGCCTGGTCGAGTAGTTCACCGCGCCGCTCATGGTCGACACCCACCGCGGCGAACTCGGCACGCAGGTATCCAGCTCCGACACCGGCGATCAAGCGACCGCCCGACACGATGTCCAGACTGCCCAGAGCTTTCGCGGCGAGGTACGGGTTACGAAACGGCAGCACATACAGATTGGTGAGCAATCGAATACGTGCGGTGAATCCGGCCATGTAGCTCAGTGCCGCGATCGGGTCGAGAGTGTTGTGACCGCCGTTGCGCCGCCACTTCAACGAAGGCGCCGGGTGCTCGCTGAGCGCCACCGCGGCAAATCCGGATTCCTCGGCCTGGCTGACGACATCACGGATAACCGCGGGCTCCAAGAATTCGTCGGATGCCGTCGGCAGCTCAGCGGGATACTCGAGAACGTACTTCATTGCGCGAATTCCTTTGTCCAGATCACCGCGCACGCCGTTGTGCACGACAGCGTGCCACTGGCCGACGAACCACATCGAGTGCAACAGTGGCCAACTCGGTCTCTCTTACTGTATACGTTACAGTACAATGTCCATGCCAGAGCGGCACGGTGACGAGCGATGATGAGGTGAGCTGTGCACATCCCTGTTCAGGACGAGTCGGGAGGTCCGCTCGCCGGGATCACCGTCGTCGCACTCGAGCAAGCGGTGTCGGCACCGATGTGCACCCGCGCCTTGGCCGACCTGGGTGCCCGGGTGATCAAGATCGAGAACCCACGCGGCGGCGACTTCGCCCGACACTACGACGACGTGGTGCACGGGCTCGCCGCGCACTTCGTCTGGGCCAACCGTGGCAAAGAGTCCATCGCTGTCGACCTCAAGCATCCGGACGGGATGGCGGTATTGCACCGGCTCCTCGCGACCGCGGATGTTTTCGTCGCCAACCTCGCACCCGGGGCGACGGCGGCACTGGGGATCTCACCGACCGAACTCGCGCAGCGCCACCCTGACCTGGTGGTGATGGAGATCGACGGATACGGCGCGGGCGGACCACTGTCGCACAAACGCGCCTACGACCTGCTGATCCAAGCCGAGTCCGGAGTCTGCGCGGTCACCGGTTCGCCGGGATCCCCGGCCAAGCCGGGCCCGCCCATCGCGGATGTGGGCTCAGGTCTGTACGCCGCGCTGACGATCCTGGCGATGATCTGCGGCAAACGCTCATCCGCCGGGCGCACCGGCGCTGCCACCGAACCCGCCCCGTTCACCCGCGCATCGGTGAGCCTGTTCGATACCGCCGCGGAGTTGATGGGCTACCAACTCACCTACACCCGGCATACCGGTGTAGATCAGCAACCACTCGGGATGAGCTCCCCCGCGGTCGCACCCTACGGCGCCTACCGCACCGCGGACTGCGAGACCGTGGTCCTCGGGACCACCAACGACCGCGAATGGCAGCGCCTCGCCCGGGATCTGCTCGACCGGCCCGACCTCGCCGAGGACCCACGCTACGCGGGCAACCTGGAGCGGGTCCGGCTACGGGCCGAACTCGACACCGAGATCGCCCAATGGTGTGCGCGCTACGACGCGGACACCATCCAGGCGCGGGCCGACGCGGCAGGCATCGGGAATTCTCGTTTCAGAACGCCGAGCGAAGTGATCGCGCACCCCCATCTGGCGGCGCGCCGCCGATGGCGGGAGATCAGCACTCCGGCGGGTCCGGTGACCGCACTGTTGCCGCCTCCGGTCATCGCGGGTTTCGCACCGCCGATGGGTGCGGTTCCCGGACTCGGCGAGCACACCGAAACAGTCTTGGCAGCAGCAGGATTCGCGCCATCCGACATCGCGGCACTCCGTGATCGCGGTGCGATCGGCACCACCACTTCCCGCCCGTCCGGTGTGACGGCGACGAAAGGATGATCCAGTGACAGACGAACCTGTTTTGCTCATCGACCACACCGCCGGCGTGCGCACGCTGACACTCAACCGCCCGCGTCGTAAGAACGCGATCAGCACCCCGATGTGGCACGCGCTGCGGGCGGCACTGCGTGACATCGCCAACGACCCCACGGTGCGTGCCGTTGTCCTCACCGGAGCAGGCGGATCATTCTGTGCGGGAGCCGATATCGCCGCGACCGAGGGAATGGACGAGTTCCCTGATCCGGCTCGCGAATTGCACACCATCAACGAGACCGTGCGGCTGTTGCACGAGCTACCGGTGCCGACGGTGGCAAAGGTGCGCGGCGTCGCGGTCGGCGCGGGGTGGAACCTCGCACTGGCCTGCGATCTCGTGGTCGCGACCCCCGAGGCACGGTTCTGCCAGATCTTCGCCCGCCGCGCGCTGTCGGTGGACTGCGGTGGCTCATGGCTGCTGCCCAGGCTCATCGGCTTACAACAGGCCAAGCGCCTGACCTTGCTGACGGAGATGATCACCGGCGAGCAGGCCGACGAGCTCGGGCTGGTCACCTGGCTGCAGCCCGTCGAGACGATCGACGAGTTCGTCGACGACATAGCAGGCAAGCTGGCGGCCGGACCGCCCCTCGCGCTGCGACAGACCAAAGACCTGCTCAATGCCGGAACCGAACGAACCTTGTCCGAGGCGCTGGATGCCGAAGCGCGGGCCGCGGGTGTCAACCTCACCGGTGCCGACGTGATCGAAGCCTTCGCCGCCTTCGCCGAAAAGCGTGACCCGGTGTACGCCGCCGCCGACCAGCAAGTCGCGCCATGACCGGTCGACAACTCGGGCAGCCACGTCGCCGCCGCGAACGCGGATCGCTCAATCCCGCTGACATCATCGACGGCGCGTTCGAACTGGCCGAACAGGTCTCGGTCGACGGGCTCAGCATGCCGTTGCTCGGCAAACACCTCGATGTCGGCGTCACGAGCATCTACTGGTATTTCCGCAAGAAGGACGACCTGCTCAACGCCATGACCGATCGCGCGCTGCGCCAGTTCATCTACGCGGCGCCGTACCCTTCCGTCGAAGCACACGACTGGCGGGAGTCGCTGATGCGCCACGCGCGCACCATGCGCCGCGCCTTCCTGAGCAATCCGATCCTGTGCGACCTCGTCCTGATCCGTTCGGCGCTCAGTCAACACGCGGCGAGGCTGGGTGCCGAACAGGTGGAGCGCACGGTCGCGAGCCTCGTCAAGGCCGGGCTCTCCGTCGACGAAGCCTTCACCGTCTACTCCGCGGTCAACCTGCACGTCCAGGGCTCGGTAGTGCTCCAACGACTCCACGACAAGAATCAGGAGCTCGGCAGCGACGCGACCGCCTACTACGACGTCATCCACGTCGACCCCGAGACGACTCCGCTGCTCGCGGCCGCCATGGCCAAAGGCAGGCGGACAGGAGCGCCGGACGACCGGAACTTCGAGTGGGGGCTGCAATGCATCCTGGATCACGCGAAGCGCACGATCGAGGGGCAAGATCGATGAGGCAGCCGAAGACTACGACGAGATGGTGGCCTGAGCATCCGTGGACGAACCTACCGACTTTCATCGCGACCTACGTTTGGCCCGATACCTGCCACAGACCGTCGTGGGAGCACGGTCGGTAGGGCTCATCAGGAAACTGCTCGCTCGCAGCGGCAAACGACCACCGTCGAAAGGCGTGCTCGCGCAGGTCGACGAGAATGTCACCGTCCGGCTGTTCCTGCCCCGCCGCGCACGGCCGAAAGCACCGGCGGTTCTGTTCGTCCACGGCGGCGGATATCTCATCGGCAATGCGGCGATGGGCGACGGATTCTGCCGGCAGGTCGCCGACGAACTCGGCGCGGTCGCGGCCTCGGTCGAGTACCGGCTGGCACCCGAACACCCGTTCCCCACCCCGCTCGAGGACTGTTACGCGGCGCTGCGCTGGCTGGCAGCTCGACCGGATGTCGATGCCCGGCGGATCGCGATCGTCGGCGAAAGCGCCGGCGGTGGGTTGGCCGCCGCGTTGGCCCACCTCAGCACCTGGGGCACTGAGGTCCGCCCCGTTCTCCAGGTGCTGTCCTATCCGATGCTCGACGACCGGACCACCGCCCGGACCTACCCCGCTCCCACCCGGTTGCGGATGTGGAACGAACAGAGCAACCGGCTCGGCTGGCGTTCCTACCTCGGCCCTGCCGGCGACGATATATCGCCGCTGGCCGCGCCTGCCCGCTGCGACGACCTGACCGCGCTCGCGCCCGCCTGGATCGGCGTAGGAACCAACGACCTGTTCTACGACGAGAACCTCGCCTATGCCGAACGCCTTCGGCAGGCAGGCATTGCCTGCACCCTGCGGGTGGTGCCCGGCGCCTACCACGGCTTCGACCTGGTCGAGAGGTGGGCGCCGGTCGCGCGCGCCTTTCAGCGTGCCCGACTCGAGGTACTCGACGAGGCGCTCAACGGCGATGCGGGCCACGCGCACGCCGAGTGAAGTCCGAGCCCGGTCCCGCTGCGCTTTCCCTGGCAGCCGATGCTTGCTACCTTGTTCAGTACAGGCCACGGTACTGCATACCGTATAGCAGACAGTATTGAGCGGAAAACGGAGTGCGAGGCCCCGATGAGCGATATCGACTACCACGAGCCTCTTACGCCCGACTCCCCCACGATCGTGGAGGTGCTGCACCGCACCGCACGCGCTCAACCCGACAAGCCGCTGCTGCTCTGCGCCGACGAAGAACTGACCTACCGTGCGGCCGAGCGCCGTTCGGCACACCTTGCCCGCGGCTTGATCGCACTCGGCGCCGGGAAGGGAACCCATGTCGGACTGATGTATCCGCGGGGAGCGCAGTTCGTCGTCGGCCTGCTCGCCGCGGCTCGCATCGGCGCGATATCGGTGCCCCTGGCCCCCTCCTCGACGTCGGAATTGCGAGAGCGCTTGGCGCACAGCGATGTTCACATCGTGCTTCGGGCCGCTGATGCACCACACGACGACATCCGCCGACTGTCCGAGGCGCTCACCGGCGCGGAGTTCGACGAGTCGGGCCGGTGGTACTGCACGGCCGCGCCACAACTGCGCCACGTCGTCGTGGACGCCTCGCCCACACCGTCGAGGTTCCTGCACAACATCGGCGAGCAGGCGAAGGCGATCAGCGAAGAGCTTCTCCACGCGCTCGAAGACGATGTGCACGGATCGGACCCGCTCGCCATCGTCTACACCGCCGCAGCGGGGAGCACACCGGAGGGCGTCGTCCACACCCACGCCGGGTTGCTGGGGAACCTGCGCGAGCTTCACGGCTCGTCCGAACACGATGTTCTGACCTGCGACGAACCGTTCTCCTCGATCGGCGGCCTGGCACTCGGACTGCTGGCCACCCTGGTCGCCGGATCGACCCTGCGGTACTCCGACAGCAACCACGCTGCCGCAGGTGTCGACCTGCTCGAGGTCGACACCGTCACCTCCCAGCGATCCGCGGTTCCGTACCCGAGCAACGACATCGGCGGTGTCACCGAAGCAGGCGGGGTCGTGCTGCTCGAACACGGAACTCCGGCACCCGGTCTCGACATCAAGATCGTCGACCAGCTCACGGGTGCGACCGTCGGTCCCGGTGTCGTGGGCGAACTCTGCTTCCGCGGACGCCACGTCATGCGGGGCTACCACCGCCGCAACCGCGAAGAGTGCTTCGACCGCGACGGCTGGTTCCACACCGGCACTCTCGCACGCAGCGACAGTGCCGGACTGATCTCCGTCACCGTCGCCGAAAGCGCCCGAATCGCGGCTCCCGAGGCTTCAACCGAGGGCACCATGGACCAAGTGATTCGCCGCACGGCCGCCCGGATCCCGGACCGGCAAGCGGTGGTCGAACCGACTTCGCAGCTCACCTACGCCGAGCTCGACTCGACCACTCGGGACCTGGCCGCCGTCTTCGTCGACGCAGGCGTCGGGAAGGGCACCCGGGTCGGGGTACTGCTGCCCAACGGCACCGCGTGGATCAAGATCGCGGTGGCGCTGACCAGGATCGGTGCGGTACTTGTCCCGCTGAGTACCCTGTTGCAGCCGCCGGAGCTCCGCGCCCAGTTGCGGGTGGCCTCGGTCCGAATTCTGGTGACAGTGAAGGAGTTTCGCGGCCGCCGATATCTGGACGACCTTCCCACCGCGGCGAGCGAGGACGACACCCTCCGCGACGCGGCACTGCCCGCGCTGCGCCGCATCTGGACCGTTGATCGTCTCCTCACCGCGCAGCCGAGCGCACCCGCCGTTCAGATCGTCGATGCCCTCGCCGAGACCGTCGCGACCGGCGATCCCTTGGTCATCCTGTTCACCTCGGGCAGTAGGGGCATGCCCAAAGGGGTCCTGCACTCCCACGGCAGTGCGTTCGGCGCGGTCCGGGCGGGACTCACCGCACGGTGCGTCGACTCCACAACGCGGTTGTACCTGCCGATGCCGTTCTTCTGGGTCGGTGGCCTCGGCGGCGGCGTCCTTTCCGCGCTCTTGGCGGGCGCCACCCTGGTCACCGAAGACATCCCGCGACCCGAGGCCACCCTCGAGCTGATCCGGCGCGAGCGGGTCACCCTGTTCCGTGGCTGGCCCGATCAGGCGCAAGCACTGGCACGGCGAGCCGAGGAGCTCGCCGTCACGGTGCCCACACTGCGTTCGGGCAGTCTCGAGGCCCTGTTGCCGCCGTCGTTGCGGGCACAGCCCGGAGCGCGCGCCAATCTGTTCGGGATGACGGAGTCGTTCGGCCCCTACTGCGGCTATCCCGCTGATACCGATATGCCGATTTCCGCGTGGGGCAGTTGCGGTAGACCGTTTCCCGGCATGGAGGTTCGCATCAGCGATCCCGGCGACGGTCGCCCGGTCCCGACCGGGGCCGTGGGCGTCATCGAGCTCCGCGGCCCGCACATCTTGCGTGGCATCTGCCGACGTGACGACGTCCTCACACCCGACGGCTTCTACGTCACCGGCGATCTGGGCCATCTCGACGCCCAAGGGTTCCTCTTCTATCACGGGCGGGCGGACGACATGTTCAAGGTCAGCGGAGCGACGGTGTATCCCAGCGAGGTGGAACAGGCACTGCGTGCGGTCGACGGAGTGACCGAGGCCTTCGTCACCGATGTGCCCGGCGTCCAGGGGGCCAGGGTCGGCGCGCTCGTGGTGTGTGCGAGTACCGAGATGACACCCGAATCTATCCGGGGTCAGGTCCGAGAATCATTGAGCGCCTTCAAGGTTCCGGCGGTGTGGGCATTGCTGGACTCCCCCGATCGTGTACCCCGCGGAACGACCGGCAAGGTCGACGTCGTCGGCCTGCGGGAAATCCTCGCCGCCGCCCAGCTCGCGAGCACCCTCCGATGAACGAGACCGGGAGATCGGCGGCGCGGCCGTTGGCCGGGGTTCGGGTGGTGGAGATCTCCAGTTTCGTCGCCGCACCACTGGCGGGGATGACGCTGAGCCAGCTCGGTGCCGACGTGATCCGGGTCGACCCCCTCGGCGGGGCGGCCGACTACCATCGCTGGCCGCTCACCGACGACGGTGCGAGCATCTACTGGACCGGCCTCAACAAGGGCAAGCGTTCGGTCGCGGCCGACCTGCGCTCCGACGCTGGGCAACAACTGATCTCGCGCCTGATCACCGGCAGCGGCCCAGGCGGCGGAATCCTGCTCACCAACACCGTGGGGCGCGACTGGCTCGACTACGACACGCTCGCCGCGCAGCGTCGCGATCTGATCCGGCTCGAAATCCTCGGGCGTGCCGACGGATCGAATGCCGTGGACTACACCGTCAACGCCGCGGTCGGTTTTCCGATGGTCACCGGACCCGCCGAGCACGCGGGGCCGATCAATCAGGTTCTGCCCGCGTGGGATCTGCTCTGCGGAATGTACGCCGCACTGGCGATCGCCGGGGCCGTGCGGCACCGCGAGGCGACCGGGGAGGGCAGCCGGATCACGCTGCCGCTGGAGGATGTCGCGCTGGCGACGGCGGGAAATCTCGGTTTCCTCACCGAGGCGATGCTGTGCGAGACGCCGCGGCCGCGCCTGGGCAACGCCATCTACGGCCAGTACGGTCAGCATTTCACCGGGGCCGACGGTGCCACGTTCATGATCGTCGCCCTCACGTCCCGGCACTTTCACGCACTCACCGAACTCACCGGAACCCGCGCCGCCGTCGACGCGCTCGCCACAGCTCTGGACGCCGACTTCACAGACGAAGGCGCCCGCTACCACCACCGTGATGTCCTCACCGGCCTGTTCACGCCGTGGTTTCGCGCCCGCACGGGCGTCGAGATCACTGCCGCGCTGGAACGCACCTCGATCCTGTGGGAGCGCTACCGGACATTTCACGAGGTCGCGGGTGATCCACGAGTCACCGCCAATCCCTTGTTCGCGCAAATGCTTCAACCGGGCGTCGGCACCTACCTCGCACCCAGCGCCCCCGCTTCAGTGAACGGCTCCCATACCGCGCCGCAGCCGGCGCCACGGCTCGGCGAACACTCCGAAGCCGTCCTACGCGAGCAACTCGGCCTGCCACCGACCGCCATCGCGCAATTGCGCGACGCGGCCGTGATCGCGACCGAGAGTTGATCTCGCGGGCGAGGGTGCGGAATCCGCCGCATCCTCGCCGAGTGCCGCTTCGGGGTGACCGAGGATCAGGAGTGCCGCCGGTTGGCGAGTAGCGCCTGCGCCCTGGCCAGATGGGGTCGATCGAGCAGAGCTCCCCGATAGCCGATCGCTCCGGCTTCGGGATCGGCGGCGAACAGATCCACGATCTCCTTGGCAGCGGCCAATTCCTGATCGCTCGGCGCGAAGGCCGCGTTGATGACCTCCACCTGGTCCGGGTGAATGGCCAGCATCCCCCGGAAGCCCTCGCGGCGGGCCTTTTCGGCACGCGCACGCGCACCGTCCAGATCGCGGTAGTCTCCGTAGATGGTGTCGACGGCGGCCACCCCGGCCGTCGCCGCGCCGACCAGACACAGACTCCGCGCCAGTTCGTAGGTGAAGCCGTAGCCTCCGTCGGGACCGAGGTTCGTACTGGCGCCCAGCGACTCGGCCAGGTCTTCCACACCCCAGGTGAGCGCGGTCAATCTCGGTGCGCCCCGATAGGTTCCGGTGGTGAAGACGGCTTCGGCGGATTCCGGTGCCAACACGATCACCTCGATGTCGCCGGGTTCGGCACCGGCGGCGACCTCCAACGCGGACAGATAGTGGTCCAGCGTCCGCACGTCGTGGCCACCACGCGATTTGGGCAGCATGATCCCACCCGGTCGCGCGGGCACGATCGCGGCCAGATCCGCCAGCGTGTGCGGCCCGTCGAGCGGATTGACCCGAATCCACAGTCGTCCGCGGTCCGAGTCCGAGTGTGCCGCCAGAAAATCCGCGGCTCGTTTCCGGGCGGCGGGCTTCTCGGCGACCGCGACGGCGTCCTCGAGATCGATGAGCACGATGTCGGCGGGGCCGGCGGCCGCCTTCTCCATCTTTCGGGCACTGTCACCGGGAGCGAACAACCAAGACCTGGCATCGAACCCGCTGAGTCCACTATCGGTCATGATCGACCCCTTCTTGATCGAAACTATTACTGTATTACCGACAGTAATTGATCTGCCGAATATTTTCGACGCGCTGCCGACACCGGTTCGCCCCCTCCCCGTGATCGGCTCGACGAGCCGATAGAATGCCCCCCGGTAGTATTTACTGTGGCGCGTACCACCGGTATCGGCGGCACAGCGTCGACAACAGGTGACGTCGGCAACCCAGGGACTTCACAAAGGTGGTTACGGCATGGTGAAACAGCAAGCGGCTACGGAGAAACGGCAGCGGCGCGAGCGGGGCTCACTCAACCCCGAGGACATCATCGACGGCGCATTCGAACTCGCCGAAGATGTTTCCCTCGACAATTTGAGCATGCCGATGCTCGGCAAGCATCTCGATGTCGGAGTGACCAGCATCTATTGGTACTTCCGCAAAAAGGACGATCTCCTCAACGCCATGACCGATCGCGCACTGCAGCAGTATGCGAGCGAGGCCCCGTTCATCGAGGCCAGTGACTGGCGCGAAACCATGCGCAACCATGCCAGGACCATGCGGGAGACGTTCCTGGGCAACCCCATTCTCTGCGATCTGATCCTCATCCGATCGGCACTCAGCCCACGAAGCGCGCAAATCGGCGCCCAAATGACCGAGCAGGTGATCGCCGGCCTCATGGAAGCCGGCCTGCCGCTCGACGACGCCGTCGACACCTACTCGGCGATCCAGTTGCACACCCGCGGATCCATTGTCCTGCAGCGGCTCTACGACAAGAACAAGGAATCCGGCAACGAGCGCGGCGCGTACTACGAGCACCTCACCATTTCCCCGGAAGCCACTCCGCTGCTGACCGAGGCGGGGGCGCGCGGCCACCGCAGCGGCGCTCCCGACGATCACAATTTCGAGTACGGCCTCGAGGCCATTCTCGAGCGGGCGAGCCGATTGATCGCCGCGGGACCGCCGTCGGCGCCGCGTAAGAAGGCCACTCCCGCCAAGAAGGCGGCCGCCGGACCGGCGAAAAAGGCCGTGGCCGCGAAGAAGACCGTGGCGGCCAAGAAGACAGTGGCAGCGAAAAAGGTCGCTGCCCCGCGACGCAGCAGGGCCGCCGCCAAGGCCGAATAACGAGCGGGCTATCGGTCGCCGTCGGGTCGGCGGACGTTCCACGCCCCGGTGAATGCGGCCTCTCGCTTCTGCGCGAACGCCGCATACGCCTCGGGGACATCGGCTGTCGCGAAGTTGACTGCTTGCGCACGCGATTCACTGGCCAGCGCCTCGTGCATCGTCCGGTCGACGCCCTCGTTGAGCAGTGCCTTGGTCTGTGCGACGGCGATCGGCGGGGCGGCCGCCAGCCGGTCGGCGATCCGGTCGACGAAGTCGTCGATCTCGGCCTCGGGGGTGACCCAGGTGAGCAGACCGAGCTCGAGCGCCGCGGCGGCGTCGATCGTCTCGGCCAGCAGGGCCAGCCGCTTGGCCTGCTGCACTCCGACGAGCTTGGGCAGCAACCACGATCCGCCGCAGTCCAGCGAGAGCCCGCGGCGGGCGAAGACCTGGGAGAACGTCGCATCCGGTGTCGCGACGACGAGGTCGCACCCCAACGCCAGATTCCAGCCGGCGCCGACGGCGACACCGCGCACTTTGGCGATGGTCGGCACCGACAGGTCGTGGAGCCGCTGGGCGACCTCCGAGATCGCCTGCAGTTTGGTGAACGGCGCGGCGTAGGGATCGCTGTCGACGACGTCGGCGCCGGAGCAGAACGATCCACCCGCCCCGGTGAGGACGACCGCCCGCACGGTGGGGTCGTGCGCGATCGTGTCCAGCGCCTCGCGCAGGGCGATCCACAGATCGATGTTGATCGCGTTCTTGCGGTGCGGGCGATGCAGTGTCAACGTGCACACTCCGCCGCGCCGCAGCTGATGCAGCACAAGCTCTTCCGTCATCTGCTCGGACTCCCTGCGCTAGAGGAAAAGATCGACGGACAGCGGAGCGTCCCCCGGCACCGCCCGATACCTGTCCAGGTCGGTGATCCCGTGCTCGGCCAGCACCTCCTCGTCGATCAGGAAGTTGCCCGTCGTGTGTTCGGCGGACGAGGTGAGCACCAGATAGGCGGCGTCGGCACAGATGGCAGGGGTGCGTGAGGTGGCGATCCGCTGCTCGCCGCCGGGCCGGTTCCGGATCGCTGCCGTGGCGATCGTGGTGCGCGGCCACAGCGAGTTCACGCCGATACCGTCGGCGCGCAGTTCTTCGGCCAATCCCAGCGTCGTCAGCGACATACCGTATTTGGCGATGGTGTAGCCGAGATGGGCTCCGGCCCAGCGTGGATCGAGATTCAGCGGTGGCGACAGGGTCAGGATGTGCGGGTTGCGTCCGGCCAGCGCCGACTTCTTCAGTGCCGAGATGGCGAGCTTGGACAGCAGGAAGCTGCCTCGACAGTTGATGTCGAGCATCAGGTCGTAGGCCTTCATCGACAGGGCCTCGGTGGTGGACAGGTCGATCGCCGAGGCATTGTTGACCACGATGTCGATCCCGCCGAAACGTTCGACCGTCCGATCGATCGCCGCCGCGACCACCGCGTCGTCGCGCACATCACCGATGACCTTCAGAACGGTCCCACCCGCCTGTTCGAGTTCCGCCGCCGCGGTGTGCACAGTGCCCGGCAACTTGGGGTGGGGCTGATCGGTCTTGGCGACGAGGGTGATGTTCGCCCCGTCCGCGGCCACCCGCTTGGCGATCTCGAGGCCGATGCCGCGGCTGCCGCCCGACATGATCAGGGTCTTGCCCGCGAGTGGCTTGTCACTGTCCGGCATCACCGGCTCCCATCTGTTCGACCTTCCGGGCCGCACGTCGTCGCCGAGGAATGACTACGAATGCCTTCCAGTTGCTATTACAGTAATACCACCAGTCAACGTCGCGCGCCAGCAGCTGGCGACTCGATCGGCGCCGACTGACTCGGCATTTCACCCTCCAGAAGGAGCAGCACACATGGCCTATGTCATCACCCAGCGTTGTTGCAACGACGCCACCTGCGTCGCCGAGTGCCCGGTCGATTGCATTCGCCCCCGGCCGGACCACCCCGAATTCGCGACGGCCGAAATGCTCTACATCGACCCCGACACCTGCATCGATTGCGGTGCGTGCGCGGATGCGTGCCCGGTCGAGGCTATCTTCCCCGAAGACAGCCTGACCGCGTCGCTGGCGCGGTTCCGCGAGATCAACGCCACCTATTTCCAGCATCATCCGCTCGGCCCGACGTTCGATTCGATCGTGCCGGCAACCCGCCCACCCAAGGATCTGGGCACGCTCCGGGTCGCGATCGTCGGCGCCGGACCCGCCGCGTGCTACGCCGCCGATGAGCTACGGCGCCGCTGCGGAGCCGAGGTCGAGATCTTCGACAAGCTGCCGACACCGTGGGGCCTGGTGCGCGCCGGAGTCGCCCCCGATCATCCGGGCACCAAGACCGTGACACGGTTGTTCGAGTCCGCGTTCCGTGGCGATGCGGTGGGCCTTTACCTCAATGTGGAAGTGGGCAAGCACATCTCACACGAGGAACTCATGGTCCACCATCACGCGGTGCTCTATGCCGTCGGCGCGTCGAGCGACCGCCGGATGGGTGTACCCGGCGAGGATCTGCCGGGTTCGCATTCGGCCACCGAATTCGTCGCCTGGTACAACGGCCACCCCGACTACGCCGACCGCGTATTCGACCTCTCCGGGCCGCGCGCGGTGATCGTCGGCAACGGCAACGTCGCGCTCGACGTTGCCCGTGTGCTGACCGTTTCGCCGGACGCGCTGGCCGGGACCGATATCGCCGACCACGCCCTCGCGGCGCTGCGCGACAGCAATATCCGCGAGGTCGTGTTGCTCGGGCGGCGCGGCCCGTTGCAGGCCGCCTACACCGGTCCGGAGTTCATGGCGCTGCGCCATCTCGACGGTGTCGACGTGATCATCGATGAGGCCGATCTCGCGCTGGATCCGCTCGACCGCGCTGTCCTCGACAACCCGGACGCCGGGCCGTCCCTGCGATTGAAGTACGCCCTGGCCGAGGAATACGCGGGCGACCGAGCCGATCCCGGGAACAAGCGGATCGTGTTCCGCTACTTGACTTCTCCGAGCGAGATTCACGGCAGCGATCGGGTCGAAGCCCTCGAGTTCGCCCACAACGAACTGGTCGACCGGGACGGACAGCGGGTGGCGCGGGCCACCGATCGCGTCGAGCGTCTGGAGACCGGTCTCGTGCTGCGGTCGATCGGGTATCGCGGAGCCGCTGTGGCCGATCTGCCCTTCGACGAGGCCCGAGGTGTGGTGCCCAATGAGCACGGACGCGTCATCGGCGCGGACGGGTTGCCGATCGCCGGCGTCTATGTCAGCGGCTGGATCAAGCGCGGGCCGCGCGGTGTCATCGGATCCAACCGCGTCGACTCGGCGGAGACCGTCGAGCACCTCGTCGCCGACTTCGTCGCGGGCAGACTCACCGCGCCCACCGGTGATCGGGCCGCACTCACGGCCCTCGTCGACGAGCGCCAGCCCGATGTCGTCGACCGCGCGGGATGGAAGGCCATCGATCTGGCCGAGCAGGCCGCGGGCACACCGGACGGCAGGCCACGGGTCAAACTCACCGACCACGACGACCTGCTCGACGCGGCACGGACAGCGAAGGTGCCGTCCTGAACGAACCGACCGCCGCTTCGATCGGCGAAGCGGCGGTCGGTCGAGCACTTCGGGCGAGCGTTACTCCCGCACTGCCGCGGCGAAATACTGTGGCGCCGAGGCCAACTCGACCAGGTCGATATCATCGGCCGCCAGCACGGCCCTCGGCAGATACGGGCCGTTCTTGATCAACGTCTGGGCCGCCCGGACATCCCTGGGCCTGCCGACCCCGAGCACGCCGACCAGGCGATCCTCGGAGAGCGTCAGCGCGAGGAACGGACCGGCATCGATGTCGCCGTAGACGATCGACTCCGTGCCGTGCGCCGGCCAACCCGCGATCTGGAGGTTGCGGCCGAACTGGTTCGTCCAGCACCACGGAACCTCCTCGTAGGGCACCCTCGCCCCCAACACGGTGCGTGCCACGGCAGCGCCGTGGGCTTGCGCGTGGTTCCAGTGCTCGATCCGGTCGGTCCCACCGAGAATCCGATTCGGCACCCGCGCGACATCACCGACCGCGTACACCCCGGCCGCCGAGGTCACGCCGAACTCGTCGACGACGATGCCGTCGTCGACCGTGAGGCCGGCGCCCACCGCCAGTTCGGTGGCGGGCGTCATGCCGACCGCCGCGATCACCACGTCGGCGACCCATTCCCGGCCGTCCTCGGCGATCACATGGGTCCGGCCGTTCTCCTCGTGCGCTGACGCGAGCCGTGTTCCGGTGTGCATCGAGACCCCTCGGTCCCGGTGCAACCGCTCATAACTCGCCGAGACCTCGGCGGGAACCACCCGCCCGAGCACCCGGTCCGCCGTCTCCAGCACCACGACATCGGCGCCGAGTGTCCGCACGGTGGCGGCCGCCTCCAAACCGACCAGTCCCCCGCCGACGACGAGGACCCTCGGCACGGCGCCGGTGGCACCGACGCGATCGAGAATCTGCCGCAATCGGGCCGCGTCGTGCAGGTGCCGCAACGTATCAGCGTCGGGCAGCAACGAATCCAGGCGCCGCGGCCTGCCTCCGGTCGCCAGGATGAGCGCGTCGTAGGCGAGCTCGGCGCCGCCGTCGAGCTCGACGACGGCCGAGGCGGTGTCGACCGCACGCGCGGTCACGCCCGTGCGCAACTCGATAGTCGTGTCCGCCCAGAACATCTCGGGCTTGAGCCGCGCCTTCTCCACGCCGACCGCGCCCGACAACAATTCCTTGGACACCATCGGTCGCCGATAGGGCGCCGCCGGATCGTCGCCGACCAGCACGATCGATCCGGCGAACCCGCCCTTGCGCAGCGTCTCGGCCGCAGTGGCGCCGCCGACACCCGTGCCGACGATCACCACCCGGCCGCGGCGCGACATCGTCACCGATCGACCTCGACCATGTCGAACTCGGCCTTCTCGGCGCCGCAATCCGGGCAGGTCCAGTCCTCGGGGATGTCGTCCCAGCGGGTGCCCGGTTCGATCCCGTCGTCCGGCCAGCCCAGTTCCTCGTCGTACTCCCATCCGCAGATGACACAGCGGTAGAGCTTGTACACCGTCGTAGTGTCGGTCATCGCTCACTTCCCCCAGGGCACGGCCTTGACGAAACCACCCGCATCCACCCGCAACTGGCTGCCGGTGATGTATCGAGCGTCTTCGGAGGCGAGGAAGACCACGAGGTTCGAGACGTCCTGTGGCTGGATGTAAGGGACGGGCATGGCCTGCATCGCGGGAAAGGCCGCCTCGGCGTCGGCGCGAGTGGGAGCCTCGAGATCCGGGCGGAAGATCTTGTACATGCCGTCGTTGTGCAGCATGTCGGTGTCGACGTTGGTGGGATGCACCGCGTTGACGCGAATCGACTTCTTCGCGAGCTGGATCGCCAGGTCGTTGACGTAGTGCGCGACAACCTGTTTCGCGAGACTGTAGGCGGAACCGCCCGGCCCCTGCTTGGTCGAACTGCCCAGCTGCGCGGCGAGGGAGCCCGTGGCGATGATCGACGATCCAGGGCCCAGATGAGCAAGGCTTGCCTGCACCACGTTGAACACACCGACGAGGTCCGTGTCGATGGTGTCCGACCAGGACTGGATGGTCTGGCCGCGCCCCAGCGGGGCGATACCCGCGTTGGCGACCACGATGTCGAGCCGTCCCAGCGCTTCGACCCCCTGGGCGATCGCCTGCCAGACGGCGCCGCGCTCGCGCACGTCGACGATCACCGGATGGAAACGCACACCTTCCTTCTCGACCAGCCTGCCCGTCTCCTCCAGGTCCTCGGGCCGCGAGAGCGGGTAGGTATTGCCTTCGAGGTCGGCGCAGATGTCCAAGGCGATGATGCTCGCGCCCTCAGCGGCGAGGTTCACCGCGTGCGAGCGTCCCTGCCCTCGCGCCGCGCCCGAGATGACCGCGACCTTGCCGTCCAATTTTCCCACTGGTGACAACCTTTCAGTTCTTCGATGGTGAATTGTTCTGCCCGACAAGCAATTCAGTGCTGTCGCGGCAACCGGGAGCCGATGGTCTTGGTCTCCAGGTACTGCTGGAATCCCTCGATGCCGCACTGGCGACCGACGCCGCTGTTCTTGTAGCCACCGAACGGTGCGTCGGCGCCGTAGAACATGCCGCCGTTGACGCCGACCGCACCGGTCCTGAGCCGACGGGCGATCCCCATGCTGCGTTCGTCGGACTGTGACAGCACCGCGCCCGCCAGCCCGAATGCGCTGTTGTTGGCGATCCGCACTGCCTCCTCGTCGTCGGAGAACGGGATCATCACCAGGACCGGGCCGAAGATCTCGTCCTGGGCGATGGCCGATTCCGGGTTCTGGGTGACGAACACCGTCGGCTCGACGAAATGACCGTCGGCCAGATGAGCGGGCAGATCGGCGGGCAGACCACCGCCGGTGACCAGCTGCGCGCCGTCGCGAATCGCCTGCGCGCACGAGTCGAGTACCCGGGCTCTCTGGGCCGCGTTGATGACCGGGCCGACCAGCGTGTGCGGCAGCACCGGATCGCCCACCGGGACCGCCGCGAACGCCGCCCCGACCGCCGCGACCATGTCGTCGAACATCGAGCGGTGCACCAGCATCCGGCTCGTCGCCGCGCAGGCCTGGCCCGCGTGCACGCACACACCGATGGCGCTGCGCACCGCGTGCTCCGGTTTCGCGTCGTCGAGCACGATGAGCGCGGACTTTCCACCGAGTTCGAGGAAGGTGCGCTTCATGGTGCCCGCACCCTGGCGCAGGAGGGTGCGGCCCACCGCGGTCGAGCCGGTGAAGGAGATGAGGTCGACCCTGGGGTCGGTCGCCAGCAGACCGGCCACCTCGTTGGAGGGGGTGGTCACGACATTCACCACGCCGGGCGGGAAGTCGGTGTGCTCGGCGATCAGCCGGCCGAGTCGGGTGGCGTTCCACGGCGTGTTCGGGTCCGGCTTGAGCACGACGGTGTTCCCGGCCGCCAGCGCCGGACCCAGCTTGTTGAGGATGACCTCGATCGGAAAGTTCGACGGGCAGATCGCGGCGACCACGCCCACCGGTTCCTGAACCACGGTGCGCCTGTTGCGATCACCGAACAGCCCACCGCCCTCGAGCACCCGCTCCCACTCGAAGTCATCGATCAGTCCCGCCGGGTACCGCAACGCCTCGGCCAGCGGCCATTCCAGTTGCGCGTTCTGTGTGGTCATCACCGGGCAGCCGACCTCGGCGACGAGTTCGGTGCGTAACAGCTCGATCTCCGATTCCAGCGCGCGCTGGAGTTGTTCGAGACACCGGCGACGCAGGTCGCCGTCGGTCGACCACGTGGTCTCGTCGAAAGCACGCCGAGCGGCGGCGATCGCGCGCAGCATGTCCTGCTCCTCGGCCGCCGCGGTGGTGCCGAGCAGCAGCCCGGTGGCCGGACTGCGATTGTCGAACGAGCCACCCGACGCCGCCGCCGTCAACTCACCATCGATGAGCATGCGGAACTCGGCTCGGGCGGCTGCCCGGTGACCCCACTCCGGGCTCAGGGCCGTCCGCTCTTCGACGACGTCGCTCACATTGCCTCCCGATGGCCATCCTGGATGAGTAACTGTAATGATTACCGTATAGTACTTCACGACACGTATCAATCGCGGGAGAGGAGCGCCGATGTCCGGTTTGCTCAGTGGCGTCACAGTGATCGAATTGGCATCGTGGACCTATGTGCCGAGTGCGGGAGCCGCACTGGCCGACTGGGGCGCGAATGTGATCAAGATCGAGGACACCAGCGGCGGCGATCCGTGCCGCAACCTGACCATCGGCGGTCTCGACGGAACCGGCACCGCGGTGCGCGCCAACTTCATGATGGAGCTCGGCAATCACGGCAAACGCAGCATCGGCGTCGATATCAAGTCCGAACAGGGCAGGCAGATCCTCGGCCGGTTGATCGCCGATGCCGATGTGTTCCTGACCAATTGGCTGCCCGGCCCGCTCGAGCGAGCCGGATTGACCGTCGAGCAGATCCGCGAGTTCAACCCGAACGTGATCATCGCCAGGGGCAGCGGCGCCGGCAGCCGGGGTCCGGAGAAGAACCGCGGCGGGTTCGACGCGGCGAGCTATCTGGCGCGCGGCGGCGTCGCCTACGCACTGACGCCGACGAACGCCGAATTCCCGATGATCCAGGGGCCTGCCTTCGGCGACCTCCAGGGCGGCATCACCCTGGCCGGTGGCGTCACCGCGGCACTGTTCCATCGCGAACGCACCGGACACGCCCCGCTCGTCGACAGTTCGCTGCTGGCGCAGGGAATGTGGGCTGTCGCACCGGATATCGCGGCCGCGGACTACTACGACATCGACCGCATTCCGATCGGCGTGGCAGGCACCGCCCCGAACCCCGCGGTGAACCGGTACCGAACCCGGGACAATCGCTGGGTCCAGCTCGTCCTGCTCCAAGCCGACCGCTACTGGCGTGGATTCTGCGAGCGCATCGGCAGACCGGATCTCGGTGTCGACGAACGATTCGTGCCGCTGGCGAACCTGGTCGTCAACCAGGAGGCCGCGACAGCCGAGCTGCGCAAGACCTTCGCCGAGCGCGATCTCGCCGACTGGCAGAAGGCACTCGCCGACGAGCCGGGCGTGTGGGCGGCGATCGCGAGCCCGCGCGAGGTCCTCGACGATCCGCAGGTCGTGGCCAACGGCTATCTCATGACGGTGACCGACAGCGCGGGCAACGACTACCGAACCGTGGCCGCCCCGGTGCAATTCGACGAACTGCCCGCACCGGCGAGCCGGGCCCCCGAGTACGGCGAGCACACCGAGACGATCCTGCTCGAGCTCGGCCTGGGATGGGACGACATCATCGCCGCCAAGGAGAGCGGGGCGATCCTGTGACCGCCACCATGGGCGGGGCCGAGCGATGAAGCGCTACCTGAGCTGCCCGTGCGGTGAATTCCTGAGCGGCGCCGACGAAGACGATCTGGTCGCTGTGGCTCGACGACATCTCGCCGAGCAGCACCCTGACCACGAATACAGCCGCGAGCAAATCCTGTTCATGGCCTACTGAGGCGGCCATGAGCTATATTGTAAGCCTTACTGTAATCATATAAGGAGTGTGATCGTGGATAAGAACGACATGATCCTGATCAGCGTCGATGACCACATCATCGAGCCGCCGGACATGTTCAAGAACCACCTGCCCGCGAAGTACGCCGCCGAGGCGCCGCAGTTGGTGCGTACCGACAACGGCGCCGACGTCTGGAAGTTTCGCGACACCGTCATCCCCAATGTGGCGCTCAACGCCGTGGCGGGGCGTCCGAAGGAGGAGTACGGGCTCGAGCCCGACGGCCTCGACGAGATCCGCCCCGGGTGTTTCGACGTCCACGAGCGCATCAAGGACATGAACGCGGGCGGGGTGCTGGCGTCGATGAACTTCCCGTCGTTCCCCGGTTTCGCGGGACGGCTGTTCGCGACCGAGGACTCGAACTTCTCCCTCGCCCTGGTGCAGGCCTACAACGACTGGCACATCGACGAATGGTGCGGCGCCTACCCCGGCCGGTTCATCCCGATGGCGCTGCCGGTGATCTGGGATGCCGAGTTGTGCGCCGCCGAGGTCCGCCGGGTCGCGGACAAGGGCGTGCACTCGCTGACGTTCAGCGAGAATCCCGCCGCACTGGGATACCCGAGCTTCCACGATCCGTTCTGGAATCCGCTGTGGAAAGCCCTCGTCGACACCGACACCGTGCTCAACGTTCACATCGGCTCCTCGGGACGGCTGTCGATCCCCGCGGTCGACTCGCCGCCGGATGTGATGATCACCTTGCAGCCGATGAACATCGTGCAGGCCGCGGCGGACCTGCTCTGGTCGCGCCCGGTCAAGGACTACCCGGACCTCAAGATCGCGCTGTCCGAGGGTGGCACCGGCTGGATTCCGTACTTCCTCGAGCGCGTCGACCGCACCTTCGAGATGCACTCCACCTGGACGATGCAGGACTTCGGCGGGAAGGTGCCCTCGCAGGTGTTCCGCGACCACTTCATGACCTGCTTCATCAGCGATCCGATCGGCGTGCGGCTGCGCCACGAGATCGGCATCGACAACATCATGTGGGAGATGGACTACCCGCACAGCGATTCCATGTGGCCCGACGCGCCCGAGGTGCTCGAGCAGGTCCTCGGGCGCGAGCAGGTGCCCGACGACGAGATCGACAAGATGACCCATCTCAACGCGATGCGCTGGTACTCCTTCGACCCGTTCCAGCACATTCCGCGCGAGCAGGCCACCGTCGGTGCACTGCGGGCGGCCGCGGCCGACCACGACGTGAGCATCCAGGCCCGCAAGCACAAGAACTCCAGCTCCGAGGACAAGCTCCAGGCGTTCCAGGCCCAGATCAAAGCGGCTACCGCCCAGAACGCGGGCTGACCGCACGACGACGCGGCCACCCTCGGCATCCACGCCAGGGGTGGCCGTTTCCTTCTCTGAAACCGATGAGGTGATGTATTGAGCATTTCGGTGATGCTCGAGATGGTCGCGGCCAGTGAACCGGAGCGGGCCGCGGTCGTCTCCGACGGCACGCGAACGAGCGCGGCGGAATTGAGCGAGCTGGCCGACCGGGCGGCCGGGCTGATCGGCTCCTCCGGCGCCGGGCACGTCGCGTATGTGGGAACGGGCGGCATCATGCTGCCGCTGTTGCTGTTCGGATCCGCGCGCGCCGCGGTGGCGTTCACGCCGCTGAACTACCGCCTCAGCGCGGCGGCGCTACGCGAACTGATCGACCGGCTGCCCACACCGCTGATCGTTGTCGACGCCGAATACCTCGACATGGTGGCGGGTTGCGGCAAACAGGTCATCGACTCCGCGTTGTTCTTCGCCGCCCTCCGGACCGCGAGCGGGGACCACGAAGTCCAGGACGCCTCGCCCGATGACGTTGCCGTGCTGCTGTTCACCTCCGGCACGACCTCGCGGCCCAAGGCCGTCGAACTGACCCATGCCAACCTCACCGGCTATGTGATGGGGACCGTCGAGTTCGCCTCCGCCGAACCCGACGACGCGGCGCTGGTGTGCGTGCCGCCCTATCACGTCGCCGGGGTCGGCGCGGCGCTGTCGAATCTGTACGCCGGCCGACGGACGGTGTACCTGCGGCAGTTCGACCCCACCCGCTGGATCGACCTCGTCCGCGCGGAACGGATCACCAATGCCACGGTCGTGCCCACCATGCTCGACCGCATCGTCACCGCGCTCCGCGCGAGGCCCGGCATCGACCTGCCGACGCTGCGCACCCTCGCCTACGGCGGATCCAAGGCACCGCTGCCGCTGGTCCGCGCGGCCATCGAGCTGCTGCCCGAAGTCGGCCTGGTCAACGCCTACGGTCTCACCGAGACCAGCTCGACCATCGCCGTGTCGACTCCCGAGGATCACCGGATCGCTCACGGCTCCGGCGATCCCGTAGTCGCCAGGCGGCTCGGATCGGTCGGCCGAGCCGTGCCCGGTGTCGAGTTGCAGATCCGCGACGCGACCGGCACCGTCCTCGGGTCGGGCGAAGTCGGCGAACTGTTCGTCCGGGGACCGCAGGTGTCGGGCGTGTACGCCGAGATCGGTTCGGTCCTCGATCCCGACGGCTGGTTCCCCACCAAGGATCTCGCCGAACTCGATACCGACGGCTTCCTGTTCATCGGTGGACGTTCCGACGACACCATCATTCGCGGTGGCGAGAACATCGCGCCCGCCGAACTCGAAGACGTTCTCGTCGAACATCCGCAGGTGCGCGAGGTCGCCGTGATCGGTGTACCCGACGAGCAGTGGGGACAGATCATCGTCGCTGTCGTCGTGCCCTCCCCCGGCACCACACCGGACCCGGAACTGCTGCGCGCGTATGTGCGCGAGAATCTGCGCGGCTCGCGTACACCGGACCGTGTCGTCTTCCGCGACCAGCTGCCCACCACACCGACCGGAAAGATCCTGCGGCGCACTCTCGTTCAGGAATTCTCGGCCGTCCCATCTATCGCCAAGGAGGCATCGTGATCAAGAGCGGCACCCGGCTGGCGAGCCAGGTCTGTCAGACACAGGTCATCGTCATCAAATCCACCGAGGCCATCGACGGCCTGCGCTGCGGCGGCGTACCGATGGTGCCGCTCGGCGCGGTGTCCGACACCGGCGCGGTTCTCGATCCCGCGTTCGCCGGCGGTACCGCGGTCGGTAAGCGCTATGTCCACGAGACCGGCGCCGAAATCCTCGTCACGCAGGCAGGCAGCGGCACCCTCGACGTGGACGCGGTGCCGCTCGAACTCAAGGAGGCCAAACAACTTCCGTCCAGTGACTGACCTCGACGTGCGCACAGGGCGCTCCCGCCTCGATGAGGCCGGAGCGCCCTTTGTTGTCGGGAAGTACTGTGGCCGAATGGTATTCAGCGCCAGGCGGCCAGCAACTCCTCGGTGGTGGTGACGGTGGCGATCAACGACAACGTGTTGTCGATGATCGCCTCGCCGTATTCGCGCGGAACGCCCGCCACCGCATCGCGCGGCAGCACCACGTCGTAGGCGGCGTTGACCGCGTCCATCACCAGGTTCGGTATCGCCACGTTCAACGAAACCCCGACCGCCACAATGGTCTTGATGCCGAGATTGCGCAGCACCGCATCGAGGTCGGTGCCCCCCATCGGCCCCAGCCCGTGCTGGCGGCCGAGCACCAGATCGGCAGGCTCCGGCCCGAATTCGGGCAGCAGCCTCGCGCCCTCGCTACCCGGGGTCACCGCGACGCCGCGGCGGCCGAGGGCGAACAGTTTCGCATTGTGATTGGAGCCGAGGCCGTCGGCGCGTCGCCACACCAGACAGTGCACGACCTGTACCCCGGCACTACGGGCCGCCGGGAGCAGTGCTCCGATGTTGGGCAGCGCCGTGCGGCGAGCCTCCTGGGCGAGCGCGGGCAGTCCGGCGGCGGCACCGACCACCGCACCCTGGCATTCCTGGGTGATCACGGCCGTGTGCACGGGGGCCACGAGCTCGGCCAGCGGCCGGGCACTCACCCGGGCACCGCGTCGGCCGCGCCGTCTACGGCGCGCGTCACGACGACACCGTGGCGGCGTCCACCGGCGGAACATCGTAGAACTGGGTGGCCCACTTACGCAGTGACAGATAGGGTTTGGCATCCTTCGGCGAGAGCGGCGGCCGCTCGACGTACTTCTGGTAGCGCCAGATGCTCAGATCCTCCCAGACCGTCACCAGGAACTGTTTCTCCACCCGCGCACGAACTTCCGGCGGCGGTACGTCGGAATCGTCGCCCGGATTCTTCGGCCACCAGATCGAGTAGAACAGGTCCGAGCACTCGTCGTCGACCGGGGTGGTGGCGAAGATCAGCCGATGTTTCGACGATCCCTCGAACGCGCTGATCGAACCGCCGAGCCCGAACATCTGCGCATGGATCTTCAACGCCATCTTGTCCGGATCATCGCTGCGCGCGTCGGGCCACCCGGTCAGGAAGTTCCAGGTGTGATCGACCGCGCTGTAGTCCAGCATCTGCGGGGTGACCGTCGCGCCGTGAACGTATTCGAAGTGCAGGCTGTCGGGACCGTTCTCGAGCACGACCTGCGGGTGCACCGGCTCGCGTTCGGTCTTGCTCGAGAACTCGGGATAGGGCCGGTAGTACTGCGTGGGATCGGAACCCAGCTCGGGAAACATCGTGAGGATGTCTGGCATCTCCCACTGCGGCGCCTTCCCCTCCGGGTGATGCCACATGAACACACACCCGTTCTGCTCGTTGACGGGATATACCTGCAGTTTCAGGCCACGGTTGACCCGGTTCTCGCCGGGGATATTGCGATTGGTGCCGTCTGGTCCCCACCGCCAGCCGTGGAACGGGCATTCCACACAGTCGCCGACGACCTTGCCGCCGTGGCCGATATGGGCGCCGAGATGCCGGCAATGCCCGGTCAGAATATGTACCTCGCCCGCCTCGTCACGATAGGCGACCAGGTCCTCGCCGAAGTAGCGCAGCGGCCGGGCCTCGCCGAGCGGGAACTCGGCCGACCAACCGACCATGAACCAGCCGGTGACCTTCCAGGTGAACGGAACTTTCACAACGCACCTCCAGTGCGGGACGATTATTCGAGGCTTCGGCACCGGGTAGCGGACCCGACCGGTTCATGTGGTGACGATCGTCGCGCCCGCGGTCCCGGGGGCGCCGTAGAGCAACGCGAACCCCGCCTTGGGGGCACCGGCGACTTGACGCTCACCGGCGGTCCCGCGCAGTTGCAGGACCAGCTCGTGGAGTTGACGCATGCCCGAGGCGCCGATCGGTTCACCGTTCGCGATGAGACCGCCGTCGGTGTTCACCGGCAGGGAACCGGAGATCTCGGTCGCACCCTCGGCGATCAGCCGCTCCTGGTCGCCGTCGGCGCAGAACCCTGCTTCGGCCATATGGATGATCTCCGCGCCGGCATCGGTGTCCTGCAACTGGACCACGTCGATGTCCTCGGGCGCGATGCCCGCGGACTCGAAAGCGCTGCGGGACGCGTAGACCGAGGGCGACACATCCTCCTGCACCGGCGCGTAGGTCGTGTTGACCTCGTAGGCACCGTAGGAGCGGGTCCGTACCTCGACGGCTCGCACATAGACGGGCTTGCTCGTGTACCGGTGCGCGATATCGGCACGGCACATGATCACCGCGGCCGCCCCTTCGTCCGGCGCGCAGAACATGTAGTGGGTCAGGGGGTAGTTGAACATCGGCGAATCGAGGATGTCCTGCTCGGCAATCGGCTTGCGCCGGAACGCATTCGGATTCAACCCGCCGTTGCGGTAGTTCTTGGCCGCCACCTTGGCCAGCGTCTCCTGGGAGATCCCGTGATCGTGGAGGTAGCGATTGGCCTTCATCCCGAAGAACTTCGTGGTCAGGTACTGGCCGTTCTCGCCGTACCACTTGGGCATCCCGACGAGCGTGGGATCCACGGTGAACGCCCCGCGCGGATGCTTGTCCATACCGATCGCGATACCGATGTCGTACTTGCCGAGCCGGATCGCGTCGGCGCACGCCTCGGTGGCGCTGGCCGAAGTGGCGCACGCATTGAAGACGTTCGTGAACGGAATGCCGGTCAGTCCCATCATCCCCACGATCGCGTCGGGATTGGCGACCTCCCAGCTGCCGCCGACGGCGAACTGGACATCTCGCCATTGCAACCCGGCGTCGGCGAGCGCGGCCCGAATCGCGTCGGTACCCATCTGCATGGCGGTCTTGCCGTCGAATCGGCCGAAGGGGTGCATCCCCACGCCGATGATCGCTACCTCGTTGGTCATGTAAGAACTCCTGTCCCTCAGACGGGTTGGAAGGCGAAGGTGATGACCTCGGTGCCTTCGGGGTCGGTGCCGAGCGACACGGTCGTGAGCTCGACGTCCATGCCGAACTCGAGCTTGGCGGGGTCGTTCTCGGTGAGCCTGGCTTCGACCCGGATCACGTCACCGAGCTGCACGAGTCCGACTCCGAACGGAACGAAGGTCTTCGGCGTCTCGTCTCCGAGATAGGGAGCGCCCGGCAGGAATCCCTGCGTCGTCCAAGCCACCAGCGTTCCGGTGCGCGGTAGCGTGATCTGCTCGATCGATGGGAGGCTGCACCGCGGGCACAGGTCCTGGATCGGGAACACCGAGGCGCCGCAGTCGGCGCACGAGCCACCGACGAGCCGGAAGTCCTCGGCCGGCCAGTTGGAAATCTCCGGGGCGATCATTCGTTGCATCTGTGGTTCCTAAACGTCGAATTGGTTGCGAGAGGGGGCAGACCGCAGGCCGCATTCCTCAACGAACGACAGCAGGCCGAGGTGATAGGCCGCGGCGCCGAAGCCGACGCTCACGTTGTGCCCGGATCCGGCCTGCTGGTTGTGCGCGAAATGTGGTGTCGCGGTGAAGAATCCTTCGATCTCGGCGCGTGCCGCAGGGTCGGTCCGCCACACCTGCTCGTGTTCGGCGTCGGTCAGCCGTACCGGCACCCGCACCTGCGCGGCCAGCACCGGGAAGTCGGTCGGCCAGTCGTGCACGACGGCTACTTCGTAGCCCGGTGTCCCCACGGTGAGCGAACGCCCGCCCACCACCTCGGGCGGATAGCTTTCCGCCGGACTCCAGAGCAGTTCCCGAATCCCGCCCGCTTTGCGGGTCTTGCGGATCTGTTCGATGACCCGGATCGCCTCGGGGCGTTTGTGGACGCCGGTGCCCGCCAGTTCCAGGCCGAGCAGTTCGTCGCCACGATGGTCGGCGGCCATCCGTGCGGCCAGATCGCAGCCGGCCGAATGTCCCGCGAGGAACACCCCCGCGCCGCGCCCGCTCGAGCCGAGGAGGGCGTCGATCGCGGCGTAGCTCGCGTCGACGCGGCGCTGCGGCACATCGAAGGTCGCGTCCCATGGCTCGGAAGCGCCGTATCCCGGCCGGTCGAGGGCGAGCACGGTGAAGCCGAGTCGCGCGCCGAGCCGCAGCAGCGACAGCCACGGTCGGCCAGGAACATCGAAGTAGCGCGCCGAGGTCGCGCCACCGTGTACCGCGACGAGCACCGCGCGCGGATCGGCGACCTCGGCGCACAGGGCCGACATCCGGATCCCCGCCACGTGGACTTCCCTGGCCACAACAGCATCCACAGCCGTCGGCTCGCGCAGCAGACCGGTGCCCTCGGCGCTCATGCGTGGGCCCGCAGGAGCATGACACCGCTGGGGGTGAGTCCCCCGCTGCTGACGACGGCGACCCGCGCATCCGGAATCTGGCGCTGCTCGGCTCGACCACGCAATTGGGTGATCGCCTCGTGGATCAGTCCCATGCCGTGGGTGCGCCCGTGGGAGAGTTGCCCGCCATGGGTGTTCAGCGGTAGCGATCCGTCGCGGGCGATGTTCTTGCCGCCCTGGAGGAAGTCCTTGGCCTCGCCGATTCCGCAGAAGCCCAACGCCTCGATCCAGGACAGGCAGTTGAAGGTGAAGCCGTCGTAGAGCTCGGCGACATCGACGTCATCGGGGCGCAGTGTGGTGCGCGACCACAGGTGCGCCGCCTGACCGAGGACCTGTGGTTCGTGGGTGAGTGTGCTCTGATCCCATTCGAGCCGTTCGATGATCTGGGTGCCGACCGCCTCCACGAACACCGGCGGTTGGGCGAGGTCGGCGGCGGTCTCGCGCGCCGAGACGATCACGGCGACGGCACCGTCGCACGGCACGTCACAGTCGTAAAGGCCGAAGGGCGTGGTGACCGGTCGGGCGGACAGATAGTCGTCCATGGTCAGTGGCTCCCGGTAGATCGCGGACGGATCGAGCGCCGCGTTGGCGCGCTGATTCAGCGCGATCCAGCCCAGCGTTTCCCGATCGGTGCCGTAGCGATGGAAATGGCGTTGCGCGGTCTGCGCGAGCAGGTGTGCTGCCGAGATGGCCCCGAACGGGGCGAGCCACGGGTCGGTGATGCCGCCGGACGGCGAAATCGTCCCGGCGCGAACGTGTTCGGCGTAGCTCGACTCCCACACCGTGCGGAAGCACAGCACGTGGCGAGCCAGCCCGCTCGCCACCGCCAGCATCGCCGCGATCACCGAGCCGCCGGGCCCGAAGGTCTCCGCACTGCCGTTGTACCAGGTCGGACGGATTCCCAGCGCCGATTCCACCGCCGTGACCCCTCCTTCGGAGAAAGGCCCGAAATCTCCCGAGCCCGGATAGGTGGACAGGCCGTCGATGTCGTCGAGGCCGAGTCCGGCGTCGGCTACCGCATTGCGGCAGGCCGTCAGGGTCAAGGTCAGCGGGTCGGTCATGAGCCGTCGCCCGATCCGGGACCTGCCGATGCCGGTGAGCGCGACCTTGTCCTCGAACTTCTCCCGCGACGCCATCGGCCGGACGTGCTCGCGAACGGCCGCTGGTTCGATCGGATCCACCGGCAGCGGGACCGGCGGCGACTGCGGGTCTGTGGGCCGGAACAGTGGTAGCCAGGCGGTGCCCGTCTGCTCGAACACCACCTCCATCCGCTGCCCGAGTACGAGATCGGCGGGGTCGCAGCCGATCACATTGGTGGTCAACCGGACCCGTGAGTCCTCCTCGAGCGCGACCTGCGCCACGACGTAGGGCGCGGGCAGCCCCGGAACGGCGAATCGGTGGTTGACGGTGAAGCCGATCAGTGTGGCGAATCCGGAGACCGCGCCGACCTCGAGGTCCTCGCTACGGCAGTATCGGCATACGGGTTGCGGCGGGTGGATCAGCGCCGTACAGGACCGGCACTGCGTGATCCGCAGGCGACCGTCGGCGCCGGAGGCCCAGTAGAACTGGGTCTCCGGCGTGATCGTCGGCGGCGGCCGTCGGGTGGACTCGGCCACGGTGCTCCTTCCGAGCTGAGTCAGCTCGCCGTTGCCTTCGGCTTGGCGGGCAGCGAGTAGTTGGGCCGCCCGAGCCCGAGGATGTGCTGGGCGATCATGTTGCGGAACACCTCGAGCGTGCCGCCGTAGATGCCGCACAGCGGGGCCCAGCGGTAGATGTATTCCATGGCGCCGTTGTCCACGGCGCCTTCGGTGTCCACCGGCAGCGCGGCGGCGGGGCCGAGGATGTCCATCAGGTCCGGCGAGATGTCGCGCATGGTCTGGGCGATGGCGACGCGGCCGAACATGTGCGGAGCCGAGAGCGCTGCCTCCATCCGCGCGATGCTGCGGCCGAGGCGATGGGCGACGGCCCGGTCGTCGAGCAGACGGCGCCCGTCAGGTCCGGTACCCGCCGCGATCGAGACCACCTTGTCGACCGAAGTCGCCATCATGGTGCCCTGATGGACGAGGATCGAGACATCCTGCAGGCCGTCGTCGTCGGCACCGACCACACCGTGTTCCTCGTTGAGCGGGCCCATCAGCACTGCCCAGCCGCCGTTCACCTCGCCGAGGCGGTACTTGTCGTCCACGCGGACATCGCTGTAGTAGACGATGTTGGTGCGGTCGCCGTCCACGGTGCGGATGCCCTGGATCTCGATGCCGGGGCTGTCCAGCGGAACCAGGAACATGGTGAGGCTCTTGTGTTTCGACCCTTCGGGGTCGGTGTTGGTGATCAGGAAGACGTACTGGCAGTTGTGCGCGCCGGTGGTGAACATCTTCGAGCCGTTGATCACCCATTGGTCGCCGTCGCGCACCGCGCGCGTCTTGCACATCGCGACATCGGACCCGCCGTCGGGCTCGGTGTATCCCAGGCACAACCGGACCTCACCGCGCTCCAGTGCGGGCAGGACCTCCTTCTGGAGTTCGGCGGACCCGTGTTTGCGGACGGACTTGGAGACGATCGCGGTCGTGCCCCAGGTGACCCAGGGAGTGTGGACCCGGCGCCGCTCGAGGTCCCACAACCGGCGCCGCAGGCGATTGAGCCCGCCTTCTTCCTCGGGGTTCAGTTCCGCGCTCAGCCAGCCGGCCTCGCCGAGAGCCAGGTGCACTCCCTCGTCGAAGTTGTCGCCGGTCTCGCGGTCGCGACGACGGACCTCGTCGGTGACGTGGGTGGCGAGGAAAGCCCGTGCCCCGTCCAGGAATTCCTGGTCATCGGCAGAGAGTTCGACTCGTGAGAAATCCATGTTCTACTCCGTCCTAGGCCGACGCTGCGGCGAAGAGTTCAGCGACCTGCACTGCGCTGGCGCCCAGATCGCCCGCGGCCAGCGGCCAGCCCCTGGCGCGCACCAGATACGCGGACGCGGCCGCTTCCGTCGCGACACCGAGTCCGCCCTGCACCTGCACCGCCGTAGTCGCCGCGCGTGGCGCCTCCTCGGCGATGAAGACGAACGCCGCGGCCGACAGACCGGGCTGCACGTCGGGCTCGTGTTCGAGGAACCACGCGGCGCGGCGGGTCAGATTGCGGGCGGCGTTGACCGTGATCGCGATATTGGCCAGTGGATGGGAAATGCCCTGCAGGGTCGAGATCGGGACACCCATCGTGTAGCGGGTGGTAGCGAATTCCGCTGCTATCCGGAGGGTCTCGTCGATCAGCCCGACCAGCGCCGCGGCAGTCAGCACGCGCCATTCGTCGAGCGCCCGGTCGTATTCGGCGAGTGCCACGGCACCACTGGCCAGCACGGTCCGGCGGTCGGCGGCGGCCGGGTCGACCCAGGCCATCGGCAGACGACCGATGTTGTCGACCTTGGTGGGCCGGGTGTCGAAACTCAACCGCACGATGTCATCGCCGTCCCGCACGACGATGTCGTCGGCGACCGAGCCCGCGGGGATGAGCCGAATGCCGGTCGCGAAGTCGACGCGGGTATCCAGCGCGATCAGGCGCTTGCCCTCGACCACGTCGGCACTGTCGCGATCACCGGCGCTCAACGCACCGAGGCGAGCCAGCAGCCGCGCCGCGCACAGATGATCGATCCACGGCAGCGGCGCGATCACCCGTCCGAGTTCCTCGGCGACCAGCGACAATTCGACCAGCGTGGCACCGTCGCCACCGACCGATTCCGGCAGCGCCATCGAGGTCGCGCCGGTCGCGCACAACTGCTCCCACAGATCCTTGTCGAATCCGGTCTCCTCGGCCGCGCGGACAGTGTCGAGTGAACACCGCGAGCGGAAGAACTTCGCGTAGACGGCTTGGAGTTCGGTTTGGTCCGCCGACAGGCTGTAGTCCTGCCGGCGCAATTCGTAACGGTCCATCATCGTATTTCTCCTGATTCCGGCGCGTCAGTCGCCGACGGATCGGTCGCCGAAGAAGAACTCCTGCGCGTTGTTGTAGAGGTAGTTGTCCAGCACATCCGCGGGCAGATCCAGGGCTTCAGCTTCGGGCACGACCCTGCGCATGGCCAGCACCGGCCAGTCCGAACCGAAGATCACCTTGTTCTTGCCCCGCGTGCGCATGAAGTGAACGAGACTGTCCGGCAGCCGTTTAGGCGACCACGCCGAGGTCATCAGGCGCAGATTCTCGTACTTGATGAGCAGCCTGATCGCGGTGTCCCACCATGGATCGGCGCCGTGGATCATGCACAGCCGCAGTTCGGGAAACTGGTAGCACACCCGGTCCAGATAGATCGGATTCTGCACCTCACCGGGAATGGGCGGACCCGGGATTCCGGTGTTCATGCACAGCGGCAAGCCGATTTCGGCGCACTTGTAATAGAGCGGGTAGTAGACCGCGTCGGTCGGCGGATAGCGCCCGTCGCCCCAGAAGCTCGGGCCGGTCGTGGTGTAGGTGACGGGGAGATCGCGCACCAGCGAGGTGAGTTCGCGCAGCGAGGCGACCGGGCGCAGGAGATCGACGCCGTTGACCGCCAGCGAGAACCGATCCGGTCGTGCCTCGACGAACGCGAGCGCGGTCTTGGACGGTTTCACCATCGAATACATCAGGACGGCCTTCTCCACGCCCTGTTCGTCCATCTCGTCGAGCAAGGCGGTGAGTTCGACCTGGGCGTACATCGAATCGGCGCCCTTGAAATAGTCGTCACGGACTTTGAGCATCCAGGTGGGTTGCTCGAGCTCACCGAAGTGAACATTGACCAGGCAGTCGTTGACCTTGCGCATCGTCATGCTCCGATTCCTTCGTCGGCGGCCTCGCCGGCTTCTTCGACGGCCCGCCGCATCGCCCAGCGGTAGTCCGGCTTGCCGTTGCCGAGCCGACGGATCTCCTCGACATAGATCACTGCCTTGGGCACCTTGAAGCCGGCCAACCGAGATCTGCACAACTGCCGCAACGCCGTCGGGCCCACCCGGTCCGCCGCGTCGATGAGGTCGCCGGAGTCGACGCAGATCAGCGCGACCACCTCGTTGCCCCATTTCGCACTCGGTCTGCCGACCACGAGCGCGTCACCGACAAGGGGATCCGAACGCAGCACCTCCTCGACCTCTTCGACGAACACCTTCTCGCCGCCGGTGTTCACCACGAGGGCGTCGCGCCCAAGTAGCCGCAACGATCCGTCGGCGTCGACAGTCGCCCGGTCACCGGGGATCGCCATCCGTACGTTGTCGATGACGGGGAAGGTGCGCTCGGTGGCCTCGCGGTCGTCGAGGTAGCCCAGGGGGACGCGGCCGGTACGGGCCGCCCAGCCGACCTCGGCGTCGCCCGGTGTCAGGAATCGGGTGCGGTCGTCGGAGACGGCTGTCCCGCCCGGCATCGGGGCGAAGCTGTCGACTTCGTTTCCCTTGGTACTGCGACCGAATCCCATGCCGCCGGTTTCGGATGACCCGTAGCCCTCCACGACGAACGCGTGCGGAAGCAGGTCGAGCAGGTCACGTCGGTGCACGGGGTTGGTCGCCGCGCCGCCGGTGCCGATCGCCATCAGCGCGGACAGGTCGTAGTTCCCTTCGCGCAGCGCGCGCACCAGCGGTCCGGCGTAGGCGTCGCCGACGATCGTCATGAGCGCGGCCCGTTCCTGTTCGGCCACTCGGAGTGCGCTGTGCGCGTCGAACTTGCGCTGGTCGTCGTAGAGCACGACCGTCTGCCCGGCGAGCAGTCCGGAGAACGAGGTCCAGATCCCGGCCGCGTGCGACAGCGGCGACACCGCGAACCAGACGTGACCGGTCATCAGGGCCAGCTGGCGCAGACCCTCGCCCGACTCGTGGTCGGCACCGTTCATCGATGAGACGTACATGTCGCTCTGGCGCCAGAGCACGCCCTTGGGCCTGCCCGTGGTGCCGCCGGTGCACAACATGACCAGATCGTCGGGCGAGGTCTCGATGACCGGCTCGTCGGCGCCGAGCGCCACCGCGTCCTCGTACCCGATCGCCCCCGCCAGCTCGGCGACGTCGCTGCCGTCGTCGACCGACACCAGCAGTTCGACTCCCGCGGGCGCGGCCTGCTCGACCACTGAGCCGAAGGACCGGTGATAGACGATGCCACGTGGCTTGATGTAAGCCAGCAGGTCCCGGATCTCGTGCGCGGTGTAGTGGTGGTTGATATTGACCGGCACGACGCGCGCCTTCATCCCGGCGAGCATCACATCGAGGTACTGGTCGTTGCGCATCACCAGCGCGATCCGGTCCTGACCGCATTCCCAGCGGTCGAGTTCCGTGCGCGGGGTGTGCGCACCGAATCCGCGCTCGGCGAGGAAGTTCGCGAACTTCCGTGTCCGCAGTGCCGTCTCACCGAAGGTGCGGCGGCGTTCGCCACACACCGTCACGGTCCGATCCGGTACCGCCGCCGCGACCTCGTCGAACACGGCACTGATCGTCCATTCGGTCAACAGAGCGCTCCGATGTCGACGCGGGGATTCGATTGTTCTGTCTGCATGGTTCGGTCCTCGATGTCCTAACGGGAGGTGGCGGGAAAGCTTGCCGCAAACCGAATAGATATGACTACTGTATACGTAACAGTAGCGACCTGCGCAAGGCATTGGGGCCAGGATTGCCCCGCACCGCCGGATGCGGAACGCGGGCGCCGACCCACCGAATCGGCCGTCGACTTCGAACCTTGACTGTACTCTTTACTGTATATCTAACGGTATGAATCACCGATACCGATCGACCTGGAAGAATCGGGGACGACAGTGACCACCGAGAACACGTCCGTCGACAGCGCCGGGACCGTGGGCGTCGAACACGACGGACCGATTCTGCGTCTCACCATCGACCGTGCGAGCCGACGCAACGCACTGTCCCCCAGCATGATCGACACCCTCGTCGCCACGCTCACCGCCGCCGCGACCGACGCCGAGCTGCGCGTCGTGCACATCACCGGCGTCGGCGCGGATTTCTGCTCCGGTGTCGACTGGGTCGCGACCAACAGTGCGGGCGAGCGCCCGCCGACCGGCGATCTGGTCCGGCGCATCCCGCACACGGCCCACCGCGTCATCGAACTGGTGCACACCCTGCATCTGCCGGTGGTGTGCACCGTCCGAGGCTGGGCCGCCGGACTCGGGTGCAATCTCGCGATCGCCGCCGATTTCACCCTCGCCGACACCGACGCGGTGTTCTGGGAGCCGTTCCTGCCGCGCGGCTTCAGTCCCGACTCGGGCTCCACCTGGCTGCTCCCCCGCCTGATCGGGTCGGCAAGGGCCAAGCGGATGCTGCTGCTCGGCGAGAAGGTCGGGGCGACCGACGCCGCCGACTGGGGGCTGATCCACGAAACCACCGCACCCACTGATCTCGATCAGGCCACCGAGGAACTGCTCGCCCGCTTGGCCACCGCGCCGACCGTCGCCTTCGGCCTGGCCAAACAGTCCATCCACCGCAATCTCGTCACGGGGCTCACCGAGGCGATGGACAACGAGCTCTACGCACTCGAACTCGCCTGCCGTACCGCTGATTTCAAGGAGGGGCTGGCCGCGTTCCGACAACGCCGTGCTCCCGAGTTCCACGGCCGGTGACACCACCGGGCCGGCCGACACCACTGCCCGAAACTATGAAGAGGTAACCGATGAAGACCAGAGGCGCGTTGATCTGGGACCGCAATCAACCGTGGTCGATCGAGGACATCGAGATCGGCGAGCCGCGAACGGGCGAGGTCAAGGTCAGGATGGAGACGGCGGGGCTGTGCGATGCCGACCACCATCTCGTCACCGGTGATATCGCCATGGCCGGCTTCCCGATCCTCGGGGGCCACGAGGGCGCGGGGGTGGTGGTCGAAGTCGGCGCGGGCGTGCACGATCTCGCCGTCGGCGACCATGTGGTGATGTCGTTCGTGCCGTCCTGTGGCACGTGCCCGCCGTGCCGTGCCGGACTGTGCAATCTGTGCGACCTGGGCGCAGGCCTGCTCGGCGGCGCGGCTGTCGCCGACGGCACCTTCCGGGTCACCGCGCGGGGACGTGGAGTGCATCCGATGGCGCTGGTCGGCGCCTTCGCGCCCTACGCCGTCGTCCATCGAGCGTCGGTGGTGAAGATCGACCCGTCGATCCCGTTCGAGATCGCCTGCCTCGTCGGCTGCGACATCACCACCGGCTACGGTTCGGCCGTGCACACCGCACGGATCCAGCCGGGCGAGGATGTCGCGATCATCGGGCTCGGCGGCGTCGGCGCGTCCACGCTCCAGGGCGCGGTGCTCTCCGGCGCGTCGCGGATCTTCGTCGTCGATCCGGTCGAGTGGAAGCGCAAGCAAGCCGAGAAACTCGGGGCCACCGACGTCTATCCCGATCTCGCCACCGCCGCCGATGGTATCGCCGCCGCGACCGGGGGACGCATGTGTCACAAGGTGATCGCGTCGATGGGGCGGCGAGACGGTGACGACCTCGAAGCGTGGATGGACCTCACGGCCCGAGCGGGCACCTGCGTACTCACCGCCATGGGCGCCACGCTGGCGGCCGAGGTACCGCTCAAACTGTCGATGCGGACACTGTTGCAGAAGAACCTGCAGGGCAGCCTGTTCGGCGGCGGGAATCCGCACGAGGACATCCTCGAGGTGCTTGCCCTCTACAAACTCGGCGACCTCGATCTGGACGGTACGGTCACCAAGGCGTACCGGCTCGACCAGATCAACGAGGGCTACGAGGAGATCCACCGCACCCACGATCTGCGCGGCATCATCCGCTTCACCGACGCCGACCGTTAGCCCGCACGAGAACGGGGGCCGGACGATTCGTCCGGCCCCCGCTGTGTCGGCGGTTCAGGGAATGATGACGGTGCGCTGCACGGGAGCCGCGGGGGTCTGGCGCCCGTAGAGGCCCCGCTGCAGCGATCGAAGCAGGACGTTGCGTGTCTCCTCGGGCCGGATCAGTTCGTCGAAACCCATGTGCTCGGCGGAATGGTAGGACGCCTTCAGCTCCATGTCGCGCAGTTCGGCGGCCAGATCCGCTTCAGCGTGGGAGGCGTTGCTCAACGCGGCGGCGCCCATGGCGCCCATCGTGGCCCCCGGGTAGGCGAACGTGCCCGCCTGACCGTCGAATCCGATCAGCGACATCACCATCGAGCCGAATCCGTAGGCCTTGCGCAGTGTCACATGCAGTTTCAGCGTTGTCGCCGCGGTCTGTGCCACGAACATCCGCGCGCCGCTGCGCAGCACGCCTTCCCGCTCGGACTCGCTGCCGGGCAACATGCCCGGGTTGTCGGCGAGGAAGATGATCGGCAGGTGGAAGGAATCGGCGACCATGATGAAGTGGGCCGCCTTGTCCGCGGCCTCGGCGTCGATCGAGCCGGCCAGGACCTGCGGCTGATTGGCCACCACCGCGACCGGGTGCCCGCCCAGATGTGCCAGCGCGCAGATGATCGGAGTACCGCGTTCGGGCTGCACCTCGAACCAGTCGGTGCCGTCGAATACGACATCGAGCACGGCCCGCATGTCGTAGCTCTGCACATTGTCCCGGGAGACGATGTCGAGCAACTCCGGTGTCACGCGCGGCCCCGTTGTCTCGTCGGCGAGGTACACCGGCGGATAGGACCACGCGCTCGGCGGGAAATAGGACAGGTAGCGGCGGATTTCGTCGAGGACGTCCTCGTCGGTCTCGGCGACGTTGTGGACCACACCGCTGGGCAGCGCGACGTCGGGCCCACCGAGGTCTTCTTTCGAGATGTCCTCGCCGGTCGAGACTTTCACGACCGGCGGTCCCGCGGTGAAGATACAGCCCTGCCTGCTCATGATGGAGAAGTCGGCGACCGGGGCGACCAGTGCGCCGTGGCCCGCCGAGGGCCCGAGCACGCCGGTGACCATCGGCACCTTGCCCGAGCATTGCGCCTGGGCCAGCAGGTCGGTGGGTGTTCGGCCGTAGTGGTCGCCGGTCGGCCGGAATCCGGCCCCCTCCAGCAGCATCACCAGCGGAACCTTGTCGCGCACCGCCAATTCCGCGAGCCGGTACCGCTTGGAATTGCTGCCGGGTGCGATCGTGCCCGCCAGCGTGGTGAAGTCCTCGGCGCCGACCATCACGGGGACACCGTTGATCAGGCCGGAACCGGTCACGATCGCGTCGGCGGCCACATCGCCGCCGACGAGTGTGCCGAACTCCTGGAACGTCCCGGGGTCGAGCAGCCGTTCGATGCGCGCTCTGGCATCCAGCTTCCCCTTCCCTCGATGTTTGGCGACCCGGTCGGGGCCGCCCATCTCCAGCACGCGCGCGCGGCGACGACCGAGATCATCGAGGGTCTCGTCCCAGGTGTTGGCAGTTGTCATGTCGGGCCTGTCTTCTGTGATCGGGTACGCCGGAAACGGCGCGGAAACTCGGGAAAGCGGGACTGTTCGCTCAATCGATGGTGAAGCGGATCGGCAAATGCTTGAGCCCACCGACGAAAGTCGTCGCCGTCAACTCCGGCTCCCCCGCCAACTCGATCGACGTCAAGCGCGGCAACAACTCCCCCAGGAATTTGCTGATCTCCATCCGAGCCAACCCCGCACCCAGACAGAAGTGCACGCCGTAACCGAACGCCACATGCTTGTTCGGCGTCCGCTCGATATCGAAGCGGAACGGATCATCGAACGCATCCTCGTCACGATTCGCCGACACATACGACAACAACAGCGAATCGCCCGCCGGGATCGACACCCCGTTCACCACCGAATCCTCAGCAGCCGTTCGCATGAACGCCTTCACGGGCGTCACCCACCGAATGATCTCTTCGACCGCACCCGGCATCAACTCCGGATTCCGCCGCAACCGATCCAGCTGATCAGGATGCTCGATCAACGCCCGCAGACCGCCCGAGATACTGCTACTGGTCGTATCGTGGCCCGCTGTCGCGATGATCGCGTAATACGACACGATGTCCACATCCGACAACGGCTCACCATCGACCTTCGCGTTCGCGATCATCGATGCCAGATCATCGGTCGGATTCGCCCGCCGCGATTCCGTCAGCGCCTGGAAGAACGTGAACATCTCCACCAACGCGTTCATCGCCTCATCCGGTGGCGTCGACCGCTTCAGCTCCTCGTCATCGGAGCCCATCAACTCCTGAGTCAGCTTCAGCATCAGCGGAAAATCCGACTCCGGCACTCCGAGCAGCGACATGATCACATACAGCGGGAAATTCACCGCGATCTCGGACACGAAATCGCACTCACCACCGGTGTCGCGCATCCGGTCGACATATCGCTTCGCGAGCTCCTCGATCCGCACACCCATCGCCTTCATCGCTTTGGGCCCGAACCAATCCGCCGCGATCGCCCGCACCACCCGATGCTGGGGATCATCCATATGAATCAAGGTCCGGATCCCGATGGCGGCCTGCATCTCGTCGGACTCCGCGGTCATCAACACCGGACGCGGCCAGTTCGTGAACCGGCGATTCGCGCGCTCCACCGCCATCACATCCGCATGCTTGGTGATCGCCCAGAACGGCTTGTACCCGGCCACCTCCACCCTCGCCACCGGCTGATCCGCCCGCAACGCGGTCAACGCCGCATGCAACCTCGCCTCGTCGGCATAGGCGGAGGGATCCGCCAAAACGTTCGCAGCCTCATCAACGATCGGCATCCGTATCAGCACCTTTTCCCGTTCCGAGCTGGCAACCCAGCAATCCACCACCTCGCACGCACCCGTACCGATGGCGTTGTCTCGTTCACAAGACTGATTTATAGTTACCCTTACTGTCAAGCTTTCCATAACAGCGGCCACAGCGGGCCCACGGCGACCCCGGGCCGCCCGCTACCTCGACAGTCGCATTGCCGACCTGGATGTTGATCATATACTGTATGTCTTACAGTAAGTATTACTCCGAATAGTCGTACGGTGTGACGAAGCCAGAGGTGAGCTGTGAACAGCCCAGTTGAGGACCAATCAGAGACGATCGGGGACGTTCCCGATCCCCACGATCCCTACCCCTTCTTCGCCGCGCGGCGGCGAGCGGGCGGCGTGTTCCACGGGACGGTGATGGACTACTCCAGAACCCCGAAGGAACTGCGCCCCACCGACACCTACGCCGCCATGTCCTGGACCGCGGTGAACAAGGTCTTGCGCAACAACACGGTGTTCAGCACGAAGCTCTACGACACGACGATCGGCGTGTTCATGGGGCCCACCATCCTGGCGATGGACGGGTCCCCCCACCGGGCACACCGCAACCTCGTGTCCGCGGCCTTCAAGCCGCAGTCGCTGGCCGTGTGGGAACCCGAGGTCGTGCGCCCGATCTGCGAGGAACTCATCGACGAATTCATCGACGAGGGTCGCGCGGATCTGGTCCGCGACTTCACCTTCGAGTTCCCCACCCGGGTCATCGCCCGCCTGCTCGGACTGCCCGCCGAGGACCTACCGTTCTTCCGCGACGCCGCGGTGGCCATCATCAGCTACGCGGGCAATGTGCCGAGGGCGCTGCAAGCCTCCAAGGAACTCAAGGAATACTTCCTCGGTCATATCGAAAAGCGACGGACCGCCCCCAGCGACGACATCATCAGCAACCTGGTCACCGCCGACATCGACGGTGAGAAGCTCAGCGATCGCGCGATCTATTCCTTCCTGCGGCTACTGTTGCCCGCCGGTCTCGAAACGACCTACCGCTCATCGGGGAACCTGCTGTACCAGTTGCTCAGTCACCCCGAGCAATTCGCCGCGGTCCAGCGAGATCCCAGCCTGCTCCCACAGGCGATCGAAGAGGGTTTGCGATTCGAGACGCCGCTGACCCTGGTGCAGCGCTACGTCACCGAGGACACCGAATTGGAGGGCGTCGCCATCCCCGCGGGCGCTGTGGTCGATGTCTGCCTCGGCTCGGCGAACCGCGACGAGAGCCGATGGGAACGTTCGGAGGAGTTCGACATCTTCCGTCCCCATATCCCGCACATCAGCTTCACCGCGGGAGCCCACACCTGCCTCGGCCTGCACCTCGCCCGCCTGGAGACTCGCGTCGCCATGGAGTCACTGCTCGCGCGCCTGACCGACATCACCCTGCTGCCCGACGGCGACCCCCACATCTTCGGCCAGCCGTTCCGTTCGCCGAGCGCGCTGCCGGTGACCTTCGATGCCGTCCGAGGAGCCCTGTGACCACCCGTAACATCTTCGATCTCACCGGCCGTTCTGCGCTGGTCACCGGCGCGGCGGGCGGTATCGGCGCGGCGGTCGCCGCGGCCATGGCCGCCCAGGGCGCCGCGGTGCTCGTCACCGATATCGACGGAGCCGCAGCGGCGGTCACCGCCGAGAAGATCCTCGCCGACGGTGGCCGAGCCGCCGCGGTGGCTCTCGATGTCCGCGACCGGGCCGCCGCCGACGCGGCGGCGAGTGCCGCCGCGGCGCTGGCCGGCGGGACACTGCACATCGTGGTGAACAACGCGGGAGCCACCGAGCCCGCGATGTTCGGCGCCACCACCGAGGAATCGGTGGTGCGGATGCTCGACATCCACCTGCTCGGCGCGTTTCGCTGCACGCAGGCCGCGTTGGCGTATCTGCCGACCGACGGCACCGGTCGCGTCATCAACGTGACCTCGTCGGCGGGGTTGGTCGGCACGCTCGGACAGGTGAACTACTCGGCGGCCAAATCCGGCATCGTCGGCATGACGAAGTCGCTGGCGCGTGAACTGGCGCGCAAGCAGATCACGGTCAACGCGCTCGCTCCTGCGGCGGCGACACCGATGACCGAGACGATCCGTACCGATCCCAAGTTCGCCGAACAGATGCTGAATCGAATTCCCCTGCGCCGCTGGGCCGAACCGCAGGAGGTGGCGGGCGCTTTCGTCTTCCTCGCCTCCGACGCGGCATCGTTCGTCACCGGTCAGGTACTGCCGGTCGACGGTGGCCTGGTGATGTGACCGCACCGAATCCTCAGGCCCGGGCCAACACGGCCCGGGCCTGAAGTCGTTTGCGCACGCTAGCCCAGGTCCGGTTCCGGCACGTGGAAGTGCGCGTCCCGCAGACGGAATGCTTCCTTGGTGCCGTGTTCGGCTCTGGTCTTCACGAAATTGAATTCCCCCGGAGAGAATTGCAGATTGGTGCCGTAGGCGTGGAACAGGTAGCTGGCCACCTCCTCGCCCTGATATGCCTGGCTCTGCTCGACCATCCGGAACGCCTCCTTGGCGATGACGACACCGTCGGCCGGCATCTTCGCCGCCTTCTCGGCCCAGTACCGCGCACGGGCGGTAACGGCGTCCGGGTCGCAGGTCTCGGTGAAGACGCCGAGATGTTCCAGCGTTGCCGCCTCGATGATGTCGCCGGTCAACAGCATTCGGCGCGCGAGAACCGGGCCGAGCCGATGGAAGAACATGTGCAGGCTGCCCAGCGCCGGACCGAGGAACCGGGCCGCGGGCATGCCGATCTTCGCGTCCCGCGCGATGACCGAGATATCGGTCATCAAGGCCATCTCGAACCCGCCACCCAGCGCATAGCCGCTGATCTCACCGACGGTGACCTTCGGGAAGCCCATGAAATTGTGGTAGAAGCCGAAGGACTTGCGATCCACCGTGAGTCGCCTGCGCTGACTCGGCCTGCTCTTGGCGGGCCGGTCACCGTTGGCCGCCGGTCGCTCGCCGTACCAGCCGTAGGCGTTGTTCATATCGGCACCGGTGCTGAACACCAGCTCGGCACCGCGCAGCAACACGACGGTGATGTCGTCGTCCTCGGCCACTTCGTCGAGGTAGCGCGCGATCCCGTCGCGCATGGCCGCGTCGTAGGAATTGCGCTGCTTCGGGTTGTTCAGGGTGATGGTGGCGATCCTGCGGTCCGGATCCACCTCGTAGAGCACACGGCCCTCGGCGGTGCTGGAACTGGTCATCGGATGTCTCTTCCTTCTCGTTCGAGGGGGATGTGCGCGCGCTGTCCGTAGCGCGCGGTGGTCGGTGTGGCCATCAGACGACCTGCCGCTCGCGCAGGTCGGCCACCTCGTCGGGGCTGTAACCGAGATCGGCCAGGATCTGCCCGGTGTGCTCGCCGAGCAGCGGCGCGCGCCGACGAATCCGTCCCGGCGTGCGCGACATCCGGAACGGCGTTGCGACGATCGGCACCGGCTTCGACGCTCCCGGATAGTCGATCCGCTCGAGGTAGCCCAGCTTCTCGACGTGCGGGTCCTCGAGCACGTCGTGGGTGCTTTGCATCGGCGCCGCCGGCAGTTTGAACTGCTCGAGCGCCGCGAGCACCTCGGCCTTGGTGCGATCCCGGCACCAGTCCTGCATGAGGTCGTTGAGGAAGTCGCTGTGCTGCCAGCGCAGGTCGTCACCGGCGAAGCGCGGGTCGTCCATGAGATCCTCCCGACCGATCAACCGGCACCACCGGCGGAACATCGGCTGCCCGGCCACCTGGAGCAGCACCCAGCCGTCGGTGACCTCGTAGAGGTCGCACGGCGCGACCGAGGTCCCCCGATTGCCCATGCGCGGTTTGTCGACGCCGAGCAGGTCGCGCTCGATCAGGAACGCGTTGCTCATCATCAGCGCGGTCGGCAGCAACGCGCCCTCGACGTGCTGGCCCTCGCCGGTGGCGCGATGGTGGAACAGGGCCATCATGACCCCGATGGCCAGTGTCATCGCGGTGCCGAAGTCGGTGTAGGGGACCGTGGTGCGGATCGGCTGCTCGGGCAGGCCCTGGCGGTGGGTGGCGCCCGACATGACCTGGCCCGCACCGTCGAAACCGATCCGGTCGCTGTAGGGACCGCCCTCGCCGTAGGCCGTGGCGCTGGCCAGGATGATGTCGGCCTTGACCGCGCGCAGGGTGTCGTAGTCGAGTCCGCTGGCCCGCATTCCGGCCAACGGCATGTTGGCGACGACGATGTCGGCGCCTGCCACGAGGCGCCGGGTGATCTCGGCGCCCTCGGGCGTGGTCGAGTCCAGGGTCAGCGACCGCTTGTTCCGGTTGCACTGCAGGAACGTGCCGCCCTCGCCGCCCTCGGTCACCGCCTGCACCCAACGGTCCTCACCGCCCTCGCGCTTCTCGACTCGGACGACGTCGGCGCCCATGTCGGCCAGGATCGCGCTGCACCACGGGGCGGCGATGAACCGGCCGTAGTCGAGCACCCGCACACCGTCGAGGACGCCCCTGGTCGTACTCCCCCCGGCGGGCCGGTCGGCTCCTGCGTCCGAAGGTGTGCTCCCGTTCTCGGCCATCGCCACTCTTTCCTCGTCGGTACTTCACGTCACCCTGGCAGAACCATAACGGTATTGTCTACTGTATCTCTAACAGTATGGGCCACGCCCTGTCCCCCAGGAGGAATGCATGCCGTTCGATACCATCGGCTACGAGGTAGACGGGCACACGGCCACGATCACACTGAACCGGCCCGAGGCCCTCAACGCGCTGAGCCCGCACATGATCACCGAACTGCGCGCCGCCTACGACGAGGCCGAGACCGACGACAAGGTCTGGCTGCTGATCGTCACCGCGAACGGTCGTGCCTTCTGCACCGGCGCCGATGTCAAGGCGATCCCCGGCGACGGCAAGGTCCTCAACGAGAAGCCGTACCTGTCGACCTACGAACAGTGGGAGGCTCCGCAGGAGGGCACCCCGCCCTTCCGGACCATGACCAAACCGATCCTCGTCGCGATCAACGGAATCTGTTGCGGAGCGGGCCTGGACTGGGTGACCACCGGCGACATCATCATCGCCTCGGATCGAGCGACCTTCTTCGATCCCCATGTGAGCATCGGGCTCGTCGCGGGCCGAGAGGTGGTCCGTCTGGCGCGGGTGCTCCCGCGCACCGTGGCCCTGCGGATGGCGATGATGGGCAAGCACGAGCGGATGAGCGCCCAGCGCGCCTACGAGCTGGGCATGATCACCGAGGTCGTCGAGCACGACCGTCTGCTCGAGCGGGCTCGCGAGATCGCCGACACCCTCAATTCCAATGCGCCGCTGGCGGTTCGCGGCACCCGCCTGGCGATCGTCAAGGGCCTGGACGTGCCGATGCACGAGGCCGAGATGCTGGCCGAGTCGTTCCGCGAACGGGTCACCCGCACCGAGGACGCGCTCGAGGGACCGCGCGCGTTCGTCGAGAAGCGCGCCCCGGAATGGCAGTGCCGATGAGCGCCGACTACAGCACGATTCTGCTCGACGTCGACGCAGACGACCGGGTCGCGACCCTCACCCTGAACCGCCCCGAACGGCTCAACGCCTTCGACCGCACCATGTGCGAGGAGGTCCGCGACGCGTGGCGCCGGATCAGGCTCGACGACTCGGTGAACGCGGTCGTTCTGCGCGCGGCGGGCACACGCGCCTTCAGCGCGGGACTCGACATCAAGTCCGCCTACGGCCAACCCGCCGGGATCTGGCACCACGAGGACCCCGGCGAGGCATTGAGCCCCAAGTGGCAGAAGATGTGGAAGCCGGTGGTCTGCGCGGTCAACGGCCTGTGCACGGCGGGAGCGTTCTACTTCGTCAACGAATCCGACGTGGTGATCTGTTCCGACGATGCCACCTTCTTCGACTCCCACGTGTCGGCGGGGTTGGTCTGCGCGCTGGAGCCGATCGGACTCATGCGCCGGGTCGGGCTCGGAGAGACCCTGCGCATCGCGTTGATGGGCAACGACGAACGGGTTTGCGCCGAGACCGCGCTGCGCATCGGCCTTGTCTCGGAAATAGTGACCCGCGAACAACTCTGGGAACGCGCGCACGCCATCGCCGCCACCATCGCGGCCAAGCCGCCGACAGCGACCCAGGGCACGGTGAAGGCGATTTGGGAATCGCTGGACAAGCCCTATCGGGCCGCACTCGATCAGGGCCTCATCTACACCCGCCTCGGCAACCCGATCGCCAAGGCGGAGCTCGCCGCGACCACGGAAGATCGGCAACGCCAGGCCATTTCGACCGAACCGAGGATTCGTTGATGACCGACACCCATGACCATCCACTGAGCGGGCGCATCGCCGGAGTCCTCGACCTGGCGCCGAGTTCACGGGCCATCGAATTCGACGGAACCTGGCACAACTGGGGCGAACTCGCCGAGACCGCGCGGCGCGTCAGCGCGCTGATCACAAGGCCGTGCCAGGTCGGCATCCTGTTGCGCAACCGCCCCGAACACGTGGCCGCGTTCCTCGGCGTTCTGCTCAGCGGCGGCACCGTCGTCGTGATCAACCCCGCCCGTGGCGACGACCGCACCCGGTCCGATATCGCCGCGCTGGACCTACCACTGGTGATCGGCGGGCAGGCGGACCTGGCCGGGCTCGTCGAGTCCGGTGCCGCGACAGTCACCATCGCCGACCTCGGCACCGCGCCGATCGCCAGCGAGGCGGCACGCGAGCGCGACGCGGGCACCCCGCTGCCGGGGATCGCCGTGCGCATGCTCACCAGTGGAACCACCGGTCCGCCCAAACGCGTCGAGATCACCTACGACATGCTGGCGCGCAGTGTCATCGGCACCGACTTCGAGCAGGCCGCCGCACCGACCGCGCCGCGCGGTGGCGTCGCGATCGTCAATGCTCCGCTGGTACACATCGGCGGCATCTTCCGCATTCTGCAGTGCGTCGTCGACGCCAGACCGTTCGTCTTCCTGCCGCGCTTCGACCTCGACCGCTGGGCGGCGGCGGTGCGGGCGCATCGTCCGGGCGCGGTGTCACTGGTACCCGCTGCGCTGCGGATGGTGCTGCACTCGAGCCTGGGCGCACAGGATCTGGACGGTGTCCGGGTGGTCACCTCGGGCACCGCGCCGCTCTCAGCCGCCGACGCCGACGCCTTCCAGGACAAGTTCGGCATCCCGGTCCTGACTTCCTATGCTGCCACCGAATTCGGCGGCGGTGTCGCCGGCTGGACGCTCGACGACCATCGACAGTTCTGGAATGCCAAGCGCGGCAGCGTCGGCCGGGCCAGTGGCGGCGCCCGCCTGCGGGTGGTCGGCGAGGACGGCACCGCGCTCGGGCCGGACGAGTCCGGCCTGCTCGAGGTCGCACCCGGTCAGCTCGGCCCCACCGCGAACTGGGTGCGAACCACCGATATCGCCCGCATCGACGCCGACGGATTCCTCTGGATTCTGGGACGTGCCGACCAGGCCATCATCCGAGGTGGTTTCAAGATCATGCCCGATGATGTGCGCGCCGCCCTCGAGGAACATCCCGCCGTCGGTGGTGCCGCGGTCGTCGCCAGAGCCGACGACCGGCTCGGCGAGACCCCGGTCGCCATGGTCGAACTGCGGGCGGGTCGCCACACCGAACTCGACGAACTGGTCGAATACCTGAGCACTCGGTTGGCCCGCTACGAAATCCCCACCGCGATCGCCGTCGTCGATGCCATCCCGCGCACACCGTCGGGCAAGGCGGATCTGTCCGCGGTCCGCGATCACTTCACCGCAACCGCCATCGGCCGACGGCCACCTTCCGAAAGTGGTGATCCGACATGATGTCGACCATCCGAGAGATCAGCGGGCTACTCGACCACATCGGCTTCCGCAAGGCGACCGACGCCGACGGCTCGCTCGTCTGGGAACTGCCCGTCGCGCCACACGTGGTCAACACCTCCGGTGGGCTACAGGGCGGTCTGATCGCGACACTCGCCGACATCGCGGCAGGCACACTCGCTCTGGAGTCCCGTCCACCGAACACCGGCGTGGTCACCTCGGATCTCAGTGTGCGGTACTTCCGCCCGATCACCGACGGCACGGCGCGCGCGGTGAGCAAGGTCGTGCACGCGGGCAAACGGTCGATCGTCGTCCAGGTCGAGGTATTCGACGTCGTAGACGGCACGTTGGCCGCTCTGGCGACCGTCAATTTCGCCACGGTGAGCTTCGCGACCGACCGATCAGCCGCAGCGAACAGCTAGAACCACAGCCGGTGCACGACAGGCCGGCGTCGGTCACACGATGCGGAGGCCGGATCGGAATTGCCCCGATCCGGCCTCATCGAATCCAGTTGGCGCAGAGATGCTCCGGCGGCCGGAACCCGCAGACGTCAACTCCCGGAGTACAGGGCGGCCACCGCGTCCGTCCTGGCCTTCAACGCGGCATTGCGCGGAAGGTTGTCGACGACGGCGATCGCGACCGGAACATGGTGGCTCGGCAGCCGATCCCGCACGTGCGCGACCAGATCCGCTTCCGAGGGCACCGGCATCCCACGACGCGGCTGCACCGCGGCGAACGGCACCTGACCCAATCGGCGATCCGGGACGCCGACGACACACGCATCGCGAACCCCGGGATGGGTCAGCAGGGCGGCGCGCACCGTTTCCGGCAGGATCTTGAAACCGCCGCGGTTGATCGCGCCATCGGCTCGCCCGTGCACCGTCACGAACCCGTCGGCATCCACGGAGGCGAGGTCGGTGGTCCGCACCCAGGTGGCACCGAGCGCGGCCACCTCGGCCTCGAGCAGTCCCGTCGCACCGACGCCCACCTCCGACCCGGTCACCGCGTCGACGATGCGTACCCGCACGCCGGGCAGCGGCACACCGACGCTGCCCGTCTTGGTCGCGCCGAATCGCTGGTGCAACTGCGGTGTCCACGCACACACCGAGCCGGCGAACTCGGTGGCACCATAGGCCCACAGCAGCGGAATGGCGTAGCGGCGTTCGAATTCCGCACGCAGTTCCGGCTCGAGCGGGCCGGAACCACCCGGCAGATACTCCAGGGACGAAAGGTCCTCTGGCGGCACCTCGGCTTCCAGCAGCATGCGAAGAATCGTCGGCTGCACGCCGGTCCGAGTGACCCGGTAGGTCTTGACCGCCCGCACCCATTCCTCGACCGTGAACTTCTCCAGCAACACCATGCGTTTGCCGAGGAACGGCGCCGCGAGCAGCTGACAGATACCGATGCTGCCGAACGGCCAGTACACCAATTCCGGTGGATCGTCGGGATCGGCGACGGTCGCCCCGCCGGTCATGGTGCGGACCGTATGTCCCAACGCCGACAGGGGGATCGGCACCCGCTTGGGTGGGCCGGTCGTTCCGCTGGTCAGGATGTGCAATCCGGGCACGGTTGTCACCTGATCGGCGACTCGATCGGTCGACCGGTCACCGCGCACGATGGTCTCGACCGAGGGCTCGTCCAGCGCCACCGCGATCCCGACACCGCCCACCCGCTCGCAGGCGGCCACGACCGGCGCCGTCCAGTCCCGCCGATCGGCGATCACCGCGACCGGACGTGTCTGTTCGATGTCGCGGGCGATGCCCGAGGCCGACTGATACGAGTTGATCATCGTGACCGGTCGACGTTGAGTGATGAACCCGAGGATCGCGGCCGCGTGCGGCACCCGATTGCGGACGACGATCCCGATCGGGTCCTCGGCGCGCACGCCCGCACGGTCCAACTCCGCGGTGATCCGGTGGACGTAGGCTCGCACGGCGTTGCCGGAATACCAGCGCCGCTCGAACTCTATGCACGGCCGCTCGCCGAAGCCCGCGAGCCCCTCGGCGAGTGTTGTCACGAGCTCGGTCGCGGCGGAGCTCTCGTCGTGATCCTGTATCGACATCGGTGGCTCTCCGATTCACTCAGGACCGGGCGGGAGCCGGCGGCCGGTAGAACAGCGCGAGCTGGCCGACACCGACCGCGAGGCCGAGGCCGACGGCGAGGCCGAATCCCCACCAGCCGTCCACTCGGTCGGTGCCGAAGATCAGCTGGTCGAGGCTGATCCGGCCGGGACCGAGGGTGGCCACACTCACCGCGCCCACCGCCAGCACCAGGTTGTACTCCCAGCCCTCGCCCACGATGAAGAAGCCCTTCGACCTGTGCACCGTCCAGGCGGCGACCAGCATGAGCGCGACGAAACCCGCGGCCGCGAGGGGAGTGAGCAACCCGAATGCCAGCGCGAGGCCGACGCCGACCTCACTGCTCGCGGCGAGGCGCGCGTGCAGGATGCCGGGGCGCATCCCGATGCTGTCGAACCAGCGGGCCGTGCCCGGTATCCGACCACCCCCGAAGAACTTCTGGTAGCCGTGCGCGGCCATGGTGAGGCCGAGACACACCCGCAGAATCAGCACACCCGTGTCGTACGCAGTCATCGCTTTACCGCCCTGTCCATCGAGTTCCGCGCCGTGAGCACGATCCTCGACACATCTCCCGTATTACTTACCGCTGGTATTACAGTAATGTTAGACATAACGCGCGTCCGGTCAAGACGGCGCATCGGGCCACGCATGCCCACCAGACATATCGAGCACGACGGCGCCACTACGCCGCGAACGAGGAGGCCCTGCCATGACGAGCGCATCCACCGCCACCAGCGCGGTCAACGCAGAAGACTTCAGCGAAATCCTCGCGCAGACCAAGGATTTCGTACGAAACGTGGTCGTGCGGCGAGAGCGCGAGATCGCCGAACAGAACCGGATGCCCGACGAGATCGTGCACCAGGCCAAGGCCATGGGCCTGTTCGGCTACGCGATTCCCCAGCAGTGGGGCGGCCTCGGACTCGACCTCGCCCAGGACGTGGAACTGGCCATGGAACTCGGCTACACCACGCTCGCGCTGCGCTCACTGTTCGGCACCAACAACGGTATCGCCGGTCAGGTCCTGGTCGGGTTCGGCACCGAGGATCAGAAATCCCGATGGCTCGAACACATCGCCTCCGGCGCTGTCGTCGCGTCGTTCGCGCTCACCGAGTCCGGCGCCGGCTCCGATCCCGCGGCGCTGCGCACCACCGCGTCCAGGTCGGGCGAGGACTGGATCATCAACGGCGAGAAGCGCTTCATCACCAACGCGCCGGTCGCCGACCTGTTCGTCGTGTTCGCTCGCACCCGCCCCGCCGACGAGGACGGCGCGGGCATCTCGGTGTTCCTGGTCCCCGCCGCGACCCCCGGCGTGGAAGTCGGCCCGAAGGACCGCAAGATGGGCCAGGAGGGCGCGTGGACCGCCGAGGTGTATTTCCGCGATGTCCGCGTCGGTGCCGACGCGCTCGTCGGCGGCAACGAGGACATCGGCTACCGCGCGGCGATGACCTCGCTGGCGCGGGGTCGTGTCCATATCGCGGCACTCGCGGTGGGCACGGCGCAGCGGGCACTCGACGAATCCGTCACCTACGCCGCGAGCGCCACCCAGGGCGGTACCCCCATCGGGCGATTCCAGTTGGTCCAGGCCCACCTGGCGGATATGCAGACCGGGGTGATGGCGGGCCGCGCGCTGGTTCGTGATGCCGCGCGGGCATGGGTGGCGGGCGAGGACCGGCGGGTGGCGCCGTCGGTGGCCAAGCTGTTCTGCACCGAAATGGCTGGGCGGGTGGCCGATTCGGCGGTGCAGGTCCACGGCGGTACGGGGTATATGCGCGATGTCGCCGTGGAACGGATCTACCGTGATGTCCGGTTGCTGCGGCTGTACGAGGGCACCAGCGAGATCCAGCGCCTGATCATCGGCGGCGGACTGATCCGGAATGCCGAGCGGGCCGCGAGGTAACGGGCCGGGTCGGCCACCGCATCGGTGGCGGCCGACCCGGTCGCCGGATATCAGCTCAAGTCGAACGGACCGTCGGCGATCACAGCTCCCAAGCCGCCGAGGTCGATACCGAGCTCGGCGGTCGCGCTCACGCAGGCCGCGACGTCCTTGCGCAGGAACGGCGCGGCACGTTTCTCGAATTTCGCCAGACCACCGGTGCGCCGGATCGAATCGGCCGCGTAGCTGTTGCCACTGGCCACCGACAGCGCCTGCAGCAGTTGGCCTTCCTCGATGCCCAGCTTGCGGCCGACCTCGGCCGCCACGGCAACCAGTTGCGCGTTCGCGGCGAACAGCGCGTTGTTGACCAGCTTCACGCCGAGCGCGCTACCGAGCGCACCCGTGGCCAGAACCGAACTCGCGTAGGCGGACAGCACCGGACGGACGGCTTCGACGGCCACCGACGGTCCGCCGAGCAATACCGTGAGCCGCCCGGCGGCGATGTCCTCGGCCGACCCGCTGACCGGCCCATCGAGCAGGACCGGACCATCGGGTCGCGCGGCGGCAAGCTCCGTGATCGTCGAGACCGTGCCGGTCGTGTGCGAGACCACCACCGCGTCGGCCCCCGCCGACGCCAACACCCCGTCCGGGCCCGAGAGGACCTCGCGCAACTGGTGATCCGAGAACAGGCAGGCGATGATCACCTCGCTGGATACCGCGGCTTCCCGCACCGAGTCGACGACTTCGGCCCCCGCGGCCCGCAGGCGTTCGCGCACCGCGTCCTGGCGCGCGTAGACCACGGTCCGATGACCTGCCGCCACCAGTCGAACCACCATCGGCTCGCCCATCTGGCCCGCTCCGATGAACCCGACAACCTTCGACATCCGCGCCGCTCCTCACTCGCGTTGAACCCGTTCGCTACCGAGAACGATGCGACGAGCCACTGATCGACAGTGATCCAGTAATACCAACTGTAACAGCGTCGCCCAGCGCGGAACAGCCGCGCCTTGTGCCGCGAACGTCCGCGAAATAGGGTGACCCGGCACAGTACTGTTGCCTTTACGATAAAACATACGATAATAAGTTTCGGCGCGCTGGTGCACGGACTCGGGATCGCGATCCCTGTCCCACACTCCAGCGATCGCCCGAGAGCTCGAGGAGAAGACGTGACCGGCCGACACAGCGACAAAGTCGCCTTCATCACCGGCGCAGCGCGCGGACAGGGCCGCGCGCACGCCGTGCGCCTGGCGCGTGAGGGCGCCGATATCATCGCTGTCGACCTCGCGGGCCCGCTGCCCGCGGCGGTTCCCTACGATTCCGCCACCCCGCAGGACTTCGAGGAAACGGTGCGGCTGGTCGAGTCGACCGGCCGCCGGATCGTCGCCGCGACCGTCGATACCCGGGACCTGGACGGGCTGCGCACAGCGGTCGACGAGGGAGTTGCCACCCTGGGCCGACTCGACATCATCGTCGCCAACGCAGGCATCTGCATCCCACAGCGGTGGAACGAGATCACCCCCGAGTCGTTCCGCGATGTCATCGACATCAACGTCACCGGCACCTGGAACACCGCGATCGCCGGCGCCGACCACATCATCGACGGCGGGCGCGGCGGCTCGATCATCCTGATCAGCTCCGCCGCCGGGCTGAAGATGCAGCCCTTCATGGTCCACTACACCGCCAGCAAGCACGCGGTGACCGGCATCGCCAGGGCGTTGGCCGCTGAACTGGGCAAACATCGGATCCGGGTCAACAGCGTGCATCCGGGCGCCGTGTTGACCCCCATGGGCAGCGGGGACATGGTCGCCGCGCTCGGCCGCTCGCTCGAGTCCAATCCCCAGCTCGGACACATGACGACACCGTTCCTGCCGGACTGGGTGGCCCAACCCGAGGATGTCGCCGCCGCTGTCAGCTGGCTCGCCGACGACGAGTCCCGCTACATCACCGCCGCCCAGATCGCGGTCGACCTGGGCTCGACTCAGTACTGAACGCCCGTCACGCCGAAAGGATCAACACCATGTCACTTCTCGAGGGCCGCGTCGCGGTCGTCACCGGCGGGGCGCAGGGCATCGGCCTCGCTATCGCGTCGACCTTCCTACGTGAGGGCGCGCGGGTGGTCGTGGGTGACCTCAATCCCGAGGGAGCACGAGAAGCACTGGGCTCGGAGAACGTTCGCGCGGTCCACTGCGACGTGACCCGCGCCCAGGACGTCTCGGAGCTGCTCGCCACCGCGCTCACCGAATTCGGTTCGGCCGACATCATGGTCAACAACGCGGGCATCACCCGCGACGCCTCCATGCGCACGATGAGCGAGGAGGATTTCGACCAGGTCGTGTCGGTGCATCTGAAGGGCAGCTGGCACGGGACGAGGTTCGCGTCGACGATCATGCGAAATCAGGGGCGCGGCAGCATCATCAACATCTCCTCGTTGTCGGGCAAGGTCGGGATGGCAGGCCAGACCAACTATTCGGCCGCGAAGGCGGGCATCATCGGTCTCACCAAGGCCGCGGCCAAGGAGACGGCCCGATACGGCGTGCGGGTCAACGCGATCCAGCCCGGCCTGATCCGCTCCCCGATGACCACGGCGATGCCCGCCGATATCTGGGACAAGAAAATGGCGGAGATCCCGATGTCGCGAGCGGGTGAACCGGAGGAGGTCGCCGGTGTCGCGCTGTTCCTCGCCTCCGACCTGTCCTCGTATATGACGGGGACCACGCTGGAAGTGACGGGCGGGCGGTTCATGTGACCGGCTGGCAGCCACACACCGTCGTCACCGACGAATTCGTCGACCCCGCACCGGTCGCGGCGCTGCGCGCGGTTCTCGACTCCGGTGCGCCGCCGATCGGTGTCGGCGATCCCCTACCGCCGCTGTGGCATTGGGCGGCGCTGGCGCACTGGCCCGTGTCGTCGGAGATCGGAGCCGACGGGCACCCGGCCCGTGGTTCCTTCCTGCCTCCGGTGGATCTGCCGCGGCGCATGTTCGCCGGCGGTGACGTGGTGCTGCACGAAGCGGTGACCATCGGGTCGACGGTGCGCCGCGAGTCGCGAGTCGTCGCCCTGACGCCCAAGACCGGGCGAACGGGGCCGCTGGTGGTGGTCGATGTCGAGATCCGGCTCTACACCGGCGCGGACACCCTCGCCGTGGTGGAACGTCAGAATCTGATCTACCGCGAGGCCGTGGCGCCCGGCTCGATCGGTCCCGCGACGCCGTCCGAGCCCGAGCCCGCGGGCACTCCCCTGCGCCGCGTGGCCGAATGGGACTGGGAATTGCGCACCGATCCCACCGTCTTGATGCGGTTCAGCGCCGCGACGGCCAACCCCCACCGCATCCACTACGACTGGCCGTACGCGACCGGCGTCGAGGGATACCCGGCGCTGGTGGTGCACGGACCGCTCATGACCCTGTCCATGGCCGAGACCATTCGACGGGAACGGCCCGATCGGGCACCGACCCGGCTGCACCACCGCAACCTCGCGCCGTTGTTCTGCGCCGAAGCGGCCCGCATCCAGCGTCGCGACACCGCCGATACCGACCTCGAACTCGCCGTCCGTACCGGTGGCGGCACCGACCGAACCGTCGAACACACCGTTCTGACCGCCGATTTCGACCATGACGGAGACCGAACCCATGCGTGAAGCAGTGATCTGCGAACCTGTCCGTACCCCCATCGGACGCTACGGCGGGGTGTTCTCCTCGCTCACCGCGGTCGATCTCGGTGTCAGCGCACTGCGCGGGCTGCTGGAACGAACCGGGATCGACCCCGATGTCGTGGACGACGTGATCCTCGGCCACTGCTACCCCAGCAGCGAGGCTCCCGCCATCGGCCGCGTCGTCGCCCTCGACGCCGGACTGCCGGTGACCGTCGGCGGCATGCAGATCGACCGGCGCTGCGGATCCGGGTTGCAAGCGGTCATCCAGGCGGTCATGCAGGTCGCCTGCGGCGCAAGCGAAGTGGTGGTCGCCGGCGGTGTGGAGAGCATGACCAACACCCCGTTCTACTCCCTCGACATGCGCTGGGGCGGTGCGCGAGGTGGCGTCCGCGTCCACGACGCGCTGGCTCGCGGACGTGAGACCGCCGGTGGCAAGACCTATCCGGTGTCGGGCGGCATGCTCGCAACCGCCGAGAACCTGCGCCGGACCTACTCGATCCCCCGCGAGGAACAGGATCGGCTCGCGGTGACCTCCCATCAGCGTGCCATCGAGGCCGCGCGCACCGGTGCCAGCGCCGAGCAGATCATTCCGGTCACGGTGTCCGCGCGCCGGGGAGATTCGGTGGTCGACACCGACGAGCATCCCCGCGCCGACACCACCCTCGAATCCCTGGCCGCGCTGAAACCGATTCGGGCGCAGATCGATCCGGACTCGACGGTGACCGCGGGCAATGCCAGCGGCCAGAACGACGCGGCGTCGATGTGTCTGGTGACCACCCGGGACAACGCCGAACAACTCGGCCTCACCCCCCTGGTCACCCTGAAGTCGTGGGCCGTGGCCGGGGTGCGACCCGATGTCATGGGTATCGGACCCGTCCCCGCCACCGACGCCGCCCTCGGCCAGGCGGGGCTCGCGCTCGCCGACATCGACCTGATCGAACTCAACGAGGCGTTCGCGGCGCAGGCACTCGCGGTCATGCGGGAATGGGAGTTCGGCGAACGGGATCTCGACCGCACCAATGTGCACGGCTCCGGCATCTCCCTCGGACATCCGGTGGGCGCCACCGGCGGCCGGATGCTGGCCACCCTCGCCAGGGAACTGCACCGGCGCGAGCTGCGCTACGGGCTGGAGACGATGTGCATCGGCGGCGGCCAGGGCCTGGCCGCTGTCTTCGAGCGGGTGGTGTGAGCATGGCCGCGCGCGCCTTCACCTCACTCGATGATCTCTCGGCCGCGATCGGCGACACCGTCGGTCCCGGGCCGTGGTGCACGATCGACCAGGAACGAGTCGACGCGTTCGCCGAGTCCACCGGCGACGATCAGTGGATCCACGTGGACCCCGCGCGCGCCGCCGACGGCCCCTACGGCGCCACCATCGCGCACGGCTACCTCACCCTGTCGATGCTGCCGTTCCTCGGCCGCGACCTCTACACCATCGAATTCGGCTCGGCGCGAATCAACTACGGCAGCAACAAGGTTCGGTACCCCTCCGCCGTGCGTGTCGGCACCCGGGTGCGTGCCTCGGCCACCCCTGTCGACTTGTCGGTCGAGACGTCGCGGTGCCTGCTCACCGTGCGATGGGCCGTCGAGAACGAGGGACAGGACAAACCGGTGCTGGTGGCCGAAACCCTCACGGTGGTGGTGTTGTGACCCGCGCCGAGCCCATCGCATCCGCCGACCCACGCCACGAAGGCGCCGATTCCACCGAACGGATATCCCGATGAAACTCGGACAAACCCACGGCCTCACCGAGGTGCAGACCGAAATCCTCACCACTGTGCGCACGTTCGTGGACAAGGAGATCATCCCGGTCGCGCAGGAACTCGAACACGCCGACACCTATCCGCAAGCCATCATCGATCGGATGGCGGAGATGGGTTTGTTCGGGCTGATGATTCCCGAGGAGTACGGGGGTCTCGGCGAATCCCTGCTGACCTACGCGTTGTGTGTCGAGGAACTGGCGCGCGGCTGGATGAGCATCTCCGGTGTCATCAACACCCATTTCATCGTCGCGTACCTGCTCGCCCAGCACGGCACCGTGCAACAGCGGCGACATTTCCTGCCGCGCATGGCCACCGGTGAGGTGCGCGGGGCGTTCTCCATGTCCGAACCCGAACTCGGCTCGGATGTGGCCGCCATCCGCACCAAAGCCGTCCGCGCGGAGTCGGGCGAATACACGCTCAACGGCCGAAAGATGTGGCTGACCAACGGATCCACGGCCACTGTCGTCGCCACCCTGGTACGCACCGATGAGGGCCACGAACGCCCGCACGACAATCTCACCGCCTTCCTGCTCGAGAAGCCCGCCGGATTCGGTGAGGTCGCACCCGGGCTGAGCATTCCCGGCAAGATCCACAAAATGGGTTACAAGGGCATCGACACCACCGAGATGCTGCTCGACAACCATGTCGTGCCCGCGGACGCCGTCCTCGGGGGCGAACCCGGTCATGGCTTCAAGCAGATGATGGACGGCATCGAGGTCGGCCGGGTCAATGTCGCGGCCCGCGCCTGCGGAATCGCGCTGCGCGCGTTCGAACTCGGCGCGCGCTACGCCCAACAGCGCTCGGCCTTCGGCAAACCCATCGTCGAACACCAGGCCATCGGGTTCTCGCTGGCCGAAATGGCCACCAAGGTCGAGGCGGCCCATCTCATGATGGTCAACGCGGCTCGTCTCAAGGATTCCGGCCTGCGCAACGATGTCGCGGCGGGCATGGCCAAATATCTGGCCAGCGAGTTCTGCAACGAGGTCACCCAGGCCAGTTTCCGGATCCACGGTGGCTACGGCTATTCCACCGAATACGAGATCGAACGTCTCATGCGCGAGGCGCCGTTCATGCTGATCGGCGAGGGCACCAGCGAGATCCAGAAACGGATCATCGGCAAGGGTGTGCTGCGCGACTATCGGCTCTGAGATCGTCGTGGGCGGGTGACGGCCGGACCAGTCGATGGTCCGGCCGAAACCCTTGCGGCTCAGACGAAATCGGAGCCACCGTCCACATTCACATTCGCGCCGGTCATATACGAATTGCGGCGCGAGGCCAGGAAGGCGGCGACCGGGCCGATCTCCTCGGGCAGCCCGGCCCTCGGCATCTGCGCGGGGTGCCCGTAGTGGGTGCCGATCGCCTCCATGAGGCGGTAGGGATCGTCGTCCTCGATGCCCACCGAGCGCGCCCAGTCGGTGAGCGCAGGGGTGACGAAGGTGCCCGGAGACACCACGTTGACCAGGATCTCCTCCTTGGCCAGCAACAGCGACAGGTTCTTCGAGATGCTGGTCACCATCGCCTTCGCCGCGGTGTAGGCGACCAGGGACACGGTCTGGCGCTGGGTCGAATGCGCGGAGAAGTTCACGATCCGCCCCCACTCGGCCTCGCGCAGCAACGGCAGCGCCGCGTTGACGCAGTGCACAATGGCGAGCGCCCCGTGATCGACTGCCTCGTGCCACTGCTCGTCGGACAGGTCCTCCACCGTCCCCTGCACATTCGGGCCGACGGTGGTGATCAGCGAATTGAGTTCACCGCCCCACCGTTGCCCAAGTCGGGTGAAGGCCGATTCCACCTGCGCGAGGTCGCGCGCGTCGGCGACGAGACCGACCGCGTCCGGACTCCCCCGATCCACCAGGCTCGCGACCGCGCGCTCGACGTCCTCGGCGGACCGGCCGACGACCGCGACCCTTGCCCCCTCCTCCGCCAGGCACTGCGCCGTGGCCAGCCCCATCCCACGACTTCCCCCGACCACGACGGTCGCCGCGTCCCGCAATCCCAGATCCATACCGCTTTCCGCCTCACCTCGAGAGAACCGCCGTTCCGGGTCGGACCGCTGCGGACTGTCGTCGGCCCACGGCACGACCGGACGGCTCGAGCCACTACTGTAATACATTCAGTATGGCTTACGAGAGTTCGGTGGGACTACCCGACGGCGTTTTCCTCGATGCCGTCGATCAGCTTCCACCGCAACGCGGTAGCGGTGTCGACGCGATCGCCGGTCAGCATCATCCATGCCGCGCGCCAACGCCCGATCCGGCGCGGGACGCTGATGGTACCGCCTGCCCCCGGCACCAACCCCATCTCGATCTCGGGCAGTCGGAAGTAGGTGTCCGGCGCCGCGATCAGCTGCCCCGCGAAGGCCGTCATCTCGATGCCCGCCCCGATGCACGCCCCGTGTACCCGGGCGCAGACACGGTCGCGCAGCCGGTCGATGATCCGCCACGGCGCGCGCTCGAGTCGCACCTGATACGCGGCCACCACATCGACAGCGGTGCCGAACTCGTCGAGATCGCCGCCGCTGCAGAACACCGGCCCCGCGCCGCGCAGGAGCACCCGGTCGATGCTGTCATCGAGTTCGGCGAGACGAAGCGCCTCCAGAAGTTGTTCGCGCAGCGGCGAACTCAGTGCGTTTCGACGCTCCGGATGGTCGAGAACGACCGACAGCACGTCGGCGTCGCGGTCCACCCGCACCAGCGCTCGATCAGGAAAGCGCACCGGCTTCGGTCCGCCTCGTTCGGCCAGCCACCGCTCGAACTCCCTGCCCGCCAGCAGCATCGAGTAGACCGCGGCCTCCGCCCCGAGTCCCGCGGTCGTATCCGGCACCGTCGTCTGGCGCAGCAGTCGCCCCAGCGCCACGCTCGCCTGCGGATTGCGCCACACCGCTGCCGTCAGGTGCTCCACCGCGGCATCGGGGTCGGGATGGTCGACGATCATCGGCGAGGTTCCGGCGTCCTCGGCCAGCGTCAGGGTGAGTGCGCGCAGCAGCGGCACCAGGCTCGGCGAGGCCGGTCCCCGCAACACCCCGATCGACAGCCGCAGCGAACCGGCCAGCGCTTCGGCGACCCGTGCGATCCGCTCCGTCGATTCCCCCGCCCACACGTCCAGCGGAACGACCAGTATCGGGTTTCTCGGCGTGCCCTCCGGGCTGATGTCCAGTTCCAGGGCATCCAGGGCCAGATCGGTAGCGTCACGGCTCACCGCGCAATACTGACATGGTGTCGGCTCCGTAGTGACCGAGACCGCGCGGGCCCCTCGACCTACTATCGAGCCGTGCAACCTAGGACAGCGTCGGTTCCCGGTCCGCCCGCGGCGGACTGGGCGGCGAGCGGGGTGGTCGCCCTCTCCGGTCGCCCCGACGGACCGATGCTGGTACCACCGGGGCGCGCGGCCACCAGGGCCCGCGAACTGACCTCGGCGCTGGCCGACGTCTCAGGCCAGGCGATCACCGTCGACGGCGCCCACCTGCTGGGCGAACGCGCCGCGCTTGCCGGCCTGCGGCGCCAGGGATCGGTGTCGGCGGGCGGCCGTTGCCGGTTGCTGCCCACCGCCGACGGGTGGGCGGCGGTCTCCTGCGCCCGGCCCGATGATCCGCTCCTGCTCGGCGCGCTGATCGGGGACGAGCTCGACGCGGTGAATCCGTGGCCGGCGCTTGCCGACTGGGTGCGCACACATCGCGGCGCCGAACTCCTCGAACGCGCCGAACTCCTCGGCGTGGCGGCCGGCCCGGTGCAGCATCGCGAACGCGTGCACTGCCCGACACCGATGACGCCGAGGCCGGTCGAAGGGCTGCTCGTCGTCGACTTCAGCGCCTTGTGGGCGGGTCCGCTGTGCGCCCATCTCCTCGGGCTGGCAGGCGCGCGCGTGGTCAAGGTCGAGACCCCGGGACGGCCCGACGGCGCCCGACGCGGAAACCCGGAGTTCTACGCGCTACTGCACCATGGGCACGAATCGGTGGTTCTCGATCCTGCCGACAGTGCCGGACGGTCGGCGCTGTCGACCCTCGTCGACGCCGCCGACATCGTCATCGAGGCGTCAAGGCCCCGCGCGCTGGCTGGGTTCGGACTCGACGCCGAGGCTGCTGTCGGACGCGGCGCGAGCTGGGTGTCCATCACCGCGGCCGGTCGAGCGTCGAACCGAATCGGTTTCGGGGACGATGTCGCCGCGGCCGCCGGACTGGTCGCCCACGAACCCGGTTCGGACACACCGGCTTTCGTCGGCGACGCCATCGCCGATCCACTCACCGGTCTCACCGCCGCCGTGCTCGCGATGTCCTCGCCCACCGACGGTCGCGGAGTGCTGTGGGACATCTCGATGACCGATGTCGTCGCGAGCACCCTGACAACCGATCCGGTGCCGCGCACGTCACAGCGCGGCGACAGCTGGTTCATCGATTCCGGCGCCGGACCGATTCCGGTCGCACAACCACTGTCTCGCACCCCGATCGGCCCCGCCGCAGAATCGGGTGCTGATACCGCGCGAGTACTCGAATCGCTCCGGATCCCAGTGCCGTGACCGATACCCACCTACCCGCGGCCGACCGGACCATCATCGTGCGCGACGCGGAGATCGACGGCATTCCAGGTCTCGATCTGCGGGTGCGGGACGGCAGGATCGACGACATCGGGCCGTCACTGTCCACGGACGGGGCCACGGAGGTGATCGACGCGCGCGGCGGTGCCGTCATCCCCGGACTGCACGATCACCACCTGCACCTGCACGCCACGGCCGCCGACGCGGCGTCGGTACATTGCGGCCCGCCGGCAGTCCGCGACCGCCGCGCACTGGGCACGGCCCTCGCCGAGGCATCGGGAGACGACCATGGCTGGGTCCGCGGCGTCGGCTACGTCGACACCGTCGCGGGCGATCTCGACGCCGTCGCCCTCGACGCCCTGCACGCGACCCGACCGGTGCGAGTACAGCACCGCAGTGGCGCGATGTGGATCCTCAACTCCGCCGCTCTCGCCGCAGCGGAAATCACCGACGCGGCGCATCCCGGTGTCGAATGCGCTGCCGATGGCGTCCCGACCGGCCGGATCTGGCGCGCGGACAGCTGGTTACGCACACGGCTACCACCGGCGAGGCCACCGCATCTCGGCTCACTCGGCTCCACCCTCGCCGAGTACGGCATCACCGGTGTCACCGACGCGACCCCTGATCTGTCGACCGGGTCGCAAGCCGCGCTGGTCACCGCCGTGACCGAGGGTGACCTACCGCAACGGTTACACCTGCTCGGGGTCCCCGTGGGCAGCGCGCCTTCGCTGCCGGAGCGGATCGGTGTCGGACCGTACAAGATCGTCATCGCCGACTCCGGGCTCCCTCCGTTCGATGATCTGGTGGAACAGATCAGCGCGGCCCACCGCGGCGGACGGGCCGTGGCCGTCCATTGCGTCAGCCGCGAAGCACTGCTCCTGCTGCTCGCGGCATTGGACGTGGCGGGCGATTTCCCCGGCGACCGCGTCGAACACGCAGCGCTGGTTCCCGCCGACACCATCGGCGATCTCCACCGTCACGGCCTGCGGGTGGTGACCCAACCAGGTTTTCTGTCCCGGCGCGGCGACTACTACCTCGAGCATGTCGAACCCGACGACATCGACGATCTGTACCGCTGCCGAAGTCTGCTCTCGGGGGGTGTCCCCCTCGCCCTGTCCAGCGACTCCCCCTACGGCCCGCTCGACCCGTGGGCGGTGATCGCCGCGGCCAGTCGCCGATCCACCGAAACCGGCGCGACCATCAATACCGGCGAATGCCTCACGCCCGCACAGGCGCTCGCGGGATACCTCACCCCAGCCGATGACCCGGGTGGGCGCACGCGCCGGATCCGACGCGGGGCGTCTGCCGATCTCGTCCTGCTGCGCGCGCCGTTGGAGCAAGTACTACGCGACCCATCGGCCGATGTCGTCGCTCGCACCCTCTTTGCGTGAGCGCCGGCGCAACCGTGATCGGCAGCTAGGTGGCGGGTAGCGCAGCCGCCGGAACCGTGTCTGCGACCTCGAAAGACGAATCGTGCCAACCACACGGCAACCCACACGTGCGATACAGCCTGCGCTCGACCAACCCGCTGGAATAGGCGCGGACCGTCTCCGACGCCTGCGCCGCGTAGCCGCATCGTGGACATTTCGCGAAGTAGTCGAGCAGGTCTTGACATCCTCCCCATCCTAAAGGGCGGGGACTCCTACCAGCACCTTCTGGCGCTCTCGGCGGGTTCCTGCTTCACCGCGCAGCGCCGGAACACGTCCCGGACTCACCCGCACTCCACAAGCGTTTAACCTCTCCACCTGACCAGCGGCGAGGATATTCTTGGCGGCGTTGACATCCCGGTCGTGGGTGACGCCACACCGACACGTCCACGACCGCACCGACAACGGCTTCTTCCCATCGACAACCCCACATGCCGAGCACAGCTGCGACGATGGGAAGAACCGGTCGACCTTGGCGAAATACCGCCCGTGCCGGGCCGCTTTCTCCCCGACCATGCGGATGAACATCGACCACCCAGCGTCATGCACCGACTTCGCCAGACGGGTTCGCACCAACCCCTTCACACACAAATCCTCGACATACACCGCTTGGTTATCACGGACAATCGTCGTGGACAGTTTGTGCGCGAAATCGCGACGCTGATCAGCAACTTTTGCGTGTGCCCGGGCAACCCTGATCCGAGCTTTACCCCGGTTACTCGACCCCTTCTGCTTACGCGAGAGTGCCTGCTGAGCTTTACGAAGTTTGCGTTCGGCCCGACGGAACAACCTGGGGTTGTCGATGACCCGCCCATCGGAGAAGACCGCGAACGCGGTCAAACCCAGATCGATACCCACCTCGGCATCGACCTCGGGCAGCGGCCGGGTTTCCGCTTCCACCACGAAGGACGCGAAATAGCGTCCGGCCGCGTCCTTGATCACCGTGACCGACGAAGGTTCCGACGGCAGCCGCCGCGACCACACCCCCTTCACGTCCCCGATCTTGGGCAACCGCAACTTCTCCCCGGCGGTGACCGCGAACCGGGCGTTACGGGTGAACCGGATCGCCTGCCGATGGTCGCGACGCGATCGGAACCGCGGCACCGCGACCTTCGACCCCTTCCGGGTGCCGGTGACCGAGCCGAAGAAGTTGCGGTAGGCGGTATTCAGATCCGCTAGGGCCTGCTGCAACACCACCGCTGACACCCCACCCAACCATGCTCGCTCCGGGGTCTTCTTCGATTCGGTCAACAGCTTCGACAGTTCCGCATCAGTAACCCGGCGTCCCTCCCGGAACGCCTGCTGCCGGGCGGCGAGGGCGTCGTTGAACACGACCCGGGCACAGCCGAATGCTTGCGCCAACGACTGCTGCTGCCCCACTGTGGGGTAGAGGCGGAAGTTGTATCGCAGCTGCATAACCGACAGTGTGGCACCGGGGTACGACAACAAACCAGCCACTGGGAAACACCTGGTCGCGAAAGCTATGCAGGACCATCGCGTTCAGGGCACGCTCGGCCCTGGCGGGCCTCCCGCGTGGGCCTTCACCACCGCGCTGAAGGGCGGCACACTGGCCCACACCCGGTAGCTGACGGTACGCACCACCTCGCCGGGGATCCGCGCACCGTGCTCGTAGGCCGTGCCGGGTGGCGCGGCCGATCGTGGGTGCGCGATTGTCAGCGCCGTGCGTCGAGAGTCCTTGTTCTTCGTCATCGACCGATCACCTCGGCACTCGCGAAACCTCAGAGGGAACTACTGTTGCTACGACAGTAGCTGAGAATATCCAAGCCCGGGTGCTGATCAGAGATATACTGTAAACCTTCCCGTATAGCTTATGATCGGCTCGTGCCGGATACCTGGAACGACCTCATGGCTTGCCTCGACCTCCGCTCGCTGCCCACCGATGCCACGCCGCCGGCCGATCCCTTTCTCGCCTTCGCGGGATCGAATCAACAGCTGCCCCATCGACGCCTCTTCGGTGGGCAACTACTCGGCCAGTTCGTGCGCACGGCGAACGCGGTGAACCCGGACAAGACGGTCAAGTCACTCCATGCGTCGTTCTTCCGAGAAGGCACATCCGACACTCCCGTTCACTACATCGCCGACCCACTCCACGACGGACGCTCGTTCGGCGCACTGACCGTGACCGCGACGCAGGGCCGCCGCCCGATCGCCACTTGCGCCGTCTCGCTGCATGCCACCGAAGCGGGCCCGACACACCAGCCGATTCGCCCCACCGCAGCACCGCCCGGTCCCGAAAACCGCGTCCGGTTCGATCTGCTCCCCTGGGACACCCGGTCGGTCACCGATCTCGACGCCCATGACGATGGGCGAGCCGACTACGACCTCTGGATGCGAATCCCCGACACAGAGGTCGCCGGAGCCGCCGCCGCACTGCTCGCCTATTCCACCGACCTGAACGTCATCGGCACCGCGCTACGCCCGTTCGACGGCATCGACCAGCGCGGCAACGGCACCGCGTTCACCTCGGCGACGACCTCGCACACGGTCTGGTTCCATCGACCGTTCGCCACCGGCGATTGGCTGCTCCTGCGCCACTACGGCGCGATGGTCGCGCATGGGCGCTGCTTCGGACGAGGGGATGTCTTCACCGCAGACGGCACGTTGGTCGCCTCGTTCGCCCAGGAGGCCCTGCTCAGGTTTCACGTCGACGCCGTCCCGGCCAGGTGAACCACGACTCATACTGTATGCATTACAGTAGATAGGACTGCAGTGATGGAAGGGAACCAGATGACGAACACCGCCGACCCGGCCGCAAGCCGGACCGAGGAACAATTTCGCGATGCGCCGATCTTCGACGCCGACCAGCACATGTACGAGACCCCGGACTCGCTGACGAAGTACCTGCCGGAGAAGTACGCACGTGCGGTGCAGTTCGCGCAGATCGGGCGCCAGACCCGGATCGTGATCAACAACAAGGTCACCGACTTCATCCCCAACCCGACCTTCGAGCGCGTCGCCGCGCCCGGCGCGCACGAGAAGTTCTTCGCGGGCGAGAACTCCGACGGGCTCACGCTGCGAGAGATGCAGGGGCCCGCGATCGAGGCACCCGCGGCCACCCGCAACCCGGTGGACCGGATCACCGAGCTCGACCGCCAAGGTGTCGTCGAGGCGCTCAACTACCCGACGCTGGCCAGCCTGGTCGAGCATTCGGCGGCCGACGATCCACAGCTCACCCTGGCGATCATCCACGCGCTCAACCAGTGGATGGCCGAGCACTGGTCCTACAACTACGCCGACCGCATCTACTCGACCCCGATCATCAATCTCTCCGAGGTCGACGCCGCCCAGCGCGAACTGGAATACATCCTCGACAACGGCGCGAAGGTCGCCTTGATCAAGCCGGGCCCGGTGAACGGCCTGCACGGCTGGCGCTCACCCGCGCTGCCCGAATTCGATCCGTTCTGGCGTGATGTCGAAGCGGCGGGCCTGCCGATCGTGCTGCACGCCAGTTACCCACCGCTGGACGGCTACATTGCCTCCTGGGAACCGCCGCACACCGCGAACTTCATGGCGCAGAGCCCGTTTCGCTGGATGGCGCTGGGGCACCGCGAGATCTCCGACATGATCACCAGTCTCATCTGTCACGGCACGCTGACCCGTTTCCCGAAGCTGCGCGTGGCCAGCGTCGAGAACGGCAGTTCGTGGATCTACCCGCTGTTCCACGACTTCGAGGACCTGTACAAGAAGATGCCGCAGAACTTCCCCGAGCATCCGCACGAGGTGTTCCGCCGCAACATCTGGGTCAGCCCGTTCTGGGAAGGGTGCGTGGCCGATGTCGTCGACACGGTCGGCTGGGACAAGGTCCTCTTCGGCTCGGACTACCCGCACCCGGAGGGTCTGGCCGAGCCGAAGGGTTTCTGGAAGTACGCCGAGGGCATGGACGTCGGGCGCACCTATGACTTCATGGGCGACAACGCGCGCCGCTTCCTCGGACTGCCCATCGCCAACCCTGATCCGCGCGTCGCGACCACGAAAACCAGCTGATCCAGGCGACTTCAGCCGCCGCCGAATCGGATTCGGCGGCGGCTGTTTTCATCGGCTCGCCTGATGCTCAGACGCGCATGTCATCGAGAAGTGCGGCGAGCAGTGCGAGGCTGTCATGTGCCTCGACGCCCGCGACAGCGCGCGCCACACCACAGCGGGTCACCGCCACCGACTGCATTCGTTCACCCGCCTCAGCGGTACAGACGATGGCGAGCAGCAACTCGGCGATGCCGACCTTGTACAGCGTCCACAGCTGCTCCGGGTCTGCCGTGATGCCCGCGGCGTCGAGCCGGGCGGCGTAGCGCTCGACGAGTCCTCGTTCGATCTCGCGCAGCAATTCCGGTTCCACCGACGAGTTCGCGAAGTAGGCGACATCGCGCATGCCGCAACCGGTCGTCGAGATCTGCCAGTCCAGGAAGCCCGGCGTCGAGCCTTCGAAGAACAGGTTGCCCAGATGTGGGTCCCCGTGGATCAGGGTCTGCGGTTGGTGGACCCAGAAGGCGTCGATCTCCCTGCCACGCTGATAGAAGATCCGGATCTGCTCCCGGACCGTCGCCGGGACCAGGTCCGCGGCGTGCCCGGTGAGTGTGCCGAGCAGCCGGCGCCGGATCAGGATCCCGAGTTGGGTTTCCACCTCCGATCGTGGCGCGGTACCCACCGCAGCTGCTGGGTCCTGCCAGAAGGCGGCGTGCAGATCCGCCATGGCGTCGACCACGGCCTCCGCTTCGCTTCGGTCGAGAGGATCGCCGACCGTGCGAAACCGCGCGGTCGGCGACAGATCCTCCAAGACCAGCACAGCGCGACCCCGCACCGGGTCGAACCGCGTCGCATAGCAGCGGGGCACCCGGATCGGTGGTGCGCCGCCCAGGGCGCGATAGGCGTCGATCTCTCGTGCCCCGAGGCTGAACAGGTTCATCAGCACATGCTGGAAGTAGTTGCGCGGCGGCATTTTCAGGAACAGGGAGGCCGGAATATCGGCATCCGAGGTCACTTCGATGCGCGCCCGCGCCGCCGTACCGGAATGGGCGTCCACGACCCGGATCCGGTGGATCGCCTCCGGTGCCACGCCGAAGACCTCGGCGAGCCAGGCAACGGTCACGTCCTCCACGCGCAGCGGTGCGCGCGCACCACCCGTCGGCACAGTGCGATCGAACGCGACCCGCAATGCCTGCCCAGCCACCGAACCGGCGGCTCGGGCGGTAAGGACCGAAGCCCGCACTATCGCCCCCCTCCACCTTCTCGGGCGATCCGCTCGTCGTGGCGACGGACCAGTTCCCGGAACCCGATGGGATCCCAGCCGGGTTTGGGTTGGACGCCCCATTCGTCACGTGCGGTGGTCTGCCCGGCCGCTTCGGCCTGCCCGCCGAGCGGCGGTGCGTTGAAATCGGCGGGATACTGGCATTCCAGGGTGTCGTCGGAGTAGCGGACCTTCATCATCTCGTCGCAGATCTCCTGCAGTGACAAGGTCGGCCAGCCGTACCAGAGCGCGAGCGCGGGTACGGTGAACGCCCCTTCGACCACCAGCGCCACCAGGCAGATCATGATCCCCCGTTTGAGCCAGCGATGCATGCGCGCGAAAGGTGGCGTGGTGCCCAACGGAAGTTCTTCCGGTGGAGCCGATCCCGATTCGGACGACGGTGTGCTCATCGCGAAATTCTCCTTCAGCAGATAGATCGAGTCGAACCGCGGTCAGTCGGCGAATATCTCGCGGTTGACCGTGTGCAGATAGGGGATTGCCAGGAATGGCGTGATGTAGAAGATGTCGTACAACCACCAGCCGAATACCGGCAGCACCGCACCGTCGAAGCGGATATCGGCGTACACGGTCATGTTCACGATGTAGCCGACCCAGATGACCACGCCGAACCAACAGGTGACCGTCAGCCATTGATGACCCCACCGTTTCATCTGCAGGAAGGCGATCGCGGCGGCGATCCGCATCGGGAAGACGACGAGCACACAGGCGAACTCCCAGCCCTTCTCACCGGGCGCGCCCGTCCCGCCGATCCATAGTTCGTTGTAGTGCCACCAGTAGCCTGCGTCGAAGAAGTTGCCCCATGCGGCGAAGAAGACCCGCGTGACCAGGGTGTGGCTGGCGAAAACGTCGAGCACCCAGCCGACACTGTTGAGGAAGGCATCGAGAATGACGAGATATCCGATCAGCGTGACCATGAGCGGCCGCACGGACAAGCCGTCTCGCTGCGCTCGGCGCTGCAACCAGACGCCGCGCAGAAAGATCGGCAGGCCGATCGGGCCCAGGATAAAGGTGCCCATCAGTGCTGTGCCCGCGGTGAGCCAGATGTCGGCGCGGCGCTGACTCGCCCGGCTTTCCGCTTCGTGCTCGTCATAGCTTCCGGCGGTTCGGATATCGGCGCTCGGTGGGTTCGCCGAGCCGGTACGGCGCTTGACGAATGTCGGCAGATTCACGATTTTCTCCTACCAGTCATTGGTCATCAGCATCCGCAACTGAATGCAGAACATCAGCAGCAGAAACCCATAGATGGTGAATTGGAAGACGATCAGCGCACGCTTACGTCTACGGTCTTGCTCGTTCATGAGAGCGTTCTCCTCGAGGTGATCACACGGGTTCTTCGTCGGCGAGCAAGCCGGCGGTGGCGATCTGGCGCAGGCCGTCACCGATGGCGGCATCGGTGCTCAGCGGCGCCAGCACACAGGCCTGCACCGCGTCGATTTCCCGCGCGCCGGCGACGATGAGCCGGGCCGCCGCCACCAGCACGCGCGTCGACGGTGGCTCGAAGTGGAATATCTCGTCCGCGCCACGAATAGTGTTCGCGCAGTGGACCAGTCGCGTCGCAACGGCCGAATCGACGCCGGATTCCGTCACCACCACCTCGGCTTCCCGATCGGGCGGCAGGTAGTCCATGGTGATGGTGACGAAGCGCTGTCGAAATGACGGTTTCAGCACTTTGAGTGAACTGCGGTAGGCCGGGTTGTAGGAGCAGACGAGCATGAACGATTCGGGGGCCTCCACGACCTCACCCGCGCGGTCGAGGAACAGCGCGCGCCGGTGGTCGGCGAGCGAATGCAGCACGGCCAGTGAATCGTGGCGCGCCTCGATTACTTCGTCCAGGTAGCAGATGGCTCCGTCTTTCACAGCCCTGGTCAGGGGTCCGTCGTTCCAGACCACATCGCCGCCCGTGACGAGCAACCGGCCGACCAGGTCCGAGCTGGTGATGTCGTCATGGCAGCTGACGGTGACCACCGGGCGACCGAGCAGCGAGCCCATGTGCTCGACGAATCGCGTTTTGCCACACCCGGTCGGCCCGGTGAGCATGACCGGAAGGCGCTGCTGGAACGCTCGTTCGAACAGTTCGACCTCGCCGCCGCCGGCGAAATAGGAATCAGATGTCATAAATCGACCAACTCTCGGTGAATATGTGCGAGAACGCGGGGAAGTTCCTCCACCCGCCGGATGCGTTGCGAGCGTGTGGGTCCGAATACTTCGGGCAGTGGATCGACGCGAACCGGGCCGATGCCGATGTAGTAGACGGCGATCCCGGCGGTGACGGCCTCCTCGACGGCATGGGCCACATCGGCCCACGCGTAGCGGCCCTCGTACCCTTCGTCGGAGATGAGGCCGTCGCCGATGATGATGAGCTGGCGACGCTGCGCCGGTTGTTCGAGTAGCCGACCGGTCAGGTGCCGCAGGGGCGCGCCGAGGCGGGTGTAGCCACCGGCCATCAACCCGAGACCGCCGACATCGACGAAGGTCCGGTCGTCGAAGTCCTTCAGACACCGGACTTCCACGCGGTGGCGGGTGTTGCCGGTGAACACGAAGATCCCGTGCCGTTCCCTGGCGACCGTCATAGCCCGGGAGAGGGCGTCCGCGCAGGCCAGCTCCAACCGGAAGGTCGCGCCGCCGTTGATGCCGAGCGAGGAGCTGCCGTCGAGCAGCACAGCGGTCGTCACATCGCGGGCGCTGGGCAGCAATTCACGGAACACCCGTGGCTGCGGCGTCGCGCCGACCTGCGTGTCGACGTAGTGACTGATGTAGCGGTCGATGTCGAGATCGGACCCGTCCACCAGTCCACCGCGCATGGTGCGATGGGTGAGTTCCTCGAACCAGCGACGCACCTCGGGCGAGGCAGGCGCGATCGGGCTCGACGAGGTGGGTTGTCGGCGTTCCATGACCGCGACGTGGTCGCGTAGAAAGCTCATCGTCCACTGGTTCCACTCCGGGTACGGAATCCCCGCGCGTTGATCGGCGCGGATCTCGATGTCCTCGTTCTCGGGTCGGCTCGGTGGTGGCATGTTCGAGGCGCGGCTGCCGCCTTCACCACCGACCGGTACCGACCAGACGCGGTAGCTGTCGCTGCGATTGGATGTCCACGGCATGCGGCCGTATATCCGCCGCGCCGCCATCGCCATGCGGCTGCGCGGCGGCGCGGCCAGCGGCAGACTCCCGAGCAACGGATATTCCCCCAGCGCTCGCGGCGACCGTGCGAGCGCGACGGCGCGCTCGATGATGTCGTCACCGGGCAAGTCGGGATCGGTGAACTCGAGTGCAGGCAGCCACCGGCGCAGTTCGGGTACCAATCCGGGAAACCGCTCGCCGACCCAGGTCGCGGCGACGTCACCCTCGACGATCGAGAGTGCAGCACGCTCACGCGGTGACAACTCGTGCAGCAGATACTGCGCTATCCGGTCTTTGGAAGGCGAACACTGCAGTGCGACACCGCAGGTCATGGTGATGCGGTTCCAGTCGGCCGACGGCGGATACGGCACGTGCACGAAGCTGAGCCCAGGGCTCAGGCCGAAGCCGCGTCGCTCGCCGGTCACCAGGCGGACGCCTTGGCGGCGTCGGCCCGACAGCGCAACCGCCGTCACCGCGTAGCTGCGCTCGATCGACGCCGCGGGCCCGGTCGCGGTCATCCTGGATCTCCGCGGGTATACGCGGACGCACGAACAGCACCCATGATCAGAATGTCCCGATATTGCTCATGATCCAGTACCAGAACGCGATGATGAGCAGCACCGCGCCCCAGGCGAGGGCAAGTCGGACGATGTCGAGCAGCATGATCGGGATTCCCTATCTGTCGGCGAATGGTGGGTTGCGTCGCGGTCATCGGGGCTCCAGGCTCCGCAGGGTCGCCGTCACGTAGTCGGCCAGCGCCGCTGTACGGACGGCTTTCGAGCCGCTCGTGGTGGTGAGCAGGGCGTAGAGACCGAGCAGGAAGAACACGGCGCTGTGGTAGGACTGGACGACGAGTTGGGCTTGTCCGCGCGCGGCGGCCTGTTCGATCTCCACGGCGACCAGTCCGATCACGGAATGTTCGCGCCAGGTCTCGTCCAATGGCCGGGTCGGCGAGAAGTGCACGGCGAGTAGGTCTTTGAACAACTTGCTGCCTAGGCGTCGTTCCATCGCCGAGACCAACCGGACGACTTTCGCCAGCACGTCCGCCAGATCGTGGGGCGTACGGAGGTACCGTTCGAGCTCCCCGGCGATGCGCGCCTCCTCGCGCTGCTCGAGTTCGAGGAGCACGTGTTCCTTGGTCGGGAAGTGGAAGTAGAAGGTCCCGCGTGCCACGCCCGCGTCCTCGACGATCGCGGCGATGTCGGCCTCGGCCGCGCCGGCTCTACCGAATTCCGCAACCGCCGCATCGAGCACTCGCTTCCGTGTGAGTAGACGCTGCGCCTGTCGCCCCTGGGGCTTGTCCTGGATTTCGCTCATGCCGCGAGCTAACTCCCGTCATTGACTTGCGTCAATCAGGCACGCAAAGAGGCACGGCGCGATTCGCCAGAGCCCTTCTCCTGCTTGCTGATCGAGTCAGCTCGAGTGAATCCCGGCTGGTCATCGACCGCGTGACCCAATACTGACACATGTCATTGAAATTCGTCAATAGATTTTCGGATCGCGAACCGGCGGTTCACCGACGCCCGGCCACACCACCGAAAACACCCAAGGCTGACATACCGGAAGGCATACTGTATTCACGCGAATGAGGCTCCCCGGCGGAGGCAGTGCCGGGGAGCGTATGCGCGGCGGGGATGTTGCCAGACGCGGCTATCCGGCGCGGTGACGAACCCTCGCGAGGACGGCGGTACCGACGAGCAGCAACCCCACCACAGCCAGACCGATCGGCAGCCACACGAAGAGCCCACGGATCAGCTGACGACCGTCCTTCGCATCACCGAGCAGGGCGTCGAGGGTGGGCTGGTCGAATCGGAGCTCCCCGGCGAACGCGGTCACCTGGTGCGGATTGTCCGCGGTCTGCGCGTAGTAGATCCGCGGGCTGGTCACCAGGTCGACGGTCGCACCGGTAGTCGGCTCCACCCACATATCACGGACATTGGCGTAGTACTGGTTCATCGTCACCATGTCCATGCCGCCCGGCAGGCCCCATTTCGCCGCGGGCAAGGTCAGCTGGGTCTGCTGCGTGATGCCCACGGTCTGGGTCATATCCACCGGTGGCAATTCGGAGCGGAAGTGATACAGCTGCATCCCGTCGATGCTTCGGTCGTCGTCGATGTAGCGCGCCGTAGTCGGCGCGTGGGCCATCAGTTCGTAGAATCGGTATTCCGTTTTCTGCACATCGGGGGTGAAGGAGAACAGCGTTCCGATGCGGGCAGGCTCCTCCGCCGGCGGAGCGGGCGGACCCGTCCACGTCGGTACCGGTTCGGCGCCGACCAGATAGTTCTGCCGGTCGACCTGCACGACATCGGTCGTGTTGATGAATACTGCGGAGTCTCCCGCGACGTCGCTCCGTGCCCCGAGGAGACTGCCGTGGATCACGGCCGACGAACTGTCGGCCGATTCGGCCAGTGTCGTTCGCGCGGTAATGGATACCGGGATATCCTTCGATGTCTGCACCGGTGTCGCCGAGAAGAAACTCGACCGATCGATCAACTCACCCTTACCGACGACAACGGTGGTCTGGTCCAGTTCGTCCGGTAGACCGACGACCGAATCCCGTACGTATGTCGGTAGCACTGCGGCTGCGACGAGAAAGGCGACTCCCGTAACGCCTGCCGCGATCCCGGCAAATGACCTCTTTGTCATGAAATCCTCTATCCCTGGCGGAGATTTCGTGGCATCCCGTTTTCCTTTTCATGGATGACCACTGTGATCCAACACACTGACGATAGTTCAACGGTTGGCCTTACGGGATAGATTGCGATAAGTGTTCCGATATAGATCCGATCGCGGGCACAGGAGCCGTGTCCGCGTCGAAAACCACCCGAACAGCCGATGTCCGCCGCCCCCGATTTGGTGCGGGCGGCTTCGTCGGAGTTTCCGTCACCGGAGTAAATCGGCGGGGGTACTTTGGGGGGGAAAGCGTGCCCCCCGCCGTTCGAACGACGTGACCCGTTTTATA
>NZ_JBHXNJ010000001.1:494566-514475 GCF_042719655.1 Nocardia sp. NPDC058518
CTTTTATACACCGTTCGGGGGCACTTGGCGCGTTTCCCGCTTCAAAACCCCCCACAACCCCCTTTCCCCGCCCCCCTTTTTGGGGGGGGGGGAAAATCGACGGACTATCCGTCACGCGAGAAAAGCGCCGGGTCTACTTCGGCTGGAAACGCTGCCCACCGTCGATACGAACGACTTCACCGTTGATATACGGATTCTCGAGCAGATGCTGAGCCAGCAACGCGTATTCGGCCGGTGCGCCCAACCGCTTCGGGAACGGCACCGCCGCAGCGAATTTCGCGAGCTTCTCCTCACCGAGGAAATCCATGATCGGGGTGTGCATCGTTCCCGGAGCGATGCTGTTCACCCGGATGCCGACAGCGCTGAGATCGCGGGCGCCGGTCAGGGTCAACGAGATCACGCCACCCTTGGCCGCCGCGTAGGCCGACTGACCGATCTGGCCCTCGTACCCGGCGATGGAGCTGGTCATGACGATCGCGCCACGCTCGCCGCTGTCCTTCGGCTCGAGCTTCGCGATCTTCGCCGCCGCGAGCCGAAGCACGTTGTAGGTGCCCGTCAGGTACAGCGCGATGGTGTCGGTGAAGCCCTTCAGCGTGTGCGGTGTGCCGTCCCGGTTGACGACCTTCTCCAGCACACCGAAACCACCGTGGGCGATCACCGCGTAGCGCAGCGTGCCCAATTCGTCGGCCGCCGCGAACGCTTCCTCGATCGTCGAGTCGTCGAGCACGTCGGTGCGCACATAGACCGCCTTGTTGCCCAGCTCCTCGGCCAGGGCCTTGCCCTTGTCATCGTTGACATCGGCGATCACAACGGCCGCGCCTTCGGCGTGCAGCCTGCGCACCGTCGCGTCACCCAGCCCACCGGCACCACCGGTCACCAGTACTACTTCACCTTCGAACGACACTGCGTCTCCTCACTTGATGGGTTGATGGTGGACGGGCAGCTCGCTGCCTCACTTGCCCGTCCAGTTGGGGGTTCGCTTCTCGGCGAACGCCTTCGCGCCTTCCTGCGCGTCCTGCGTCCCGAAAACCGGGGCGATGAGCTCCAGCTGCTTCTGCCACATCTCGCCGGTGCTCCACTCGGCCGCCTTGACGATGACTTCCTTGGTCACCGCGACCGCGATCGGCCCATTGGCCGTGATCCGTTCGGCCAGAGCCAATGCCCGGTCCAGCGCTTCCCCCGGTTCGGCCACTTCGTTGACGAAGCCCCACGCGGCGGCGTCCTCTGCCGTGAAACTGTCACCGGTCAGGGCCAGTTCGAGTGCCTTCTGGTACGGAATGCGCTGCGGCAGCCGCAACAGCGCACCGCCGCCCGCCACCAGGCCACGTTTGACCTCGGGAACCCCGAACCGCGCGGTCTTGGCGGCGACGACCAGATCCGTCGCCAGGACCAGTTCGGTGCCGCCGGCCAGCGCGTAGCCTTCGACGGCGGCGATGATCGGCTTGGCCGGTGGCTTCTCGGTGAATCCGAGACCACGACCGGCGACGTAGGGGTACTCCCCCGCCGCGAAGGCCTTCAGATCCATTCCGGCGCTGAAGTTTCCGCCGCTGCCGGTCAGGACCGCGACGGACAGCTCAGGACTTTCGTCGAGCTCGTCGACGGCGTCGGCGAGTCCCTGACTGACCGCGAGATTGATCGCGTTGCGCGCGTCCGGCCGGTTGATCGTGATCACCAGCGTTCGCCCGCGCCGCTCCACTAGCACTGCGTCCGACACAGATATCTCCATTCTCTCGGTGAAAGCACTCAGACTTCGATGACGAGGGCGCCGCCCATACCGCCACCCGCGCACATCGCCGCGACGCCGATACCGCCGCCGCGACGCCGGAGCTCATAGATCAGGGTCGCCACCTGGCGGGCACCCGAGGCCGAGATCGGATGGCCGAGGCTGCACCCGCTGCCGGAGAAGTTCACCCGCTCCTCGTCGATGCCGTGCGCGCGGCACGCGGCGATCGGCACCGAGGCAAAGGCTTCGTTGATCTCCCACAGCGCCACGTCATCGACGGTCAATCCCGCACGGTCGAGCACTTTGCCGATCACGTTCACCGCGGCGATGCCGTTGTCCGCGGGCGTCACACCCACGTTCGCCCAAGCTCGCACTGTCGCAAGAACATCCAGGCCCGCGCTCGCCGCATAGTCGTCAGCGGTCACCGTCACCGCGGCGGCGGCGTCGTTGATGCCGCTGCTGTTACCCGCCGTGATCGAGAACCCCTCGATTTCGGGATGCAGAACGGGCAGCGCCGCCAACCGCTCGGCGGTCGTCTCCCGGCGCGGATGCTCGTCGACTGCGAAATCGAGCACCGAGCCGTCGGGCTGGGCGACCTTCAACGGCAGGATCTCGTCGGTGAACTTTCCCTCGTCGATCGCGGCGACGGCCCGCTGATGCGACCGCAATGCCCAGTCGTCCATTTCCTGACGGCTGATCCCGACCTTCTTGGCGGTGTTCCAGCCGACGGTGATCGCCATGTCCATCGTGGGCGCGTCCGGGGTCTCCGGGTGTGACGGCGGGATCCACGGTTCCTTGAATTCGAGCTCGGGCCCCGACCCGGGCACCCGCCACTTCATCAGCGGAGCCGTCGACAGCGATTGCACACCGCCGGCCACGATCACCCGCTCCATTCCGACGCCGATGTGCGCGGCCGCGTTGGCGATGGAGGTGAGGCTGCCCGCGCAATGGCGATTCACCGCTTGGCCGGGCACATTCAGCATTCCCGCGGCCACGGCCGCGTGCCGCGCGAGGTCGCCGCCGCCGTAGTTCAGTTCGGCGAAGATGACATCGTCGACGTGGGTCGGGTCGATGCCCGAGCGGCGAACGGCCTCGGTGAGGATCTCGATGGCGAGTGTCTCCGACGCCACGTTCACGAGCGCACCCTTGAACGATCGCGCGATCGCGGTGCGGACCGCACTGACAATGACTGGTTTGGGCATGTCTCTCAACCTCTGAGTTCCGGCTGCACCCATCGATGCGGCCTGGTGTGTATTGCGATGAATTACAGGTCGTGTATTCGGTCAGTCGATGGTGAAGCGGATCGGCAAATGCTTGAGCCCACCCACGAAAGTCGTTGCCGTCAACTCCGGCTCCCCTGCCAACTCGATCGATTTCAAGCGCGGCAACAACTCCCCCAGGAACTTGCCGATCTCCATCCGAGCCAAGCCCGCACCGAGACAGAAGTGCACGCCGTAACCGAACGCCACATGCTTGTTCGGCTCACGCCCGATATCGAAGCGGAACGGATCGTCGAAAACGTCCTCGTCACGATTCGCCGACGCATACGACAACAACAGCGAATCACCCGCCGGAATAGACACCCCGTTGACGACCGAATCCTCAGCGGCAGTTCGCATGAAGGCCTTCACAGGCGTCACCCACCGAATGATCTCTTCGACAGCGCCCGGCATCAGACCCGGATCAGAACGCAAACGATCGAGCTGGTCAGGATGCTCGATCAACGCCCGTAGACCACCAGAGATACTGCTACTCGTCGTATCGTGGCCCGCCGTGGCGATGATGGCGTAATACGAAACAATGTCCACATCCGACAGTGGCTCACCATCGATCTTCGCGTTCGCGATCATCGACGCCAGATCATCGGTCGGATTCGCCCGCCGCGATTCCGTCAATCCCTGGAAGAACGTGAACATCTCCACCAACGCGTTCATCGCCTCATCCGGCGGCGTCGACCGCTTCAACTCGTCATCATCAGAACCCACGAGTTCCTGGGTCAACTTCAGCATCAGCGGAAAATCCGACTCCGGCACACCAAGCAGCGACATGATCACATACAGCGGGAAATTCACCGCGATCTCGGACACGAAATCGCACTCACCACCCGTATCCCGCATCCGATCCACGTACCGCTTCGCGAGCTCCTCGATCCGCACCCCCATCGCCTTCATCGCCTTGGGCCCGAACCAATCCGCCGCGATCGCCCGCACCACCCGATGCTGCGGATCATCCATGTGAATCAGCGTCCGGATCCCCACCGCTGCCTGCATCTCGTCCGACTTCGCGGTCATCAACACCGGACGCGGCCAGTTCGTGAACCGGTGATTCGCCCGCTCCACCGCCATCACATCCGCGTGCTTGGTGATCGCCCAGAACGGTTCGTACCCGGCGACTTCCGCCCACGCGACCGGCTTCTCCGCCCGCAGCGCGGCCAACGCGGCATGCAACCGCGGCTCATCGGCGTAGGCGGCTGGATCCGCCAGAACGTTCGCGGCCTCATCAACGATCGGCATCCCTATCAGCACCTTTTCCCGTTCCGAGCTGGCAACCCAGCAATCCACCACACCGCACGCACCCGCGCGGATGGCGTTGTCTCGACCTCAAGACTGATTTATAGTTACCCTTACTGTCAAGCTTTCTGTAACAGATGCCGTATCAGGCATCAGAACGGTGGAAACCCATGGTCGCCCAGCAACGCAGGATCGTCGTCGTCGGAGCAGGGTCCGGCATCGGAGCGGCGACGGCGGCGCACTTCCACGAGCAGGGAGACCACGTACTCACGGTCGATCTGCACGCGAACGACACACCGGCCGCCCAGCACGAACAGTGCGACCTGCGCGACGCGAGCGACATCGCGGCCCTGCTCGACCGCATCGGGGCGGACTGGGACGCGTTGGCCTACGTCGCGGGCGTGCCGGGAACCGCACCAGCGGCCGATGTCCTCGGGGTGAACTACCTCGGTATGCGGCTGTTCACCACCGGAATGCTGCCGCTGCTGCGCGAGGGCGGCGCGATCGTCACCGTGGCCTCGGTCGCCGCCCTCGGCTGGCAGCAACGGATCGACGATCTCGCGGGCCTGCTGGCCGCGACCGACGCCGATGCCGTGGCGCAGTGGCAGGCGACGCAGGACCCCGCCTATCCCGTCTACAGCACCTCGAAGCAGGCGTCGATCATCTTCGCCAAGCGCCTGGCCCCGACCGCATGGCAGAAGTACGGCATCCGGGTCAACTCCGTGAGCCCCGGTCCCACCGAGACACCGATTCTCACCGATTTCGAAGCGTCGATGGGCAAGGAAGTCCTCGACTCGGTCAAGGCCACCGTCGGCAGGCACGCGACAGTCGCCGACATCGTGCCGGTGATCGCCTTCCTCGCCGGCCCTGACTCCCGCTGGGTCAACGCCCAGGACATCCACGTCGATGGCGGATTCGTGGCCCCGTTGACCGTCGGCCCGGCCATCGAACTCTGAACCGTTCCCACTCGCCCGTACGGCGCCACAAGTGGTGGCGCCGTACGGGCGGTGCGTTCGGAAACATGCGTCATGCCGAAACCTCGGACGCCACATCGAGATCGGTGCCGCCCGAGGTCGTTCGATCAGAGTTCGGCGACAGCCTGTTCACGAGCCCAGCGATAGTCCGCTTTCCCCGCGGGACTGCGACTGATCGCGGAGCGGAAGACGACCGCCTTTGGCAGCTTGTAGCGGGCGAGCGACTGCGCGGCATGGCCGACCAGCTCATCGAAATCCACGGACGCGTCTTCCACCAGTTCCACGACCGCCACGACCTCTTGGCCCCACCGCTCGTTCGGACGCCCGACCACCAACACGTCGGCGACCGCGGGATGAGAAACGATCGCCGACTCGACCTCCTCGGCGAAGATCTTCTCGCCGCCGGAGTTGATGGTGACGGCGTCGCGACCGAGCAGCTCGATCGTCCCGTTCTCGAGGTGGCGCGCACGATCACCGGGCAGCACGAAGCGCACACCGTCGATGACGGGGAAGGTCGCAGCGGTCTTGGCCGCGTCACCCTTGTAGCCCAGTGGGGTGAACTGACGTTTCGCGAGCCAACCGAGACCGTCGTGGCCTGCTTCGAGGACGGTGCTGAAATCCTCGGCGACGACCCTGGTGTCCAGACCCGCGGAGAACGTTCCGGTCGAGACGAAGCCCGCCGCCGACACATGATGCAGCTGGGTTCCGGTTTCCGAAGATCCGACACCATCGAGCACCACCAAACCCGGCACTGCCTCGATCCATTGCTGCTTGACCTGCGGAGTGAGTACCGCTCCACCATTGGCGAGCGCGGCCAGCGACGACACATCGGCGATCTTCGATTCCACCGCGGCGAGCAACGGTCTGGCCATGGCGTCACCGACCACGATGGCGATCGCGACTCGTTCGCGCTCGATCGTCCGCACGATCTCGGGCCCGTCGATCCGGTCCACCACCGGGGAGAACACAATGGATTGACCGGTCGTCATGGCGGTCAGCACCGCCCACTGCGCCGCGCCGTGGATCAGCGGCGGCAACAGCATGAGTTTGACGCCGGGGTTCGCGGCGGCCCGTGCACCGATCTCCTCGTAGGAGCTCACCTGCGTGCCGGTGTTGATGTCACGCCCGCCGCAGGCTGCCATGTAGATGTCGTGCTGGCGCCACAGCACGCCCTTCGGCATCCCGGTGGTGCCGCCGGTGTAGAGCACATAGAGATCGTCCGGTGAGGCTGTTACCGGCAGCACCACCGGTTCTGTTGCGGCGATGATCGTTTCGTAGTCGACGGCGCCGTCGAGCAGGTCGTTTCCGGAGTCGTCGGCGATCTGGATGAGGACCCGCAGATGGGGCAATTCGGACCGAATCTCGGCCACCCGCGGCGCGAAGGTCGCGTGGTAGACCAGCGCCGTGGCGCCGGCGTCGGCCAGCAGATGCTGGAGTTCGCTCTTGACGTAGCGGTAGTTCACGTTGAAAGGCGCCACGCGCGCGCGAAACGCCCCGATCAAACTCTCGACATACTCGTTGCCGTTGTAGGCATAGATGCCGAGCAGGTCCTGGCCGACCTCATGCGGTTCGAGCTCGCGACGTTCGGTGTGACAGCCCAGCCCCTGCGCATGCAGGTAGGCAGCGAGCCGCCGGGACCGGTCGGCCACCTGCGCATAAGTGTGTCTGCGGTCGCCCTGGATGATGATTTCCCGATCCGGGAGCGCCGCGGCGGCGGCATCGGCGGCGCCGACGAGAGTCAATTGCGTCGAGTCGGACCCGGTCGCGGAAGGGGACAACGTAGCTCCTCAGTGATCGTTCGCACGCGCTCACGCGCCCGAAAATTGTGGTGGTAGAAGTGGATTGAACGGCCGGTGGCGGGTGCCTCAGCTGGCGGGCTCGCGTCGCGGCAGGCGTCCACGCACCCGGCGCTGAGTGCGCCAGCGTGCGGCCCGCAACGCGAGATCGATGAACTTCGCCGTCCGGAGATCGAAGGGCGGCGCCGCTATCCCGGTGATCGCGAACGGAAGGTCGGTCCCCGCCACCGTGCGCAGGTGGCTGAACGTGTCGAACCCGGTCTTCCCGTGATAGGCGCCCATCCCGCTGTGCCCGACACCGCCGAACGGCGCGTTCTCGGAGAACATGTGGATCGCGAACTCGTTGCGCGCGATCCCGCCGCTGCGGGTGCCGTCGACGAATCTGCGGAAATCCTTCCGGTCCGGGCCGAACCAGTAGGCGACCAACGGCGAAGGCCGCGCGTTGATGTAGTCGATGACATCGGCGATGTCGGCGTAGGGCCGGATCAACAGGACCGGACCGAAGATCTCCTCCGTCGCGATACGCATGTCGTCGCCGACGTCACGGATCAGCGTGGGCGCGATCTTTCGCGCAATCGGATCGGGCAGTTCCTCACCCGCCGGTGCGAGCGATTCCACCCTGGCACCTCGAGCTCGGGCATCGTCGACGAGGGCGAGCACCCGGTCGTAATTGGCGGCGTCGACCGAGGCCGTGTAGTCGTCGTTGTCCAGGATCGCGGGGAACATCCCACGCAATTCGGCACGGAGGCGGTCGACGAAGCGGTCGATCTCGGCTTCCGGAACGAATACGTAGTCGGGACAGACGCATACCTGCCCACCGTTGACCATTCTGGCGCGGGCGACCCGGTTCGCGGCACGGTCGATATCGGCGTCGGGCGCGACCACGACGGGATTCTTTCCGCCGAGCTCGAGGGTCACCGGGACCAGATTCTCCGCCGCGGCTCGCTGCACGAGACGCCCGACGCCGGTCGAACCGGTGAAGAAGAGGTGGTCCAGCGGTAGGCGGGTGAAGGCGGCACCGATGTCGGGTCCGCCGGTCACCACCGCGAGTTCGTCCTGGTGGAAATAACGCGCAGCCAGCGAACGGGTCAATTCAGCGGTGTGCGAGGTGATCTCCGACATCTTGATCATCACGCGGTTGCCCGCGGCGAAGGCCGACGCCGCGGGCACCACGACCAGCTGCAGCGGGAAGTTCCACGGGCCGATGATGCCGACGACCCCGAGGGGTGAGGGATGGACTTCGGTGCGGATGCCGTACAGGCGTGCGAGCCGGTTCGGGCGCACCGGACGCATCCAGCGCTCGGTGTGTGAGCGGGTGTGCTCGAATGCGGTGAGCATCCCCATGATCTCGGCGAACAACGTCCCGGTCCGCGAGCGCGTCCCGAAATCGCGTGACATCGCATCGACGAAGTCGTCGATATTGTCCAGGACCATGGCCAACAGCCGGTCGATCCGGTCGCGCCGGACCGCCGCCGACGCCGGGCCGTCACACAGGAATGCCTGCCGTTGCCGGTCCAGAATCGCGACCAGCTCGTCCGGATCTGTCGTTTCACCGGTCCGACCGGCCTCACTGAACCCGACAACCTGTGACATCCGCGCCTCCGCACTCACATCGAACCCGCCGCAGCCTTCGTTCGGAGGCAAACAACAGATACTGTTCCAGTAATACCAACTGTAACAGCGTCAGCCCTGCCCGAACAGTGTTTACGCTGCGCTGGACGTGACCCGTGCGGGGTCAGGGCAGAGCCACCCGACTCGCGAGCCAGCGACCGTCGACGAGCTCCATCGTCATCATCACCCGGCTGCGGTCCACCCGGGGATCGGGCGAGGCTGTGTTGGTCACCGTCTGGTCGACGAACAGGATGGCCTCGACCTTCGTCGGGGTCGCCGACTTCACCGCCGCATCGAGCACCGTGCCCTTGCCGGTCGCCTTGTTCTCCAGCAGCAGCTGACGCAGCTGCCCGCTGGAGCGCGTGTAGGTGTCCTTGAACTCCCCGGTCGACCCGTCGAGCACTGCGGTGAAGTCACGGTCGAGATTGCCGGAGTCGACGCTGGTCAATGTGACCGCATACGCTCTGGCCGCTTCGAGTCCGGCCGCGGCCGCGGCGTCGGTGTCGCTCTCCTGCTTCAGCTTCCATCCGAGAATCGCCGCGGTGACGACGGCTACGACGGCCACCAGCACCAGCAGTGGGATGCGGATCTTCTTCCAGATCAATGCCGCGATCATCCGACGGATCGCCCACTTGGACGGCATCACGAATTCTGGCTCGGCCGCCGGGGTCGCCGAATCATCCGAGCTCTTCTCCACCGAGACAGCTACCGCAGTGGCTGTTTCGGCGGCGGGGTCGTCGGTGGTCGGGGTGTCGGCGGGGTCGGTCTTGGGATTCATCACAGATTCCTCATCGGGGTGGAGCGGGGACCGTCTGGCCGGAGTCGACCAACGGCAACGGCAGGGGCAATGACCAGGGCCCGATCGGGGTGGGGCCGGCCGTTCGATCGGCGGGTTCGCCCGCGGGCGGGCGACCGGGCAGGCGTTCCCCCGGCGGTCGCGGCGCATTGTCCGCGCCGCGGACCAGGACCGCCGGGTTGTCGTCCGAGCAGTGGGTATAGAGATACGGTTCGGAATAGTCACCGACCGACGGTGGTTTCCGCGGCAGGTCGTACACGCACGTGTATCGCGGATACAGGCTGACCAGCCCCCAGAATCCGCCGTCGTGCATCACTGTCGCCAACGCGTCGAGGGCCGATCCGGCGCGCTGGGTCGGGAAGAAGAACTCCTGCATGGCCGGTACCCGGGTATTGGTCACCTGGGCGACCGTCGACAGGCTGGTCAACAGCCCGACCACCGCGGCGGAATTGTCGGCCAGCACGGTGTCCAAGGCGGCGAGTGTTCCCGGCGTCGCGTCGAGGAATTCCGCGAAACCGCCGGTCTTCGCTTCGACGCCGCGCATGAAGTGCGCGGCGTCGGCGGAGAACCGTTGCAGCCCTGCCGATCCCGTTCCCAGGGTCGCGAGCACTGTCTTGCTGTCGTGCACCAGTGAGACGGCCTGCGGAAGCACCGCATCCAGCGTCGACACCAGGAAGATCCCGCCGTCGAGGATGTCGATCAGCTTCTGCGGCCCCTCCGGTCCGACCCCGAGCTCGTCGACCACCGAGGCGAGTTGGGCCGGATCCACCTGCGCCAAGCTCGAATCGAGTGTGCCGAGCATCTGCCACAGCGGGGTTGGCGTGGAGGTCTTGTCCGAGGAGATCTCGGCCCCGTCGCTCAGATACGGGCCGGTCGATCGGGTCGGCCGGAAGTCGAGGAACTGCTCTCCCGCCGTGGACAGGCTGGTGACGTCGACCGTACCGTCTTCGGGCACCCGGATTTTCGCGTCGATGCTCGCGACCGCGACCACGCCGTCCGGTGCGAACTCGACCGAACGGACTTCGCCGATCGGCACACCGCGCAAGGTGACGTCCTGGCCGGGCAGCAGCCCACCGGACTGGGTGAGATGCACCCGCACCGCGATGGTCGACGCCGACGGATCGAAGCCGAGGGCACCGAACACCAGATATGTCGATCCGGCTACCGCCACCATCGCCAGCGCCACCGCCGAGAGCGCGAGCCGATACGGATGCCCGCCGCGCACCCCACCGACCAGCAGCCGGGCGGGCAGATCCGCCACCACCGACCCGAACGAAGCGAGTCCACCGACGGCGCTCATCGCCCCGGTCCCAGGACCCGCTCACGCAGGGTGAGCAGGGTGTAGGTGAGCGAACCGACGAGCGCGTGCCAATCGCTCGCATCAGGTATCCGGCTGCCGGGATCCGCCTGGTGACCGGGGTCGGCGAGCGCTCCGATCGCGAAATCCTCCAGGTCGACGTTGCCGTGCGCCGAGGTACCGCTGGAGAGCCTGATGACGGTGGGCAGCAGAGCATTCATCGCGGCCAGGCTCGCGTTCGGATTCAAGATGGCGTCGTTGAGCCCGGCGGAGATCTGGTCGAGATTCGCGATCAGCCCACCGATCTCACCACCGCGAAGGACCGGGAACTTCGCCAGCTGAGCGCTGACATCGTCGACCTGCCGGACGAGTTCGAGCGCCTGCTGGGCATTCGCCTCGATGACCGTGGAGGCGGGACCGGCGGCGCTGATGAACTCGCCGATCACGGTGCGGTTCGCGGCCAATTCGCTGACCAGCCGATTGGTTTCGGCCAGCGCGAGCCGGATGTCGTCGGACCGGGCGGCCAGGGCCGTGACCAGCTCGGTGGACTGATCCAGCAGCCCGCCGAGGTTGTCGCCGCGATCGCCGACCGCGCGCCCGAGACCGTTGACAACGCTGGTCAGATTGCGGATGGCGCCGCCGTTGACCAGCAGCGAGGCAGTGGTCAGCAATTCCTCGACGGTCGCCGCCGCCGAGGTCTCCGGCAACGCGATGGTGTCTCCGTCGCGCAGGGCGGCGGTCGAGGGTGTGGCGTCGACCGGCGCGTCGAGTGCCACGTAGACGTCGCCGAGCGGGGTCGCGGTGCGCAGCTGTGCGCGGGTGCCGACCGGAAGCTCGACATCGGCCCGGATACGCAGCGAGACCTTGGCTTTGTAGTCGGCGACCGACATCGCGGTCACTTCACCGACATCCGCGCCCGCCAGCCGAACCTTCGCCTTCGCGGGCAGATTCAGCGCGTTCGCGAAGGTGGCGTCGATCGTGTATCCGGACTCGCCCGATCCGGGTGCCGACAGCGGCAGATCATCGAGCCCCACGCCACATCCGGCGGTGGTCGTGAGCACGGCGACCGCCAGCGCCGCGGTCGTCAGCACGGAATTCTTGGCTCTCATCGAGGCAACCTACTCATCGCTTCCAACATGTCGGTGATACCGAAATCCGGCCCGAAATCCTGCAGAGTCCCTGTGCTGCAGCCCAGTTGGCGGAGGCCGAGGATGTTGCACACCTCTTTGACCATCTGCCCGTCGAAGGCGACCCGGTCGAGGAGCGCGTGAATGCGCGCACCGCCCGCCTCCTGGTCGACCGCGTTGTAGCCGTTCGCCAGCAACATCGGCGACAGGTCGAGGAATTCGGCCAGCTGGTCGCGATAGTCGGCGAGGGCCTTGGTGACGGTTGCCGTGTCGGCGACCGCGCTGCGCAACGGCTCACGATTGGCCATCAGCAGGTCGTCGGCCTCCCGCATCACCGTGGTGATCTGCGCGCCGGTAGCCCCCGATCCGATCTCGAGCTGGGTCAACATCTCACCCAATTGCCCTGAGGCAGCACCGAATTCGCGGATGACCTGGTCGCCGTCGGCGGCTGCGGCGACCAGCACCGACAGCTCCTGCATGATCTGGGTGACCGCGTCCCGCGTCCCCGCTCCCGCGTCGTCACCCAGCCGCAGCGCCCGCGACAACTCGTCCATGGTCGCGCGCAATTCCTGCCCGTTGCCACTGGTGGCCGACGACGCGACGGCGAGCATCCGCGCGATCGGTCCCTCACCGGGCAGTTCGCCGCCGAGCTCACCGGACATGTCATCGGCCATCGAGATCAACCGATCCACACCGACCGGCGTCCTGGTGCGTTCCAATCCGAGTGTCGTGCCGTCGCGCAAAGCATCCCCGCCCCGGTACACGGGGGTGAACTCCACGTGCCGGTCGGTCAGCACCGACGTCGATACCGTCACCGCCGTGGCGTCCGCCGGGATCTTCGCCTCGCCGTCGACCCGCATGGTCACCTCGACGTAGGCCCCCCGCGGCACGATTCCGGTGACTTTCCCGACCGGCATGCCGAGGATCGCGACCGTGTTGTCGACATACAATCCGGCGGCACTGTCGAAATGGGCCACCACGGTGATGTCGTCCGGGCCGCGTTCCAGCGAACCGCTCGCGCAACCGACGAATCCGAGGACCGCGAGCACCGTGGTGACCCGCACGAGCTTCAGCAGTGTTCTCATCGACAATCTCCGAAATACTGTGGCAACTGGGCCAGCTCGGCGTGTCCGCTCAGGGCGCACATCCACGAGTCGACGAGCACACCGCCGGGCGCGTTGAAGTCCACCGAGTTTCCGTTGCCCGCGGCGTTGGTCAGGTTGCGGACCGCGACAGGCAAGATCTCCAACGTGTTGCGCAGCAGGTCGTCGTGGCGGGCGAGGCTGCCGAGCAGACCGTTGAGCCCGGTGAGCAGCTGGTCGATATTCGCCCGGTCATCGACGATGATGCCGCGGACCTGCTCGACCAGCCGGGTAGTGGCCGACATCAGCAACTCGATCGCTTGTCGCCGGGAAGCTATGTCGGTCAACAGGTCTCGCCCCACGCCGACGATCACCTCGACATCGGACCGCTGGCTGGTGACCACGGCGGTCAGGTCACGCACCCCGGTCAGCAGTGAACCCAGTTCGTCGCGGCGGCTACCGAGAATGCTCGACAACGTCCTGATATTGGTCAGTACACCGGGAAGGACCGCGGGCACGCCGTCGAGTTGCGTGGCCAGGGTATCCAGAGAGCGGCTGATCTGCGCGGCATCGACCTGCTCGAAGGTGGTGGTGGCATTCTCCAGCGACTGCTGCAGGTCGTAGGGAACGGCGGTGTGCGACAGCATGATCCGTCGATCGCGCAACTCACCCGCGCCGGTCGGGCGCAGCTCCACATAGCGGGCGCCGAGCAGTGTGGTCAGTTTGATCGCCGCCGTGGTCTCGACGCCGAGCGGTACATCGTCGGCGATACGCATCGTCACCACGACGCGGTCGTCCACCAGCTTCTGGCCGGTCACCGCGCCGACCTGGACGCCGGCGACCGTGACGCTGTCACCGACGCGTAGCCCGGCGGCCTGGGCGAACTCGGCGTCGTAGCTTCGCTCGCCGACGCCGAGAGTGTTCCAGCCCAGTGCGGTGATCAGCAGCGCGACCAGCACGGCCAGCGCGACGATCCCCAGCATGCGCGGGTTCTGTTCTTCGATCGGCCGCGAGAGCGAGGAGCTCAGCCGCCGGATCCGGGTCGATAGTGTCATGAATTGCCTCACCTACAGATCGGTGATTGCTGAACGGTTCCGGCCGGGGTGGCCATGCGGACGATCGCCGGGATCAATTCCGAGAGCGCGGGAATCGCCGTGAAGCCGAGATTGCAGAGGTAGACGTTCAGGTTCGCGCCTTCCTGGCTGACCCGGGCGATCCCCTTCAACAGCACGGGCAGGTTGAACCCCAGGTAGGCGAACTGGTCCTTGTTCTGCTCGAAATGCCGGGTGAATCCCGGCTCTCGGCTCATGAGCCGATCGAGTGCGGGCCGGTCCTGCGCGACGACGGTCGCCATCCGATCCGCGACTCCCGATACCTCGGTCAGCGTCGTCATGATTTCGTCGCGGTGACGGGCCAGCCCGTCGACGATGGTCCGGGTTCGGCTCAGCAGAGTGCTGAGTTCGGTCCGTCGGCCCGCCAGGTTCTGCACGACCTGGTTGAGATTGGTGATGACCGCGCCGAGCACCTGGTCCGGTCCGGCCAAAGACTGTGCCAGCGTGGACATCTGCTCGATCAATCTCGTCAACGAGCCCGCGTCCCCCTGCAGAGCCTGTACGAGCGCGGCGGTGACATTGTCGACCTGCTGCGGATCGAGGCCGCTGAACAGCGGTTCGAATCCGTTGAGCAGCGCCGAGAGATCGAAGGAAGGCTCGGTGTGCTCCACCGGGATCTCCCCATTGCTCGGAAGTTCGGTGTCAGAACTGATTTCGTCACGCGACAGTCCGAGGTAGCGCTGTCCGATGACATTCTGATAGGTGATGGCGGCGACGGTGTCGCCGTAGAGGCGCTGGGCATCTTGCACGCGAAAGCGAACTCTGGCCCGCGTGCCGTCGAGTTCTACCGCGTCGACACGTCCGACGCGCACGCCCGCCATCCGCACGTCGTCGCCGACCCGCAAACCGGTGGCGTCGGTGAAGATCGCCGAATACGGCTTCGTCGAGCCGTCGATACCACGATTCAAGGTCACGAAGGTCATCGAGATGAGGGCGAACGCGACGACGAGGAAGACGCTGAGTCCGGCCACCGAGCGACGATGCTGGTTCATCGTGGTGCACCTCCTGTTTCTGGGACTCCGGTGGTGAGTAGTTGAGCCAGAACCTGTTCGGCGCTGTTGGCGCCGCCGCCGAGTACCCGGCCGATGAGGTCTTGCATCTCCGGGGTCAGGACGGGTTTCGGAACGGAGCGGGGGTCCAGCGATGCGGGCAGCGGCTCGGCCGAGGTCGTCAGCGGCGCTGTCGCGCAGCTCGGTCCGGCGAGGTCGCCGTATCGGGGGCAGTCCGCCCGCGTGTACGGAGTGTCGGGTGTCAGCCTGATCTGGAATTTGCCGGTCCCGTTCTGGGTCTCCTCGTTCCAGAATTCGGCGAACCACACGTCCGACAGATTCTTGATGCTGCCCACGATGGGGCCGAAACTCGAACTGCCCGCGGCGAACACGTCCAGGACCGGAGTCAGCTGATCGGTGATCGTCACCATCTCGTCGACGTGGCGGTCCAAGCCGCCGTCGACGGTCGACAATGTCGCGGTGCCCGCCGTCAGCAGGTCGTGCAGCTCGGCTTCCTGCTCCACGACGGCCCGCATCGGGACGACCGCGGAATGCAGGACATCGAGGAGATCCGGTGCCGCCGCGGCCAAGCCCTGCACCGATTCGGTCAGCGCGGTGATCGTCGACGGCTCACCCGGCGGTGCGATCTGGGCAGCGAGTTCCCTGGTGATGTGGTCGAGCTGGGCACCGGCTCGAACGAGGTCGGCGCCACGCCGGTCGGTGGCCTTGGCGACCGCGGCGAGCACTCCCACCGTGTCACTCGTGCTGATCCTCGCCGTCGCCGCCACGATCGTTCGCAGCTTGGTCAGGGCGGTCTGCAATTGCACCGTCGACAAACTGGTGTCCTGTTGGATCTCCGCACCGGCCCGCAGCGGTCGCCCCGGACCGTTGTCGACCAATTGCACCGACGACACCGCGAAGATGTTGCTGGGGACCACCCGGGCGGTCACCGAAGCCGGAATGCTCACCAGCAGACGCGGTTCGAGCTCGAGTCTGGCCCGATTGCGGCCGCCGTCGATCGATGGCGTCACTTCGGCGACGGTCCCCACCAGCACACCACGGAATTTCACGTCCGAGTTGGGCGGCAGGCCGTCACCCACCTGCTCGAGCAGGGCGGTGATCTCGGCCTTCTCCTCGAAGGACCCGGTCGATTTCATGTATACGACCGTGAGACCGCCGACGATCAGCGCGAACGCGACCAACCCCCGCAAGAGCAGTGACAATTTCGACGGTCCGCGTCCGTCCGTGTCGAACAATATCGACATCTCACCCTCCCAGCCGCGCGCTGGCCCCGATGCCCCAAATGGCAATGGTCAGCAGGAGATTGACGACGATCATCACCGAGATCGCCGCACGCATGGCGCGGCCCGCCGCGATGCCGACGCCCTGTGGTCCGCCCGCGGCGTAGTAGCCGTAGTAGCACTGGATCGTGGTGGTGATCAGTACGAAGACAATCGCTTTGCCCAGCGAGTAGATGATGTCCGGTCCGTTCAAGACGAGCTGGAAGTAGTGGCGGTAGGTCCCGATCGACAGCCCGCCCGACATGCCGACCACCATTTCGACAGCCACGTAGTTGGCCGCCAGGCAGAGCAGATACAGCGGAACGATCGCGACCACCGACGCCAGCAACTTGGTGCTGACCAGATAGGGAATGGACCGGATCGCCATCGACTCCATCGCGTCGATCTCCTCCGAGATACCCATCGAGCCCAGTTGTGCGGTGAACCGGCAACCCGCCTGCGCCGCGAAGGCCAGCGATGCCATGATCGGCGCCAGCTCGCGCGTCGAGGCCGTCGAGGCGACCAGTCCGATGGCGGGCTCCATGCCGAGCAGATGCAAGGCGTTATAGCCTTCCAATCCGATAATCGCGCCACCGGCCGCACCCAGGATGATGATGACGCCCGCCGTGCCTCCACCGACGACGATCGATCCATTTCCCCACGCGATGTCGGACAGGGTCCGCATGAACTCGACTCGATAATTGCGGAGCATCACGGGAATCGATGCGGCGGCGCGCACGAAGAACGTGAGCATGTGCCCGAGTCGCATGAATGCAACGCCGAGCTTTTTCGAATATGTTGCCACCAGTCTGGTGCCGAACGGATGATAGGTGGATGCCATTACAAGCCCTGCCTGGGAAACAGCATCATGAACAGCTGGGTGAACAATACATTGACGATCATGAGCAAAAGGATCGACGAGACAACCGTTGAATTCACCGAGTTCGCGACACCTGCGGATCCACCCTTCGTCGTCAGCCCCTTATGGCAGGCGACCACTGCCACGATCGCGCCGTAGACCACCGCCTTCACCATGGTCAAGACCAGATCCCCGACAGTGGCGAACGAGGCGAACGTCGCCACGAAACTCCCTGGCGCACCGCCCTGAGCGAAGACATTGAAGGCATAGCCCGCCACGAAACCGACGAAACACACCACCCCGGTCAGCGAGACGCCGATAACGATCGCCGCCAGAAACCGGGGAACCACCATGCGCCGGATCACCGAGACGCCCATGATCTCCATGGCGTCCAATTCCTCCCGGATCTTCCGTGATCCCAGGTCGGCGCAGATGGCCGAGCCGACCGCGGCGGCCATCAGCAGCGCTGCCACCATCGGGGCGCCTTGCCGGATGACCGCCAAGCCACTGGCGGCCCCCGCCAACGAGGTGGCACCGACCTGCCCGGCCAGCAGCCCGAACTGAATGGAGAGCGTGACCCCGATCGGCAGGGCGACAAAGATTGTCGGCAGCACTGCCGCCGAAGCCATGAAAGCCCCCTGCGCGAGGGTTTCCCGCACGGCCAGCTTCCCGGTAAAGAGGTCGACAATCAGATATTGCACCGTACGGACACCGAGGACGAACTGGCCACCTACCGTATCGATGGCAACACCGGGATGCCGGCCGAGATAACCGCGAAACCATGCGGCGACTTCTCTGCTCGCCGGCATCGCAGACCGCTCCGAGCCCACCGCTCGCCTTTCGCGGCGCTTGTCAGCTGCCGGATCGAATCGGTTTACCATCGGTTCGCGCGTCTCCATTCGGGTAACACCGCCCATTTGCCATCCCGAGTGTGCGTGACATCACAGGGTCTAGTCAACAGAATTCTGGAACTAATTTTCAGTACAATTCAGACGTTCGATTTTATGGCATAACAATATGCCCACCCAGAAAATAGGCGAGCTTTTATTGCCGCGTCGGGGCATATTTCCGATCGATAATTAATACGTAGGGAATTCAGGTTTTATGGACTGTCCGATCAGTCGGACACCCCTCCGATCGCGGCGACGTAGGGATGTCGGTGCCGTAGCCGCCAGTGTGCGGACGGGGTCCAGCCGCGATGCGAGTTCTGACGAACCATCCCACTCCTCCCGACCGCCACGCGACGACCACCATCCGCCCACCGGCTCTCACAGTTGCCACTCGACATCACCTGCCGAGTCGGCCTCGGACTCACGGGCGGCGTAGGTCGTTCACAGCTGCCCGATACGACGTGAGCAAGCATACTGTATTACTTACAGTTAGTCACGCAAGAGGGCATGGCGGTCGAGCCGACGCCCGCCGGGCGTCCACAGGGCGGCGGGTACGAGTACCCGCACCGGTCAATCGAGCCGGAAGTCGGCGAAGTCGAAGCCCGGCGCGACGACACAGCTCACCAGCGTGTACTCCTCGCCCGCCGGGCGGGCGGCCTGACTCACCCCACCGGGGACCACCGCCTGGGGTCGCTGCCCCTGCTCGACATCGGGTCCGAGGACGATCTCCTCACCCCCGATGTTCAGCAGCAGCGGACCACCCCGATGCCACATCCAGATCTCGTCCGAGGTCACCGTATGCGGTGCGGACTCCTCACCCGGCATCAGCAGGAAGTAGATCGCCGTCGCGCTCGCGCGCGAACCGGAATAGCCAGCGGGCTCGAATTCCACCGCACTACGCCAGGTTTCACGGAACCAGCCGCCCTCGGGATGCGGCTGGAGATCCATTTCTGCGGCCAGTTGCGGACGGTCGTCGCTCATGGAGCCACAGTATTTCACCTCGGCGGGTCGTGCGCGCGCATGCTCGCCTCACCCCTCGTCTGTCCGGTCAGCTCTCGGCGACGACACAGAACTCGTTGCCGTGCGGGTCCTGCAGCACAGTCCATGCGAAGCCGGGCAGCGAGTGTTCACCCAGGACCGTGGCCCCCAGGACCGTCAGCCGGTCGACTTCCGCCGCGCGAGCTGTGGTCTGGAAATCGATATGCACACGGTTCTTGGTCCCCTTCGTCTCGGGAACGCGCTGGAACGCGAGGTAGCGCCCTTCCCCGAAACCGACACCAGGTGGGGCAATCATGACGTAGTCCCCCGAGTCGGCGAGGACGGTGTAACCGAGTGCGGCACTCCAGAACTCGGCCAGTTCGGCGGGGTCGTTGGTGTCGATGGTGATACCGCCGACGGTGATGGTTTCGGACATGGACGAAACGCTAGGCCACAGCACCGACATTTTCCGGCGGCACGGGGACGCGGTGTAGCTGTGTTCGACAGGGCGCTGCCACTGATCGACTCATTCGGTCCTATCAGTCCGGCGTAGACCCGTGATCGGAGAGGTGGGCGGCCAATCCGGCGGGTGTGGGATGCAGGAACATCAGGTGCAAGGGGATGTCCCGATCGAGTTCTGCTTCCAGCGCGGCCATCAATCGGGTGGCGGACAGCGAATCCCCGCCCAGGGCGAAGAAGCTGTCATCGACCCCGACCCGATCCACCCCGAGGATCCGTGCGAATACACCGGCCACGAGCTCTTCCCTCGGTGTCGACGGCGCCCGGAAGCGGGCACGCGCCTGACGTACTGCGTTCTCGGTGGCGTTCCGGTCTCCGAGCATTGATCGCCGGGGGGGGGGGGGCGGGGGGGTTGTTGGGAGCGCC
>NZ_JBHXNJ010000001.1:514485-590095 GCF_042719655.1 Nocardia sp. NPDC058518
CGCGGGTGGCGGCGTCTGCTTTGTTGTTGTGTGGGGGTCGTGAGCGCTCTGCGCCGCTCTCGGCGGGTGGGGGGTGCGCGTGGCGCAACCCCCCCCCCCCCCCCGGTAGGTCTGGATCGGTGGTGAGGGTGTCGAGGACCCGGACAAGGCACTCAGCGAAGCTGCGCACCGTCGCCGGGACGAACAGGTCGGGGAGGTATTTGAGGGTCAGGTGCAGCCGGGTGTCGACGAAGACCGTGAGGGTGAGGGGGTAATGGGTGGCATCGTGGCCGGTCACGTCGACAATCTGAATGCCGGCGACATCGGAGGTCTCGAGCAGTCCTACCCGGTCGATCGGGTAGGACTCGAACACCGTCAGGGTGTCGAAAAAGGCCGCGGGACCTGCTGCGTGTTGGATCTCGCTCAATCCGAGGTAATGGTGCCCCAGCAGCGCGACCTGCTCGGTTTGGACCCGATCGAGCAATCCGCCGAGGGTTTCGCGGTCATCGAGGGTGATCCGGACCGGCACCGTGTTGATGAACAACCCGATCATCTCCTCGATGCCGCGGATCTGCGGGGGGCGCCCCGACACGGTGGCACCGAACACCACGTCATGGCGTGCGGTCAGGGCGGCGAGCACGATGCCCCAGGCAGTCTGGACGACGGTGTTCACGGTGACTCCCCGCTCACGAGCGAGCGTCTCGATCCGGTGGGTCTGCGGTTCGGTCAGAGTGAGGTGGGTGTCGTGAGGGATCGCCGACAACTGCCTGCCCCGGTCGGCGGGGACGAGCAGGGTCGGTTCCTCGAGTCCGGCCAGTGCCGCCGCCCACACGGTCCGCGACGCGTCCGGGTCCTGCCGTTTCAGCCAGGCCAGGTAGTCGCGGTACGGGTGCACCGGCGGCAGCAGTGCGGGGTCCCCGCCGGTGCTGTAGAGGTTCAGCAGTTCCCTGAGCAGCAGTGGGTTGGACCAACCGTCGAGCAGGATGTGATGGTTGGTCCAGATCAGCCGGTGCTCGTCCGGGGCGGTCGTGACGACCAGCAACCGCAGCAGTGGGGCGGTCGCCGTGTCGAACCGGACACCCCGGTCTGCGGTGAGAATCCGGTCGAGTTCCTGCTCCCTGCTACCTATCTCGAACCCGGTCAGGTCGATCTCGCGCAGCGGTACCTCGACACGGTCCGGCACAACTTGCACGAATGCTCCGCCCGGGTCCTGGGTGAACGCGGCCCGCAGGTTCGGGTGACGTTCGAGCAGCGTCCGCACTGCCACCCGCAGCCGACCCAGATCCAGCGGGCCGTGGACGTGGAGCACCAGCTGCACCAGATACGCGTCGACCGACGGCTCCGCCAGCAGCGCGTGGAACAGCAACCCGCCCTGCAGCGGCGTCAGCGGCCACACCTCGACCAGCCCGGGGAACCGCGCCTCGATCGCCTCGATCGCCGACTGCTCGAGGTGCACCAGCGGGAAGTCCGACGGGGTGTGCCCACCGGACCCGGGTGCGGCCGCGTGCACGGTCACCGCGGTGACCGCCCGACGCCACACCCCGGCCAGATCCGTGACCTCCTCGGCGGTGAGGATCCCGGTCGGGAACCCGAACCGCGCCCGCAGCCGGGGACCCTCCGGCGTATCGGTGACGATCGCGTTGATGTCGAGCACGGCTGCCGCGGGCAGTTCCGGGTCCGGCGGGGCGGTGAGTTCACCGACCTCGTCCGCCGGGGTCCAGCCCGTCCCGCGCAGCTGCTCGGGGACCTCAGCGATCCGGCCCAGATAGTTGAACCTGATCTGCGGGTCGGGCAGTTGTCGCAGCGTCGGGCCGGTGTCGGTGTTGAGGTAACGCAGCAGCCCGAAGCCGATGCCGTGATCCGGGATCGCCAGGAGTTGTTCCTTGACCGCTTTGATCGCCGCCCCGGCGGCCGCGCCCCCAGCCAGAGCGTCGTCGACGTCGATCCCGGACAGGTTCACTCGCACCGGGGACATCGTGGTGAACCAGCCCACCGTCCGCGACAGGTCCGCGCCCGGAACCACCTGCTCCTGACGACCGTGTCCCTCCATGGTGATCAGCGTCTCGCGGGTATCGACGCCGCGATCGAGCCGCCACTTCGTCAGAGCCAACGCCAGTGCCGCCAGCAGCCCGTCGTCGACGGTGCCGTGGAACCTACCGGGCACTGTGGTCAGCAGTGTCTCGGTCACCTCGCGCGGCAGATCGACGGTGACCGTGTCGACAGTCGGGGCCAGATCCAACGCCGGATCCAGCCGCCGCGACCCCAGCACCGGATCAGGCCCGGTCACCATGGCTGTCCACAGCTCGAGTTCCGCGACCCGCTCCCGGCTGTGCGCGGCCTCGACCAGCCCGTGCGCCCACCGGCGCATGGAGGTGCCGACCGGGCCCAGCTCCGGCTCCGCGCCCGCCGCGATCCGGGACCAGGCGGCCGCGAGAGAGGGGATCAGGATCCGCCACGACACCCCGTCGACCACGATATGGTGCGCCACCAGCAGCACCCTGCCACCGGAAATGCCTGCATCACCAGTGGTTTCGGGATCGAACCACACGATCTGCACCATCACCCCGCCGCTCGGGTCCAGTCGGCCCGTCGCCGCGTCCAGCTCGGCGGCAAGGGTCGCGGCGAACGCTTCCCCGATCGTGGATTCGACCGACACCCGACGGATCAAGCGGTCCGCGGGCACTGCCCCGACCGGCCGGACCTCCACTACCCAACCGATCCCGGCTCCAGGGTCCGGGCGAAGCGTGGCCCGGAGCATGTCGTGCCGGTCGAGCACCGCCCGCACCGTGCGGACCAGCGTGTCACCGTCGAGCCCGGCCGGCGCGGTCAGCAGCACCGCCTGCGAGAACCGGTCGAAACCGGTGCCGCGCTCCAACAGCCATCCCAGGATCGGGGTGAGCGCCACCTCACCGACCCCGCCACCGGCAAGTTCGGTCGGCACCGGGCCCGCGCCGCCGCCCGGCACGGCGACCCGGGCGAGCGCGGCCACGGTCCGATGTTCGAATATCTCCCGCACGGTGAACACGAGCCCCGCGGCTTTCGCTCGCGTCACCACCTGGATCGACATGATCGAATCCCCGCCCAGAGCGAAGAAGCTGTCGTCGACCCCGACCCGATCCACGCCGAGGACCTGCGCGAACACACCGGCCACGAGCTCTTCCCTCGGTGTCGACGGCGCCCGGAACCGGGTTCCCGCCGCGGTGAAGTCCGGGGCGGGCAACGCCGCCCGATCCAGCTTCCCGGCCGGAGACAGCGGGAACTCGTCGAGCACCACCACCGCCGCAGGCATCATGTGATCCGGCAACCACTGCCTCAGAGAGGTTTTCACCGCATCCACGGCCACCACCGCACCGGGTTCGGGGACGACGTACCCGATCAGGCGGTCCCCGCTCCCGTCGTCACGGACGATCACCACCGCCTGCGCGACCGAGTCGCATCGCAACAACGCCGCCTCGACCTCGCCGAGCTCGATTCGGTAGCCATGGACCTTCACTTGGAAATCGGTGCGCCCCACCCACTGGAGCTGCCCGTCCCCGGTCCAGCGCACCCGGTCCCCGGTCCGGTACGTTCGCGCACCGGGCTGTCCGCGTGGGTCAGCCACGAAACGGATCGCCGTCGATCCCGGATGCCGGTGATAGCCCCGCGCCAATTGCGCTCCCGACACGTACAACTCGCCGACTACGCCCACCGGCACCGGTTGTAGCCGGTCATCGAGGACGTAGACCCGGGTGTTCCAGACCGGCGCACCGATCGGCACCGCGGCGGAATCCTCGTCGGTCACCTCGTGGAACGTCACGTCCACCGCCGCCTCGGTGGGTCCATAGAGATTGTGTACCGACCCGGCGGGCATCCGCTGCCGTACCTGCTGCGCCACCTGCGCCGACAATGCCTCGCCCGACGCGAACAGATACCGCAGCTTCGGCAACTCCACGACCGGCTCGGCGACGAAGGCAGTCAACATCGACGGTACGAAATGCACTGTCGTCACCCGTTCGGTGTCGATGATCCGCGTCAGATAGGTCGGGTCCCGATGCCCGTGTGGTGCCCCGATCACCAACCGCGCTCCGGTGTGGAGTGGCCAGAACAACTCCCACACCGACACATCGAAGGTGATCGGCGTTTTCTGCAACACCACGTCGGTGTGGTCGAGCCGGTACTCGGCCTGCGCCCACACCAACCGGTTCACGATCGAGGCGTGGCTCAGTGCCACGCCCTTGGGCACCCCGGTGGAGCCGGAGGTGAAGATCACGTACGCGGTGTTTCCGGGCCGCAGTGGTGAGATCCGGTCCGTATCCGAGAGCGGGGCAGTCGAATACGCCGAGACATCGAGGGTGTCGGCGGCCAGGACAGGCCTGCTTCCCGCGACCTCGACCCGTTCCAGTTCGCTGGTGAGCACACACACCGGATCGGTCGTGTCGAGAATGTAGGACACCCGATCGGCGGGCTGATCCGGATCGACCGGCACATACCCTCCACCCGCCGCGAGGACCGCGTACAGGCCGACAACCATGTCCATCGACCGCCGCATCATCACGGCGACCAGGGTCTCCGGTCCCACACCTTCGACAACCAGCCTGCGGGCGAGTCGGTTGACCCGCCTACCGAATTCGACATAGGACAAGCGTTCATCCTCGAACACCACCGCGATGTTGTCCGGCGTGCGCACAACCTGCGCGTCGAACAAGGACACCAACGTCAGATCGTCGCCTACCGCATGGTCGGTGGCATTCCAGTCACCGAGTATCAATTGCCGGTCGGCGCCATCGAGGAGGTCGATGGCACCGACCGGGAGGTCTGGATCGGAGGTGAGAGTGTCGAGGACCCGCACGAGGCCGTCGGCGAAGCTGCGCACCGTCGCCGGGACGAACAGATCTGTCGCATACCTGAACTCGGCAGCCATGCCCGCCGGTGCGCCGTCCTCGTCGAACCGCTCGGCCAGAGTCAGTTGCAGATCGACCGGTGTGTTTCCCGGATCGACCCCGATCATCTCGATCCGGAATCCCGGCAACTCCAGAACCGGCCGGGCGGTGTTCCGGCAGTCGATGGCCACCCGAAACATGGGTGCGTGCGTCGTCGACCGGACCGGCGCGAGCTCCTCGACCACTCGCTCGAACGGCACTTCCGCATGGGCGAACGCGCCCAGATCAACGTCGCGGACCAGCTCGAGCAGTTCCCCGAACGAGGTGGCACCGCGAATCGGGGTGCGCAACACCAACGTATTGACGAACGTCCCCATCACCTCGTCGAGGACGGCCTCCCCACGCACGGCTACCGCCGTGCCCACCGCGACGTCGGAGCTGCCGCACAACCGCGACAGCAACACCGCGAACCCCGCGTGCACGGTCATGAACACACTCGCCCGGTACTCCCGCGCCATGGCCGCGATCCGCCGGTGCACGTCGGCGCCGATCGAGAATTCGTACCGCGCACCCCGCAGCGACCGTCGTGCAGGGAGCGGCCGGTCGGTCGGCAACGCCAACCCGGGCAGCGCGGCGAGCGTACGCCTCCAGTAGTTCAACTGAGAGTTCTTCCTGTGCAGGCGTTCTCCCACGCGCGCACTGGTTGCATGGATCGTCCCGACCACGGTGCCGGCATCCGTCGCGATGAACTCCCCGAGCAGGTCGACGATCTGCGTGTGCTGAGTGCGTACCTCGTCGTCTCGGTACCGATGTGGATTCGCGCGGATTTCGACGACGGTCTTCGCCGGTGTCGCGTTCTGGTACATGGTGATCAGTCGATCTCCGACCGGTCCCCGGCTGAGGATGTGGATTTGCCCGACGACCGGGCCGACCTTGATCTCGTAGGGAAAAAGCATCACGTTCACCTGCGGCACGGAGAATCGAGCAGCGGTGCCGGTGGCGCCGGCATTGCGGCGGATGTCCTCGATGCCACAACCCTGGTGACGCAACGCGCCGATCAACTCACCCTGCACTCGCTGCACGAGCTCGCCTACCGAGTCCTCGGGCCGCACCCGCAGTCGCAGGGGGACGACGTTGGCGAGCATGCCGCCGGAACGACGCAGCGCAGCGGTTGTTCGCCCGGAGACCGGGATGCTGACCAGGATCTCGTCGCTGCCCGCCATCCGGGACAGGTACAAGGCGATTCCGGCGAGTGCCACGGCTGCCGACGTCGCACCGAACCGGCTCGCGGAGTCCTCGAGGCGCGCGGCTGTGGTGTCCGACAGCGGCGCGCTCTCGACGATGTTTCGGACAGCATCGGGAACTGTCTCGTATTCCGGTGTGCCCCAGTCCGACAGGCCCGCGATTCGCTCCGCCCAATACTCCCGATCGGCGGAGAACCGGCTGGAGGCGCGGTACTTCCGATTCAGCTCGAACACGGTACGCAGATCCATTGCCTTGTTCGGCTCGGCGTCCCTGCCCTCGAACGCGGCCGTGTAGAGCTGCGCAGCTCGACTGAACATCGCCGCCGCGCCGAAACCGTCCAACGCGATGTGGTGAACCCTTGCGTACCACAGGTAATCGGAGTCGCCGACCTGCAAGATCGAGATCGTGCCCAAGCGATCGACAAAAAGGTCGAACGGTGCCGCGCAGTTCTGCCGCATCCAGTTGTGTGCTGCCGCAACCGGGTCGCGCTCGCCGCGGAAATCGATGAAGCCCATCGGGTGAGCGAGCGATTGGTCAACGATTTGGAACGGCCGACCATCAACCTCGATCAGGCGAAGAAAGGGCGACTGGAACTCACGACCGGCCACCGTGGATCTCTCGCGAAGGAGCTCAGGATCCAGTTCTCCGTGCAACTCCACATAGTGGGCCATACAGAACGGCACCTCAGGTGCGAGTTGCTGGGCGAACCAGATCCCATATTGGGCCGGCGAGAGCGGAAAAGCCCCTGGCGGTACTTCCTCGGCGTGAAAGCTGGGCTGCACACGCTTCTGAGGGTGTTCAGAATTCGGGGCAGACCATTTTTCGAGGAATACCATTCAGGAAAGTCTCCTCCAGTTGGCTCACCGAGTCGAGTTTCCTGTCCGACGATGTGGTGGTCACCGGAGGTTCTTCACGAGACCCCGGCCATACAGGTAGCGGATGAACACGCTGACCAGCCGATTCACGGCATGGAAGGGGAACGGCATCGGGCGCAGCACGTCGACGATGAGGACCACCCGCAGATCGGCCGCGTCGTTGTGGACCTCGTGCTCCCAGCTGTCATCGAAGAGGATGCTTTCCCCGTCACGCCAGGTATGGGTGATGTCCTTGACCCGGATGTTCGGCGGATTGTGGGCCGGCACGACCAGCGGCAGGTGATAGCGCAGGTAGCCGCGATATGGGCCGCAATGGGCCGGGATCGATTTGCCACCTTCCAGGATCGAGAAGAAGGCCTGGAACAAGTCTGGGATGTCATCGATCACCGCACAGGTCCGCGGGCAGCGCTGCCGGTTGACGGCCGGCTTCTCCCCCATCGCGTACAGCAGAAACACTTTCCAGCGATGCGGCGTCGACGACGAAATGCGCGTTTGCGCGGCGTCGACGACGTGATATTCCGGCAGGTCCTCCCAGTCCGACAGCAATGGCATGAGCTCAGCGCGAATGCTGTCGGCGTTGCGGTCGATCTCCCGTAGAGCCGGGTAGGTCTCGTCGATGTCGAAGAACACCTCGCGGCGGCTCCCGCCGACATGCAGGTCGAGCGCAGCGTTGACGCACCGCAACGGCAGCTGACTGAGCGCGAACAGCATCGGATGCATACAGCGAGTTTATGGCGCGTGGCGGCTATTTCCTCGGTTCCGGGGAGGTCAACTGGCGTTAGGATGAGAGGGGGTGCGAGGAGCAGAAGGATGAGCACCACCAGTGTGATCGTGATCGTCGTGGCGGTAGTCGTTGTGCTCGTGGTCGGCGCCTGGTTGTTGATGCGCAAACAGCGTGAACACCAGAGAGTCGAGGCCAAGGGCATCCGCGACCACGCGGCGGAACAGGAATTCGAGGTCGGTCAGAGACAGGCGCGGGCGGAGGAGATCGCCGCCAGGAGCCGCGCGGCCAAGGCAGAAAGCGAGGCCAAAGCAGCGCAGGCCGACCAGCTCGCCCAGCAGGCGAACGTGCACCGCACCGACGCGGCCGATTCGCGAGCAGACCTGAACGAGGAGTGGGAGCGCGCCGACAAGGTAGACCCGGACACGAAACCAGATCAGTCGCAAACCTGATCTGAACCGCCGAACATCGCTGGCTCCAGTGGAGTCAGTGCCGTTCTTCGAGCCCAACAGCCTCCCGCAGCCGATTCGCAGCCGTCCGAAGCTCGGGATCGTCGAACGCGGATGAAGCCAGCAGCGCGGCCAGCGCCTCGGCGATGACATTGAGCTTCTCTTGTGCGGCCTCGCTCGCGCGGCGGCCGGCGTTTTCGAGCAGCACCACCAACATCAGCGTGAAAACGCTCGCAACGGTATGGATGGCGGCTTGCCAGATCTTGAGGTCCGTCCACCACGGCAAACTGATCAACCACACCACAACGATCCCGGTACAGATGAAGAAGAACGGAGCCTGACTCACGCGCAGTTCGGCCTGCTCGACAAACCGGTCGAACGGCGATCGGCGATCACCTCCACCACGACTTCGTGCGGCCTCGCTACGGCGCTCCATCACCGGAATTCTAGTCTCAGCCCATCGGATAGCGGAGCCCGCGAATGGAAATTCGGGTGGGTGCGCGGAGCTTCTGGACGCAGGATTACGTTTTCGAGTAACCTGAGAACCTTCCTCTCCCCTGAGAGAAGCTGATTTACGCTTCGAAGCGAAGGATCCATGTTGACCCTCGAGCATCTGCCGATCCCCCTCGACTGGGACCAGATCACCCCACAATGGATGACCACCGCACTGAACAGCCACCACCCAGGTGTCCGGGTCGCCACGGTCGAAATCGCACTGCGCGACGACGGCACCAATCGGCGGGCCCGACTCGCCCTCACCTACGACAGTGCGGAGCAGGGCCCGGCTTCGGTGTTCGTCAAGGCCGCCGACCCAGCACACAGGGAACTCATCAAACTCACCAGCGGCATGTTCCACGAACCACGCCTCTTCCGCTGCGGCGCGACCCTGCCCATAGAGCATCCCACCGTATTCGCCGCGCTCATCGACGAGGAAGCCGAGAACTTCCTGCTGGTCATGGAGGACCTCGCCCTCCGAGACGCCGACCCTCGCGACGCCACCCGTCCCCTCACGATCGAACAGGCCGCGAGCGGAGTCCGTGCACTGGCGCGCCTGCACAGCACCTTCTGGGGCGAACGACTCGATCGACACCCCGGCCTGGAATGGTTGGAACCGTTCGCACCATGGGACGGAATGGAGATCGCACCGCTCCAAGCCGCGCTGGACCGCCTCGGACCGGAGTGCCCACCCACGGTGACCAGGCTGAGCATCGGTGAGCTGATCGAGGATATCTGGAAGCCCTACATCCGCAGCCTCACCTCCGGACCGCAAACACTGCTGCACGGTGACGCCCATATCGGCAACACCTACCTCATCGACGACACCCACATCGGCTTCCTGGATTGGCAAGTCACCCGACGTGGTCACTGGTCACTGGACCTCGGCTACTTCCTGCAAGGTGCGCTCACGATCGAGGACCGGCGTGCAGCCGAGGACCGCCTCTTGGAGGACTACCGCGATGCTCTGGACCTCCCCATCAGGGAGAAACCGACACCCGAACAGGTCCGTCGCGGCTACCGCGCCTCGGTCGCACACGGTCTGACACTGTGGCTGTGCACCGCCAGCGCGGGCGAATTCTGGCAACGCCCCGATATCGCCCTGGCGCTGGCCCAACGCTATTCAGCCGCTTACGCCGACCTCGACACCGCCTCTGCCATTGCTGACCTGACGGCATCCGGCCGGTGACTGGATCACAACGCTACGTCGACCGAATATCCAGTGCCCCTATCAGTTTCGGACTCGACGTGTAGCTTCTGCGCAATGATTGCCGATGCACGCAGCTTCACAGCGGACCAGGTATCCCGCGCGGAGATCCTGGCCGCCATCGACGGTTTCCGGGAGGAACACAAGGCCGAGCAGATCACCGAGGCACTCGACGAGATCCAGAACTACAACTCCGACATCCTCTACGTGACAGGGGATCTGCACATCGCGGGGGATCTGGACCTAGGCGCCGAAGGCGCGCTCCTGCTGATCGTCAACGGGAACCTCCGCGTCGACGGCGTGTACACCGACCACGACGATCCGGAAACGTACCTGCTGGTCACCGGCGATATGCACGCCCGGGACGTGGTCACGGCGGGGTGGCTGGAAGTACACGGCGATCTACGTGTCGGCAGGCTCATCGGCGACTACAACGATTGCAGCGCCTACATCGGCGGAGATGTACTCGCCGACCTCTTCTACGGCGAGGAGCACTTCTTCACCATCGAGGGTGAGCTGGAAGCCGATGTGGTCGTCGGGCAGCCGCGTCTGATGATCGACGACGAACCAGACGGAATCGACCTCGACGATCCGACACCGCTGGAGCACTTCGACCGGGAGCTGCTGCGCACTGTCGAGGACACGGCGGACGACGGCACCCCGATCATCGAAGTCGACGGCATCGAGAACTTCCGCGAGGTGAAACGCCGGGTGATGCAAGGAGTTCCACTCAAGACTCCATAGTTCCGCTCGGTAACGAGCGCCTCCCTGCCCTGGTGAAGTCAGCGCCCGGTGGCGCCGTCGATCAATTCGGTCAACGACGAGGGTGGCCGAGGGCGGCGACTTGGATCTGATAGCCGTGCGGGGAGAGGCGTTGCAGGACTTGAGGATAGGCGCCGGTGCGATGTAGCAGCGCGGCGGTGGCGCGGCCGGCTCGTAGCGCAACGGCATCTGCGGTGGCGGAGGTGGGCAGACCGCAGGTGGCGCGGACGTGGCGGGGAATGAGGGCCAGGCCGACGCGGGCGAGTGCCGGGTAGGCCTGGAACAGGGTCGCTTTGGTGAGGCTGCCGTCGAGAGCTCGTGGATGCAGGATCGCCTCGAGCGCGCCGCGGGTTTGGGCGTTGACGCAGATCAGGTGGCGTGAAGCCGCCCAGAGTTCGCGGTACTCCTCGTGGCCGGCGGGGATACGGTCGCCCAGGGCCGCGGTGTCGATTCCATGCTCAGCGGCGGAAGCGCGCAGGGCGTCCTCGTCGACGCCGAGGGTTTCGAAAGCGATCGCTGCTTCCCGGAAGAAGCGGTCGGTGTCTTCGGGGGTGAGTCCTCCGACGAGGGTCTGGTAGGCGTAGTAGACCGAGTGCCAGCTGAGCATGTGGTTGCCCAGTTGCAGGTAGGGGTCCAGGGCGCTGTACCGGCCACCGGTCATGGGTTCGGTTCCGACGATGCGGGCGTGTAGCCGGTCGAGTCGTCGATTGGCTTTCGCGACGGTGTCGGTGTCGGCGAACACCACAGTCAGGAAGTAGTGCATGGTCCGGTTGAGCCGTCCCAGCGGGTCTTCCCGGTAGCGGCTGTGCTCCTCGAGGGCGGCGGCGCCGTGCGGGCTGGCGACCATGTCCAGCACGAACGAGCGCATGACCCCGGGGATCACGGCCGGATGCGACCACACCTTCCACGACACCGAACCCGGGCCGAACAGGCCGTCATCGACCCGGGTGGTCGGGACTTCCAGATGAAACTGCTGCTCGACCACTCGGCTGGCGATGTGCCCGCAGGGCGGGGTCGCACGCTGGGTGTGGTTTGTGGCCACGTTGCCACTCCTCTCGACAAACACAATCAGAAACGCAATGATTCTCTCTATGAGAGTACAGCATGTTTCTAGAGTGTGGAGGTGGTGGATGTGAGCATCCGTAGGCCGCTGATCGGCTTCGCAGTCTTCGCGCTGACATCGATCCTGGTGACGACAGTTGTATGGAATACCTTGGCCCGCAACGTAAAAGGTGAAACAAACACCTATACGGCGACGTTCTCCGACGTCTTGGGATTGCACGAGGGCGACGACGTGCGGATGGCGGGTGTGCGGGTCGGCAAGGTCGTGCGCATCGGGCTCGACGAACACAATCGAGCAGCGGTCACTTTCGTCGTGCAGCGTGAGCAGACGCTCTACAGCGACACCAAGGCGCTGGTGCTGTACCAGAACCTGATCGGGCAGCGGTATGTGGGCCTGGCACCGAGCGCGGAGTCCGGCGGGACCCGTGCCCCCTTGGGTGACCGCGGATCCATCCCGCTCGATCGCACCGAACCGTCGTTCGATATCTCCGGGTTGCTCAACGGATTTCAGCCACTTTTCCAGACCCTGGCGCCGGAGCAGGTCAACGCCATGGCGGAGACGCTGATTCAGGCATTGCAAGGTGACGGGGTGTCGTTGAGCGCGTTCATCATTCAAGCCGCGGCCCTGGCCAGCGACTTCCAGCGTCGCGACGCTGTGCTCTCCGACGTCATCACGAATCTGTCGTCGGTGATGACGGGTTTGGCCGCTCGGGGTGATGAACTCGAAACGCTGGTCACCCAGACCAGGGCGCTCATCGGTGGACTCGCCGGCCAAGGCCAAGCTCTACAGGCATCGACGGCCCAGATCGCCGACGGCACCACGGAGTTGACCGCCATGCTCGGCCGCATCCAGCCACGCATCGTATCGGCACAGAACAGCACCAGCCTTGCACTGACCCTGCTGCTGACCAACGGCGCGAAACTCGACCAGGCGGTCCTGGACCTGAACTCCGTACTGGCAGGCATCGGCGGCGCCTTCCAATATGGCACCCACGCCACCGGCTACCTGTGCGGCATCGACGTCTCCCTGTACGGCGTGCTGTTCCCCCGTGGAACATTCAGCCGAATCGGCGGGAGCGCCCACTCGCCAGAATGTCGTTGAAGATCACGGCATCGCTGGCTCGGCCCGTCACCGACTACTGTGGCGCTATGCGCAGTACCGATGCCACGGTGCCGCCGGCGACCGCCGCCATCGTGTTGCAGTTGCTCGCCGGCGCTACCCCCACGCCGCTGCCGCGGCACCGGCACGACCTCTCCCGCGACGACGTCCGGGAAACACAGCGTGCCCGCGTCGTCGCCACGGCGATCGAGTTGTTCGCCGACCACGGCTACTCCCAGACCAACGTCCAAGACATCACGAAAGGCGCGGGCGTTTCCCGCAAGACCTTCTACGAGCTGTACGCCAACAAGGAGGACGTCTTCCTCGACGCCTACCAGGCGGTCGGGGTGCTCATCGGCGAAGCAGGTCTCGGCGTGGATGACACCGACGACCTGTCCCTCACGCCGGAGACCATGATCGAATACGCGCAACGCTTGTTGCTGGTGATGGCCTTCGCGCCCGCGGCTACCCGGATGTTCTTTCTCGAAGCCCTCGGGGCCGGCCCGCGAGTGCGACTTCGGCGCAACCAAGCGATCGACGAGTTCGTCACCACCACCGCCCCGGCATTGCGAGACTTTCGCACCCGGTACGAACCCGATCTGCCGACGCTGACAATCGAGCAATGCCATGTTGCGGTGGCGGCCTGCATCGAGCTCATCACCCAGTACCTCGCCGATCACGAGGCGGCAACCCTGGCGCTGCTCGCTCCCCGGCTTGTCGATGCTGTACGCGCCATCGTGATTCCCAACTATCACTCTGAGTAGCCCGCGTACGCCTATCCGCCGGTTTCGGCTGTCTGGCCCAGATCGGGTTCGCCGGTGTTCCGGCAATGCTCCTACGCCGAGCTGTCGCGGGTGGCCGGGGTCTCGACGAGCTTGGCGGCGATGGAACTGCTGATGAAGCCGGGAATGGTGGGGGCGAAGAGTCCGAGGTAGGTATCGATCCATTCGTGGCGGGAATCGAGGAAGGGGAAGTCGGTGGGAACCATGTTGCGCACGGCGAGGCTGGGCAGGGGCGCATCGAGTGCGGGGAACCTCGGATTGTGCAGCCCGGCGGCGGTGCAGCCCGGATAGAATTGGCCGAGCATCAGCCCTTTGTCGACGAACCGGGTTTTCTGCTCGTCTTGGACAGCGTCGAGGTCGGCGTATTCGGTGAGGTCGGGGAAGATCGCGAGGATGGCTTTGTGTTTGTTGTCGGGTTCGCGCTGGGGTGGCATGACCGGGAACAGGTCGTTCAGATCGTCGACGATTGCGGCGATGGACTGAGGGCTGATGTGGCGGCCTTCGACGAATGAGACCCAGAGGTTTTGTTGTGCGATGGTGCGGCCGATATAGGGGCATACGGGGCCGGGTCGGCCGAGGTCACGATGGGTTCGGCAGAGATGTTCGCGAATCCATCGGCGCATTTCGGCGGCGCGGGGATGTTCGGCGCCGAGGATTGCCGGATCGGTGGAGAACAGGTTGGTCGGCCGCACGCCGGAGCGCGACCCGATAATGCCGTCGGTGTTCATGATCGCCGCCTATCTGCCGAGGTGAGATCGGACTGTCGGCCGCGATGGGTAGGGATGGAATGGCAGTGCTCGGTGATGGCCAGTCCGATCTCGCGGAGTGCCTCGGGGTCGGTCATGTTCTCGTGCCGGGTGGGAATGTGGTGGTCGGTGATGTGGCCGGCAATATGGTTGCGCATCGCGGTGGTGTCGGCAGGGCCGTCGCCTTCCGGTTCGATGGCGGTGAACAGGAGCAGGTCACCGTCGAAGAGGGCGGGGCGGTGTTTCCAGGTGAGATCGACGAGCCGGGTGTAGTCGTGGTGCAGGATCGCGAGATGCTCAGGCGTCAGGACGGTGAAGAGTCCGCCCCGTCGGTGCAGTCGCTCGGTCGCGGCCTCGATCGTGAGGTCAGCGGGGTTCTGCGGGTCGTCGAGGCCGCCGAACTCGGTGAGCATGTCCATGACGGCGGGAGTGGGCGGGCGGACACTCCCGGCGGTGACGACATGGGTGTCCATCATGGCCAGGGTCGCGACTTGGGCTCCGGCGCACCGGAGTTGGACGGCGATCGCGTGGGCAATGGTGCCGCCGAGCGAGTAGCCGAGCAGGTGGTAGGGACCGCGCGGCTGAACGGACCGGATCTCCTGCACGTAGCGGGCGGCGAGTTGGTCGAGCGTGTCGAACCGCGCTGCCGGGTCGGTCAGTGTCGGGGATTGCAGCCCGTATACGGGACGTTCGGGGTCGAGATGCTGGACCAGTCCGCTGAAACCCCAGGCCAATCCGATGGCGGGGTGGATGCAGAACAGTGGTGGCCCGGTGCCCGTCGCGCGCAGCGTGAGCAGGATCGAGAGTGCCTCGCCGGGGTCCTGCTCACCGAGGCCGCGACGGCAGGCGTCGATCCGCCGGGCCAGCAATTGCGGTGTCGGGTCGGTGAATATCCACTGGACCGCGACGTCGCAACCAGTTGACGCCCGCAGTCGCGCCACCAATCGGGTAGCGGCCAGCGAGTTGCCGCCGAGGGCGAAGAAGCTGTCGTCGACGCCGGCTCGTTCGATGTCGAGGGTCTGGGTGAAGGCGGCGCAGACGGTGGCCTCGAGCGCGGTGGACGGCGGCCGGAACCTGGAGGGTCGCGGGTCGGGCGTCGGGAGGGCTTTGTAGTCGAGTTTGCCGCTGGGGGTGACCGGTATCTGTTCGAGGATGTGGATGGTGGTGGGAATCATGTGGGTGGGCAGGCAGCCCGTGAGGTGGGCGGTGAGCGCGGTCGTGTCGAGAGTGGCGCCGGGGTTGGCAACGACGTAGCCGACGAGTTGGTCGTTGGATCGGGTGTCGATGATGACGGCGGCATTGGCGATATCGCGATGGCTACGCAGCGCGGTTTCGATATCGCCGGGTTCGACGCGGTGACCGTGGATCGCGAGCTGTAGGTCGCTGCGGCCTTTGTACCGCAGTGTCCGTTCAGCGGTCCAGGTGACCAGGTCGCCGGTGCGGTACATCCGGGTACCGGCCGGGCCGTGCAGATCGGGGACGAATCGGGCGGCGGTGGTTACGGGCTGCTTGTGGTACCCGCGAGCCAGGCCCGGTCCGGACAGGTAGAGCTCGCCGACCACCCCGGGCGGGACCGGGCGCAGTCGGCGGTCGAGCACGACGGCGCGGAAGCCGCGAATCGGTTCACCGATCGTGATTTCTCGGCCGGTCATCGTCGAGCGGGCCTCGGCGCAGGCCATGATCGTGGTCTCGGTGGCCCCGTAGGTGTTGACCACCGTCCGACCCGGTGTCCAGTGGGCCGCCAGGTCTGGTGGACATGTCTCACCGCCGAGGACGACGGTCTCGACGGTGTCGAGTCCGTCAGGGCGCATCGACGCGAGCACTGTGGGGGTGAGGGCGATGTGGGTGACGCGTTCGGTGGCGATCAGCTCCGCCAGTTCGGTGCCCGCGACTATCGGTGGCGGGGCGAGGACAAGCGTGGCTCCGGCGGCAGCGGCGCTGAGCCATTCGAGGATCGAAACGTCGAACGTCGGGGAGGCGGCGGCCAGCACCCGAGATGTCGGAGTGAGTCCGAATCGTTGCCTGGTCTCGGTGGCCAGCTCCGCTATCCCGGTGTGCGTGACGACAACGCCTTTGGGAGTTCCGGTGGAGCCGGAGGTGTAGATGAGGTAGGCCGGGTGTTGTGGCTGTAAGTGGGTTGTGCGTTCGTCGGCGGTGATCGGTTCGGTGTCGCGTGTGGTGTCGTCGAGATCGTCCACTGTCCACCAGTTGATGTCATCGGGCAGTGTCGCGCGCGCGGCTGTCGCGGCGAGTCCGATGGCGGCGCCGGAGTCGGTGAGCGTGTGGCTGATGCGTTCGGCGGGGTGGGTCGGGTCGAGGGTGAGGAACGCTGCCCCGGTCTTGGCTGTCGCCCATATCGCGATCACGAGGTCAGCGGACCGTGGAATACCAATCGCGACAACGACTTCCGGCCCCGCCCCGAGATCGATCAGGGCCCTGGCCAGCCGGTTGGATCGCACATCGAGTTCCCGGTAGGTCAGGTGTCGGCTCTCGAACACGACTGCGGTGGCATCGGGGTTCTGGGCGGCCGCCGCGGTCAGCAGATCGGCCAGTACGACAGGCGTTGTCGCGGGTTCTCCCGCGTAGGTCATCAGCTCGGTTCGTTCGGCCGGTTCCAGTATTTCGATGGCGCCGACCGGCGCTGCCGGGTCGCTGGTGACCGCTTCGAGTATCCGTATCCATCGGTGTATGAACGACTCGATCGTCGTGGCGTCGAACAGTTCTGTGGCGTAGGTGAAAGACGCTGTCACACCGGTGTGCTCGTTGTTGTCCGACAGTACGAGCTGAAGATCGAAACGCGATACCTCGTCGGGAAGATCCGCCACGACCGACACGTCGAGACCCGGCAGTTCCAAGGTCACCTGATCGAGGTTCTGGAATACCAGCATCACCTGGAACAGCGGGTGGCGGGACGGGGATCGTTCAGGTGCCAGTACGTCCACCAGTTGCTCGAATGGCACATCGGCGTTGGCGAAGGCATCCAGGTCGACTCGTTCGACACGGTCGAGCAGGTCGGTGAACGACTCACCGAGGTCGATCTCGGTCCGCAGCACCAGCGTATTGACGAACATGCCGACGACATTGTCGAGCGCGGCCTCTCCGCGGCCGGCGATGGGCGTACCGATCGCGATATCGCCGACGCCACACAACCGGGCCAACAGCACCGCCAGCGTGCTGTGGAAGACCATGAACAACGACGAACCACATTGGCGTGCAAGCATTTCCAGATCCCGTACCAGCTCCGGATGCAGTGTGTGGTCGATGGTGGCGCCTCGATGGGATGCCGCTGCGGGCCGGGGCCTGTCGGTCGGCAGGCGCAGTTCCTCGTCCAAGCCGTCCAGGGTTTCGGTCCAGTATCGGATCTGTTCGGCGGATAGTGATTCCGGATCCTCGGGCGAGCCGAGAGTGGCTTGTTGCCACAGCGCGTAGTCGGCATATTGGACCGGTAGTGGTATCCACGACGGGGCTTGTCCGTGAACCCGGGCGGTGTAGGCCGTGGTGATGTCGCGGGCCAGTGGTGTCATCGAAAAGCCGTCTGCGGCAATGTGGTGCACCACGACGGCCAGGACGTATTCGGGTGTCTCGCCGGTGTCGGCGCGGAATAATCGAGCACGCACCGGCACCTGAGCGCTCACATCGAAACCCCGAGTGACCAGCTCGGTTATCGTCGTGGCCAACCGGCTTCGCGGAACCGGCATCGGGGTGAGCTCGAGATCTACCTCATCGACGGGTTCGATCAGCTGGATCAGCATCCCGTCGTGTTCGGGATACCTGGTTCGCAGGGACTCGTGCCTGTCCAGCACGTCGACGATGGCCGCTCGGAGCGCCTCGATGTTCAATTCGCCGCGTATCCGGATCGCGATCGGCACGTTGTAGGCGCCTGAGTCCGTGTCGTATTGGTTGAGGAACCACATGCGCTGTTGTGCGGGTGCAAGGGGCACAAGGTGTGGGCGTGGTCCGGCGACCACTGCGCGATGGTGTCGTCCCGTACCGGCGTGCCCTTCGAGTCGCGCTGCCAGTGCTGCGACCGTTGATGCTTCGAACAGCAGTCGCGCCGGGACCTCGGTATCCACGATCGCTGCGAGTCGGGCGGCGATCCTGGTCGCGATCAGGCTGTTGCCGCCGAGAGCGAAAAAGGAATCCTCGGCGCCGACGCGGTCCACACCCAGTACCTCGGCGAACAAGTCGGCGATCGTGTGCTCGAGCGGGGTTCCGGGTGCGCGGAACACGGCATTGTCGGTGAACACCGGATCCGGCAATGCCGCACGATCCAGCTTGCCCACCGGTGTCAACGGGACATGATCGAGGACCATGATCGCGGAGGGAACCATATTGGAGGGCAATCGACCGGCGACGTGCTCGGTCAACGCCGCGGTATCGATCGAATGACCCGGCGCGGCAACAACATAAGAAACCAGCGAATCGGTCTCGGAACCGTTGCGGTGGCCGATGGTGGTGGCGAAACCGACGGTCTCGTGCGCGGCGAGCGTGGCATCGATCTCGCCGAGCTCGATACGCAGCCCACGAATCTTCACTTGGCAATCGGACCGTCCGAGATGCTGGATCACTCCGTCGGGCGTGCACCGGACCACGTCCCCGGTGCGATACATTCGCTCGGCGGGCATCCAGGGGCACGCGACGAAACGCCCTGCTGTCAGACCGGCCCGACGATGGTAACCACGGGCCAGCACAGGACCCGCGGTATACAACTCCCCCGCCACACCCACCGGGACCGGGTTGAGCCGCTGATCCAGCACCCACTGCGAGACACCGCGAATCGGGCCACCGATCGTCACCGGCTCCCCCGCCACCAATGGGGCGGTCAGCGTCGCGACGACGGTGGCCTCGGTAGCCCCGTACTCGTTGAACATCTCGCGGCCGCCGCACCAGCGCTCGACCAACTCGGGGCCGATGACCTCGCCACCGACCACGAGGTATCGCAAATCCGTCAGCGGCCATCGGGTGTGGTCGATGGTGGACAACGCCGAAGGCGTGATGAGGAGATGGCTGATGCGCTCGCGGTCGAGCAGTTCGCCGAGTTCGTCACCGCCGTAGGTATCGCTGGGTGCGATCACCATGGTCGCACCCAGCGCCGACAACAACTCCGCTACCGAAACGTCGAAGCTGGGCGATGCCAAATGCAGAGCGCGCGAACCGGATTCGATGCGCAGCGCGTCCCGGTGCGCGGCGGCGAGGTTGGCGAGTCCGGAATGGGTCACGGTAACGCCTTTGGGCACGCCGGTGGTGCCGGAGGTGTAGATAAGGTAGGCCGGGTGTTGTGGGCGCAGTGGGGCCATGCGTTCGGGGTCGGTGATCGACGCGGTGGATGCCGATGCTGCCGTAGCGATGTGGGCGGGGTCGTCGAGGACCAGCCACATGGTTGTGCCCTGAAGTCGGCAGCGGTGTGCCTCGAGTGTCAGTCCGATGGTGGCGCCGGAGTCGGTGAGCGTGTGGGTGATGCGTTCGGTGGGGTGGGTCGGGTCGAGGGGAAGGAATGCTGCTCCGGATTTGGCGGTCGCCCATATCGCGAGCACCAAGTCGATGGAGCGCGGTAGTGCTATGGCCACCAATGATTCCGGTCCTGCACCGAGGTGGATCAGGACGCGGGCGAGCTGGTTGGATCGTTGGTCGAGTTCTCGGTAGGTCAGGTGCTGGTCGGCGAACACGATGGCGGTGGCGTCGGGGTTCTGGATAACCGCGGCAGTCAGCAGATCGGCCAGTACGACCGGTGGTGTTGCGAGTGTTTCCGGGCGGAGTAGCAGGGCGGTTCGTTCGGCGGGTTCCAGTATTTCGATGGCGCCGACGGGTGTTGTCGGGTCGGCGCTGACCGCTTCGAGTATCCGGATCCATCGGCGGATGAACGATTCGATCGTCGCGGTATCGAACAGGTCGGTGGCGTAGGTGAAAGCTGCTGTCATGCCGGTGTTCTCATGGTTGTCCGACAGCACGATCTGCAGGTCGAAAGGGGATACTTCGCCGGGAAGGTCGACTATGGACGCGTCGAGATCCGGTAGGTCGAGTTTCGCTCGAGCCAGGTTCTGGAATACCAGCATCACTTGGAACAGTGGGTGGCGGGATCGGGATCGTTCAGGAGCCAGTGTCGTCACCAATTGTTCGAACGGGACATCCGCGTTGGCGAAGGCATCGAGGTCGATCTGCCGGACGCGATCGAGCAGGTCGGTGAACGACTCGCCGAGGTCGATTTCGGTCCGCAGCACCAGCGTATTGACGAACATGCCGACCGCATCGTCGAGCGCGGCCGCGCCACGTCCGGCGATGGGCGTGCCGATCGCGATATCGCCGGTGCGGCTCAGTCGAGCGAACAGCACCGCCAGCGTGCTGTGGACGACCATGAACAGCGACGAGTTACCTTGGTAAGCAACCCTTTCCAGTGCCTGGAGCAGGTCCGAATCCACCGCGTAGCTTGTGGTGGCACCTCGATGGGATGCCGTTGGGGGGCGCGGTCTGTCGGTCGGCAGGCACAGTTCCCCGGCCATGCCGTCCAGGGTTTCGGTCCAGTATCGGATCTGTTCGGTGGATAGCGATTCCGGATCCTCGGGTGAGCCGAGAATGGTTCGCTGCCATAGTGCGTAGTCCGCGTATTGGATCGGCAGCGGTATCCATGACGGGGCTTTTCCGCGGCTGCGGGCGGAGTAGGCGGTGGTGATGTCGCGGACCAGTGGTGTCATCGAAAAGCCGTCAGCGGCAATGTGATGCACGACGACGGCCAGCACGTGGTCCGGTGCCTCGCTGGTGTCGACGCGGAACAATCGAATGCGTACCGGCACCCGAGTTGTCACGTCGACGCGCTGAGCGCTGAACTCGGTGACCGCCGTGGTGACCTTGTTCGCGTGAACCGGTGTCGGGGTCAGCTCGAGGTCTACCTTGTCGGCGGGCTCGATCAGTTGGACGAGCGCCCCGTCACGTTCGGGGTATCGGGTTCGCAGGGATTCGTGTCGGCACAGCACGTCGACGATGGCTGATCGCAGGGCCTCGATGTTCAACTCGCCACGGATGCGGATCGCGATCGGCACGTTGTAAGCCGCCGAGTCCGTGTCGTATTGGTTGAGGAACCACATTCGCTGCTGCGCGGGTGCCAGGGGGACGAACTCCGGGCGCGGCCCGGCGACCAATGGTGGACGGAGTCGTCCTGTTCCGGTGTCCTCCGCGAGTCGCGCTGCCAGTGCCGCGACCGTTGATGCGTCGAACATCAGTCGTACCGGAACCTCGGTGCCGAGCATCGCGCCGAGGCGAGCGGCGATCCGGGTCGCGACCAGACTGTTGCCACCGAGAGCGAAAACCGAATCGTCGGCACCGACGCGTTCCACACCCAGTACCTCGGCGAACACGTCGGCGATCATGTGCTCGAACGGCGTTGCGGGCGATCGGAATACGGTGTTGTCGGTGAACACCGGATCCGGTAACGCCGCGTGATCCAGCTTGCCCACCGGGGTGAGTGGAATGCGGTCCAGGACAACCACCGCGCCAGGCACCATGTAGGAGGGCAGCGAGTCGCGCACCAGCGCAACCAGTTCCCCGGACGCTACGGGTGATGTCACCGAGACGTAGGACACGAGCCTGGGCCCGACAGTGTTATCGCGATGGACCACGGTGCGAGCGAAGGTGACCGATGGGTGGGTGAGCAGCGTCGCGTCGATCTCGCGTACTTCGACGCGGTAGCCGCGAACCTGCACCTGATCATCGACCCGGCCGAGGAACCGCAGCCTACGGTGCGCATCCAGGCATACCAGGTCACCGGTGCGATACATCCGCACACCCTGCGCACCGGGGAGGGCATAGGGATCGGCGACGAACCGGCTCGCGCTCAGCGACGGTCGGCCGTGGTACCCACGCGCCACCCCGGGCCCGGCCAGATACAGCTCACCGGGTACCCCGACCGGAACCGGGTGCAGCCGGCTATCGAGCACCAGCATCTGCATGCCGCGCACCGCGCTGCCGATACTCACCTGCTCACCCGCGCGCATCGGAGCGCTCACCGTGGCCGCGACGGTCGTTTCGGTCGGACCGTAGGCGTTGAACACCGCACGGCTCGAACTCGCCCACGCGGCAACGAGTTCCGGCCCGCACTCGTCGCCACCGACCGCGATCACGCCGAGGTTGTCAAGCCCGGCCGGGTCGAGTGTCGCCAGCGCCGCCGGGGTGATGAAGGCGCAGTCCACCTGTTCCACGGACAGCAGCCGGGTCAGCTCGACACCGCCGTAGACGTCGTCGGGCGCGATGATCACCGTCGCACCCGACAGGAAGGCAGGCAACAACTCGAAGACCGACGCATCGAAACTGGGCGAGGAGAAGTGCAGCGATCGAGTGCCCGCACCGAGACCGAACCGCTGCGCGAGTTCGGTCCCCAGACAAGCCAATCCGCGATGGGTCACCACCACGGCCTTCGGGCGTCCCGTCGATCCCGATGTGTAGATCAGGTACGCCGGGTGGTCCAGGTGGGGGGTAGCGGTCAACTCCGCGACTCCGACCGCTGCGGCCGACACCGCGGCACACTGTTCTTCGAGGTGCGGCGAGTCGATCGGCAGCCAGTGCACCTCGGCGGGAAGCGCCTCCCGATGGCCGGTATCGGTCAGACCGATCCGGACGCTCGCGTCGGCGATCATCGCTTCGATCCGCGCGGCCGGGTACTTCGGGTCGATCGGCAGATAGGCCGCGCCGGTCTTGGCGACGGCCCAGATCGAGGTGATGGCCTCGACAGACCGCGGCAGCGCCACCGCGACCACTTGCTCGGCACCGACACCCTCGGCGATCAGCACCCGCGCCAGTCGGTTGGAGCGCTCGTCGAGTTCGCCGTAGGACAGGTCGACACCCCGGTATCGCACGGCCGTCGCAGCTCGGTCACGCTCGACCGCCGCGGTCAACAGCGCGGCCGATGTCGCGGGCGGTTCGGCCGGACCGGACACGACCGGGCACAGGTCGGCCGACTCGACCGCGTCGAGCAATGGCAGATCGCCGACCGTACGACCGGGGGTCGCGATCACCGCAGCCAGGATCGCGGTGAACCGGCGGGCTAGGGCGGCGATCGTCTGGTCGTCGAAAAGATCAGTCGCGTAGCCGAATTCCGCTCGCAGCGCGCCGGACGTTTCGGTGATGGTCAGCTGCAGATCGTATTTCGTGATACTGGTGGTGATCGCCTCGATCCTCGCGCGCAGACCCGGCAGCTCGACCGTGCTGAGATCGGGGGTCCGCTGGTACGACAGCATGACCTGGAACAGCGGATGACGTGCCGGGGAGCGTTCCGGATCGAGCTCCTCGACCACGCGCTCGAACGGGATGTCGGCATTGGCGAAGGCGTCCAGGTCGCGGTCGCGGATCTGGCCGAGCACGGTGTCGAAACCGGCGCTCGGATCGATCTCGGTGCGCAATACCACCGTGTTCACGAACATGCCGACCAGCTCGTCGACTGCTGCCTCGCCGCGGCCCGCGACCGGTGTACCGATCACGACATCGGTGGTCGCGCCCAGCCGCGCCAACAGTATTGCCAGCGCGGCGTGCGCCACCATGAACACACTCGCCCCGCTGTCGGCGGCCAGCTCAGCCATCCCGCGGCGGGTATCAGCATCGATGCCGAACGCGTACGTGCCGCCCCGATGCGAGGGCACCCTCGGGCGTGAACGGTCGGTGGGGAGATCGAGTTGTTCCGGTAGGTCGGCGAGGGTGGCGCTCCAGTAGTCGAGTTGTCGGCGCATCGGGCTGTCGGGTTCGTCTGCGCTACCGAGCGCGTCCCGTTGCCACAGCGCGTAGTCCGCGTAATGCGCCGGAAGTGGTGACCAATCGGGCGCGACCCCGCGCCGACGAGCGTCGAAGGCGGTCACCAGATCCCGGGCCAGCGGCTCGAATGACCAACCGTCGCAGGCGATGTGGTGCAACACCACCGTCAGGACATGTTCGTGCGGTTGCGTCCGGTAGAGGGCCACCCGGATCGGTGGCTCCACGGCCAGGTCGAAGCCGGCCGACGCGTCCGCCACCAGCTGTGCGTCGATATCCTCCGGCGCTACCGCGACCACTGTCAGTTCATCCGACAGCCGCGCCGCCGCGTCCTCGGCCGAGCCGATGACCTGGCTGGGGTTTGCTCCTCCGGAATCGACGAATGTGGTGCGCAGACTCTCGTGCCTGCGCACCACATCGGCGAGCGCCGCGTGCAGCACCGTCGGCTCGAGCGCACCGGTCAGCCGGATCGCCAGCGGCATGTTGTACATCGCCGAGGAGCGATCGAACCGGTTGAGAATCCACAGCCGCTGTTGCGCATACGACAGCGGCAACACCTCCGGACGCACCTGTGCCCGGACGTACGAGAGCAACGACGTCGCCCCGGGGCCATCGCCGTTGGTGGACTTCATGCCCAGCCGGGTGGCCAGGTCGGCAACGGTCGGCGCCTCGAACAGGTCACCCAGCGCGATTCCCGCTTGTGGCAGTGCGGCATTGATCCGCGCCACCGCGCGTGCAGCGACGAGCGAATCGCCACCCATATCGAAGAAGCTGTCATCGATGCCGAGCTTCGCCTCGGCGCGGCCGAGCACGTCGACGAACACCTCCAGCAGCAGGTGTTCCATTTCGGTGCGCGGGGCTCGGGCGCTGCCTTGCGTTTCGTATCGCGGCGCGGGCAGCGCATCGCGGTCGATCTTTCCGTTGGGTCCCAACGGCATCGCGTCGAGCACCACGACGGTGCGCGGAACCATGTACTCCGGCAGTGCCCGTCTCAGCGCCACCCGCACCGCACGGACATCGACCGTCTGTCCCGCAGCCGCGACCACATAGCCGACCAATTCGTCACCGCCGTGCGCGGTCTGCCTGGCCAGGCAGACCGCTTGAGTGATCGATTCGTGCGCCACCAGAGCGGACTCGATCTCGCCGAGTTCGATCCGCAGGCCGCGGACCTTCACCTGGAAGTCGGTGCGGCCCAGGTACTCCAGATTCCCGTCGCCGCGCCACCGCGCCAAGTCTCCGGTGCGGTAGAGCCGCGAGCCGGGGCCGTAGGGGTTGGCCACGAACCGGCCCGCCGTCAGCGCCGGACGGCCCAGGTAGCCGCGCGCCAACTGCACACCGGCCAAGTAGAGTTCCCCCGCCGCGCCGACCGGGACCGGCCGCAGCTCGGCATCGAGCACGTACACCGGGGTGTTCCACACCGGCGCGCCGATCGGCACCACCGTGGCATCGCCCTCGCATTCCCACGATGTGACGTCCACCGCCGCCTCGGTCGGGCCGTACAGATTGTGCAACTCCACGCCCGGATATGCCGCACGGAACAGCCGCACCGTCTCCGCGGGCAACGCCTCACCGCTGCACAGCACACGCCGCAGCGCACCCGCACGGGTCGGACGGCCTGCGACGAACACCGCCAGCATCGATGGCACGAAATGGGCCGTGGTGACGCCCTCGTGCGCGAACAATGTCCGCAGATAGGCCGGATCACGATGCCCGCCCGGTGCGGCCAGCACCAGACGCGCGCCGACCTGCAACGGCCAGAAGAACTCCCATACCGACACGTCGAACCCCGCCGGAGACTTCTGCACCACCACATCGTCGGCGCCGAGCCGATAGCGATGCTGCGTCCAGCGCAGCCGGTTGTCGATCGCGGCGTGGGTGACGGCGACGCCGTTGGGCTTTCCGGTCGAGCCGGAGGTGAAGATCAGGTAGGCGGGGTGATCCGGCCGCAGCCGAATTCGCCGATCAGCGTCGGTGATGGGTGCCGAGCTCGCCCGGCTGTCCGCGGCGCTGCGCTCGATGTGGTCTATCTCCAGCTGCCGCAGGTGCGCGGGTAGCTCCACCGGATGTCGGCGAACCGTCAGCACACAGATCGGATTCGCCGCCGCCAACACGTATTCGGTGCGTTCGGCCGGATGTTCTGGATCCACGGGCAGGTATGCGGCGCCGGTCTTCACGATCGCGTACATGCCGACGACGAGTTCCAGGCAGCGCGGGATCGCCAGCGCGACAATCGACTCCGGTCCGGCACCCGCCTCGATGAGCACCCGCGCGAGCCGATTGGACTGGACGTCCAGTTCGGCATACGTCATTCGCCTGCCGTCGAATGACAGCGCTACCGCGTCGGGCGTGCGGGCGACCTGCGCGGCGAACAGCTCCGGCAGCGTGCTGGGCACCAGGTCCACCGAGGTCGCTTGCCAGCCTGCCAGCAATTTTCGCCGCTCGGCGTCATCGGATATGGCCACTGTCGCGACCGCGTCGTCTACTCCCGCGGCGAGGAACCGAGCGAAGTAACCGAGGAAACGCCGGTGGTGTACCGCGAGGTCCTCGGCTGAGTAGCGGTCCGGATTGGCCTCGAAATCCAGTGTCAACCCGCCGTCAGGGGCGTTGTAGACATTGATGGACAGGTCTTCCACCGGACCGGTGGACAGGACGTGCACCGCTGCGACCGCCGAACCGAGCCGGAGCTCGTTGGGAAACAGCATCATGTTGATCATCGGGCCGTAGAAGCCGCGTCGACCGGCCGTCGACCCCCAATCGCGCCGAATATCCTCGTGCCGGTAGCACTGATGGGCCAGGGCGGCGCTCAGCTGTTCGCGCGCGTGCCCCACCAGCTCGAGCACCGGCTCCTCGGCATCGACGAGCACCCGCAGCGGCACCACATTGGATACGAATCCCGCCGACGTACGTAGCGCTTCGGTGGTGCGCGCCGCCACCGGCAGGCTGAACAGCACCTCGTCGCGTCCGGTGACCCCGGCCAGATACCCCGCCAACGCTGCCACCAGCAGCGCGGGCCGGGACACATCGTGGCGCTGCTTGGCCGCATCGCACAGGCCACGTGTCGCCGCATCGAGCCCCGCCGACTCGACGATGCGGTGTGCGCTCGCGGGGGCAGTCCGCGTACTGAGACCGAAGGGCACAGGCGGCACCGGGAATTGGGTCCGCCAGTAACGCTGGTCCTCGGTGAAGTGCTCGGATCGCCGGTACGCCAGCTCCCCCTCGTAGATGTCGTACAGGTCGGCCGCCATCGGCGAACCAGGTTCGATGCCTGCCAGCGCCGCGTTGTACAACTCCGCCGTGCGCGCGATCAATATGGTCGCGCCGTAGCCGTCGATGGCGATGTGGTGCATTCGGCAGTACCAGAAGATCTCCGTCTCCCCGGTACGCAGCAGCACCAGTCGAATGAGCCGATCGCGCCCGATGTCGATGGGCGTGCAGGAGTCCGTCCGCATCCATGCGTGCGCGGCTGCCTGCGGATCGTCGGCATCGCGCAAATCCAGCTGTTCGAGCTCGAACGGCGCATCCAGATCGACAACCTGTCCGGGCTGATCCCCACAGCCCGCCATTCGCAGGTGCGGACTCTGCGTCTCGGCCGCGCATCGGCGAGCGGCCCGGTCGAGCAACGCGATATCGAGTTCGCCGTGGATTTCCACATAATGCGCCACCGCCAAGGGGACTTCGGGAGCCAGACGTTGCGCGGTCCAGATATCGGCCTGCCCGGACGACAACGGGAACGGACGCGTGCTGCGAGGACTAGCGGCGCCGCTGTTGCCGATCGGAGTTGCCGATGCGTTCATCAATTACCCCTTCGGTCGAGATGCTCATATCGAAGCGGGGACATCGTGAATCAGCTCGATCACCGACGATCCAGGTTGCCTTCTCATACGAAACGTCGTCGGCTGGATCAGGCGCAGGCGCACGGCGTCGTCCTGGATCAGGTCACCTGCGATGGTTAGGCGGTCCGGACCCGCCGGGACGCGCTGATGGGCGTCCATTCCGCTGTCGCGGCACTGGATTGTGACCGGGATTATCCGCCGGTGGTTTCGACGGCGAGCCTCGGTGTCATCCGCGCGAGTATGCCCCTTGCATGGACAGATCCTCGCCGTTGGCCGTTGTATTCAGCCATGAAGCAACCTGAGGCAGAGCAGAGTCATCAGACATCGAGAACCACCTTTCCTGGCAGGTATACAGCTTCGAAGCTTCCAGGATCTCACCTCGAGCCTTTCCAGCAGGGAAATCCATGGATCGTTGTTACTCCGCAATTCATCTCCAGTACACAACGGGCTCGGGGCCGATGTGCGGACCGACACCTCCGAATCCTGCTCGCACCTGTTTTGTGCAGGCCCGCTGGAACGTCATCGGCCCGTAGTGGTCGGTCCGGTAGGGCTGGGCGGGGTCGTCGCGCCGGTGCTCGGCGCGGCCGGGTCGCCCGGCACCGCATCCGCACCGTAGAAGACCGGCAGCATGGCTTTGACCAGCACCAGTGCCGACCCCTCGCCCGCCGGCACCGTCGCGAGGTTCGTGGCCACCACGATCGTGAGGTCCGATTCAGGGTCATGGCCCATGAAGGTCATGAACCCGGGCATCTGGCCGTCGTGTCCGAACAGATGTAGACCGAATCGGACGATTCCGAGACCGTAACCAGCGACATCGGGGGTTGCCGGATCGATCGGCTGGATGCTGTCCATGCGAACTCGTTGCGTCTTCTCATCCAGCAAACCGCCGTCGACGAGTGCCCGCACATACGTGGCCATGTCATCGACCGTCGATATCGCGGCACCGGCGGTCCACGTCCACGACGGGCTCTCGTCGGTCGCGTTGCTGGGTTGCAGCGTGCCCGCAACCGCGGCGGCTTGTTCCGCGGGCGGCAGGGCGTAGGTATCGATGGTGGAGACATTGGTGCCGAACGCGTAACCCTGCGGGTGCGGATCGGGGATCGTGTGGTCCTCCGCCGCGGGCAGCGAGGTGTGCTTCAGGCCCAGCGGTTCGAAGATCCGCTTCTGGAAATTCTCGGCGGCCGACATCTTCGTGATCTTCTCGATGACAAGGCCGAGCAGGATGATGTTGGTATTGCTGTAATCGAATTTCTCCCCCGGTGCAAAATTGACCGGGTGCGAGAAGGCGATCGCGAGCAACTCCTCCGGTGTCCACACCTTGTTCGGGTCACTGTCGAGCATGGCATTGAATTCCGGGTCGAATGTGTAACTGTATAGCCCGCTTCGCATTTCGGAGAGCTGAGCGATGGTGATGCGATCCCCGTTCGGCACGCCCGGCCAATATTTGGCGATCGGGTCCTCGAGCGCGAGCTTGCCCTCCTGCACCAACTGCAGGATGACAGTCGACGTCATGGTCTTGGTGTTACTGGCGATGCGGAAGTAGTCGTCCACCGTCATGGGATCGTTCGCACCGATTACTCGGGTGCCGAATGTCTCGGTCCAGTCGCCGTCCTTCGGCGATTTGACGACCACGACCGCGCCTGGAATGACATTGTCCTTCATCAGTTGGGTAATTACCGGCCTGAGGGTGGCGGCGTACGCGGGCTCGGCCTGCGAGCCACTCGGCGTGCGCGTGGCGCTGCCGCCGGAATCCGGCGAAGTCCCGCAGCCCGCGGCGATGAACAAACCCGCGGTCGCGACGAACACTGCGATATTCGTCCGGTGTCCCATAACTCTCCGATCGGCGTTTTGCTCAGGAGGGGTCAGGTGGCGCGGTGCAACTCTAACTCCACTCCATACAAAATCGGGTAGAGCGTTGATCAGCAAACCGGGCAACTATGGCCTGGAGCATCGCGGCCTGCTCACTTCTCCCCTCGATTCCGCACCACCGGCCTCGTCGGCCGACCGACCCCACGCCGGAGGGTCCACGACGGTCGGTCGTGTATCAGCTGGCGGCCAGCTCGTCCATGCGGCAGCAGTCGCGTGCTCTGCGACGGATTTTCCCCAGTTCCACATCGTTTCGCTCCTCCCCAGAGCTCATCCGCAGGTCTCACCACGCTATCCGGCCACATCGGTAGCGCGCGAACGATTTTCGGGGCCCCGGGGGGGAGCTACACGCCCTGCGCGCACCTCGCTTTTCCGACATCCGGTCGGTCACACCAGACACCACTCGACGGCGAGAAGACGATCGTTTACGCCCGATGAGCAGCGATTTTCCTCGCCTCGAGGAGGATTCGCGCGGTCCTGGTTCAGCTTGCCCACATTTTAGTTAGCTTATGCTAACCTCACCTCCGTTCACACGATTCTCCCAGTTGGGAAGGGTGAACCGCATCAAACAAGAACCGCGAGAGGCATGTCGTTGCACGCTTTACCTGGAAAATTTCGATCGCGTTCCGTGCGGCGGATCACCGCGCTGGGACTGGTTGCCGCAGCGGCCGTGTCCGGATGCTCGAGTCGCGAATCGGCGGCTTCCGACAACGCCGCAGCCGGTGCGTCACAGATCCAGCTGACAGATCAGCGCGGCAACAATGTGACGATCGACGGTGACGTGCGCAAGATCGCCTTCGCTGTCATCCCGGCGCCGTCGATCTTCGCCGCGGTGGATCGCAGCTACGACCGGATCGTGGGGATCAACCAGTCGACTCTGGCCGCCAACAAGGGCGGAATGTTCGCGACCATCTTCCCGCAGTCGGTGCAATCGACTGTGGTCGCCGGTCCCAACTTCGTCCCCAATGTCGAGACGCTGCTGCAACTCGACCCGGATGTCGTGGTGCAGTGGGGCGATCGCGGTGCCGATGTCACCGATCCGATCGAGAAGGCCGGATTCCCGGTGGTCGGATTGAAGTATGGGACGCAGCAGGATCTGGAAACCTGGATCACGCTCTTCGCGCAGATCGCGGGCAAGCCCGACCGCGGCCGGGAACTGGTCGAATGGCATCACACGGAGATCGCCGCCACCCGCGCCGAGGTGGCTGCCGAGACGACTTCGCGGCCCCGCGCGATGATGTTGTCGCGTGTCGGTGATGCGTACTCGACCACCAAGGCGAGCGGATACGACGGATTCCAGTTCGACCTCGTCGGTGCGGACCTGGTGACCAAGGACTTCGTCTCCGACGCGGCTCAGGTGACCCCGGAGCAGATCCTCACCTGGAACCCCGAGGTGATCATGCTCAGCGGGTTCGACGAAAGCACGCCCGCCGAGATCTATGCCGACCCGCGCCTGGCCGGGGTGAAGGCCGTGCAGGACCGGCGGGTGTACAAAACACCGCTCGGTGCTTATCGGTGGCAGGTTTCCAGCATCGAGTCACCGTTGATGTGGCAGTGGATGCACGAAGTGCTCTACCCCAACACTGCCGGTGCCGACCTGCGCAAGAACATCAAGACGAGTTTCGACAACCTGTTCGGCTACTCGATCTCCGAGGAGGAGATCGACAAGGTGCTGCGGTTCGACCTCAACGCGGGCTCTGCGAACTATGACCATTTCCGCGGTTGAGATCGACGCCGCGGCCGTAGCTGACGACCGGTCGACGGTCACGCGACCTCGGCAGTGGCGGGCCCCGGCGGTAGGCGTGGCGCTGATGATCGTCCTTGTCGTAGTGGCGATTACCGCGCTGGCGGTGGGCCGGTACTACGTTCCGCCCAACGAGGTCGCTCGGTTGCTGCTGGGACAGGTACTTCCGCTCCGGGAGACCTGGCTTCCACAGGAGCGCAGTGTGGTGTTCGATATCCGATTGCCGCGGGTGCTGCTCTCGATGGTCATCGGTGCCGGGTTGGCATTGACCGGCGCGGTGATGCAGGCGGTGTTCCAGAATCCGCTGGCCAGCGCGCAGGTACTCGGAGTGTCCTCCGGCGCCTCGTTCGGCGGAGTGCTCATGTTGTTCGGAGGCGTCAGCGGCGGTTACCTCGTCGGTGGCGCCTTCACCGGCGGGGTGCTCGCGCTCGTCCTGGTTCTGCTGATCGCCCGTGCCGCACCGGGATCGCCGCTGCTGATGATCATCCTCGGCGGCACCGTGGTCGGCGCGATGTTCCAGGCGATGGTGTCCTTCGTGACCTATATCGCCGACCCGCAGCAGCAGTTGCCGTCAATCGTGTTCTGGCTCTTGGGTTCCCTCGCCACGGCCACCTACGGCAAGGTGTTGATCGCATCGGTTCCGATCGCGATCGGGGCTTCGGTGGTGATCGCGCTGCGATGGCGGCTGAACATCTTGGCGATGGGCGACGAAGACGCGGTGTCGCTCGGCTTGAAGCCGACTCGGATGCGCCTGCTGCTGCTCGGCTGCGTCGCCCTCATCACCGCAGGCGCGGTGTCGGTCGCCGGGGTGGTCAGCTGGGTCGGGCTGATGGTTCCGCACCTGGTCCGGATGATGGTCGGCACCGACAACAGGATCGTGGTGCCGATGAGCGCGCTGCTCGGAGCGTCGTACCTGACATTGATCGACACGCTCTCACGCATACTCAGCACCGCCGAGATCCCGATCGGAATTCTCACCGCCATGATCGGGGCGCCGTTCTTCGTACTGCTGCTGATCCGTAATCGGCGACAGCTGTGGGGTAGCGATGCTTGAAGCGAAGTCGATGTCGTTTCGCTATTCGGCCAAGGGACCGTGGATCTTTCGCGACGTGTCCGTGGATGTCCGGCGCGGAGAAGTGCTGGCGGTGCTCGGCCCCAACGCCCGTGGCAAGACAACGATGCTCAAATGCCTGTCCGGACTGGTGGCGCCGACCGAAGGGACGGTCGAACTCGCAGGCAAGGTCGGCTTCGTGCCGCAGAGTCATGCGGTCGTCTTCTCGTTCTCGGTGACAGACACCGTGCTCATGGGCCGAGCGCGTCGGGTCAAGATCTACGGCACACCGACCCGCGGCGACCGCCACGCCGCCGCGGCCGCACTGGCCCGGGTGGGAATCTCCCACCTCGCCGAGCGCGACTACGCCCGCCTCAGCGGTGGCGAACGGCAGCTGGTACTGATTGCCCGGGCACTGGTCTCCGATTGCGACACCATCGTTCTCGATGAACCGGCCTCGGCGCTGGATCTGCGCAACCAGGCGCGGGTGTTGACGCTGCTCCGGTCGCTCGCCGACGAAGGTATGGCGGTGGTGATGACGACCCATCATCCCGATCACGCATTGCACATCGCCGAGCGAGTGGTGCTGATGGTCGACTCCGGTGATCAGCGCGTGGGCCCGACCCGAGAGTTGCTGACCGACAACGTGTTGAGCGAACTGTACGAGCTCGCCATCGTGACCGCCGATGTCCAGACCTCGACGGCGGTGCGCCGGTTGATCGTTCCCGACTTCGGCCGGGGTGTGTCATGACGGTGTTGCGTGCGGTGATGGTGCCGGGTGCCGTCGAGTCCGATGGCTGGCGGCACATCGATCTCTACGACCTGCCCCAGGTCGATCTCACCGAGGTGACCGGGATCTATCTCGCCGCGGATGTCGATCAGGAGTTTCTCGCCGAGATTCGGGAGTTGTTGGGCCGGTTCGTCTTCGAGGGCGGTCGGGTGGTGGTCAACGGCCACGTCCAGCGGGTATTTCTCGACGGTCTGACCCGCTGGCGGAAGCTGGAGTTCCGCAAGCCCGCCGATCTCGCGCTGACTCGGGTGTCGGAGCATCCGGTGTGGGCGGGCATCGATCCTCGAGCGCTGCTCTACAACACCGGCACGCCGGGTCGGCTGACGTTCGAGGAGATCTCGCGCATCGGAGTCGCCGGGTTCTACGGTCGCGGCTACTACCTCGACCTCCCCGACGACGCGCAGATCGTCCACACGATCGGACCGACCGCTGGTCCGATCGACTACGCGTATCGGCTCGGTGCGGGACACGTGCTCGTGCACGGCGGCAATGATCTCCTGCAGTTCGCGGGCGCCGATCGCGGCACGAGTTTCCTTACCGGACAGCTGTTGTCGTGGTTGGGGCAACGATGAGCGCGATGCCACGGGTGGCTTTCGTGCACGGCGGCACCCACGCGCAGTTGGCGACACTCGCCGACCCGGCGTTGGCGCCATACCGGATTCGGCCCGTGCATATCCGCAAGCTGGAGCCGGTCGCACTGGCCGACGCCGATGTGGTGGTGGTCAGTGATCGACTGCGCCCGGATCTGCTGATACCGAGATCGCCGGTGTTGCTGGAGTGCCTGGCTCGGGGCGCGACAATGGTGGTGTTCGGTGAGAACGGTGTCGGCGAATGGCTACCCGGGGTCCAGGAGGAAAGTCGGCAGACCAACTTCTGGTGGTGGCGAACCGGCGAGGATCATCGGATCCGGCTGCGTGCACCGCATCATCCGGCCTGGCCCTACTTCGCCGATCGATCAGTGATCTGGCACTTTCACGGCGTGCTGAAACCACCGCAGGGTGCGGTGAGTCTGGTGGACCTCGAGACCGTCACCGGTGAACGAGACGGTTCGCTGCTCTATCTCGACGAACTCAGCACCCCCGGCCGGCTGCTCGTGACCACGATGGATCCGGTCTATCACCACGGCTCCGGATTCATGCCCGGCGCAACCCAATTGCTGTACTCCGCGATGCAGTGGGCCACGCGGAGCTGAGAGGAGATCGAATGTCGCTACTGGTTCTCGAGGGCACGACCACCCTGGATTTCACCTTCGACGACGTGCTCAAATACCACGGTCCCGGCTACCCGGGTGGTGTGGCGCACGGCTACACCGCGATGCGGGTGGCGCTGCCGAACCTGGCTCCGGCGGTGAATCGGCGAGAGGTGAAGGTACGGACGGGATTCCGTGGACCCGGCGGGCGCGATGCCGTCGAGATGGTGCTGCGCGCCGTCACGGAGGGGCAGTACACGGTGACTGCTGAACTGGAGAAGCCCGAACGTGGGGTAATGCTCGAGCGCTATGTCTGGGAGTTCGCCTACCGCGGTGACGTTGTGACAGTGCAGTTGCGCGACGACGGCTTCGTCGTCGAGGAGTTCATCGTGCTCTCACGCAAGCCCAACCGAACCGACGACGAGGAGGCACATCTCGCACAACTCAAGCTGGAGATGACCGACCGGCTGTTGCGGCGGGATCCCCAGGAGGTCTATGAGGTGGTGTGACAGCCCGCGGCAACGCCTGTCCTGACCGATTACACGCCGGGGTCGATAAGGATCTTGCCTTCCACCTTCCCGGCGGCGAGCCGATCGAGTGATGCGCCGAGCTGTGCGAGTCCTACCGGGGTTTCGGCGAACTCGGTGCCGAGCAGCGGGGCTGCCGCCAGGATGTGCAGCGCGGCGGGGAGATCGGTGTCGCAGACGTGTGCCAGCGTCGTGTCGAGGGTGATCTCGCGGAAGATCATCGAGTGCATGTCGAGGACGGGATTGTCCTTGGGAATGCCGACGGCTTGGACACGACCACCGTCGACGACCATCTCGAGTGCCGCCGCCAGCTGGCCGGGCGCCCCACTGGCCTCGATCACGACGTCGGGTTTGCGGCCGTCGAGTGCGTCGATGACATCTGCGGCGATGGATTCCGACGGAGCGAGGGTGCGATCGGCGCCGAGGCGTTGCGCGCGGTCGAGGCGGCTACCGGGGAAGTCGATGACGGTGATGTCGAACTCGCCGAGGTGTCGCAGTCCGGCGAGGACGAACGAGCCGATCGCGCCGGCGCCGATGATGACGACGTTGTCACCCTCACGCGCACCGGACCGGCGGGCCGCGTGGATGCCGACGGACAGGGGTTGGGCGAGTCCGGCGTGGTCAAGGGGCAGCCCGGTGGGCAACGGGCGCAGTGTTTTCGTCGGGACCGCGACGAATTCGGCCATGCCACCGTGGACGTTCAGCCCGAGGGTTCGGTACTGCGTGCACTGGTTGGTTCGGCCTTCGCCACATCGTCGGCACTTACCGCACCAGACGCCGGCGCCACTGGCGACCAGGCTGCCCGCGGTGAGGCCGGAATCCGGGTCGGCCTCGACGATCTCGCCGACGAATTCGTGGCCGGGGATGATCGGACCGAGATGTCCGCTGTGTGGGTGGCGGCGTTGCACGGGAAAGGTTTTCGGCCCGGCGATCCACTCGGAGGCGTCGGTCCCGCAGATCCCCGATCGCAACACCCGCACGAGTGTTTCCGCGTTGCCCGAACCAGTCGAGCGAACCCGCGCGGGGCGTGTGGTTCGTCGCGGGCCGCCACGAGTCCGGCCCCACCCGGGCATGGGTAGCCGCACAGCTCGGTGAGACCGACACCGAATCGCCACTGCGCGTGACGAATGCGGTCGACGCACTGGATCTGCTCGGTGCCACCGCCGTGCGACCACCCTCGGCCGAGCCCGGCCGCGACAGCTAGTCGCGACCGGTCCCGGGCGGATCAGAGGCGTTCGAAAACAGCCGCCAGCCCTTGCCCGCCGCCGATGCACATGGTTTCGAGGCCGTAGCGGCCCTCGCGGCGGGTCAGTTCGTGCAGCAGGGTGGCCAGGATTCTGGCACCGGTGGCGCCGACCGGATGGCCGAGGGAGATCCCCGAGCCGTTGGGGTTCACGCGCGGGTCGTCGGGTTCGGCCTTCCAGGTCCGCAGCACGGCCAGTGTCTGCGCGGCGAAGGCCTCGTTGAGTTCGATCACGTCCATGTCGTCGAGCGTGAGATCCAGCCGTGCGAGCGCTTTTTCGGTCGCGGGCACCGGTCCGATGCCCATGGTGGACGGCGGTACTCCCGCGACCGCCCACGACGCCAGTCGAGCCATAGGGCGCAGCCCTAGTACTTGTGCACGCTGCGGTGTCGTCACGATACAGACGGCCGCGCCGTCGTTCTGACCGCTGGAATTTCCCGCTGTCACGGTGGATTCGGGATCGACACCGAGACGGATCGGGCGCAGCTTCGCCAGCGTGTCGAGGTCGGTATCGGCTCGTGGGTGCTCATCGGTGCGCACCAGCAGCGGTTCCCGTTTACGTTGCGGCACAGCGACACTCACCAGCTCCGCCTCGAAGCGGCCATCGCGTTGCGCGGCGACGGCACGCTGGTGCGACTGCACGGCGAGCGCGTCCTGGTCCGCGCGGCTGATGGCGAACTGCGCACGCAGGTTCTCCGCGGTTTCGATCATGCCGCCATCGACCGGAAAGTTCTTGCCACCAGCGGTGATTCGAGCGCGGGCGAGGCGGTCGTGCAGGACCGGACCGTCACCGCGGATACCCCAGCGGATGTCGGTGGCATAGAACTCGGTGCGGCTCATGGATTCCACGCCGCCCGCGAGGACGAGATCGCTGCCGCCGGATTGCACCTGCATGCAGGCTTGCAGCACCGCTTGCAGGCCGGATCCACAGCGCCGGTCCACCTGGATGCCGGGCACCCCGATGCCGAGGCCCGCGTCCAGCGCGGCGATGCGGCCGATCGCGGGTGCCTCGCCGTTGGGCGAGGACTGGCCGAGGATGACGTCGTCGACGGTCGCGGAGTCGAGTCCGGTGCGGGTGATCAGTTCGGTGATCACGGTCGCGGCGAGGTCTTGCGGGGCGATGTCCTTGAAGACTCCGCCGAATCGGCCGACCGGGGTTCGCAGGGGTTCGCAGATAACAGCTTCGGGCATAGCGCTTCCTCGTAGGTGTCAGGTGTTGGATCGGATCCGGGTGAGGTCGTGCTCGATCGCGGCACCGGTCTCGAGCAGGGCGGGGATCAGAACGTCGCGGACTTCACCGAGCGTGTAGCGGGCGGCCTGAGTGGAGATGTTCACCGCGGCGACGACCACGCCGTGCTGGTCACGCAGGGGCGCGGCCATCGACCGCAGTCCTCGCTCGAGCTCCTGATCGACGACGCAGTAGCCGTCTGCGCGGACCTGCGCCAACTCGGCACGCAGTTGCCGTTTCGTGGTGACGGTCGTGTCGGTGAGGGGCGTCAGGTCGACCTTCGCCAGATAGTTCTCCAGCGCGTCGGCGTCGAGGTCTGCGAGCAGAACCCGCCCCATCGAGGTGGCGTAGGCGGGGAAACGGGTCCCGATGTTGATCGACACCGTCATGATCCGGCTGACGGGTACACGGGCGACGTAGACGATGTCGGTGCCGTCCAGGATGGACACCGAGGTCGACTCACGAACCTTCTCGGCCAGCGCCTCGAGGTGCGGGCCCGCCAGGTCGGGCAGGGTCAGGCTGGACAAGAAGCTGTACCCGAGTTCGAGCACGCGCGGCGTGAGCCAGAACTGGTTTCCGTCGGAGCGCACATAGCCGAGTTCGACGAGGGTGAGCAGGAAACGCCGTGCGGTGGCCCGCGTCAGGTCGGTGGCGTGGGCGACCTCGCTGAGGGTGCGCCGTGGATGCTTCGCATCGAAGGCCCGGATGACGGCAAGGCCGCGCGCGAGGGACTGCACGTAATCCGGCGACGGTTCTGTCATGGCCGTAACTCCTTCTCCCACAGGGCCCGATGGCGTCCACCCGCGGCGAACGTCTGTACACCGAGCCGGGCCCGAGGCTACGTCGCGGCGGTCCGACACAAGGCTCGGCATGCACGAAGGACGGATGTTCATTATGCGAACAAACGTGCGCATCATGAACACGCTATGCCCACAGCTTCATCCAACGCAAGCGTTCGCGATGCGAACACTAGTGCGCAATGCGAACATGCCGTCTAGTATCGCCGGTGTGATGGACAAAGTCATTGCGACGGCAACCGAGGCCGTCGCCGATATTCATGACGGCGCGTCGTTCGCGGTCGGCGGGTTCGGTCTGGTCGGGGTGCCGCAGGTACTCATCGACGCCGTACTCGCACACGGCGCCACCGATCTCGAGGTTGTCAGCAACAACTGCGGCACCGCGGGCGTCGGATTGGGTGTGCTCCTCGAAGCACACCGGATCCGCCGCACGACCAGTTCCTACGTCGGATCGAACGCGGAGTTCGCGCGCAAGTTCCTCGCCGGCGAACTCGAAGTGGAACTGACGCCGCAGGGCACGCTGGCCGAGCGGATGCGGGCGGGCGGTGCGGGCATTCCGGCGTTCTATACCCCCGCGGGCGTCGGCACACAGGTCGCCGACGGTGGTCTGCCGCTGCGCTACGACGGCGACGGCGGGATCGCGCTGGCCAGTCCCGCGAAGGAGACCCGGGTCTTCGGCGGGGTGCCCTACGTGCTCGAACACGCGATCGTCACCGATTTCGCGCTGGTGCACGCGTGGAAGGGCGACCGCCACGGCAACCTCGTCTACCGCCGCAGCGCGCGCAACTTCAATCCCCCGGCCGCCACGGCAGGCCGGATCACCATCGCCCAGGTCGAGCATCTGGTGGAACCGGGCGAACTGGATCCAGACGAAGTGCACACCCCCGGCATCTACGTGCAGCGAGTGGTGCACGTGGGCAGAGTCGAGGTCGGAATCGAGAACAGGACGGTGCGGGCATGACCTGGACACGCCAGGAGTTGGCGGCCCGAGTGGCCGCCGAGTTGAGTGACGGCCAGTACGTGAACCTCGGCATCGGTATGCCGACGGTGGTGCCGAACTACCTGCCCGACGATGTCACGGTCGTTCTGCATTCGGAGAACGGGGTCCTCGGCGTCGGGCCGTACCCGACCGACGAAGAAGTCGATCCCGAGCTGATCAACGCGGGCAAGGAGACGATCACCGTACTGCCCGGCGCCTCCTACTTCGACTCCTCCCAGTCCTTCGGAATGATCCGCGGCGGCTGCGTCGATGTCGCCGTTCTCGGCGCGATGCAGGTCAGCGCCAACGGCGACCTGGCGAACTGGATGATTCCGGGCAAGATGGTCAAGGGCATGGGTGGCGCGATGGACCTGGTCCACGGCGCGAAACGGGTCATCGTGATGATGGAACACCGGTCCCGCAGCGGCGAACCCAAGATCGTCGAGCGCTGCACCCTGCCACTGACCGGGCTGGGTTGCGTGCACCGCATCATCACCGAGATGGCGGTGCTGGATATCGGCCCCGACGGGCTGACACTTGTCGAAACCGCGCCGGGAGTCAGCGAATCCGACGTTCGAGCGGCCACCGGAGCAGATTTCACGGTCGCGCTCGCTACCGCGTCGGCCCGGTGAGATCCGGTGTGAAGCCCACATCGAACGGGGGTGTGGGCTTCACGGGATCGGACGACAGAGCCAAGGTGGTCCCCACCAGCCGCGCCGTTCCCGGGCGCGAGATCAGGTCGGAAACCTGCCCGGCCAGCACCATCAGATCCGATCGCAGGCCGCGACATCACCGATGGTCAAGCCCTCGATGCCGTGCTCGGTGACCTGCTCGAGGGTTGCCTGATCTCGCGCCCGGGAATGGCGCCCCGACCGCTGCGACCGACACTTCCGGATCAGCGCAGATACGCCGCGATCCAGTTGCCGAATTCGGTCGCGAGATGCCACTGGTGCTCGGTGACATACAGGCCGGGCACGGCCGCGGGGAACGCGACCTTCAGCTGACTGCGGAACCCACCACCGGGTTCATCACGGAACTGATGACACACACCGCCGATGAGTTCACCGTCAGAGAGGGTGGCAGCTCCGGCGACCGAGAGCGGGTAGGCCGGGTCCACGGGGGCGACTACCTTCGACGGGTCGGTGTAGGTGACGAGGAACCGGCTGGCGAGCACCGCTCCACCGGTCACCTCGACGACCTCCTGCCGCCTGTCGGGCAGGGTGGCGATGATGTAGTGGTCCGGGCACGCGTCGGTCCAGAACGCCTGGTCGTTGTTCACCCGCGCGCGGTCGAACGTGTCGATGAAGCCCTGTGCGCTGCCGCGATCGCTGGCGATCTCGACCGTCGCCACCACCCAGCGTCCACCCGATGCCGCGAGCGTGGCCCGGGTGGCGGTCTCGGAGGCGACGAGTTCGCCGGCGAGCAGCTCACGCAAACCCTGGGGACCGATCAGCACGCGAGCCCGTGCCAGCGCCGCGCGGGCGGCGGGAATGTCGTCGACATCTACCGCGAAGCGGGCGAGCAGCGAGTCGAGCTCACCGGTCAGCAGGCCGATGTAGTCCTTGCTCAGCCGCGCCGCGGCGACCGACAGCCGCCGCCGTTCCCACTCGACGACCTTGCCGTGGTCCACCAGGTGACCGTCGATGTATGTCCGCAGCCCGGCTGCCGACGCATCAGGGGAGGCGAAGACGGTCCCCGTACCGGCGTAGGCAACCGCCGCGGTGGCGGCCGTCGCCCCGGCGGCACGGACGATGAAGCTTCTCCTGGTCAGCATTGACCAATTCCTTTCAATCTAACGCTAGTAGATCTTGCGATAACACAGCTTCCGTTGCCCTCGTCACGATGTCAACAGGTTGCGCATAATTAACGCCACAGACACTTGCGTTTCCAGTTTCGAAAGGGCAACCTTAACGCAAGTCTCAATAGCTTTAATGAGAGGTGGTAGCCGCCATGGACGATCCCATCGAGATCCGAGCGTTCCTCGCTGAACAGAGCGTCACGCGCCAGCAGGTGCGCGCCTGGGAAGCGCGGCGTGCCGAAGCGGTGCTGAAGAAGTTCGCCAGGCGCCTGGGACACCGCGGAACAGCCGAACTCCTGCCCGATTTCACGATCGGCAGAGCGTTCGACGCGCCCCTCGATGTCCAGCGCGCCGCCCTCACTGCCATGAAGACCGAGCTGGGCCACGCGGGAATCTACGCACTGCTCAAGCGCGAACTGGCCATCTCCGAGCGGATGGCGCGGGTCGGCATCGCCGCCGGCCGGGGCCGGGTCAAGTACTCGGTCACCCGGCTTCACGTCCCCCACTACTCCGCGCAGCGATTCGCCGACTGGTTCAACAACCTGACCATCTCCAACATCGAAGTCGACATGGTCGACGCCACCCCGGACCACTACCTGCTGCGCGGCCTGCCCAACGGCCTTCAGGAAGTCGTCGAAACGACCGGCGGCTCACCCACGGCGTCGCGGTTCCTCGTCGACTACAGCAGAACCGAAACACTGACCATCCCCGCCGATCCCGACTACCCCATCCAGATCGCGGGCCAAGCCATGCTCGACGACGGTCTGGTCATCGGCGGCGTCCGCCACCAATTCCGCGACCGCGACGGCACTCTCGAAGCCCTGCTGACCTGCCAGTTCCCGGGTAGCCTGCCCGCCAGGCTCATCCACCAGCATCAATGGCACCTGGCCAGCGAGTTCAGCAACTGGATGATCGCCGCGGCCCCGATCGCGGCGACCGCCTGACGTCGCACCCAGGTACATCCCGGCCAGTCGCAGTCACCCTGCACGCTCGGCCGCGAGCACGGTGGGGTAGGTACGAGATGCTCGAGTTGTTGCAGCACATTGTGTTTGGACAGATGCCCTCCGGAGAGCCGGTTCATCAACGGCCGTACCTATGCCTCGGTGTGCTTACGGCTCACTGGCAGGAACGCTGAACGACATTCGCTCGCAATGAGTTCGGGGCATGAATGATTGGGTAGTCGGCCGCGCGAACGCGTGACAAAGCTGGTTGGCCGGCTTCCAGATTGTGCATGAAACGAGACGCGACATCGAAAGGTCGAAAGGTGCCGCGATCGACCTGTCCCGTACGCCGACCCCGCGGAGAGCCGGTGTACGGACCGCTCAGCGACGCCGTGAACTACCGGTCACATGGCCTACGCCGAGGCGTAGCCGTAGGTCGAGCGGTCCTCTTCGCGGGCAACCAGTTTGCCGTTCACGTAAATCGCTGCGCGGACGACTCGGCCCTGTGGCTTGCGATGCGCCACAGTTCTTCGGTTCGGCGATGCACACCTTCTCCACGAGCCCCGCCTGCTCGGCCGGCACCAGCACCCGCCCGGCCGGCCGGCGACATCAGGCTGTCGTCATCGAACACCGCCGACTCGGCGGCGAACCTATGCGAAACTTGCACTCGAAGTGCCATCCGAACTGGGCCGAGCGCTGTGCGGGAACTTCAATCTTCCCAGATCACAAGTCTTTTCACTCATTCCGACACACACACGAACCTGCACGCCGGTGGATCGAGGCCAAGTCTCCGGACTAGCCGGGGCGGTTCGCACCGCTCATCAGCTTCGGACAAAACATTCGTGGAGGGAGTCGGATATGGATCGCACGATCAAAGTGATCGCGACGAAGTCTGAGCAGGCCGAGCTCGCGCGGGACTACACCGTGATAGCCACCTACGACGCGTTCGCGTTGGTACAGGTCGATGAGGCAACGGCTCGAGAGTTGAGTGAGCGATACCTCGTCGAGGACATCACCGCGCAGTACGAGATTCCACTCGGACCGACCGCGACAGACTCGATCGACACCAATCTGCCTCGGATCACCGGCGCAGGGCGGCCTTCAGCCCATCCCGCCTACCAGCGCACCCGGCGTCTGGGCGCCGGGCCGCACCACTACCTCGTCCAGTTCGTAGGTCCGATCAAGCCGGAATGGCGCTCAGCCGTCGAGAACGCGGGTGCGTCGATCGTCGATGCCCGTTCGGGTTTCACGCTGGTCGTCCGCGCGACGGCCGAGCGAGTCGCGGCGATCGCCGCGTTGCCGGCAGTGCGCTGGGCCGGTCATCTGCCCGACCGCGCACGCCTCGACGTGACCACCGATTCCACGCTGCCCCGAACCAAATTGCTCCCCGACGTCTTCACTGTCGAGTTCTTTTCACCGGCCACGGCGCGCGCAGGCAAGGCGGAGATTCGCAGACTCGGACTCAGGATCATCGGAGACGGGTCGGCGACGCTCATTGTCGAGGCGCCGCAGGGCACCGATGCCGCTCGGCGAAAGCAATTGGCCGACCTGTCGGCTGTCCATGGTGTGCGGATGGTTCGGAACCGGCCGATCAATCGCATCAGCAACGACGTCGCCGCGGGAATCATGCGCGGGACCGCGGCAACGCTGGGTGGGGTTCCTACTCTCGACGGTGACGGCGAGACGGTCGCCGTGTGCGACACCGGGTTCGACACCGGCTCCACCTCACCCGTACACCCCGATTTCGGGGGCCGCGTCAAAGCCATCATGAGTTTTCCGATCACGTCGGAATTCGCCCCGTACATCAACAACGCCGGCGGCGATGACGGAGCTTCCGACCTCGACTCCGGCCACGGCACCCATGTCACAGGATCAGTGCTCGGCGACGGCGTCGCGAGTACGGCGGTGCCGGGACAACCGGTAATCCGCGGTCTGGCCACCAAAGCCAAGTTGGTGTTCCAGGCAATCGAGCAGGCCTTGGACTGGAAGAACCCCGCGTTCGTCGCGAAGTACGGTCGTTATCTGCTCGCAGGAATTCCGGTGGACCTCGCCGACCTGTTCGAACCCGCGTACAACAAGGGCGCACGCATCCACACCAACTCGTGGGGTGGGGGCGACCCGGGGGCATACGACGACCAGTGCCGTGCCGTCGACAAGTTCATGTGGGAACACCCGTCCTTCTGCATCCTGTTCGCCGCAGGCAACGACGGTAGCGACTCCGACGGTGACGGCGAGATCAATCTGGGCTCCGTCACCTCGCCCGGCACAGCCAAGAACTGCCTGACGGTCGGGGCGAGTGAGAACCTGCGGCGCTCGTTCGACAGCGAGAAGTACGGCAACTGGTGGCCGGGCGACTACCCGGCACCGCCGTACAAGCGCGCGTCGATGGCGGACAACCCGGATCAGGTCGTCGCGTTCTCCAGCCGTGGCCCGACCGCGGACGGGCGAATCAAACCCGACGTCGTTGCCCCGGGCACGTGGATCCTGTCGACGAAGTCGACGATGCTCAGCACCACCGCAACAGGCTGGAAGCCGTTCCCGGGATCCTCGAAGTACTTCTATATGGGCGGCACGAGCATGGCCACGCCACTGACCGCGGGCGCGCTCGCACTACTGCGCCAGCACCTTCGCCGCGACCACGGCACCGCGACGCCGTCGGGCGCGCTCCTCAAGGCGGCGGTGATCGCTGGTGCTCGTCGCCTGCCGGACACCGCACCCACAGGCACCTCGGCCGACAACCACCAGGGCTTCGGTTGCGTCGATGTGGCTGCCGTCGTTGCCCCGACGGCACCGTCCACGCTGCTGGTGAGTCAGGGCAAGAAGGTGTCGACCGGACAACTCCGTACCCTCGAGATCGACGTCACCTCGGGAGCTGTTCCGCTTCGGATCGTGCTCGCCTACAGCGACTTCCCCGGCGAGACGTTGGTGAACAACCTGAATCTCGTTGTCCGAGGGCCGGACGGAACGCCAAGAGTCGGAAATGCCGGGGAGGGAGCCGGACTCACGATGGACTCGACCAATAACGTCGAGGTCGTCGAAGTCGGCACACCCGCAGTCGGTAAATGGACGATCGACGTCATCGGCTCGAACGTCCCGCAGGGGCCTCAGCCCTACGCGCTGGCGATCCTCGGCGCGGCAGCCGGCTAAGTCCCAGCCGGAGTTTCCGGGGATGGAGCTCACCGGCTTCCCCATCAGTCGGGAATCGGGCGGTCGCCGCCACCCGCGGCGCGGCGGAACCTCGTCGCGAGACGATCGAACGCCACCGCTAGCTCGTCTCCGTCGATCACCTCGATGTCGACGTCGAGCTGTGCCATCGACAGCGCGAGCCGGTCCGGGTCGTTGGAACCCAGCTCGACACGGCACGTGGACTCGTCGAGCGCGACGATATCGACCGGGACGGGGATCTTCGCGGCGACCTCGGCGGCGGGAGCATGCACGAGTACCCGCGCGCGGTACCTCCAGGCCGCCTTGCTGACGCGTCCGACGACGTAATCGACGACATTGTCCGCCGGGATCACCCGCGGCCGGAACCGCGCACCCGTCGGTGCGTGCGCAACCATGCGGTCGACACGAAAGACCCGCCAGTCGTCACGGTCGAGATCCCACGCGAGCAGGTACCAGAGCGGCCCCCAGCTCACCAGCCGTTGTGGTTCGGTGTGGCGGGCCCCTTCGGCGCCCCCGTGCTTCGTGTATCCGAACCGGAGCCGTTCGTGGCCGCGGATCGCGGCGGCGACCGCGCCGAGAACCGAAAGATCAAGCGGCGGTTCAGCTCCTGGAACGACGCTCATCGCCTCGCGTACCGCCTCGACGCGCCGACGCAGGCGCGAGGGCAGTACTTGCTCCAGCTTCGCGAGCGCGGTGAGCGATGTCTCTTCGACTCCGAGCCTTCGAGTCGCGACCGCCCCCAGTCCGACCGCGACGGCGACGGCCTCGTCGTCATCGAGCAGCAGTGGGGGCATCGCCGTCCCGGCGGCCAGCCGGTACCCGCCCGCGACGCCGGGACGCGCGTCCACGGGGTAGCCGAGCGACCGCAGCTTGCCGATGTCGGCGCGCACAGTCCTCGTGCTCACACCGAGCCGGCCGGCGAGCTCGGAGCTCGTCCAGTCGCGCTTGAGCTGGAGCAACGACAGCAGTTCGAGCAGGCGAGCCGAGGTCTCCAACATGTTCTCGATCATTCCAGCAATTGCGGAAGCTAACCTGCCGCATTACCTGTGAATGTGGATGTCATGAACGAGAACAACGCACTCACACCCTTCCGCGTCGACATTCCGCAGGCCGATATCGATGACCTTCGCAACCGGCTGACACACACGCGCTGGCCGATCTCCGTGCCGGGCCGAGACGATCGCACCGACTTCAGCCGGGGCATCCCGCTGGTGTATCTGCAGGAACTCGCCGACTACTGGCGCGACGGGTTCGGCTGGCGTGCGCAGGAGGCGAAACTCAACGAGTACGAACAGTTCACGACGGTCGTCGACGGCCAGACGTTCCACGTCGTCCACGCGCGATCGGCGAACCCGCAGGCCACCCCGCTGATCCTGAGCCATGGCTGGCCGGGCTCGTTCGTCGAGTACCAGCGACTCGTCCCGCTACTGGCCGACGAGTTCCACGTGGTCGTCCCGTCGCCGCCCGGCTTCGGGTTCTCCACCCCGCTGTCAGGGACCGGTTGGGAGCTGGCCCGGACGACGGAGGCCTATGCCGAGATCATGACGCGTCTGGGCTACGAGAGGTTCGCGGCCCACGGCACCGACATAGGCTCGGGCATCATCGGCCGCCTCGCGGCGCTGCACCCCGAACGCGTCATCGGCACGCACACCGGCGCCGACCGCCGGTTGCTCGCGTTCGTCGGCGACAAGCTCCCTTATCCCGACGGTCTGTCCGAGGACGAGATGGCCCAGATCGAGGCAATTCGCACCGAGAATGCGGCCGATCGCGGGTATCTCGAGATGCAGAACCACCGTCCCGACACGATCGGCGCGGCGCTCGCCGACTCGCCCGTCGGTCAGCTCGCGTGGATCGCCGAGAAGTTCAAGACCAGGGCCGACGGCGACCACCGGACGCCGGACGAATCGGTCGACCGCGACCAGCTCCTCACGAACATCAGCCTGTACTGGTTCACCCGCAGCGGCGCGTCGAGCGCGCAGTTCTACTACGAGGGTGAGCACTCCGGACTCGACTGGGTCATGGCAGCCGAGGTGCCGTCCGGGTGGGCCGTGTTCGACACCCACCCGCTCATGCGCCGCGCGGTGGACCCGTGGAAGGCGATCGGCCACTGGAGCGAGTTCACCGAGGGCGGTCACTTCCCCGCGATGGAGGAGACGGAGCTGCTCGCGGACGACATCCGCACCTTCTTCCGCGGCATTTCCTGACTCGGCACGCGAGAATCAGAAGCCGATCCTGACCGCCACCACTCCCGCCCCGGAGTGGTGGCGGCACACTCCAACCGCGGAGCCGAACATGGACACCCCGGATAGCACTACCCGCGCAACAGCCCTGCGAACAGTGCTGCGGCGCCTCGTGCTCGGCGCGTTTGCCTGCACCGCCCTGTTGATCGTGCTGCTCGTCGGCAAGGCGGTGCTCAGCGCCACCGGATTGTCCTTCGATCCGCACGGCTATGGAATGTTCGCGGCGATCTTGTTCGCGACGGTCTTGCTACCGGTCGCGCTGGCGCTGTGGCTGCTGTACCGATCGATGCAACGACGCGGCGATTGACAGCTACGAGGCGCCGACTGGGAGTTCGACACAGGCCCTAGGGTGCCGAGCAAGCGGCAGTGTCCAAAGCACGGGAGCCTGCGTGGTAGCGATCGTCCATCAGGTCTTGGTTGAGCACGATGGTTACGGCGCGGCCGGTAGTGGGGACTACGCCGTCGTAGGTCACCGTGCCCGAGAGACCGCCCGTGTGGCCCCAGAGTTCGTTACCGCAGGACATGGTGATTCGTGCCAGACCGAGGCCGTATGCCCAGTTGCTGTCCACTCCGGTGGGCCGCACGTTTGTCATTTCGGCCAATTGGGCGGGTGGGAGCAGCTTTCCGTCCAGCAGGGCGATGAAGAAGTGGTTCAGGTCTGCGCCGGAGGCGACCATTGCGCCTGCCGCGCCTGCCCACGATACGTTCTGGCTGGTGTAGTCGACTTGTACGCCGCCGATTTCGGTGTAGCCCTTGGGATGTGGGCCGCGGATGTCGATTTCATCGGGGCTCGGGTAGTAGGTGTTGCGCAACCCGAGCGGCGCGATTATCCGGTAGGTGATCTCGGTGCCGATCGGATTTCCGGTGACCTTCTCGATCACCATCCCGACGATGGCGTAGTTCGTGTTGGAGTACGCCCATCGCGCACCGGGCTCGAAATCGGCGGGCGCGGTGAGCGCGTTACGGATGGCTTCGGCGATATCCGTTGTCCCCCATCGGACTTGCTCGGTGAGGCCGGCAAGCTGGCCCGGCTTGGGTGGCGCCCCGAACTCGGCTGCATATTCGGGGAGTCCGCTGGTGTGCTGCAACAGGTTTCGGATCGTGATCCGATTGCCGTCGATGCCCGGCCCGTGCACCACGCCCGGAAGATACCGTTCCACCGGCGCATCCAACTCGACCTTGCCCTCGGCCACCAATTGCAGCATCACGGTGGCGACGAATGGCTTGGTATTGCTGGCTATCCGGAGCCGAGCATCGTCGGCGAACGGCTCGCCGGTAGCAATATCGGCGACACCCGCGGTGGCTGTCCAGGTGTGGCCGTTATCGGTGATTACCGCCTGAGCTCCCGGATAGCCATGGCGCACCGCATTATTCAGCGCGGTGGTGATCTGTGCCCGGCCAGCTTCCTCGGCATCGGGCGAATTGTCCACGCCGCACGATGTGGCAATCAAGACCGTCATCCCCAGCATCGCAAGTTTCATCCGCATCCCATGAAACTAGGGAGAACGGCCTGCCACGAGAAGCCTGCCGACTCCCCGATACCCGGTGGTGCTGGCACTACTACCGGTGATTACGCGCGCACCGGGCTCGCGAGAGCCGACCCAACCACTGCCGAGATGACGTCGCGCTATCACTGAAATCGAGGCCAGAACCCTCGGCGCGCGGCTGCCGAGTGACCTGTTGCGCTGGCACTCGTTGAGCGCTCCGGACGGGCTGCGAACTGCTGTCGGCCCCCGGATGCGCAGCCCACGCGCACACCATCAGCGGCGAAGGTGCACGCATCCTCAAGGGCTGCCCCCCGGGTCGGCCGCGACACGGCGCGAACGCGTGACGCATCGGCGTTCAAATTTCGCCTGAAGCCGGCCTCACGAAGGTCGGGGACGGTGTCCACCGAGTTATCCTCGGTAGAGGCGAGCGCATCAGCGTACCGCCGGGAGGCCGTGACCGAATCGAGCCGAGATGGCCGACAACATGCCGACCCAGCGCAGCTCGGCCTCGGGGATTCCGGCGGAATTGACCGCCGAGGGCTTCGAGGACGCCGAGGAGATCGGGCGCGGCGGTTTCGGAGTGGTCTACCGGTGCGCACAACCCGACCTGGACCGCGTCGTCGCCGTGAAAGTGCTGACCGCCGAACTCGACCCCGACGGACTCCAACGCTTCGTACGCGAACAGCAGGCGATGGGCAGGCTGTCCGGCCATCCGCACATCGTCGCGGTCTTCCAAGCCGGCACCACCCACGGCGGACACCCCTATCTGGTCATGCCGTACCACGCGCACGGCTCGCTCGAACAGCAGATCCACACCGTCGGACCCCTCGACTGGTCGGCGATCCTGCGACTCGGTGTCAAGATGGCCGGCGCGCTCGAGACCGCGCACCGGGCCGGCATCCTGCATCGTGACGTGAAACCGTCCAACATCCTGCTCAGCGACTACAACGAACCCGAACTCACCGATTTCGGGATCGCCCGGATCCAGGGCGGGTTCCACACAACCACCGGAATAGTCACCGGCTCCCCCGCCTTCGCGGCGCCGGAGGTACTGCGCGGCGCGCAGGCGACCGCCGCCGCCGATATCTACGGCCTCGGCGCCACCCTGTTCTGCGCGCTCACCGGCCATGTCGCCTATGAGCGGCAGGTGGGCGAGCAGGTCCTGTCACAGTTCCTGCGGGTGTCCGCGCAGCCGGGGCCCGACCTCACCGACCAGGATGTGCCCGACGAGGTCAGAGCGGTCATCGAGCACGCGATGTCCACCGAACCCCGCGACCGGCCCGACAGCGCCGCCGCTCTCGGCGCGGAACTGCGCGAGGCCCAGCGCAACACCGGCGGCGAGGTCGACATACTGCGGATTCCGAGCACGGTGCGCCCCGCCACGGCACCGATCGCGCTGCCACCGCGCGCACACGAACAGACCACCGCGCCACCGACACCGGCCACGAAGTACCGCCCGCCTACCCCCGCGCGCGCCACCCTCGCCAGAAAACGCCTGCTCGAGCACCTGCGCGCGAGCGAACGCACCCGGCTCACCACCATCCGCGCGCCCAGCGGGTTCGGCAAGACCACCCTGGCCGCGCAGTGGCACGACGAATTGATCGAGCACGGAGCGGCGGTCGCGTGGCTGACCGTCGACGAGGACGACAACAACGTCGCGTGGTTCCTCACCCATCTCGCCGAGGCGATCCGCCCCGCCGTCCCCGAACTCGCCGACGACCTCGACCGGCTGCTGGAAGCCCACCCCCACGACCCGACCCGCGCCGTACTCACCGCCCTCATCGACGGCCTGCACGCCGGCGATCGTCACGTGACCCTGATACTCGACGACTGGCAGCGGGTCACCGATCCGGCCTCGGTGGCGGCGGTGCAATTCCTGCTCGAACACGGCTGCCATCACCTGCCGCTGGTCGTCACGAGCACCGCCCGGATCGAACTACCGCTGAGCAGACTGCGTATCCACGGTGATCTCGCCGAAATCGATGCCACGACAATACGTTTCGACTCCGACGAGGTACGTGCATTCCTCGCCGAAGCGGGCGGCGTGCACCTGGCGACCGAGGAGATCATCGCGCTGGCCGACGCGACCGACGGCTGGGTCGCGGCGCTGCAGCTGACAGTGCTGGCGCTGCGCGCGGGCGAGGATCCGGCGCATCTGATCGATAGCCTCGGCGCCCACCCCGACATCGGCGCATTCCTCGCCGAGAACGTGCTCGGTGCACTGGATCCGGACACACTCGACTTTCTCATGACCACCTCGATCTGCGAGCGGATCTGCGGTGGACTCGCCACCGCGCTGACCGGGCGCGCCGACGCCGCTGACGTGCTCGCCGAGATCGCCGACCGCGGGCTGTTCCTGCTACCTGCGAGCCCCGGTGGAGATTGGTACCGCTATCACCAGCTGTTCGCCGGGTACCTGTGCCGTCGACTGGCCCAGGACAGACCCACGGAGATCGCACCGCTGCGGTTGCGGGCCGCGGCGTGGTTCGCGCGGCATCATCTGCTCAATGACGCGGTTGAGCACGCACTGGCGGCCGGTGACCCCGAGCACGCGGCCGAACTCGTCGAGCAAGGCGCGGGCTACCTGCTCGAAAGGTCGAGAATGGTGACGATCCAAGGCATTCTGGCCAAACTGCCCGCCCATGTGTGCCTCTCGAGGCCACGCATCCAGCTGTTCGGTGTATGGATCAACCTGATCTTGCGCAGGCCTGAGGCCGCCACGGCATCGCTGGCCCGATTCGAAGCCGCGATGGCCACGGCTCGCCCCACTGAAGCCGAACGTATCGATCTGCGCGCGGAAGCCGATGTGGCGATCAGTGTCCGGGAGATGTTCGCCGACCGGGTGTCGGAGCTGGATGGTTTGATCGGTGACGCGCTGACCCGACCCGACGACTTCTCCCCACGGATACCTGGTGTGGCGGCCAATATCGCAGCCTATGCGGCGATCCAGCGCTTCGACTTCGCCGAGGCGCGACGCTGGCAGCTCTGGGCCGCGCCGTATCACGAGGCCACCGGCCCGTTCCTGTCGATGTACGGCCGCTGCTTCGCCGGACTCGCCGCCAGGGAACAGCTCGACATCGCCGGTGCGGACGACCTGCTCACGACCGCGCTCGACACCGCACACGCGACGATGGGTCCGGCCTCACATGCGTCTCGTCTCGCCTGCGCCCTGCTCGGGGAATTGCGTTACGAGACAGGCGACCTCGATGCAGCCGAGGATCTCCTGACACGGAGCAGAGAAATCGCGGCCGAAGGCGGTGGCGGCGTGGACTTCATGCTGGCGACCTACGCCATCGGTGCCCGGGTCCGTGCCCTTCGCGGCGACCGTGACGGCGCGAGAGACCTCCTCGACGAGGGCATGGCGCATGCCGAACGCCTCGACTTGCACCGATTGGCCGCGCGGATGAACAACGAACGAGTTCGGCTCGGCTTCGCCCTCGATCCCGGCCCGGCCGCGGCGATCCTGCGATCTCGGATGATCCGGCGCGACAACGGAATTGCCACCACCATCGACGAACTCGACGAGGACTCCGCCATCCGGCTGCTGTTGGCTGATCCCGGGGACGATGAGCACCGGCTCGCGGTCGATCGGGCCACCGCTCTCGTCGCGGGAATCGACGCGGGCCGCAGGCCGATGGCCGCTCTGCGGTCGGGGCTCCTACTCGGGAGCGCGCTCAGGAGGGCGGGCCGCGCGGGCGAGGCGGAGCGAACCATCGCACCACTGACGCGGCGGTGCGAGCGCCTCGGCCTGAGACGCCTACCGGCGGATGCATCCGCGCCCTAGAGCGACGCCAAGCGGCGGAATCAACAACAAGTTCATCGGGACGTGAAGGTGGCGGAAACGCCGCTCAGAGCCTGCTCGGCGGTATGCGTTCGGTGGTTCAGCGAACGATCAGACCGTCGAAGAATTCGAGTAGTCCACTACGCGCGTGATCATCGCCCCCGGTTACGACAATCAGGGTCTCGACCAGTGGCGAGCCCGTTGTACCGGCGAAGCGAGGAGGCTTCCATGACCACTAGGCCAGTGCACAGCACATTCCGCGTTTCGTCGGGCTTTCGCACGCCGCAGCGGCCGGACCATAACGGTATCGATATCGCCGCACCGGCCGGCACGCCGATCTTCGCACCCGTGGACGGTGTGGTCGTCGAGGGGGCTGAACGTCCGCCGGGGGCGGTGTCGGGGTTCGGGAACTGGGTGTGGCTGGACGCGCAGGACGGCCGCGGGGTGGATCTGATCTTCGGGCACATGCGTCACGCGAGCATCCTGGTGAAGGGGGGCGATCGGGTCCGGGAGGGTGAACAGATCGCGAGTGTGGGGTCGGAGGGCCAATCCACCGGTCCTCATTTGCATTTCGAGGTGTGGGGCCCGCCCGGGCGCATCGGTGGTGACCCGAGGAATCCGCAGGATTTCCTGCAGGGTGCGGTCGACCCCGGCACGCAACCCGACACCGGTACGAACGGGTCCGACCCGGAGGCCTTCCCGCTGCCGCGCGGGTTCTTCTATGGACCGCTGGAGGGCCCCGCTTCGTCGATCTCCGGGCGTCACGGCAGCGAACGGCCCGAGTGGATCGCGGGCTTGAAGCGCTGGCAGCAGGCGCGGGGCCTGCCACAGACCGGTGTTTACGACCAGGCAACCGCCGACGCGGCGCGTACGGTTCAGTTCGCGAACGGTTTCACCCCCGATGGGCTGATCGGCCCGGCGACATGGCGCGCGGGATTCACCAGCGCCCCGACCGGGGAGCTGCCATCGAGGATGCAGCTGGTCGATCACGCCGCGGCGCGCCCCGGCGCGCAGGCAGTGAAGGCCGACGGATACCACGGGGCTGTTCGCTACCTGGTGGACTCCCCCGAACGCGGCCTGATCAACAAGAAACTGACTCCTGAGGAAGCCGCGGGGTATCTCGACCTGAAGATGCCCCTTGTCAGCAATTGGCAGAAGGGAAAGAACGCCACCGCCGACTGGCGCCGCGGGTTCGATGGCGGTGTCGCCGACGCCAACGCCGCCGATGCGTGGCACCGGCACTGCGGCGGCCCGGCCTCGGCGCCGATCTTCTTCTCCATCGACGACGATCTGTCGCTGTCGGAGTGGAACACCATGGCCACTCATTATCTGCGCGGCGCCGCGTCGGTGCTGGGCAAGGAGCGCGTCGGCGCGTATTGCAAGTATCTGGCATGTGATTGGGCAGTCCAGGACGACGTCGTCGGCACGTGCCGCGACGGCAGCGGAAAACGGTTCCTGTGGCAACCCAACACCTGGCTGGGTGGTAGGCCGCTCGGCACGATCTCCGAGCACGCCTGCCTGTTCCAGCGGCTCATTCACCCGCGCGACAACGTCAAGGTCGCTGGGATCAACGTCGACGTCAACGACACCCTCACCGACGACTTCGGGCAATGGCAATACGCCGCCCAGCCGGTTGTCCCGGAACCGATCGTGGTTCCCGGCCCGATTTCCGTGCGCGAACCCGACGGCTACGACATCGCCTGGCACGCCGGGCCGGGGTCCCGCTCGGGGCATGGCGCGTACAAGCGGATCTACCTGCACACCACGGAGAATCAGGACTGGATCAGCCGCGCCGAAAACGTCGCCGACGGTCAAGCGGCCAGACGGGACGGGTCGTATCACTACATAGTCGACGACAACCGCATCATCCAGACAGTCTCCACGAAGAACGCCTCCTGGAGCGTTCCGGTACGCGGCGTCAATGACGAGAACCAGGTTTCGGTGCATATCGCCCTCGTCGGGACTTCCGGCGCGATTCCACGGTGGACGACCAGTCCGAATCCCAATAGCGAATCGAACCCGAAGAAGCGCTCCGGGTGGCTCGAGCACGACAAGATGCTCGACATGGTGGCCTTCACGATCGCCAAAATTTCCAAGGAACACCACATTCCGATCGAGCGGGTCGACATCGCCGGTGTCGGAAACGACAGGCACGGCGTCTCCAGCCACAACAACTACACCTACGGTTCGGTGAAACTGCGGGGCTTCAAGGACGGCACCCACTGGGACGTCCCCGACACCTTTCCCTACGATGTCGTCCTCGCCGCGGCGAAGCAGTACGCGGCCATCCCCGAGGACCCCGATCGTTTCCCACTTCCGAACGGGCACTACTGGGGTCCCTTGTCGGGGCCGCAGGAGTCGTGGTCGAACAGGTTCGGCAACGAGCCGCAAGCGTCGAAGGACGGTTTGCGACGGTGGCAGGCTGCCCTCGGAGTCGCACAGACCAGTGTGTACGACGACGCCACCCGCGACGCCGCGACCGCCATGCAGAAGGCCAAGGGCTGGCCGGTCACCGGCCATGTCTACGCCGGCGAGTGGTATGGCGTCATCAAGGACGGCTGGCGGTTGCCCGCCCCCGCTGCCGTCCCCACCGGCGCACGCAAGATCACCAACGCGACCGGGCCGGGCCACACCGACCAGTTCGGTATGGCCGCAACCGATCTCGGGGTGATGACCCGTACGCCCTCGGGCCGGATTCTCGCCGTCTTCGGCGACACCTTCCGCAACCCGATGGTCGGCGGTGACGACTGGCGTTCTCCGGTCGCGTTGTACTCGGACACAACGAATTTGGACAGCGGGATCGTGTGGCACGAAGCCGCGGGATCGGATCCGAACTATGCCCGGCAACTGTGGCCCTACGACCATGTGGGAGGGACGACGGCACTACCCTCCGACGTCATCACCATCGGCCAGGACATCTACCTGCACGTGATGATCAACGAGGGCCTCGGCAACGTAGTGCGCACCGAGATCTGGACGTCGAGCGACAACGGAAAGTCCTGGCGGCCCACCGGTGCCCAGTTCGACGCGGGCCTGCACAACGGGTTCGCGCAACTGTGGACCTGGGAACGCGACGACGACGGGTGGGTGTATGTCTTCTCCACCGGATTCCAGCGCGACAAGGGGATCATCCTGCGCCGCGTCCGCGAGGACCGGATCACCGACCCTGGGGCCTACATCGGCTGGGGTTGGCGCGACGGCAGCTGGAACTGGGGAAACCCACCGACACCGGTACTCGAAACCCAGCCCTCCGCGGAGAAGTTCGGCGAGATGTGCCTGCGCAAGATCCAGAACAAATGGGTTCTGGTCAACTTCGACGCCTCCACCACCGGTGGCTACGACATCGACCTGCGCCTGCTCGACACTCCCACCGACAACCTCTACCTGGTGCCGAAGACGACACCCATTCGCGGGTCGGCATGGGGAGAAGAGGGCAATGACCGGGTCGCACAACTCTACGGCCCGTGCATCATCCCCGGATCCACGCTCGACGCCGGCCTACATCTGTTGGTGTCGCAATGGAAGACCACCGACGGATGGCCTTACCGCGCAATGCATTTCAAAATTCCTGTCCGATAGCTAGCGGGGTCGGCGGGTCCGACCCCGGCTAGTCGGGCGATGTGATGTCGCGAAGGACTTGCTTGGCACGCTCGACTCCGGTGTGGCCGTCGAAGTCCGGCCAGTCGTGGTAGTGGACATGCGGATTGCGGATCAGGAACTCGGAGACGACCTGCATGGTTCGGACGGCCTTGACGAAGTCGACGCCACCGAGTCCAGTCAGCGCTGTCGGCACGGTCATTCGGCCGACATTGCCGAGCGGGCCACCGAGACGGCCACCGAGGATGTTCGATTGCAGGAACTGCAACACCGCAACCGCGAACGGCACCGACAGCTCCGCGTGGACGAGCAGGTCGTAGAACTGCTCCAGCAGCGTGTCGTCGGTGGTCGTCGAATACATGTCACCGTCGAGCACGAAGTCGAAGGTGCGGTCGCGGAATTCCTGGGGCGTGTAGTCGCCCGAGATTCCGGCACCCGGTGGGTTGTTGCCCAGCAGAGTGCGTCCCGGCGGACGGCACGGCGACCCGAAGGTGATCACGCGCCGCAGATCGTCCGCGCGGTGCGCGAGCGGCCCGCTGTCGGTCATGAGCGTCATCAGCCGCACCACGACTTCCGCACCCTGGCTGTATCCCGCGAGGATGAACGGGCCGGGATTGAGCAGGATCAGCCTGATCCCCTCCCCGACGCCGAGCGCCACCGACTCCCGGTAGCTGGTGTGCGGGTCCGGATTGAGAAATCCGCTGGCGGGGTAGGCGACCGGTTGATTGCGGACCCGACGCTCGCCCTCGAGCGCCGAGCCGACGTCGAACGGTGGTCCCTGACTCCAATGGCCCCAAGTGCCTGCGAAGCTGTAGTACAACGGCCGGGTCCCGGCTGGTGGAATCGGGTCGAAGTTCAGTCCGAGCCTGCGCAACGTCGCTGTGTCGGCCGTGCCGGGTTCGGCGACATCGAGCCCGGCACGGCGCTGAAACTCCGCGACCACCGCGGTCGTGGCTGGGCCGTATTCCCCGTCCACGACCAATCTGGAGTAGAGCGGGTAGTCACGGTTCAGCGTCGCCTGGAGTACCCCGACAAGGTCTCCACGATCTCCGGGCCTGAGGATCACAGTCATCGGAATCCCCAGACTCTCGGAGGCAACGCCCCTTCGTCGTCCGCTTTCGGATACTTCTCGAGGAATGCCACGATCCTGTCCCCCAGTGGTCCAGTCACGATATTTCGCCATCGCTCGATCGCCCGTGAGCTGGGCGGAGATCGCGAGCCGGCCTCTTGGCAATCATCCACCCAGGCTCGACCGAAAGATAGAGGTCGAGACCGATTTTTGATCGTTCCCGCGGTGGCCCAGCCCCACCGGTGTTGATCGGTCAGGGTGCAGGGAGGTCCTTGTAGGTCTCGAGGATGCTCCGGATCGAGGGAGTGACGAACAGTTCCCGGTCCAACGATGCCCACAGGTACCCGGCGTGGACAGAAAGGCGGATGGGGCCGGTGGCTTTCACGTCGACGGCGAAATGTAGACGCCGCACCGGCTTTCCGGCTGGGGACAGGTAGTCGAAGTCACCGACATGGTGCCGGATGCCGGTGACGGTCAGGCCGGTTTCCTCCCGGACTCCCCGCGTCAGTGCCGCGGCAACGGACTCGCCGGGTCCCACGGTGGCGCCGGGGAGTTTGTGGGTCGGCCGGACGGGGCCGGTGCTGTTCGCTTCCAGGAGCAACACTTCTCCGCCGCGGTCGATGATCGCACCGACGCGCAACCCGAATCCGTCGCGTTCGCCGCGCGGTAGGACCTCGTCGTACAACGGCATCGACATCGGTGCATTCACCAACCTTCGGTAGGGCAGAGTAGCCGCGTGTTGTCGTAGTCACTCCGTGGTGACTTCCCTGTCAATTGTGCCTGGCGCCAGGCACATCCGGCGATATTCGCTGTCAGAATTCTTCGCGCGAAGACCGCTGTTTCAGTCGAGGGTGCAACCGGAGATCGGCTTGTCGGCGAGGCGGTCGAGCAGGTAGGTGATCGCGTTGTCCGGGCCGAATCCGTCGATCAGTTCGGGTCCGAAGTGGTTGGGGATCGTCGCGCCGGAGAGGATCGGCGGCAGGTTGTTGGTGCGGAAGGTGACGGTGGCACCTCTGGCGCACCAGTCTTCGGCAAGTTGGCGGGCCTGGTTGTAGGGGACGGTGTCGTCGTTGAGGCCGCTGGTGATCAGCACGGGCGTCGGCGGCGCGACGCTGCCTGCGCGAAGTTCGGCGAGGACGGGCGCCGCCTCTGGCATGTCGCGCAGATGTTCGAGCAGTGGACGGCCGTCGATGGTGAGCGAGCTGGTCTCGAGGAACGGCTGTTTGGTGATGATGTCGCCCACGCACTCACCGCTGAGGGTTTCGAGCATGGCTCGTCCGGCGGGGCTGGTCACCCGGTCGACAGCCGCGTGCAACTCCGGGTAGCGGGCGAGCAGTCCGTTGATGGCGAATCCGATGGCGCCGCCGATGAGGGCGCCGTCGATGCGGGCGAGGATCTTGGCCAGATCGGCGGTGGGCCCGCCTGCCCACGTGCCTTTGACGTTGAGTTCGGGCGCGTAGCTGTGGTGCAGCTCCGCGGCACCCGCGGTGGCACCGCCGCCCTGCGAGTAGCCCCAGAAGACGACGGGGGTTTCCGGTCCGACTCCGCCGAGATTGTTGGCGGCGCGGGCGCCGTCGAGGATCGCGTGCCCGCCTTCGATGCGATTGGCGAAGGTATGGACGCCAGGAGTACCGAGACCGATGTAATCGGTGACCAGGACGCGAGCTCCCAGCGCACTCCAGACAGCCGAGGACGGCAGTTCCTGGTTGGCCGACAACGACAGTGAGGGGTCGGCGGTCAGGGTGAGGCCGGTGGAGAAGGCGACCGACATGGCGCACTGGTCGCCTTGGCCCGCGGTTCCGGGCCCGATGACGACGGTGGGGCGCTCCCCCGGGCCCTGCCATGGCCCCTGGGGCTCGATGTAGGTGCCGGTGACCGCGGCGGGCGAGCCGTCTTGGTACTGCGTGGTGTACATGACACGCGTGGCATTCACGGGCCAGCCCGCAGCGGTCGGCAACGTCGCGAGAATGCGCATCGGCTCGGTCTTGACGATCGCGCCGGGCACACTCGAAATCTGAGCAGGCGGGGTATAGAACCCGCTCACCGGAGCGGCAGTCGCCTCCGGAGTGCCGACACCCGCCACCACGCCGACGACGCATACCGCAGCCACCGCCGCGGCCAGTACGCCGATCGAACCGGGCAGCGCGTTCCCCTTCGAGCGCAACCCAAGCTTGCTATGCATTCAGATACTCCCCGTGAATTGATACGGCGCCGCCGCCGCAGTGAGCCGAGTCGCACTCGATGGCGTTGATGATGCCCATCACAGCAGTGCAACTCCCGAACAGTAACACGGTTACTGGTCGGTACGAAACTGCCCAGTAGCGTGGGGAGCGGTCTACGGCCGGTCGACGAAAGACGCGAGGATCAGCCGATCGCGGCCAGCGCTCGCGCGTTCACTTCGTCGACCTCGCCGATACCGTCGATGGTGACGACCAGACCGTCGTAGTGTTCGAGCAACGGCTCGGTCTCCTCGCGGTAGACCCGCAACCGGTTGCGGATCACTGCCTCGGTGTCGTCGGCACGGCCACGGCCGAGCACACGATCGACCACGATGTCCTCGGCGACCGCGAAGCACAGCACGGCGTCGAGCGCGACGCCACCGCGGGAGAGAATCTTCGTCAGCGCGTCGGCCTGGTCGACCGTGCGCGGGTAGCCGTCCAGCACAAAACCGTTCGCGGCATCCGGCTCACCCACCCGGGCCTCGACCATGCGATTGGTGACCTCGGCGGGGACGAGTTCACCGGCATCTATGCATTTTTGTGCCGCTCGACCGAGCGCGGTGTGCTGGCTGATGTTCGCGCGGAAGAGATCTCCGGTGGAGATGTGGGGAACACCCAGCCTTTCCGACAGCAGAACGGCTTGAGTGCCTTTGCCGGCCCCAGGCGGTCCGAGCAGAACAACTCTCACTTGTGTAGACCTTTCGAGATCGGATTCGTCGGCGTCTCATCTCAGCTGGTGCGGTATTGTTCCGCGATCTTCGTCACCACCGATGGGTCTGCGAGAGTGGTGGTTTCGCCGATTTCGTTGCCGTCAGCGATATCGCGCAGCAGCCGTCGCATGATCTTGCCGGACCGGGTTTTCGGGAGCTCGGGCACAATCAGGATCTCGCGTGGTGTCGCGATCGGGCCGATCGCACGGGCGACGTGGCGACGTAGTTCCTCAGTGGTCGGCTCTACCGCGTCGGCCGCATCACGGGGGATGACGAATGCGACGACGCGCTGGCCGGTGACCTCATCCGAGGCACCGACGACCGCGGCCTCGGTGATGAGTGGATGGCCCGCGAGTGCCGACTCGATCTCGGACGTGGATAGCCGGTGGCCGGAGACATTCATGACGTCGTCGGTACGGCCGAGGATCCAGATGTCACCATCCGAGTCGTACCGGGCACCGTCACCGGCCAGGTAGTACCCCAGCGCGGCGAAGCGCTCCCAATATGTGGAGCGGAAGCGATCGTCATCGCCCCACACACCGCGAGTCATCGCCGGCCAAGGGCGGTCGAGTACGAGATATCCGGATTCCCCTGCTGCGACCTCGTCACCTCGACTGTCGACGACCTTGGCCGAAATGCCCGGCAACGGTCGTTGTGCCGCACCGGGTTTGGCGGCGCGCAGGCCCGGCAGCGGGGCGATCATGACCGCGCCGGTCTCGGTCTGCCACCAAGTGTCGATGACCGGCGTGCGATCGGCACCGACGTGCTTGCGGTACCACAGCCACGCTTCGGGGTTGATGGGTTCGCCGACGCTGCCGAGAACGCGCACGCTGGACAGGTCGTAGCGAGCGGGAATTTCGTTGCCCCACTTCATAAATGTGCGAATGAGGGTAGGCGCCGTGTAGTAAAGCGAGACGCGGTAGCGCTGGATGATCTCCCAGTGCCGACCTTCGTGTGGCGTGTTGGGAGTGCCCTCGTAGACGACCTGGGTGACGCGGTTGGCCAGTGGTCCGTACACCAGGTACGAATGGCCGGTGATCCAGCCGATGTCGGCCGTGCACCAGTACACGTCGTGTCCGGGTTGGTGATCGAAGATCAGACGATGCGAGTGGGCCACCTGGGTGAGGTAGCCACCCGAGGAATGGAGGATGCCCTTCGGTTTCCCGGTGGTGCCGGAGGTGTAGAGGATGAACAGCGGGTGCTCGGCATCGAAGGATTCGTAGTCGTGGCGATCGGATTTCCCGTTCAGCAGATCGTGCCACCAGACGTCGCGCCCCTCGACCCACGGCAGCTCACCGGCGAGATCCTCGCCCACACGCTGAACGACAACAACCTTTTCGACGCTCGCGGCACCAATCAGTGCCTCGTCGACCTTGTCTTTCATCGACACGGCGCCGCCCCGTCGGTACTGTCCGTCGGCGGTGATGACCACCCGTGCTCCGGCATCGTCGACACGTGACCTCAGCGCTGCTGGGGAGAAGCCGGCGAACACGACACTGTGCACCAGTCCGAGACGGGCACAGGCCAGCATGGAGACGATGGCCTCGGGAATCATCGGCAACTGGATCGCGACGCGGTCGCCTGCGCTCAATCCGAGCGCTGTCAGCGCGTTCGCCGCCTGCGCCACCGACCTCTGCAGCTCGGCATAGGTCACCTCGCGGGTATCGCCTGGTTCGCCGACCCAATGAATCGCCACCTGATCGCCGTACCCCGCGTCCACGTGTCGATCCACGCAGTTGTAGGCAACGTTCAACCGACCGCCGACGAACCAGCGGGCGAACGGAGCCGCAGACCAGTCCAGCGTTGTGTGCCAATGAGTATCCCAGTGCAGCCGGTCTGCCTGTGTCGCCCAGAACGCCACCCGATCAGCGTCGGCGAGGCCGTAGAGTTCGGCGGCCGAGTCCGCCTGGCGTGCCGATCGTGCGGGAGTGAGATTACTTCCGGTTACCACGTCATCCATAGCGGGCAGTATCGTCACCGAGGGTTGGCAACAGGTTGACTGCCGAGGGACCGGATCGCTGTCAGATCAAGCCCAGCTTGCTCGCCTCGTAGACCGCCTCTGCCCTGGTCGACACGGAGAGCTTTCGCATGATGTTGCGCACGTGGAATTTCACCGTGGTCTCGGATATGTAGAGCTTGACGCCGATTTCGCGGTTGCTCAAGCCGTGTGCGAGGAGTTCGAGGACCTTCTGCTCGCGGTCGGTCAGCGAGGGTTCCTCGGGCGCGGTTCTGATCGAGCGCATCATCACCGAGGCCGAGCGGGAATCGAAGGCACTCTCGTCGCGCGCGACCGCACGGATCGAGGCGATGAGGCCACTGGTGTCCACGTCTTTGATCACGTAGCCCTTTGCCCCGCGATGCACTGCCTGGAGTACGAGGGCATCGTCGAGAAATGTTGTCAGAACCAGCACTCCGGTATCGGGAAACCTGGCGGTGAGCTCCGAGCAGACCGTCAGACCCTCGGTGTCGGCGCCGGTTCCCAGCTTCAGGTCGAGCAGGACGATGTCGGGTCGTTGCTGTTCGACCACCGACAGCGCCGCGCCTGCCGTGCTGGCTTCACCGACGACGTGCATATCGTCCTCGCGTTCGAGGATCGAGCGCAAACCTTGCCGCACGATCGCGTGATCATCGACCAGCACGATTCGCAATGGCGGCATCGGGGGCCGCGGTGGCGGCGCGACCGATTCGGATGTGTTCACGAGTGCGCCCCTGCCTCGATCGTCGACAGCGGGATTTCGAATCTGACCATGATCCCGCCGAGTTTCGAGCGACGAATCGACATGCTCCCACCCATTTCTCCGGCTCTGGCACGCATGTTGGCCAGGCCGCGATGCACGCCTGCCAGATCGGCAGAGGACGTCATCCGCAGCACCTTGCGCAATTGGGCGGGGTCGCCGTCGCCGTCGTCGGCGATGGTCAGCACGATTCGGTCCGAGTGGTAGGACAACCGGACCTGAGCCCGACCTGCGTTGGTGTGAGCGACCGTGTTGAACAACGCCTCTCCGGTGATCCGGAGAAGTGAATGCTCGGCCTCGCCCGGCAACGGCGCCGGAGTGCCGATCACCATGACCCGCACCTGAAGGTCGCTGGGCAGGTGCACGCTCGACAGCCGCTCGAGCATGATCGGCAACGATCCGGCCGCCTCGTCGGAGTTGTGGTGCAGCGCGTAGATGGCCGTACGCAGCCGTTCCACCGCATGCCTGGTCAAATCCTTTGCGGCGGTGAGCTGTTCGATGATCTGGTCAGGCGGGCCGTCGGAGGCCGCGAGCTCGGATCGACAGATTTCGATCGTCATCCCGGCGGACAGCACGTCTTGGGTGACGCTGTCGTGTAATTCGCGCGCGATGCGGTGACGCTCGTCGTCGAGCACCTGACGCTGCATCGCTTCGCTCAATCGCTGTTGGGTCAGCGCGAGTTGCGCCTCGCGTTCGGCGAGATCGCGGGCCCGCTGAGCCGCGGTCTCGCTCAGTTTCTCGGTGCGGCCACGCAGTCTCGTGGTGGCATGCAGCAGGAACGCGTTGTGCAGCGCGACGGCGACCTGATTGGCGAGCACCCGCAGAATCGCCAGGTCGGTGTCGGCAACGTCCACATCACGGCCGGGCAATCCCGCGATGCCGCCGACCGGTTCCCCGTCGAGTGTCATGGCGACCCGCACGACCGGCCCGATTCGCGTTTCCTCGGCCTCCCATGGCCTGCTGCGCAGGACCCGCAGGTGCGCGCGGACCTCGGGCGGTAGTTGCTGTTCGTCCTCGATCACACCGTCACCGCCGAGCATCAGGAATCGCGGCCGGGCTGCCCGCAATGCCCCGTCAGCGACGACGACCAGCATCCAGTCCGCCTGCAGATGCTCGGCCGCGGCCCGCAGTACTGCCTCCACCAGCCCGCGCGGGCCTTCGGCGGTGCGAACGAGTGCACGTGAGATCCGGTCGAGTGCGCGAATGGTGTTCTCCAGGCGCTCGGACGAGCGGACATAGGCCGGATAATACGATCTCTTGCCCGAGCGGACCCCCGTCAGAACGCCCAGATCGGCGAGAGTTCGCCCGAATCCGGGTACGTCCGGATCGGTGTTCCCGGTGGTCTCCGACCTCATAGTGCCCGCCGGAACAGCGCTTCGATGTCGATGACATCGGCGGCGCGCGGATTGGTGGCCAGGCAAGCGTCGTTGAGCGTGGTGCGGGCCAGGATCGGGATGTCCGCGTCCGTGACGCCCAGCGCACCGAGCCCCTTCGGGACGCCGACCTCATCGGCGAGGTGTCGTACCTGTTCCGCGAGGAGCAGCGCGATCTCGGCGGCCGGCCTGCGCGTGACATCGATGCCGACGGCCGCGGCGAGCGGGACGAAGGCGTCCGGATCGGCCTCGGCGTTGAATCGGATGCAGTGTGGAAGGAGCACACCGTTGAGGACGCCGTGCGGCGCGTCGAGTAGCCCGCCGACCTGATGGCTCATGGCGTGGGTGATCCCGAGGATGGCGTTGGTGAATGCCATACCGGCCTCCAGCGAACCCTGTGCCATGGCGATGCGTGGTTCGGCGCTGCGCGGATGGGTCATTGTCTGACACAGGTTGTTCGTGATGAGGCGTACCGCGTGCAGTGCGTGCAGGTCGGTCAGCCGGTTGTGCGCGCGTGAGACGAACGATTCGATCGCGTGGGTGAGGGCGTCCAACCCGGTGGCGGCATTGAGGTCTTCGGGCATGGTGATCAACAGCCGCGGATCCACGATCGAGATATCGGGCACCAGGGTACGGCTGAGGATGGTGATCTTGATGCGCTGCGCGGTATCGGTGACGATGGCGAACTGCGAGACGTCGGCACCGGTACCGGAAGTCGATGGCGCCATCACCAGCGGCGGAATCGGGCGCACGACCTTGTCGACGCCTTCGTAATCCAGGATCGCTCCGCCGTTGCCCGCCAGAATGGCTACCGCCTTGGCCGCGTCGATACAGGAACCGCCACCGACCGCCATGATCACATCGCACCCGGTGGATACGTAGTGCTCGTAGGCGGCGGCGACCTCGTGGTCCTTCGGGTTGGGGGTGATCGCCGACCACACCACCGGCTGTCGCCCGACCTGCTGCAGATAGGCGATCGCCTCGTCGGCCCACCCTGCTTCGATGATCCCGGGATCGGTGACCAGGAACGGCCGCCGGGCGCCGAGCCGCAACGCGCAATGGCCGAGTTCGGCGAGTGCTCCTGGCCCGAAGACGATCTCGGGAGCGTGAAACTTCGCCAGCTGCGGTGCCGCGGTCGCTGCCGTCGCCAGCACGCCCGGCCCGGCCAGCTCGGGAGCATCGGCGTCTGCGCGATTGCCCGCGAACGCGCTCACCGCCGACGCCACGGACGGCCATCCTGCCGGATTCGCCGGTGAACTCGATGCGGGTCGCGTCAATTGGGCCACGAGAACTCCTTCTGCACGCATTCGGCAACGCCGCCGAACAACTCCAGGCTAGCGCCGATGTGATGGCAGACACACCGTCCGAGGGATCCGACTCCACCTGACCGATCGGACGGGTCGAGCGCGCGTTCGAATGGTTCCGCAGCCAACTCGTTCTTTTCGGATTCACGGGCACCTACCGTCGAGTTCACCATCACCTCGGATAGGAGCCGCAATGAGCGAGAACACCAACACCGACAATGTCGAAGCCGCAGTGGTCGAAGAAGACCTCCTGATCGAAGATGTGTCGATCGATGGGATGTGCGGTGTCTACTGAGGTCGCGCCGTTCGATCCGGCGCGGCCGTATCGGCTTTCGCCCTCGGTGGCGGTGCGCCCGGAGTCGTTCGGCGCGCTGCTCTACGACTACGGCACGCGGCGGCTGTCGTTTCTGAAGACGCCCGCCTTGGTCCGCGTGGTGAGCGCCCTGGCGAACCACCCGGACATCCCGACCGCCCTCGCCGCGGCGGAGATATCGGACAACGACCGCCCCGAATACCTCGCCGCCTTGGCCGGCCTGGCCGCGACCGGCACGATCGCGGCCCGCACCGGGGCGTGAGCGCCGGGCCCTGCCCTGCCCGCAAAAGGAGAAACGATGAAACTCGTCGAACATTTCGAACACGGCCTGGACGCGCCGATCTGCCTGACCTGGGAGCTCACCTACGCGTGCAATCTGGCGTGCGAGCACTGCTTGTCCTCGTCCGGGCGGCGTGACCCGCGTGAGCTGAGCACCGCCGAAGCCAAGGCCGTCATCGACGAAATGCAGCGGATGCAGGTGTTCTACGTCAACATCGGCGGCGGCGAACCTACTGTCCGGCCGGACTTCTGGGAACTGCTCGACTACGCCGTCGACCACAATGTCGGAGTCAAGTTCTCCACCAACGGAGTCCGGCTCACCCCCGAACGCGCCCGCCAACTGGCGGCGACCGACTACGTCGATGTCCAGATCTCGATCGACGGCGCGACCGCCGAGGTCAACGACGCGGTGCGCGGTCCCGGCTCGTTCGCCATGGCGTATCGGGCGATGGAAAACCTCGCCGCCGCCGGCTTCGAGAACTTCAAGATCTCGGTGGTGATGACCCGCCACAACGTCGCCCAACTCGACGAGTTCAAGGCCATCGCCGACCGATTCGGCGCCCAGTTGCGGATCACGCGCCTGCGGCCGTCCGGGCGCGGCGCCGACGTGTGGAACGAGCTGCACCCCACCACCGACCAGCAGCTGCAGATCTACAACTGGCTCATCGCCAACGGCGATCAGGTACTCACCGGCGACTCGTTCTTCCACCTCAACGCCCTCGGCTCCACCCCGCTGCCCGGACTGAACCTGTGCGGGGCGGGCCGGGTCGTGTGCCTGATCGACCCGATCGGCGATGTCTACGCCTGCCCGTTCGCCATCCACGACCAGTTCCTCGGCGGCAACGTCCGTGACCCCGGCGGATTCGAAACCGTATGGCGCACATCGGAACTGTTCACCTCTTTGCGGGAGCCGCAGACCGGCGGAGCATGCACCACCTGCTCGGCCTTCGACTCCTGCAAGGGCGGTTGCATGGCAGCCAAATTCTTCACCGGTCTCCCGCTGGACGGCCCCGACCCCGAATGCGTCAAGGGCAATGCCGACAGCGCACTCGCTCTCGTCGGCGCCACACCTCGGCCGGACAAGGACCACTCCCGGGCTCCGGCCCGCCCTCGAGCGGTCTCGCTCGGGCTGCCTGTGCTCAGCCGCCCGGTGCCAGACCGGGCATGTGACACCAGCCCACTGTCCGGACTCCGCTGACTCGCAAAGGACGTTTGATATGGCAAGCACCAAGGATTGGTTCGAGACCGTCGCCGAAGCGCGCGAGCGCGCGAAGAAACGGATACCCGAACCGGTGTATCGCGCACTGCTGGCCGGTTCCGAATCCGGCGTGACGCTGTCGGACAACACCGCCGCGTTCACCGAACTCGGGTTCCGCCCGCACGTCGCCGACCTGCCCGCCACCCGCGACCAATCGACATCGGTACTGGGGCAGTCGATCTCGCTGCCGGTGATCTGTTCACCGACCGGAGTGCAGGCGGTCGACCCGCGCGGTGAGGTCGCGGTCGCGCGGGCTGCCGCCGCGTCGGGCACCGCGCTCGGATTGTCGTCGTTCGCGTCCAAACCGATCGAGGACGTCATCGCCGCCAACGACAAGGTGTTCTTCCAGATCTATTGGCTCGGTGACAAGGACACCATGCTGGCGCGGCTCGATCGCGCCAAGCGGGCCGGCGCCAAGGGCATCATCATCACCCTGGACTGGGTGTTCGCCACGGCCCGTGACTGGGGCAGCCCACCGCTTCCCGAACGCATCGATATCAAAACGGCAGTGCGGTTCGCGCCGCAAGTGCTGACCCGCCCCGGCTGGCTGCTTCGTTTTCTGCGCGCGGGCGCGCTGCCGGACCTCACCACCCCCAACCTCGTCGCGGCCGGCGAACGCGGTCCGACGTTCTTCGGTGCCTACGGTGAGTGGATCGGCACCCCACCGCCGACCTGGCAGGATCTGGCGTGGTTGCGTGAGCAGTGGGACGGCCCGATGATGATCAAGGGAATCATGCGGACCGACGATGCCCGCCGGGCCGTCGATATCGGCGCAACCGCGATCTCGGTGTCCAATCATGGTGGAAACAACCTTGATTCGACTCCCGCGGCCATCCGGGCCCTGCCCGGTATCGCGGACGTGGTCGGGGATCAGGTCGAGATTCTGCTCGACGGTGGTATCCGGCGTGGCAGTGACGTCGTCAAGGCCGTGGCGCTGGGCGCGAAGGCCGTCATGATCGGCCGTCCTTACCTATGGGGTATGGCCGCGAACGGCGAGCGCGGTGTGCACAATGTCCTCGAAATCCTGCGGCAGGGTATCGATTCCACGCTGTACGGGCTCGGCCGCTCGTCCATCCACGACCTGTGCCCGGAGGATCTGGTCATCCCAGACGGTTTCACGCGGGGCATGTAGTGCGCGCCCGGCGGGTAGGTCTGGTCTCCGGTACCCCGCAATCGGACTACCCGCCGCCCGAACTCCGCCTGGAACTCGATGTCAGCGTGTGCAGGCACAGTGAGGGGTCTGTGCTGCTGGGCGGATCCCCGCTCCGCATGCTGCGACTGGCCGCGCCAGGAGTCGATCTGCTGAATCGATGGCTCGCCGGAGCCCCGGTCGGCACCACCCCCGCGGCTCGCGGACTCGCACGACGTCTGCTCGATATCGGGCTGGTACACCCCCGTCGGGCTCCCGGCCTGCACACCACCGCCGATGTCACGCTGGTCGTACCGGTCAAGGACAACGCCGTCGGTGTCGCTTGGCTGCTCGCGGCCACCACCGATCTCTACCAACGGATCGTTGTCGACGACGGTTCCACACCACCGCTGGCCGCTGCCACCCTGCGCCATCACGTGCCGCACGGGCCAGCGGCCGCGCGCAACACCGGATTTCGGCAGGCGAAGACAGACCTGATCGCCTTCATCGACTCCGATGTCGAGCCCGACCCCGGGTGGCTGGCGTCCATTCTGCCGCTGTTCGACGATCCCGCGGTCGCGGCGGTCGCCCCTCGAGTACGTGGATCGGCAGTCAGCAGGCAGAGCCGGGGAATCGGCGCGGAACTCGCCGACTACGAGGTCGATCGGTCGAGCCTCGATATGGGGCCGCATTGCGGCGTCGTTCGGCCGATGACCCGCATCGGCTACGTGCCGACGGCCGCGCTCGTGGTGCGGCGCGCTGCGCTGATCGCGATCGGCGGCTTCGACGAAAAGTTGCGCTTCGGTGAGGATGTCGACCTGGTCTGGCGTCTCGTGGACAGCGGCTGGCTCGTCCGCTATCAACCCGATGCCGTGGTGCGACATCAGCCGCGAGAGACCCTGCGTGCCTGGCTGCGGCAGCGATTCGACTACGGAACGTCGGCCGCGCCACTGGCTCTTCGGCATCCGGGACGACTCACCTGCGCCCGTCTCAACGGCTGGAGCGCGTTGTCGTGGGGCCTGGTCGTCGCGGGACGACCGGGGGCCGCGCTGGGCACGGGCGCGGTGAGCACCGCATTGGCCTATCGCGCGTTGCGACGCCACAGCTTGCCTGCCGTTGCCGCCGTCTCCGTCGCGGGCCAGGGCCATCTCGCGGCCGGGCAGATGCTCGCCGCAGCCGTTCGGCGCACCTGGTGGCCAGTGGCCCTGCTGACCCGAGCAGGGCGCCGCGCAGTGCTTTTCAGCATGCTCAACGTGCTGGCAGAGGCGGTGGCCGGACGACGTGGGGCACGCTGGACCCTGCTGCGAATCGCCGACGACGTCGCCTACAGCGCCGGGGTCTGGGCAGGTTGCCGGCGCCACCGCACCCTGGCGCCGCTGCTGCCTCGGATCATCACATCGACTCCACCGCAATGAATCTCGGGACCGTCGAACCGGCCGATCGAGAACCGCCCCACCGCCTCACCACCGCTACCCCGGGCAGATGACTGGGCACTACCGACTGAACCACGTCTCCCCGGTCGTTCTTGCATCAGCGGACCGGGCTACGCCGTGTCGAGAACCAGCCAACCACCGTGATGTTCGGTCACGGTGAACGGCAGGCCGGTCTCGATCGCGAGTGCGGCCAGCTCGGGCAGGTCGAAAGTGCGGACGTGGCCGTAGATCGGGTCCGGTTCGTCCTCGAACGGGACAGCAACCACCACCCGCCTGGCGGCCAACCGAACCGCTTCGGCCAGCACCGCACGCCCGTGCGTCGGGTCTAGATGTTCGAGCAGATGCAGCACCGTCACCGTGTGCACACTGTTGTCCAACGGGATCGATGCCGCGTCACAGGACAACGTTTGCAATCGTGTGCCGCGTGCGAGCGAGACCGTCGCGAGCAATTCCATACTGCCGCGAGAAATATCCGTCGCGATGACCTGCGCCCCGGTTTCCGCGAGCAGCAGCGGGAAGAATCCGAAACACGAACCGACATCGAGCACCGGCCCCGAGCCGACCAGATCCAGGGCCCGGCGATACACCGGCGCCATCTCGGCGAGCTGGGTCCCCGCAGCGCCGAGCTCGCCCCAGTGACTGCGAATCTTGGCGAGGGTGTTCTCGTAGAACATGGTCCAGGCCGGTAGGGCACCGGCCACGGTCGTACGGACCACGCCGACGAAGATCCGCTCGAACAACCCGGTGCCGCTGAGCAGACCGGATCGGAACAGTTCCTCGGCGATCATCTCCGCGATGTCGTTGTCGAGCTGTTCGGGCGCGAGGCAGTGCTGGATCAGCACGCGGCGCCCTTCCACATGGACGCGGAAGTGGGCGGTGCGACCACCTTTGGCCGCCCGCCCGGGTGTCCGTGCAGACACCCGAACGACGCCGTCGTCGTAGGTCAGCTCCGCCATCGGTGCCAGCGGATGCAGCCGATCCTGCACAGTAACGGTCATCGCCCGGCCACCTCCGCACTGATGTGGTGCGCCGCATGCGCCAGCTCCCGCAGACCGCGGACCACTCGCACCCGGTCGCAGTGCTCGGCGTAGGCAGGCAGGGCGCAATTGCCGAGGGGCCAGGAATAGCGCGGTTCCGGTGTCAACCAGATGGTTTCGCGGGAGCGACGCGCGATCTCGGCGAACTCGGCCAATCCCGGATCGTTGCCGTTGCCGCGGCCGTCACCGAGGACGAGCAGGGTCGTGCGGCGGTTCAGGGCACCGATGTGCTCGGCGAAGAATTCCCGAAACACCGCACCGTAATCGGAATTGGCGTCGAGATCGATCACATCACCACCGAACACCTCACCAAGGGCACGTTCGGCTGAGTACTCGGTGAACAGCGCGGTGGTCTCGGTGACCCCGGCGACGAACGCGTAGGACTGGACGTGGGCGAACATGTCCTGCAGCGAGTGCACCAGATTCAGCGTGAAATGCGCGGTGGCACGCACGGACAGGCTCACGTCGGCGAGCACGACCAGCCGCGGTCGGTCCTCGGGGCGACGGACCGTCACCGGCCGGAACGGCACGCCGTCGAAGCGCAGGCTGCGGCGCATGGTGCGCGCGGCATCGATGCGGCCGCCCGATCCCACCTGCCGCCGATGAGTGCGGGCGCCGCGTAGCGACCGGGTGATCCGGCGCAGCGAATCCTCGAGTTCGCTGCGTTCGGAGGCACTGACCTCGGCGACCTCGGTAACCCTGCGTCGCTGTGTTGCGCGACGGTGGCGCAGCGCAAGCAGCGCTTCGGCGTGGCGATGCAGTGCCGCGGGCAGGTCACCGAGCGCTCGGGCGTTCTCCCAGGCGGAGGTGTCCTCGACACTGTCGGCGGCGCTGAGCCAATCGAGTAGTGCTTCCTGCTCGGCGGGCGTGAGCCGGATGTCGACAGTGGCCCCGTCGGACGAAGCGAGCTGTCCCGGCGCACCACCGGCATGCAATCGCTGCGCATCGAGTTGGATTCGGTAGCCGTTGGCCTCTGCGGCTTGATTGTTCTGGGAGAAGGCGATCTCGTCGGTGGGTGCGGACAGATCGATCATGCCCTCGTCCTCGGTGAGGCTGAACCGGGGCGCGAGGTTCTCGGTGTCGAACAGGTGGCGCACATCTTCGGGTCGCGCCCCCTCACTTCCGGAGGCTTCGGCCGGTTGCCCGGACAGGGTGAGCGAGGTGAGATCGCCTGCCTGCGAAGGGAGTTCGTCGACCGCGGCTCGGTCGGCAGCCGCGCCGTCGCGGCGCTGCTCGGCCCCGCCACCGAGCCGGACCAGCATGAAGTAGGCGTCGAACAGTTCGGTGAAGACCTCGTCGTCGCGCTGATCCTTGACGAGGGCGGCGCGCAGGGCGCAGCACAGCGTTTCGCGATCGGCGAGCACGCCCGGCTCGGCGGTGCAGCGCATCGCGTCGATGGCCTCGGCCACCGAAATCCGCACCCCCCACCGCCGCAGGAGCCCGACGAACCCGTGCACAGTCGCCCGCACGATCGCCTACCCGCTCCGCCGGCGCGCGAACGACCGCGCACCCTGGCTGCTGCTGACGTCGGCCCTGGTCAGAGTGGCGGCGTTGGCACCGTAGTACCCGTCGTCGAAACGGCCGGGCTCATCTTTGGACTTGCGCACCTGGTAGCCGTCCGGTTCGTCGACGACCGGCACAACCTGCGGCGTCTGCCCAGCGAGCAGTCGCGGCAGGGCATCGAGCGCCGCCCGCAGGTCTTTGTCGTACTTGACGACCACCGACATGGTGTCGGTCAGCACCTGCTGTGACAGCGCCCGAACCTCGAGGACTGCGAGGGTACGCGCCCAGTCGATGGTCTCGGAGATACTGGGCGCCTTGCGCAGGTCGAGCATCCGCAGTCCGCGCACGATCTCCACCAGCTGGGCAGCCAGGTCCTCTTCGAGGCCGGTGTGCTTGGCACGAATGATCGCCAGCTCCCTCTCGGCCGAGGGATAGTCGGCGAACAGATGCAGGCAGCGTCGTTTCAGCGCGGCGGCCAGATCACGGGTGTTGTTGGAGGTCAAGATCACCAGCGGCACATGCTTCGCGTGGAAGGTGCCGATCTCGGGAACCGAGATCTGATACTCCCCCAGCATTTCCAGCAGCACCGCCTCGAGCGCTTCATCGGCGCGGTCGATCTCGTCGATCAGCAGAACCACCGGTTCCTCCGAGCGGACCGCCTCGAGCAACGGCCGGTGGCTGAGGAATCGTTCGGAGTAGAAGACGCTGTCGTAGTTGCCGATTCGCTCGACCGCGGCATCGATGTCATCGACATCGGCGATCAGCTGACCGGTCTTCTCGCGCAGTATCTGGGTATACAGCAGCTGTTTGCCGTAGTCCCACTCATACAGAGCCCGACTCTCGTCCTGGCCCTCATAGCACTGCAGCCGCAGCAGCTTCCGTCCGGTCGCCTCGGCGAGCGCTTTGGCCAGCTCGGTCTTCCCCACACCCGCGGGACCCTCGATGAGCAGCGGCTTCTCCAGGCGGGTCTGCAGGAATACGGTGGTCGCGAGTTGCTGGTCGGCAATGTAGCCGGTGGCGGACAGTGCCTGTCGCACGTCCTCGACGCCGGTGAAGTGATTCATCGATAGTCCTTCCGAAGCAGGGGCGCCCGGCCGCGGGGCGAACAGCGGATCCACCCCGCGACCGAGTCGAACGGTCAGCCGAGCAAGTCGTCCAGGCTGCCGTTCATGCAGTGTTCGACGACGGGGCGAACCGTCTCGAAGGTGCATTCCTTCGGATTACCCGGCGTGCAGGCATCGCCGAGAACGTGCCGGGTGATCCGGTCGATGTCCTCGTCGTCACCCTTGATCACCGCGGCGTTCTCGTAGTACGGCGTCGGCCCCTGGCCGAGCCGGTTCTTCGAATAGGTATCGAAGGTGATATCGGTGAACTTCTCCGGAATACCGACATCCCGCAGCAGCCGGATGGCGGCGGCCAATGCCGCGTCGGCGGCCTGCACATCGGTCATACCGTGGGTATCCACCCCCATCGCACTCGCGATCTCGGCGAAACGCTTGTAGGCCACCGGCATGTTGAACGCCCACACTCGCGGCAGCGCGATCGCATTGTTCAGGCCGTGGTGGGTGTCATAGAACGCCGACATGGCATGCGAAATCGAGTGGATGATTCCGAGGCCACCGGAGTTGAATGCCTGGGCGGCGATGTATTGCGCGTACATCATGCCCTCGCGGGCGGCCAGATCGGTCGGGTTCCAGGTGGCGGTACGCAAATGTTCCGAGACCAGTTTGATGGACTGAATGGCATTGCCGATCGACGGCATGAAATTCAGCCGGGAAACGAATGGCTCGGAGCCGTGTGCCAGAACGTCGAATCCGCACTGCGCGGTGTAGTCGGTCGGGCAGTCGAAGTACAGCACCGGGTCATCGATCGCGAGGGTGGGCACCGAGGCGTCATCGAATGCGACGTACTTGTGCGGATTATCGGGATCGGTGGTGGTGTCGGTAATAACGTAGGCCCACGAGGTTTCCGAACCGGTTCCCGCCGTCGTCGACACCGCGATATGCGGCGGGTTCTTCGGATTCTCCGACTTGTTGAATCCTTCGAATTCATTGACGTTGCGGCCGTCGTGAGCGATCGAAATACGAGCACCCTTACAGGCATCGTGAGACGAGCCGCCACCGATCGAGACGAAGCTGTCGCAACCGTGCTTCTGGTACAGCGCGACCGCGTCCATCGCGTTGTAGTCCTTGGGATTCGACTCGACCTTGTCGTAGAGCACCACCTCGAGACCGTGGTATTCGAGCGAGCCGACGATCTTCGGGACGATGTCGGTGCCGCGCAGACCGCTGGTCATGACCAGCACCTTCTTGAATCCGAGCTTCAGGGCCTCGGGGCCGATGATTTCATGGGAGCCGGGACCGAGCAGAGCCCTCGGGAACGGATGGAACTCCTTGATCGGAAACGGCTTGAGCAGCTCGTCTACCTGCATCGTCTTTCCTTTCGGAGAAAGATTTGCGGTCCGGAATATCAACCGGGCAGATACGACGTTATGGCGTCGATCACAGCAAATGAAGGAGAATTCTCCGAAACTGCCTCAACGGAACACAGCACCCAGCAGATAGGGCGGACCGACACTGCCCGAACGGATAGGCCCCACCGCCCCGCCGGATAGTTTTCACTCATTCCGCTGCTCGGAACCACGTTTTTCCGCATTCGGCCAACTAATTGCCAACCTTATACGTCGATACTGAGAACCGAAGCAGTCGCGACTGCTTACCCGAATGAATACTTCGATCCGCTTCGCGCAGAGGGCGTTCAGCGCCCTCCCCGCCCCGGCAACGGCGCCGGCGGCGGTCGACAACGGCGTCGGCTGAAGCGGTCGAGACAAATCCGGGGTCGGGGCGGGCGCGCGGGCGGGGGGGCTGGCTGGGGGGGCGCGGGGCGGCGCCCTCCCCCGCGGCCCCCGGCACCGCGCCCCGCCCCCCCCTCGACGAGTTCGCGGCCCGCTCGCATCGACTGGCCGCTGCCACCGCGGCATCT